>DATLDF010000045.1:0-110744 GCA_035525975.1 Gemmatimonadaceae bacterium
CGCTCGAGGATGCTCCGAGCAAGACCGTAAGCGGTGGCCCAACGCCGATCGGAACGTGGACGCTGGGAAAAACCGCTGCGCTCAATACCGTGACAGTGACAGTCGCGGGACTGCCAGTGGCGTCCATCAACGTGAACGGCAAGGCCGGACCGGCTACAGCCATTGCCTTTATTGCGGGTGCAAACCAGCGTGGCGTTGCGGGAGGTGCGCTGACAACGACTCCCGTAGCTCAGGTGCGCGACCAGTTCGCCAATGGCGTCGCCGGAGCCAGCGTCGTATTCACGGTTGCCGATGGCGGTGGGATAGTATCAACTGTAGCGCTGATTACCGATGCCTCAGGCAACGCAGCTGCCTCGTCCTGGCGCCTGGGGAAATCCGCCACTCCGCAGGCGTTGCGCGCTGCGTCTGGAACGCTGACTGCCACGCTCGCCGCCGAGATCCTGTCAGACTACGACATAGACCTCCGATTTTACGGTCCTGCGATGCCGCCCGCTGCTGCCGCTGCATTCACCGCTGCTGCTGGGCGAATAAAAGCGAGTGTCATCGGTGATCTCGCCGATCTCACGCTGAGTCAACAGGCAAACGTTGGAGGCTGCGGGGCGACTGGAATCGTTCTTCCGATCGGTACCGTCATCGACGACGTCATCATATATGCTGCCGTCGCACCGATAGACGGGCCGAAGAACGTTCTCGCATTCGCGGGCCCGTGTTTCATTCGAGAGAGCAATGCACTGACGACCATCGGCGTCATGCAGTTCGACGCGGCCGACATCGACAATCTCATTTCCGTCGGAAATATCCAGGACGTCATCCAGCATGAGATGCTTCACGTCGTCGGAATCGGAACTCTGTGGACGTACAAGGGACTCCTCGCGGGCGCCCACACTGTTGACTCGCGGTTTACGGGCGCCCTTGGCATCAACGCGTGTATCGGAATGGGCGGAATGCAAGTGTGCCCCAACAGCGTTCCAGTCGAGAACACGGGTGGCGGCGGCACGGCAGACGGGCATTGGCGCGAGACGACATTTGGAACCGAGCTGATGACGGGCTTCATCCAGCTCGTGAATCCGTTCAGCACAATGAGTATTCAGTCGATCGGCGATCTTGGATACGTGGTGAACCCGCAGGCCGCCGACGCGTACAGCATTCCAGGCTTCTCTGCTCAACAGACCAGAGCGAGCATTCTCTCCGACCTGTCTCCGCAGTGGGAGTCAGTGTCGGCGCCGAAGATGATGATCTCGAAGACAGGCAGGATTATTCCAGTGGAGAAGCAATGAAGCGTTTCAATGTGATGGTAGTGATGGGTACGGCGGTCATGGTGCTGGCCGGCTGCGGCAAAGACTCCGGCACATTTAAGACCGACAGCGCGGCGGCTGACAGCATCCGCGACGCGCAGGCAGCGGAGGCAATGGACACGGCTGCTGCGCCGGCTGACATGGGATCGCCGACCGACTCGGCTCAAGGGACGATCAATTCGACCGAGGGCACCATTGGCGAGACGCGGAAAAAAGTACCTGGCAGAATGGCGGTACCGGATACGATGAGCCGGGATAGCGTGGTGCGCGGGCCGTATCAGACGATGGACTCATTGGGAAGGATAAAGCGATAAGGCCACGCGCCACGCGCCACACGCTACACGCCACGCGCCACACGCCAAGCGCCAAAAACAACAACGCCGCCAAACTCTCTCGAGTCGGCGGCGTTTGTTTTTTGCGGGTTTCAGCCTCAGCAGTTAGCGTTTGGCGCGTGGCGTTTGCGTTTGGCCCTAACTCTATTGCGTCCTCAAGATATAAAGCGTAGCTCCAGTAAAGCTGGCAGTCGTCGCGCCATCCGCGTTCAGGAACCTGAACGTCCTCGCGGGACCCGAAGCAACTCTCGAGAACCTGAAGTAATCACCCGTGCCCGAATTCGCCGTCTGGTTTGTCGAGATGAATCCAGTTCCGGCGATTTCGGTAATCGCCAGCGGATACTGCTGATTGGAGCTGATTGGCTGGGCCGCCATGTTGCTGCGCATGTCGAACGACTTGTACGTGTACTTGGGATTCAGGCCGGCGATGCCGGCGTCGTCCGCGTAGTTCGCCACCATCCAGCCTGCAACAAGGCTGTCGAACGGGACACTTCCCGCACGCAGCGTGAGGTTGTTAACTCCGATATTCGGACCGCCGGCAAGGGCCCTGGTGAACGCCTTTATGTCGCCGCCGGGCGCGTATTGATCAGCTGTGTATCTGAGCAGTGCCCATGCGGCTCCACGAATGCCCAGCGAGGACGCAGCCTCCTTGCTGATCGGTGAGGTGCTCCCCGGACTCAGCATCCATGACCGGAACCGCGCAAAGTTCTGGTAGAAGAACGCACTGTAATCGTTGACGCTCGAGAACAGTGTCGCAAAGCTCGCGTTTGCCGTTTCCGACAGTTGCTTCAGCGCGCGCCCGTTTGCATCCTCGGCGAAGTGTGAGAGCGCTTCGTCAAGCCACGTGTCTTCGAGCGGCTGAAGAATCGGGCTCCGGATTCTCTCCGACGCGTTGATCATGTGCTGGAACTCGTGAGCAATGGTGCCGCGAGTCCCCTGCCGCACCTGCGAGGTGCTCCGGACATTGCCCGTACCGCCGGCATTTGGAACGATCGATCCGGTCGGGTCAGGCGTCAGAACGTAGAAGATCTCGGCTTTGTTGCTCTGGGCACAACTGTTGGCGCCGGTTGGCTCGAAGAAATCACCGACGAAGAAGAATCCGCCGACGAAACCGTTCGGACTCCCGCTCGCGGTGAGCTTGTTGACCTGCACCGTGTACAGAATTATCACTCGACTGTTGTTGTCGTAATCGAGCGGCGTGCCGAAGTACGAGACGTCAGTTGGATAAATCAGGTTGTCAAATTCGCTCCCGATATCCTGGTAATCCTGCGCCGTAAACCCGCCTGCCGGCGCCGCGTCATCGAGGTAGATGATCGCCTTGTTGCTGATGTACTGAGCGGTCGCGGTGACGTTGATAAAGCCCGTGCACGGGTCGCTGCCGGTTCCCGGCACCTTGAATACTGTCTTGTCGCCGATGTTCGGAATCGCGACGCTGACCGACTTCCGAATAGTTGAAGGTCCTGACCCGCGGGCACGATATGCTTCCTGCGCATCCGGAAGACTCAGCTCACGGCGCTCAGCCATACGGAGCTTCATCTCGAAGTTGTCCTGCAGAGTGATGGACGGA
This sequence comes from Gemmatimonadaceae bacterium, assembly GCA_035525975.1. Lineage (GTDB taxonomy): Bacteria > Gemmatimonadota > Gemmatimonadetes > Gemmatimonadales > Gemmatimonadaceae > UBA4720. The sequence goes on from DATLDF010000045.1 coordinate 3,195, forward strand.
GGCAGCGAAGAAACCTGCAATGCAGCGGCAATCCTGACAGGATTGGCCAGCAGCGTGTTATTCGGAACCGTTTCGCCCTCGTCGGACTTCAGTGTGTACACTGCAGACTGCTCGGGAATCGAATTCGCGTTCGCTCCGATCACGAGATACTGCGACGGGAGTCCCGTCGAAGAGATCTTGATGCAGCCCTTACTCTCGGTCGCGCTCAGCACCTTCACCTCGCCAACTGCGAGGTTGAGCACCGTCGGACCACTCGAGCATGATGCAACGAGGCCGGTTACCGTCACGGTCCCGGTCCCGGTCACGTTGCCTGTCTTACCCTGAATTATCGCATTTCCAGCCGCAAGTCCGCGGACTACGCCTGTGGTACCATCGACAGACGCGATCGTTGGGTTCAGGCTCGTCCAGGCGATCGTTTGACCCGTGAGCGGGTTCCCGTTCTGATCCTTTACAATTGCACTGGCCTGCGCCGTTCCGTTCACCGTTATGGTGGTCGGAGTCGTGCTGACGGTCAGTGTTGTGGCGACAAGTGGCTCGATTGGATCGCCCCCTTTGCTGCACGCAGAAAGCATCACGACAGCGCAAAGGAACAGAGTCTTTCGCATTATGGGACTACTCCTGAACGAATGGGGGACGACAACGTGCCCGTCCAAAATACACGTTTGGAACCAAAAAGGTCATGCAGATGGCGGCCTTTCGATGACAGGAGCAACATCGGGCCCCCAAGCTCCAACACGTCCAATGGTCGATACCCTTATCAATCGGTCGTATTTTTAGGCATGAATCGAATCCTTCTTGCCGCAGTCGTGCTTTCCACGGGCTGCGCCTCGACAATTCCCGAAACTGCTTCAATACCTCCGCTCGTTCCAGTTGCGACTGTCGAACCGGCCCGCCCGCAGGATGCGTTCATGCGCGCCGACCTCACCCAAACCCTCGACTCGATCATGAACGCTGCCGTTCGTGACGGTGCCGCGCCCGGTGGAGCGCTCGCGGTGGGTCGATATGGACGAATCGTTCATATGAAAGGTTACGGCCGCCTCGATCCAGAGCCGAAATACGGAGCGGTGGACGAAAACACTATTTACGACATGGCGTCGCTGACCAAGGTGATCGCGACCACGACGGCCTCAATGGTTCTCGAGGAACAGGGCCTCCTCGACCTGGATCGAACGGTTGCAAGCTATCTCCCGGGTTTCAATGCACCGGACAAGGCGGCCATCACGGTCAGGATGATTGTCACTCATCGCGGCGGCCTCGAGGCGTTCGCCGCGCTTTACAAGTCGTTCAGGGGCCGCGAGGAGTATCTCGCTCAGATCAACTCGCGTCCGCTCAAGTCGGCGCCAGGCACTGCGACGGTCTACAGCGACTGGGACATGATTCTGCAGCAGCTGATAATCGAGCGCATCACCGGCCAGACGCTCGACACGTTTGTTGGCGACAAGGTGTTCAAGCCGCTCGGGATGACCAGCACGCTGTTTAATCCTGACTCATCGCTGTTTGCGCGCATTGCCCCGACGGAACTCGATACCGCAACGGGCGGGCTGATGCGCGGACACATCCATGGCAGCGTGCATGACGAGAATGCATTCAAGATGGGAGGCGTATCCGGACACGCGGGACTCTTTTCTACTGCGAAGGATCTCTCGATTTTCGCCCAGATGCTGCTCAACGGCGGATCCTACAACGGTGTGAGGATCCTTCGTCCGGAAACGCTGGCCCGATGGACAGTTCCCCAGTCGAAGGAGTCGAGCCGCGCCCTGGGCTGGGACACTCCGTCAAAAGGATCGAGCTCGGGTAACTATTTTTCACCGAGGAGCTTTGGACATACCGGATATACAGGAACGTCGATCTGGATGGACCCTGAACGAGGCCTTTTTGTGATTTTGCTTACCAATCGCGTCAACCCTACACGCGCCAACCAGAAGCAGGTCCCGCTGCGGCGGGCAGTTGCCGACGCAGCGCAGCGCGGCATTGTCGACGCACCGCTAATTGACTGGGAGAAACAGAGATGATGACGCCGCGCGAGCGCGTCCCCGTAGTTGTTGCCGAGTACGAAGAAATTGCGTGGATTGTCGCGAGACGAATCAAGGAAGTCATCGTCCAGAAACGCGCTGAAGGAAAGCATGCGGTGCTCGGACTCGCCACCGGCAGCACACCGATCGGCATCTACCGCGAGCTGATCAGGATGCACAAGGAGGAAGGTCTCGACTTCTCCGACGTCGTGACATTCAATCTCGACGAGTACTACCCCATGCGGCCCGACAGCATTCACAGCTACAATCGGTTCATGTGGGAGAATCTGTTCGACCACATCAACGTGAAGCCGGAGAACGTTCACATCCCGCAAGGTGACGTGCCTCGCGATAGTCTGACCGAATCAACTCGCGACTATGAAGCGGCAATCAAAGCCGCAGGCGGAATCGACCTCCAGATACTCGGCATCGGAAAAACGGGACACATCGGGTTCAACGAGCCAGGATCCGGAATCGAATCGCGTACGCGTGCAATTGCGCTCGACACGATAACGCGTCGTGACGCGGCTGCCGATTTCTTCGGTGAGGACAACGTTCCGACCGAAGCGATAACGATGGGGGTCGCGACTATCATGGATGCGCGCGAAGTCGCATTGATCGCGACCGGCGAGCACAAGGCCGCGATCATCAAGCGGGCAGTTGAAGGCGATCCGGTTCCCGATGTCGCCGCGACCTACCTTCAGCTCCACAAGAACGCCGTGTTCTACGTCGACTACGCTGCGGCGGCAGAATTGACGAGAATACGGACTCCATGGATCGTCGGTGAAGTGTCATGGACAAAGGACCTCGAGATCGCCGCCGTGATCTGGTTGAGTGGCGTGACCCACAAGTCAATTCTCAAGCTCGACAGCCTCGATTACCGCGAGAACCACCTGAGCTCGCTCCTCGCCCGCTATCAGGAGGCAGGTCCTCTCAACGGCGAAGTCTTCAACGCGCTCATCTCAAAGGTGCGGGGGAAGAGCAAGCTGCCAGCCGGGCAGAACATCATCGTGTTCTCGCCACATCCTGACGATGACGTGATCTCGATGGGCGGAATGCTCAACAAGCTTCACCAGAATCACAACGACATCGTCGTTGCGTATCAGACGTCTGGCAACATCGCGGTCTTCGATCACGAAGTTCGCCGCTACGTTGATTTCCTTCGCCGTTTCGATCGCGACTTCGCAAGTCACGAGAAGGCAACCCGCGACCTGATCGACAAGGTCGAGAGATTCCTCGAGACGAAGATGCCCGGGCAGGTCGACATCGCTGAAGTGCAGACGATCAAGAAGGGAATACGCGAAGCGGAAGCTGTCTCGGGAATCGAGACGTTTGGGATGAGCCGGGATCAGGCCCGTTTCCTCAACCTTCCTTTCTACCAGACAGGAAAAACGCGAAAGGATCCGATCGGCGCGGAGGACGTTGCGAAGACGCTCGCTCTTATCGAGGAGCGAAGGCCATCGCATGTGTTTGTCGCCGGCGATTTGAGCGATCCACACGGGACACATCGAATGTGCCTGGAGACGGTGCAGGCCGCCCTCACGAAGTATTCGGGTGACCAACCGGAAATCTGGTACTATCGCGGTGCCTGGCAGGAGTGGGACGTGGGCGAAGCTGACGTGCTGGTTCCGCTGTCAGAGGACGAGCTGCGCTGCAAGATCCAGGCGATCTTCAAGCACCAAAGCCAGAAGGATCGGGCTCCCTTCCCCGGCCAGGATGATCGTGAGTTCTGGCAGCGTGTCGAGGAACGGAACAAGAACACTGCTGCGACGGTCGATCGCCTTGGGCTTCCGGAGTATTTCGCGATGGAAGCGTATGTCGTGCGGATGAATGGGGAGCCGGTTGCTCGTGAGTCAGTACCCACCTCGTCTCTCGGGGCGCCAGGGTCCGTGCCGAAAACGAGAGACCGCGCTCACTAGAGACGGGAACCCGGAAAAGCGGGCCAATGGCTTGGGCTTAGTGGGCTTTGGGCTGTGGGCGGGCTTTGGGCTGTTGGCGGGCTTTGGGCTGTTGGCGGGCTTTGAGCTGTTGGCGGGCTTTGAGCCGAAGATTAACTCTGCAACGCTCGGCCCAAAGCGCCAAGCTCACAAAGCCCAGGCCCCGGGCACTCTGTTCTGGGGTTTCCTTTTTTTCGATTCAGAAAGATGACTGAAGCAACTCGACGGTGGGCAGGGATGCGCGCGTTTTCAGCATGAGCGCCGGATCATCGCTGATTATCCCATTGATCCCGTCTTTCCAGAGACCAAGCGCAACCGCCGGATCGTTCACAGTCCAGACATGAACCTGCCGGCCGAGGGGTCGAGCGGCTTTCGCAAACCGACGGACGGGCAGCGGCAAGCCGTTATATGAAAGTGGAATGCAGAGAGCGTTATACGGCATGCTGGTCACGGGTCGTCGAAGCAGCACCTGTTTCATGAGACTTACGACGTCGGACTGTGCTGCCCCCCACGCGATCTTTGAGTCCTGAAAACGCCGGACGGCAAGGTCGTTCATTGCATCGACGAGGCACCGCCATTCTGCCTTGTGCCTCTCGATTATTTCGCGGACGAGCGGCGCCGCGAGCGCGTCCTTGATCTCAATGAGGAGCGGGGTCGATGGAAATGCCTCGACTACTTCTTCCAGTGTCGGGATACGATGACCAGCGCCGCGATAAGGAAACGTCTTGCCGCCATCGCGTGTGAAATTGTGCCCGGCATCGAGATCCTTGAGCTTCACGAAATCAGTTCGCGCGATTTCGCCAATCCCATCGGTTGTGCGCGTGAGCGTCGGATCGTGATGAACAACAGGAATTCCATCAGCCGAGAGGCGAACATCGAACTCGATCGCGTCAGCACCCAGCGCGACAGCCTGGGCGAACGATTCGATCGTGTTTTCCGGGGCATAGGCGCGATTTCCGCGGTGGCCGATTACCGGCCGCGCGACGGGATCGATAAGAACGTTCATTTCTCGAAATCTAAGTCCGGAACGCAAAACGGAGCGGTACGCCGAGGCGCACCGCTCCGTTCGACTGTGGGACTCTACTTCTAGAAGCTCATCTGCAGCCTGGTGATGATAAGACGCCCAACCAGGTTCCCCTGCGTGAATTCACGATGTTTCTTGTCCAGGATGTTCGTTCCATTCACGGCAATCAGCGCGCCGTTGAGGAAATTGGGCTTGAAGGAAACACCCGCATCCAGAAGCGTGTAGCCCTTTACGATTCCCCCGACGAACGCCAGGGTGTTGAATGTGTCGACGTGCCGCTCGCGCAGCTCGGCGCCGAAGCCGTTGTCAACGCCGCGATAATTGATGGCGAAGGTGTGCTTCATCGCCGGCGCATTCAGCGAGACGTCGTCGCGCGTTCCAAGGTCGGCTTTTGAGAAAAGCTTCTTGTTCACCCACGAGTATGTGCCCTGAACCGAAAATCCACGGTCGAGGAGCAGCTCCGCCCCGATGTCTGAACCAACGAGATTGATTGGCTTGCTATAGCTGCGATAGGCTACGACGACGTCAGTTCCCGCGTTCGGTGTATCGAAGTTGAGGACGCCAAGAGGGCAGCCAGAAAAGGCTCCCGCAGCCGGGTTGCAAGCGCCTGCCGGGTTATTCCCGGGAAGAGCTCCGGCAAGCTGGGTTGCCACCGGTCCTGCCGCCGCCGCGGGTGCTCCAATAGTCGGAAGGAAGGCCTCGAGTTGTGCTTTCAGGTATGCATTGAGGGCCGTGTTATTAAGGTAGACAAGCGGTGTCTCAATCTGCAGCGGCCCGACGAAGTTCTTTCGATTCTCGTGCCATAGATCAACTGAAAGCTGCAAGCGATTGCCGATAATACCCTTGTAACCAGCCTCCAGAACCGTGTGAGTTGTCGGTTTCGGCGCATCGATATCAAAGAGCTCGGATGGAGACATTGCGAACGCCGCTGAGCCGCCGACAGCCGGAATAATCAATGTCGTTCCCACCTGCGCGGCGGTGGGTTGCCTGGCAGCGAGGAAATTCGCGATCAGGGTGGCTCCCTGAGCACCAAACGAGGGAGTCAGCGCCGCAATGATTCCGCTCCTGGCAACACCGAACGAATTGGCGTACGGATTCCCCACATAGGTGTTATTCCCACCAAACGCCGGGAATACCTTCATGCAAAATCCCGTGCCTGAAGTCGTCGCAAGCCCGGTCGGGCAATCCCGGCGATACTGAAGGCCGCCGTCGGGCGTGCCCAGGGCTCTGACCGCGACGAGACCATTGTTTGATATGGGGCGGTCGAGGAACAGATTGTTCGTGCTTGGCGTGGAGAATGCGCGATTGAACGTGAGCCGAAAGTTCTGATCTTGAACCGGTTTGAAGACCAGTGCAACACGTGGTGAAAAGACTGGATCCTCCAGCCGGCTGTGCTTGTCAACGCGCGCCGCGGTGGTGAGCTCGAACATTGGAGAGAGTGACGTGACCGAATGGAGGTAACCGCCGATTTCGTTTATTACGTCGTCAGCCTCGTTGCGCCCATTGATCGTGCTATCAGTGCGCGGCTCTGTATGGATGTAATCGAGACCGTAGAGGAACCGCTGGCGCATGCCAAAATCCAGACCGTGTTGTACCTGCGCAGCAACCTGCCGTGATTGGTCGATGATACAGGCAACCTTTCGGTTGGGTGAGTCAGGGCAGGCCTTGTTGGCGTCCTGGGGAATCCCGAGTAGGTACGTTCCGCCTGCATCGCTGGTATTCATGAAAACCTGACCGAAAAGCCGATCGAATCGACCCCGCACCTGATACGTCTGATAAACCCAATCCTTTACCTGTGCGGGTCCAAGACCGGTAGGCTCGACGGCCAATCCCGCCTTGCTCCGGCCGTAATTTGCGATGAATTCGCTCCGCGCACTGGGCCTGTAATCCATGCGGACCTCACCACCCATCCGCCGCAGGTTGCGGTCGCGCCGCGATAACTCGCCGATCGTATCGGCGGGAATCTGGTAACAAGGGCCATCCTTGTCGTTGACGCTGGAAGCGGAGCCGTCACAGAAATCCCACTCTGTTCCGCGGAAAGCCTCGAACGCACCCTTGATTGCGAACTTCGGACTCAGTACCCACGCCGTGCGCACGGCCCCGCGTAACACGTCCTGATTGCCACCATCGACCGTGAGGGTGGTGCCCGGATATGCGAATGGCGACTTGGTGAACAAGGCCATCACACCGCTCGCTGTGTTCGGTCCATAGAGAGCGGCGCCCGGTCCAAGCACAACCTCGATACGCTCAATGTCGTCGTTGGTTGTGGTCGAGAGGTAGGGAATGTTCACCCGGAGCGACGGGACGAACGCGAACCGGTTATCGGTAAGCGTCATCAACGCGCCAGAAAATATGTTATTGAACCCGCGGCTAACTATGTTCGCCCGCATCAACCCGCCACGAGCGACGTCGATGCCAGGCAGAGCGGCAACGTGGTCAGCGACGTTGATTGAAGCCCTTTCATTAACCTGTTGCGCCGTTACGACCGAGACAGACGCAGGTGCATCGATCACTTTCTCCGGCGCACGCGAGGCCGTGGTGATGACCTCAGTGAGTGACGTTGGAGCAACGACCAGGGAGAAATTGGTCGTGGTTGTGACACCGGTGCCTACTACTACGTTCTCCATAATCCTTGGAGCGTAGCCAGGAGACCTCGCGGTCACCGTGTAGGTGCCGTCCGGCAAGCCAGTGATACGATAATTACCGTTCTGGTCAATTGGGGCGCCGTAGGAACGGAGACCCGAAGCAGCCTTAACCGACCCGGCGACAGCTGTTTTCCCTCCGACAGTGACTTTGCCCGCGATTGTCCCAGTCTGGGCCCAGGCGGGCACGGAGAAGGCCATCACAGCCAGAACGAACAGAATCCGTATCCGGTTTGGTGACATCAGGTACCTCGTTTTCATGTAAGTTTTTTCGGCAGCGGCACATACGCAATTCGCCGCTCAATAGGTAGGGCCATAGCTAAGGGTGGCAGCGCCTGCCGTCAAGACTTGGATGGCACGCTTACATCGTGTACTTGCCGCCTGCCTGAACACGCGCAATTATCCACGTAACATGAGGACCTACATATGACTACAACGGCTCAGCCGCCCGCAGATCGAAGTGTTTACGCGACGCGAGTCCATGAAGATCCGGAAGTCATATCGACAGTGTCTCCAAGACCAACCGGCAAGGAACGCCTCGTCTCATTGGATGTGTTTCGCGGCATGACGGTCGCCGGGATGCTCCTCGTCAACAACCCGGGGACCTGGGCAGCTATCTATCCGCCCCTCGAGCACGCTGAATGGAACGGGTGGACTCCGACTGACCTGATCTTCCCGTTCTTCTTATTTATAGTAGGGATCACGACCCACCTGTCGCTCCAGGCCCGTCGCGCACGCGGCGACAGCGATGCCACCCTCGTCAAGAACATCCTCAGGCGCGGGGCGATTATCTACCTCCTCGGCTTCCTGATGGCGGCCTTCCCGTTCTATCAATACGGTGATGCAGCCGGCCCGGGCGCGACCCTTATGCACAAGATCGCCTACCGGTTCGACCACGTCCGCATAATGGGAGTGCTCGCACGAATCGGCATCGTCTACATCTGCGCAGCATTGCTCACGCTTCGAACCAACCTCAAGCAGCAGATCGCAATCCTGGCGACGCTGCTGTTCGGATACTGGTTCGCGATGACGCTAATCCCGCTTAACGGCACCCTCAATGGTGTTCCGGGCCGTTATCTGGGCTACCAGCTCTTGAATACGCCCAGTGAGACGCTCGCAGCTCATCTCGATCGCGCCATTCTTGGCCTGAAGCACATCTGGTCCGGCAGCCTCACGTACGACCCGGAAGGGCCCTTCTCGACAATTCCTGCGATTGGGACTGCAATGCTTGGTGTGATTGCGGGCCGCTGGATGTCGCAGCCGAAGCCGTTGATCGAACGCATTGCCGGTCTCTTCGCGGTTGGATGTCTTGCGATGGTCGTGGGGCTGATGTGGAACTGGTCGTTCCCGATCAACAAGAATCTGTGGACGAGCTCCTACGTTCTCTTCACGGCGGGAATGGGCTGTGCTACGCTGGCGACGATCATGTGGATTGTCGAGGACCGCGGAGTTCGCTGGTGGATCAAGCCGTTCGTTATTTACGGCGTCAACCCGATAGTTGCGTTTGTCGGGTCGGGTGTGCTCGCGCGGATTATCTACACGCTGTGGAAGGTCGACTACAACGGACGACAGACGGCCATGGAGTCGGTCATCTACCAGTCAGTCTTTGCGCCGTTGATGGAGCCGAAGAATGCGTCGCTTGCGATGGCATTCGCGACTGTGCTGTTCTGGCTTGCGATTCTTGCTGTACTCTACCGCCGAAAGATTTTTTTGAAGGTCTAGCATTTCAACTGCGGAACTACTTTCACCGCTGAGCACGCGGAGGTTCGCGGAGATTCGCAGAGAAAGCAAAGGGTAACATCGGCACCACGACCGGTCGTTCCGATGTTTAACCCATATGTTGTTGGCCTCTGCGAATCTCCGCGAATCTCCGCGCGCTCAGCGGTGAAAGTAGTTCCGCCGTATCCGCCTTACCTGTTGTTCCGGAGTCTGGCGAGGACATCTCCAAGCGCCTTGATCTCTCTCCCATAAGCAGCCCAATCACCCGAGCGCTGCGCCTGAATCGCTCGATCGTAATGCTGCTGCGCTTCTGAGATCGATCTCGTTGCAGGAACTGAAGCCGCGGCCGGCCGAGCAGTCGTATCACCAGGCAATGCTGCCCCCGCTGCAATAGACACGGAATCGGCCGTCTGCGGAACATTTCCACCGAAGAGTCGAGCGAGCCCGGCTTCGAGAGTCTCGGCCATGACAACCTGCTGCTGATACGCAACAACAACCCGCTTCAGCTCAGGAATCTTTCCACCTTGCGACCGAAGATAGATCGGCTGCACGTAGATCAGCGCTTCCTCGATGGGAATAACGAGCAGCTCGCCACGGATAACTTCAGATCCGCGCTGATCCCACAAAGTCAGCTCACGCGAAATGTCCGTGTCCTGATTGATGCGCGACTTGATCTGCTGTGGGCCGTACACCAGGCTCTGCTTCGGGAACCGGTACACACTCAGCTTCCCGTACTCCGCGCCGTCGTTTCGGGCGATCATCCACGACGCGAGGTTGTCTTTTCCCTTGGGGGTGAAGGGCGCCATGAAGATGTATTCTGCCTGCTTTTCATTGGGCAGCTTCATGACGATGTGACGCATGAACTTCTGGCCCGGATCAGGCTGATCGACAACCGTGGGCGCCTGCCATTGATCCTCGCGATGATAGAAGGACTCAGCGGCATCCATATGGTAGGTCGCAAAAAGCGATGACTGGATGCTGAACAGGTCGGTGGGATACCGCATGTGGGCGCGAATGTCCGCTGGCATGGTCGAGATCTGCTTGAAGATGCCGGGAAAAATCTTTCCGTACGTTGCGACGAGAGGGTCAGTCGGATCGAGCACATACGCCTCGACCGATCCGTTGTACGCATCGATGATGACCTTCACGCTGTTCCGCATGTAGCTCGTGCCGTTCGTCAGCCGTTGCGAATATGGATACCTGTCAGTTTTCGTATACCCGTCCAGCATCCACTTCAGCTCGCCCTTATCGGTGACGATGAGGTACGGATCTCCATCGAACGACAGAAACGGAAGAGCCAGCTTGACTCTATCATCGATCTCGCGATTGTAAAGCACGCGGCTGTCGCTCGTGATGTCGCCCGACAGCAGGATGTTCAATGCGCCAAATCTGATAGCGAACATCGCGCGCCTGAAGATTGAACCAACGCGAACGCCGCCCGTACCGTTGTAACGCGTGGTTACGTTCTGCTCGCCTGACGGATAATCGAACTCTGCCTGGCGGGTGTTGACGAAAACGTGCTCCTTGGTGAGCTCGCCGAAGTAGAGCTGAGGACGCGTAACCTTGAGCGAAACGTTTGAAACGGGAGGAAGATCCTTGATGAAGAGAACAGGAAGCCCTTCCGATGTCACTTCGTTCACGGGGCCGAGCGTGAGGCCCATGCCGTGAGTGAACGTGAGGTGCTGGTTGATGAACGTCCGCGTCGGCAGCGACGCCGCATTCAGCTCCCTCGGCGAGAGCAGCACCTGTCGATATCGGCCGTTGACCATGTAGCGGTCGTCATCGATCGAGACGAAATCGTAATACGTCCTGATTTCCTGTAGCTGTCCGAATGTCTGAAGAAGGGCCTCGCGATCCCACAGACGAACATTCTGAACCGTGGACTGATTGGCGCGAATGTCGTCAAGCGTGAGCTTCGCGTCGCCGGTAAGGTCGCGCATGGCGACCTTGTCGATCCCCCACGCGGCACGCGTCGCCCTGATGTGACTCCTGAGCTGCGGCGCTTCACGCGTCAGCTCGGTGGGGGCAACGATGAATCGCTGCATTGCCCACGGAAACAGTCCACCGACAACCACCGAGACCGCGATGTATGCGATGAACGACATGAAAGTGAACCAGACAATCTTCTTCCGGAGCATTCCATAGATCACGAGCACCGCGCCGATCAGCGCTGTAAACGCGATGATGTGGAGTGCCGGATAATTCGCGTGGAGATCGGTATAGCTCGCGCCAACGAGCGGACCCGTGGTGCTAAACAACAGTTCCGGGATTCTGACCAGCCAGATCTGCAATGCCGTAAGCAGCAGGAACGCCACCAGCAGCGCTGCGATGTGATGATCCGCAGGAGATTGCAGCCCGACGCGCTGCGGCGGCAGCGTAACGCGTCCACGCAACACGTGCATGAAGAGCGAAATGATCAGCGTGATGATGACGAGTCCGCGCGCCATCCCAAGCAGGGTCGAGAGCGCCGGGAGAACGAACACGTACCACCCGATGTCGCGTCCAAATACCGGGTCCACCGAATTGAACGCCGTGTGGTTCACCATCTGCAGCAATTCCATCCAGCTGCTTGCGGCGCCAATACCGAAGAACAACGCGAGCACCAGACCAACTGGCTTGACGACCTTCCCGACGTTGTGCGCGATGTCGACAGGCGGAAGCTCCGGGCTCACCCGCCAGAGCACCGGAGCTTTCGAAACGCCGCCGGCAGCGTAGCTGCCGTTGAGGGTGATGAAGAAGTAAGCGACGATCGCCGTAACGACGAACAGGCCGATCTTCGCAATCAGCTCGGTCGCAAAGACCGATTGAAAGCCTACCTCACGAAACCAGAGCCAGTCAGTGACGTATCCGACGGCTCCCGGAATGCCAGTGAAGAGAAGAAACAGAATTACGACGATCCATACAGCGCGAAAACGCCGCATGCGACACTCTCATTTTCAGAATTTGTATACGAAGCCCACCCAGGGTAGCCCCGGAAATATCGGATCGCTCGGCGCATTGAACAGGCCAAGGTCGACAGTGAGTTTTTCGCTCATGAAACGTAGACCCGCGGAGACAACCGGGGTGCCCACGCTGCTTGGGACAATGTAATTCTCCGAAACGAGGCCGATTCGCTTGGTCAGACGCTTCTCTCCACCGATCAGCAGGGCAAATTCCGACGTGAAATCACTCCCGGCGAAGCCGTACGCAATGCCGCTTGTCAGGCTTGCATCCCCATCGCCCACCGTGCCGACGCCGTACACCGCGCCCACGTTGCTGTTTTCGCCTGGAACCGTCGACAAAATTGCTCCAACGGCAACGTGAAGTTTCGGCGAAAGGCTCACGCCGAGTTTTGGCGTGACGTAAAAGATCTGGTCCTCGAAGTCGGTGGGGAAAATCGAGACTCCCCCGCCAATCGAGAAGTTGTCTGTGACCCCGTAGGCGACTCCCGGGAAAAACAGTTCATAGTCAGAGAAATAGCCTTCGCCTTTCTTGAGCATCTGCCCCGTGGGGGCGAAGAACAGCCTCGTTTGATTTGGATTTTCGAACCAGTCCTCGCGGCCAGGCTTCCCGATCGAGACCCGTGGCTTCATGCTCGCGAACGAGATCGTCACACGTCCCGAAGACGTCCGCAGGTCAACGGACTCGGGGTTCACGGCCACGACCCTGCCGACGAACGTTGAGCCGTCGTTTGTCGTGATCGACAGCACGCGGGAAGAGTCAACGTGCGACAGTTCTTCGCGCTGCCTTTCCGTAGCCTGTGCGCCAAGCTGGCTGGCGGCGAGCAGAGAAACCACGGACACGATCAGAGACGCGCTCAATCCCTTGATTCTCTTCAAAAGTGCCTCTTCCGGTGATTGGGTGGACCTACTCCGCAAAGCTTGTCGAACGGCGAAGCGGGCTCGATACGTTAGATGACGTAGATGCCCCATGGGGACCGCGTCATCTGGCGAAAGTGACGTGGTAGTTGGTGCCGCTTGATCGGATGATCCCCCTCAGCGTGTCCTGCGTCGCCAGCTCTCCGACAAAAGTCCCGGCGCCCAGGAGCTCGAGGACAACCTGGGACACCTCGTTGCGCCCCGACACGACGCTCGAGTCTCGGCACGGAACGGCCGGAGCACAGAAATTGTCGGTCCGTCCGTCGGCGGTCCACTTACCCGTTACGACGCCGGGGGAGGGCTCGAGGAGGGAGAGCCTGATATTCCTGATATAAAGGTCCTGGTCGAACGACTTCCACTGACCGCTGATACTCGTGGACGATGGATCCGTCGGCTCTCTGCCGCACGCAACGGCAACGACCAGCAGCGCCGCTGCCGCCATCACGATCACGCTTTCCTTCAGGCGGGAATAGCTCAAAAATTTCACGGGGTAATAATAACTCTGAACATCACGCCACAGATGCCGCGGGCTCGACGACGTCTCCCACCACCTGCGTCATCATGACTGCCGAGATTACGCCTACCGCAAATACGGAGAGCCATAGAAATCTCGCGCCGTAGCGGTCGAGCGCCACGGTACCCGCCCACGGGGCGACGGCGAACGAAAGATTGAAGGAAAGTGAGTACGCTCCCATGTAAGCACCGCGCCTGCTCGCCGGAGCGATCTCGGCCACGTATGCGGACGCCTGCGGAAACAGCATCATCTCACCAAACGTCCAGATCACGATTCCCACGATGATCATCGCCGGCCCGGCAGCAAACGCAAACACCCCCGATCCAACGGCGAACAAAAATGCCCCAAGGGCGAGCGCTCGCTGATGCGGCCAGTGCGACGTCGCAGAGTTCAGCGGCACTTCGATGAACACAATCAATAGAGTATTGATCGTGAATAGTCCCCCATAGAAAGCAGGAGAGAGGTTCAGGTCCTGCACGAGGAACAGGGACATCGGACCTTCATGCTGGAAAAACACTGCACCCAGCAGGAAGATTGCGACGAGGAAGAATATCATCCGCCGGTCGCTGAAGATCGAAGCCGCAATCGAGCGATCGGCAGCGCGGGATTCCCTCTCGGACGCGAACTGCCGCGTCACCGCAAACGGAACAGCGATGAGAACTATTCCCGCGACGATCGTCGTTGCTGCATCGACGAGAAAAATCCAGCGGAACGACTGCGCGGCAAGGAAGCCTGCCGCAGCTGGGCCGATGCTCATTCCAAGGTTGATCGCCAGACGCACGAGCGCGTAAGCAGGCTTGCGTTGTTCAGGGGTGACGATCGATGCGACGAGGGCGAGCGTAGCCGGTCGAAAGCATTCGCTGACCAAAGCCCAGGCAAGCGTAATGGCGATCACGCCCGGAAAGCTGTGGACATAGGGAAACGCAAGAAGCAGAAGGCCAGTGCCGATCAGGGATGCGCGCATTATCGGCAGCGGACCCAGGACGTCGCTGAGCTTCCCGGCAATCGGCGAAATGATGATCGACCCGAGTCCATAGACCCCGAGAGCGAGGCCCGCGTTGCCGGCGCTGAAGCCGAGCTCGCGAGTGAGGTACAGCACGAGAAACGGAAGCACCATCGTGCCGGCCCGATTCACGAGAGACGCGACAGCCAGAACCCACAAATCTCTGGGAAGGCCCCTGAGGCTTTTCCAGATATTCATTGAGGAGGCGGAGAGCTTCGTGCTCGGAGTCGGGACGGGCATGCGCCAGAATATCGGGCGCCGTACTGACGGTCAAGCGGTGAACTGCCACAGAAGATGTGAGAGTTGAGAAAGCGTAGACGTCAGAGTCCAGTAAGGATGAGATGAGAGATGTGAGACGCCAGAAGCACAGCCTCAGATCTGAGATCGAGTTTCTTACATCTGAGATCTCAACCTTACTGGTGTCTCGCGTCTACATTTCTCATCTCTGAGATCTTCCCTTTCGTTTTCCCGATTCAATGCCAGCAAAGACACCCATCGCCGCGTGCCTGCTCCTCATTGCGGCGTGCACCCCATCAACCGGGATCGCTCCGGCACGTACGTCCACGGCAATCACCGCCGCAGATACGAAGAGCCGCATTTACGCCATCGCGGATGACTCGATGCGCGGGAGGCAGGTTGGCCGCATCGGAAACTTCATGATGACCAGCTACGTCGCCCGCGAAATGGCTCGACTCGGCCTCGAGCCCGGCGGGGAAAACGGAACGTGGTTCCAGGTGATCCCGATGCGCCTTGCGACCGACTCGGCGTCGGCGATGTATGTCAGTGGAAAGCCGCTCGCGATTTTCACCGACTTCGCGCCAGTGCGGCCGACACCAAACCTGCGCATTGGAATGACGCTGAAGCAGACAGGTATTCCGGTGATATACGGCGGCCGTGCTGGGGATTGGACGATGGCGCTGAACCGTGCGGACGTCGCCGGACGGATGCTGCTGCTCGATGCCCCGCTCGCCGCGAACGGAGAGCCGACCGGCACGACAGCGACTCCGATGGCCTTGGCGATCCAGAAGTATCCCGAAGCCGCAGGTATCGCGGTCGCAGCTCTCGACCTCGTGACACCGGCGACTGCCACCGGACTGCGAAACGGTGGCGGAGTTTTATCAAACGACTCAGCCGCGGGAGTCCGCAAGCCGGTTGGAATTCTTGTAACCAGGGCCGTCGCCGAAGCATTGATGAAAGCCCCGCTCGCAACATTGCAACCGGGAATGATGGGCCAGACTGTCGACATGGACATCAGGTTCGACTTGCGTCCTGTTGAAGCACCGGCGCGCAATGTCATCGCAATCATTCGCGGATCCGACCCGGCTCTCCGCAACCAGTACGTCGCCATCGGCGCGCACAGCGACCACCTCGGCATGGTTGCAACGCCTGTCGATCATGACTCGGTCCGCGCGTTCAACAAGATCATGCGGCCCGAGGGAGGCCAAACCCCCAACCGACAGGTCACTCCGGAGCAGGCGATCGCGATTCGTAATGTGCTGGATAGCCTGCGACGACTGAGACCCGCGCGACTGGACTCGGTTTACAACGGAGCGGACGACGACGGGTCGGGGTCAGTCGCCCTTCTCGAGATCGCAGAATCCTTTGCAGCCGGTGCGCGGCCAAGGCGGTCGATAATCCTCGTCTGGCACACTGGAGAAGAAGGCGGACTGCTTGGCTCAGCCTGGTTCGCCGAACACACAACAGTTCCGCACGACTCCATCATCGCTCAGATCAACATGGACATGGTCGGCAAGGGCACTGCGGCTGATCTCCCAACGGGTGGCCCGCGCAATCTCCAGGTGATCGGTTCACGCCGCCTCTCTACCGACCTTGGAGACGTCGTCGACTCGGTCAACGCTAAGCGAAGCGTTCCCTACATAATCGATTATTCGTTCGACACACCACGTCATCCGCAGAACAGATACTGCCGCAGCGATCATTACATGTACGCTCGCACAGGAATACCGATCGCGTACATCTCGCGCGGATACCACCAGGACTACCACCAGGTCACCGACGAGGCGCAGTACATCGATTACCAGGGATTGGCGAATGTCGCGGGGTTCGTTCGCGAGATTGCAATTGCTCTCGCCGATCGCGACGACAGGGTACGTGTGGACAAGCCGAAGCCCGATCCACTCGCGCCGTGTCGTCAATAGAGAATCAGGTGCGGCTTGGCCGCGCGAGCACGATGAGAAATTCGGGCTGCCGCATCAGCTTGGCGTAGGAGTCCGGCTTCACCGCGCGAAACGCCTCCGTCGGAATGGGTTCGAGGAGCCGTTCGATAATGAAGCCGCTGTCGGCAAGTGAGCTCGAGATTTCTGTCAGCGGGCGGCGGTAAAATTCGACCGTGCCCAGCCAGTTCCAGGTATCGACGCAGTGTTCGATCTCGAAATAGTTGTCGGGCGCGTAACGCACCATCTCGGTTGCCGGATGATGCGTCGAAAAGAGAAGCCATCCATCAGGCCTCAGCACTCGCCGGAACTCACGAAGAGTCGGCCGCCAGTCGGCGATGTAATGCATCACCAGGGGGCAGACGATTCCGCCGAACCTCGACGAATCGAACGGAAGAGCACTCATCAAATCGGCGTGCTGAACCGAGAGCCGCCCTTCCCCACCTTCAGCGAGTTGTGCTGACAGTCGCGCTCGCGCGTGCTCGACCATTACAGCGCTCGCATCGATGGCGTCGACGTCTGCGCCGCGACTCAGCAGCTGCTCGGCGTACCATCCATTTCCGCAACCTGCGTCAAGGATTCGTTCACCGGCCACGCGCGGCATGACGCCGAGCATGGCCGGCCGCTCGTAGAGAGCATTGTGAGGGGCGTCGTCGATTCTTTCCGCGTACGTATCGGCGATCGAGTCGTAATTGAAACGTTCTTCCTTTTGCGTCATGTGGTTTCGGATGGAGCCTGATTTGCGACTTGAAGCTGGCGACTCGCAAAGAGGAACAGTGCACCAACGCCAGGGAAAAGCACAACGCGCAGCGTCATCAGGTGGTACCTCGATGAGCCGGCAAACGCCCTGATGTACCAGAACCCCGACCGGCCAGCCCCGGATTACCGCGAAGATCGTATGTTCCAGGGACCAGAATTGACTGCGGCACGAAGCATGATGTTGTTCACGGCACAATCGCACAGCACTGACTCCAGAAAGGCCGGCAAGTTCGCATGACACATACTCCCATCAATACGCAGGAGAACGTCGCGGTGACGACCCCCAAACGAGGGGGTCCGACGATTCCTGTCGCGCTCGCGATTGCCGTCGTCGGTGGTGTAGTCGCAATCGCCTCGACAATGGTCGTGATCCGCAACGCCTTCTCGACTTCGGTAGAGGCGGTCGTCGCAGCAGCTGCACTGCTTGCGTTCGGCGTGACGGCGTACGGCTTGATTCAGGCCGTTCTGGCCCTTGTTGACAGCGCCGGCGAACGGCGTCTCCGCGATCGAGAAGTCACCGAGCGACGGCAGGGCGACCGGGCGAGGCCGCCGAAAGGAAGCTGAAGTTTGCTCAGATCCTCACTCGCAGTTCTGGCAGCGCTCTCGCTGTGGGCGTGCGGCAACACCAGTGGCCCGGCCGTCGCGCGCACATTTAGTCTCTACACAGTCGATCGAAATTTCCTGCCGGCCGCCACAAGGGGCACGGACGGCCGAACCATGGCAATTGGTGTCGGGCGCCTGCAGGGCACCGATCTCGGACCGTCGTGCGGCATGTCACTTCAGCTCACTACGGGACCGATAACGTCGGCCGAAATCCCGGGTTGCAAGCTGGCCGCGGATGAGGAGATCACTTTCACCGCAACGCTCACGGATTCGCGATTCCCTTCCGGCCCTCACGAGTACCGCTTCGTTCCGCCCTAACGGGCCTGCAAGACCACTCGTGCCGCCAGGTTAATGGCCCCTGAACTTCGCCGGATACGGCACACTCTCAGGTCAACCACCGAGATCGCGGCAACAAGGCCGTCATATGCGGCTGGATTTCGTGCAGCCCTTTCGACGATCGTACCGCTGCTCGTCGCGACACTGCTCGGATCGACCGCAGGTTCGTGGCTGAGCATTGGCGGATTCAACGCGGCGCTTTCGGACCGCGGCGGGTCGTATCGTGTTCGAGCGGCAACAATGGCGGCGCTAATTGTTTCGTGCGCAGCCGCCCTCTTTCTCGGAACGATAGGAGGCAACCGCTCGGCTGCTGCAATCGCACTGACATTTTTCGTCGCGCTCGGTGCCAGCCTCATGAGAGTCTGGGGCAACGGAGGCGTGAGCATTGGCGGGTCGACGCTCACGACTTTTGTAATTGCCATCGCCTATCCGTCAACCGTGAGCGACGCAATCGGACGCGCAGGCTTCCTCGTTGTTGGTGGACTGTGGGCGATGGCGATCGCGCTTGTACTCTGGCCGCTGCGACCGTATCGCCCCGCGCGGCTCGCGGTTTCGGCCGCGTACAATGCGCTTTCAGTCTGCATCGACCAGGTTGCCGACGAACTCGATCGAACGCTGCTGCACCGGTCGAGAGCCCTGCCGGCGCAGATTCCTGTCGTTCGCGCCGCGCTCGAGAACACGCGCGTCGTTCTCACGCGTCTTCGACAAGGCAGGCCAGGAGCCAGTCGCAGGGGAGATCAACTCATCGTGCTCTCGGAAGCGGCCGATCAGATCTTCGGACACATCGTCGGTGTCGCAGAAACGATTGAGACAATTCCGCGGCTCGAGCGCGATCCGTACGTCGAACGGGGAATTCTCGAGGTGCTTCATGGCTTCGCGAAGGCCCTGCGAAGCGTTGCATCGAACATCGAAAAGGAAGAGGATGTCGAAGGAGTCGAGATCAGCTGGAACGGAGACGCTATCCGGGAGCGGCTCGAGATACTCACGTCGCCGCAGACCTCGAGCGTCGCTGCAGTCCACTACTCCCATGCTGCCACAATCTTCGATCGTGCAGCGCAGTACTGCGACGTTGCCGTAAATACATCTGCGGCACTCAATGGCAGATCGCATAAATCAGCAGAGGAAACAACAGTTCCTCGCGTGGCCGACCAGGTCGACGACCCCACGCCGATTCGCGTCTACGCGCGCGCGATACTCAACCCCGGCTCCCTTCTCTTTCGTTATGCCCTGCGGGTCGCCGTAGTAGCCGCGTCGGCAGTTGCGATCTCGGAGGCGCTTGGAATCAAGCGCGGCTACTGGATGACTCTCACTGTCATCGTCATCCTCCAGCCTTACACCGGAGTGACGAGCCAGCGCGCCGCGCAAAGGATTATCGGCACTGTGCTTGGCGGCATCATCACCGCCGCGCTCGGTGCATTGATTCACGATCCATTGGCGATCATGGCGCTTGCCTTCATTTTCGTCACTTGCTGCGTCGCGCTTCTGCCCGTGAACTACGTCGCGTTCTCCGTCTTTCTCACTCCGACGTTCGTCCTGCTGGCGGAGGCCAGTGCGGGCGACTGGCATCTGGCTGGAACCAGGGTGCTCAACACCATTCTCGGCGGATCTCTCGCGTGGCTTGGCGCGCGACTGTTGTGGCCAAGTCCCGAAGCGAACCGGCTTCCGGGACACATGGCGGAATCACTCCGCGCGAACAAGACCTATCTCGAACGCGTGATCCGGAACTTCGGCGATCGCAGCGAAGCTGCCGGACGGTCTATTCTCGACGCTCGACGCGAATCCGGTCTCACGGCCTCGAATACCGATGAATCATTTCAGCGGTACCTCGGCGAGCATTCCGGTCGCACCGAAGATCTATCGTCGGCAATGACTTTCACGACATACATGCGCCGGCTCACGGCATCTATCGCCGCGCTGTCACTCGTTCGTCACGGAAATGAGCGGCCTTCTCCAGAGATTCTCGCGCCGTTCGCGGACGCAGCATCGACGGAGCTCGAGAAACTTGCCGAGGCGGCGGAACAAGGGCATCCGCCCGACCCGATGGCCGATATCCCGGTATTGGCCGGTGATGACAGCAAAAAGTTTCCGCTCCTCGCCGCACGGATCGAACGCCTGACGCGACAACTCGCAACCATTCATGACGCGGTCGAGCGATTCACGGCACCACTTTAGCGATACATGCTCCTACTGATCGCCACTCACAGCTCACGTCATTCATGCCCCATCCCATAGATCTTCGCGCAGCTTCCCGGCAGGCGCTAATCGACAGCGGTTTCATCGCCGATGCACCTGGGGAAGTCGAGGTTGAAGTAGCGAAGCTGACCGACGATCCTCCGAGGCTCGCTGCTGGAGCGCAGGATCTGCGGCAGCTGCCGTGGTCGTCCATCGACAACGACAGCTCGAAAGATCTCGACCAGCTGGAGATTGCCGACGAATCTGACGGCAACGTGCGCGTCAGGATCGCCATCGCCGACGTTGATGCGCTGGTGCCGAAAGGATCTGAGACTGACAAGCTCGCATCGGCCAACTCGACGTCTGTCTACACGGGAATCGCGACGTATCCAATGCTTCCCGAGCGCCTTTCGACAGACCTGACATCGCTGCGCGAAGGCGTCGACCGTGCAGCGGTGATCATCGAATTCGTCGCCGCGCCCGATGGAACGATCAAGTCGCGCACGATCTACAGCGCACTGGTCCACAATTACGCGAAGCTCGCGTATGCAACTGTTGGTGCATGGCTCGACGGTCGGGGTGTTCTTCCTCCCTCAGCAACAAAAGAAATACAGGACCAGGTTCATCTTCAGCAAAAGGTCGCCGATTCGCTCCGTGCCATGCGCAAAAAATGCGGCGCCCTCGACCTCGAGACGATTGAAGCACAGTCAGTCGTGCATCCTGACGACAGCGTGTCGATCGAGCTGATCGCGAAAACGAAAGCATCGCATCTGATCGAAGACTTCATGATCGCGGCGAACGTCGCGATGGCTGAGTTTCTCGACGAGCATAAGTCGCCGAGCATCAGGCGTGTCGTGCGCACGCCAGAACGGTGGAACCGTATTGTCGCGCTCGCGGCGACACTTGGAGAAACGCTTCCGGCCGAACCTGATTCAGGCGCTCTGGAAGACTTTCTGTCGAAGAGAAAAAAGGATGACCCGGATCACTTTGCCGACCTGTCGCTGTCGGTCGTCAAGCTGATTGGGCCCGGTGAGTACGCGCTGCACATTCCGGGCGGCGAGAACCCGGGCCACTTCGGATTGGCGACGCACGACTACACGCATTCCACGGCGCCTAACCGGCGCTTTGCCGATCTCGTAACGCAGCGTCTCGTAAAAGCAGTTATCTCGGAAAAACCTGCACCGTACACGAACGACGAGCTCGACGCCATTGCCAGGCACTGCACTGAGCGCGAAGACGCAGCGCGGAAAGTCGAGCGTCAGGTGAGAAAGATTGCTGCTGCAGTTTCGATGTCCGATCATATCGGCGAAACCTTCGATGCGATCGTCACAGGTGTGAACAAGAACGGAACTTTTGTCCGACTCGTGCGTCCGCCAGTCGAGGGCCGCGTCACTGACGGCGAAGAGGGCATGGACGTCGGCGAGAAATGGAAAGTCCGCCTTCTATCCACCGATGCTGATCGCGGATTTGTAGACTTCGCCGGAATTCAACAGGTCAACGCGCTTCGATAGCAAAAGGCACGAAGCTCTTCAATCGAGCAGAAACGAAAAGCCCCATGCCACAGTCTCTGAACCCTGCGGCCTTGAGCAGTCGCCGATAAAAGGCGGCCGTTCGAAAAATACCGGCCATGTCGCTCGCGTCGGTATCGATATCGTCGTCGCTCGTGATTGCATGAAGGTAGAGCACGCCGCGACACTTTCTCTCGAGCCGCCTGATGGCCCGATCGATGTACTTGTCAGGGACGTACCGCAGCACATCGCGGCAGACAACGAGGTCCGACGCCGGCCCAGTGAGGTTCTGCACAAGGACGCGCTTGTGTCCATAGACGTCGCACGCCGCTTCGCTGGCGTCGAACGTCTCGATCACCTCGCACGACCTGTATGTCCGGCCAAACTCCTCCGCCCACCATCCGGTACCGGCGCCGACGTCCGTGAAGCGCTTTACCTTCAGACCAATGTGATTGCAGAACGCGATTACGAATTTGACTTCGTTGCGCTTCATGTCCGCGTCGACAACCGCAGTTTCGCGATCTTCGTAATAGCGCCGGTAGTAAGCCGTGTCGAAATGCGTTTTGAGAATCATTGAAGTTGATGATAGCTGGTCCGGTTCTTGACTTCACTCCCGCGGACACGTGCACCCCACAATTGCTGAGGCACCAGTGATCGCCAAGCTTCGAAAGTCTGCCGCACGCCGCTCCACGATCTGCCTGGCTCTCGCCGCTGCGATAGTGGGTTGCGGTCGCGATACAGCGCTGCCTGAAGTGCATCAGATCGCTGCGTCGCTCAAGGGCAACCACCACTTCGATCACTTCATCATGATCGTCCTGGAAAACGAAGATGCTGTCGACGTTCTCCGCGTGCCGTATATGGACTCGCTGGCGAAGCGTGGTGTGCTGTTCGACAACTTCTACGCGGTGGCGCATCCGTCGTATCCTAATTATCTGGCGATGATAGCCGGCAAAACCTTCATCGGCGACAAGGACCACGCTCGTCCGGATCCCATCGCGTACAAGCGGCCGAATCTCGGAGACGCCCAGCTGCTTATCGACGCCCCGACGCTTGTCGACGGCTTCGAGGCGCAGCACACGAGCTGGAATGCCTTTGCGGAAGATTACCCGGTGGAGGATCAGTATCCGAAGCGCTGCGACTTCACCGCCCGCAAAGGACTGTATGCCAGAAAACATTTTCCGTTCCTCAGCTTCAAGCAGTTTCACGATCGCCCGGAGCTGTGCGCGCACGTTCGGAATCTGAAATGGTTCAGGGCAGACTCACTCGCGGGCTACACGTTCATCGCGCCAAACATGAACAGCGACGGTCACGATACCTCTTTGGAGTTTTCAGCAAAATGGCTCAAAGGGTTTCTCGATCCGCTACTCGCAAACCCTGCAGTGATGGATTCGACGCTGATTGTCGTCACCTACGACGAGGCGGCGGCCACCAAGCGTGAATCAGCGTTCGGCACCAAAAAGCCAAACGTCATTTACACAGTCTTCCTGGGGAACATGATAGTTCCCGGAACGCGGACCAACGTGCCATACAACCACTTCAGCTTGCTGCGAACCATCGAGACCAACTTCGGGCTGTCGCCATCGCTTGCACCGGCGGGCACGCAATCGATCGAGGGCGTTTGGCGCTGAGCAGACGATCCCCTAAATCGGATCGGTGATCGCGATGCTGATTGTGTAAGTCCCTGTTTCACCCGGTTCGAAAGCCGAGACCTGGATCACGTACGTGTCGCTCTTGCTGGCGGTGAATTGCAATCGGGAGCCGGGGCCGAGCGTGCCGGCGTCATCGTCGTTAGAGGCCACGACAAAGCCGAGCCGGTCCATGAGCGCGAGCACCGTGTCGAGCGAATTGCCGGTATCAACCGAGATGTCGATAGTCTGGCCCGCGGTTACCGAGACCCTGTAAAGGTCGCCATGGTAAGTCGTTCCCGGGAGAAAATCCTCTCTCTGATGAAATGCGGTGAAACAATCGCTATTCGTAACCGAGTCGGGATATACCGTGCCGTTGCTGAGACTGCTGTACTGGCAGGTGTGCACGTAGACATCGCTGGCGGTCGGGCGCGTATTGCTCACGCCCGTCAGGACTGAATACCCTCGAATGCCGCCCGTGACGGTCGAATCAACCACCAACGCCACGGCAGGACTGCTGCTCGTCCACGTGACTGTCTGACCGTGCTGCTGAGTACCGAGTGCGTTACGCACCTTGGCAGGCAATCTGTACGACTCTCCGAGATTCACCGTGAGAACCCGGGCAGTCCCATCGATGTAACCGTGGAAAAATTCGACCGGAGCGGATACTCCAACCTGGAACGTGAAGTTCATCGGCTGGGAGAAGCGCAGCTTCCACGTCTTTGCTCCCGTGAACTCACCCGGAAACGTCGTTCCGGTATATCGGAAGTAGGCCTGGTTTGAACCGGTGAAGACCGAAATTCCGTCCGGGTTCGCCACTGTAATCGTTCCGGCACCAGTCGACGTCGGACCCTGGACGAAAAATACCCTGACTCCAGAGGGATCGCTGGTGCCCGACGAATCTGTCGTTCCTATCGCCTGGCCCAGGAGATTTTCAATGTTGACATCGAACATTATCGTGTCGGCGAGAACCAGAACGTTGCTGGAAATCAGGTTCACGAACGTGTGCTGCCCACCGTAGATAAGATCGCGACTCACCCCGTTATTAGACTCACCGCACTTGACCGTGCGCGCCATGACGTTGGCCGAGCAGGTCACGACAAAGTCATTCAGTACGTTGATCGAGGGTACGCTCTCAGTCGCCGGCGGGCCGGCAAAATCAGAGCGATCGCTGCACGCAAAGGCGAATCCGGCTATAGCGACGAGCGCGGCGACTCGAGCGACAAAAACAGGTTTCACGGCGGCATTCCGGTGGCAGGAGGATCGGGGAGGGCTCCCAACTATACGCTCGGCGGACATTACGAGCCAGTTTGTTTATTAGTGGCCATCGCGGACCCGTGCGCATTTGATACGATGCAGGACCATGATGCTGACGCCTGGACGATTGATCGCTGGAAGCTGACCCCGATCGACCATAAGGTCGAAATGACGCCCGTTCGTTACAGAACCGTTGCAGTAGCATGGAGGGTTTCGATACAAAGTCGGGGGAAGTTTGAGGGCTAGACGGGTAGCTCCAATCCCCGCCAACCCCCAAAGGACAACTCAGATGCACATAACCGCGCGTCTATTTTATTTTGCTGCGGCCTTTGCTTGTGCTACGCCCG
Source organism: Gemmatimonadaceae bacterium (assembly GCA_035525975.1). Lineage (GTDB taxonomy): Bacteria > Gemmatimonadota > Gemmatimonadetes > Gemmatimonadales > Gemmatimonadaceae > UBA4720. Next base: position 28,684 of record DATLDF010000045.1, read on the forward strand.
CGCTTGGCGCCCAGGCACCCTCGCCCCAGCCGGCCACGGACTCTGCACAAGCCAAGCCGCCAGCGGCAACACTGCCACCCTTCGATTTTTCGGGCATCCTCTTCTCCAATTTCCAGTACCGAGGAGACAAGGGACCGGCCAAAGGCTCGAACAAGTTCGACGTCGAGCGTGTGTATCTCACTTTCCGAATGCCGGCCGGAGAGAAGACCAGCATTCGGATCACGACGGATCTCTTTCAGCAGACTGCAAGCGGTAGTGACGCCTTCTATAAGGGTTGGGTGTTACGGGCCAAATATGCTTACCTGCAATACAACTACCTGAACGGTCACGACTGGAAGGCGCTTGCACGCGTCGGCCTGTTGCATACGGTTTTTATCGACCACGAAGAGCAGTTCTGGCCGCGGTGGATATCGACTACGCCGAGTGAACGGGCGGGATATTTCTCTTCCGCCGACGCCGGGATCGCGACATCCGTCAGCCTGCCCCACAAGCGCGGCGAATTCTACGCGACAATCACCAACGGACCCGGCTACACTTCGCGGGAGACCGACCGTTTCAAGGACTACGCGGCTCGACTCTCTCTGACGCCATGGGCCGCCGACCCGTCCAGCATCCTTAAAACAGTCGCGTTGACCGGGTGGTACTATCGAGGCGCCACCGCAAGCAAGTTCGTCGCAACGACGCCGGGCGAAGTCGGGCCGATCGGATCGGCACTCGACCGTAATCGCTGGGGCGTTCATGCCGGCGCAAACGACCCGCGACTGACTATCGGTGCCGATTACTCCCGCCGCGAAGAGCAGGGCGAAACAGGACTCAACACCTCGGCGTCGCCGCGTCGCGTGACCGACAGCACGGGAACTCTGGTCGCGGGATATGCAATCGTCCGCCCGCTGTCGCTCGCTACGGGCCGTCCCGATTCACCGCTGTCGATCATCGCGCGTTACGATCGCGTGACCAGCAACACCAGAACCGGCTGGAAATACAACGTCGTAATCGCCGGCTTGATCTGGGACCTGTCCAAACGTGCCTCCGTGTCAGCCGACTATCAGGAGACCACTCCTGTTGCCGGCGCACCGATCGCTCCATCAAAACTGTATTTCGCGCATTTCGTTGCGCGGTTTTAAGCGACACGCACCACAACATCAATCACGTCCAAATCAATCCAGGAGAACAGATGAAACAATTTTTCCTCTCGCTTCTTGTAGTGGCAATCGCATGTAGTCCTGATAAGCCGAAGACCGGAAGTGATACTACCGCTGTCCAGTCGTCGGGATCGGTGGACCTGACGGGTGCAGGCGCGACGTTCCCTGCCCCCATCTACTCCAAGTGGTTTGCTGATTACGCCACGAAGACCGGCGTGAAAATCAACTATCAGGCAATCGGATCGGGCGGTGGAATCCGCCAGCTCTCCGAAGGCACTGTCGATTTCGGTGCGTCCGACAGCCCGATGAAGGACGACGAGATCGCCAAGGCAAAAGGTCCCGTATACCACATACCGACTGTGCTCGGAGCCGTTGCAATCACGTACAACCTTCCGGGTGTGCCGACACAGCTCAAGCTGACCGGAGATGTGCTGGCGGACATTTTTGCAGGCAAGATCACGAAATGGAATGACGGGCGGCTCGCCGCGCTCAATGCGGGCGTAAAACTTCCCGCAACCGACATACTGGTTGTGCACCGCACTGACGGAAGTGGAACGACGTTCGTCTTCACGGATTATCTGACGACTGTCAGCAAGACATGGGCAGCTGGCCCGGGCCGCGGGAAAGAAGTTCCGTGGCCGGTTGGACTCGGCGGAAAAGGTAACGACGGTGTGGCTGGTCAGGTAAAGCAGACGCCCGGCGGAATCGGCTATGTCGAGCTTGCCTACGCGAAGCAGAACAATCTTACGTTCGCGTCGATAAGGAACGCGGCCGGCAATTTTGTGGAGCCGTCCGTCGCGGGAGCGACCGCGGCGGCCGCCGGAGTTTCCGCAAATCTGCCTCCGACGACAGACTATCGATTGTCGATCGTCAACGCCGCTGGTGCCGATGCGTATCCGATTTCTTCATTCACCTGGATCCTCGTTTACAAGCAACAGGCAGACCCTGTCAAAGCGAAGAAGCTGGTCGATTTTCTCCGCTGGGCTCTGACTGACGGTGAAGCCGAGGCGGCCGCGCTGTTCTACGCGCCAATCCCGCCGACGATGGCGACGCAGCTTCTGCAGCGCCTCGATTCGATCAAGGGCGGCGCTACCCAGTGACGTCGGGAACGACCGGGCTGGCCGCATCGCGCTCGACTGGCGCGACGCGGCCGGCTAAGCCCCGCAAGCCATCACTTTACGGTGACCGCATCTACCATGCGGTCATTACGGCGTTTGCCGCGTCGATACCTCTGCTTCTGCTGTTGATTGCAATCTCCATTGGTATTGCCGCCTGGCCGGCACTGTCGCAGTTCGGGTTCTCCTTCATCACCGAAAGCGTGTGGGACGTCGGCGCCGGAAAGTTTGGCGCCGCTCCCGCAATTTTCGGAACGCTCGTCTCGTCTACGATCGCGCTTGTGATCGCGACACCACTGGCGCTCGGCGTCTCGATTTTCCTGTCGGAGATCGCTCCGAAATGGCTCCGTCAACCCGTCGGATTTCTCGTCGATCTACTGGCCGCCATTCCCAGCGTTGTGTACGGACTGTGGGGTGTGTTCGTCCTCATCCCGATATTGAGGGATCCTGTCGGTCCTTTCCTCAGCCAGACGCTGCGGCTCGGAAAGACGCCGCTGTTCAGCGGCCCCAACTACGGATACAGCATGCTTGCCGCCGGGATAATCCTGGCAATCATGATCCTGCCCTTCATTTCGGCCGTCACGCGCGAGGTTCTCCTCGCCGTTCCGCGTTCCCAGCGAGAAGCGGCGCTGGCGCTGGGGGCTACCCGCTGGGAGATGATCAGAGATGCGGTGATTCCATACGCGAGGTCGGGGATCATTGGTGGCATCATTCTCGGGCTGGGCCGCGCGCTCGGCGAAACGATGGCGGTGACCATGCTCATCGGAAACCGCGCGGAGATATCGGCATCGCTTTTTGCGCCGGGCTACACGATGGCCTCGTTGATCGCGAATGAATTCAGCGAAGCAACCAGCGACCTTCATCTGTCAGCGTTGATGGCGGTCGGTGCGGTGCTGTTCGCCGTCACTCTCATTGTAAATGCGCTCGCCAGATGGCTGGTGTGGCGTGTGACACAGCGATCGGGACGATGAGCCGCCGCACAAGGCACGCGAAGAGCCGGGTGATGCTCGGATTGATGTATGCGGCTGCGGCCATCGCCACGTTGCCGCTGCTTCTGATACTCGTTCACCTGCTGCGCGAAGGAATTCAATACATCCGTCCCGATTTCTTTACGCAAATGCCGAAGCCCATCGGCGAAACCGGCGGCGGAATGGCGAACGCCATTGTCGGCACGCTGCTTTTGATTTCGGTCGCTTCTTCGATTGGCCTTCCAATCGGGATCGGTGCCGGGCTCTACCTGGCCGAGCGGGGTGGTAGTCCATTCGCGAAGGGTGTGCGGTTCCTTTCAGACGTTCTGAACGGGCTTCCGTCGATCGTGATGGGAATCTTCGCATGGGAATTTCTCGTGAGGCCGATAGGTCATTTCTCGGCGCTGGCCGGCGGCATCGCCCTCGGTGCCATGATGATTCCACTTGTCACGCGAACGACCGAGGAGATGATCAAGCTCGTTCCAACGTCGCTGCGTGAAGCGGCGCTTGCGCTCGGCTACACCAGCTGGAGAACGTCGATGACGATCGTCTTGCGCACGGCCCTCCCGGGGATCGTGACAGGAGCGCTCGTCGCGGTCGCACGCATTGCCGGTGAGACTGCCCCGCTTCTTTTCACTGCGCTCGGCAACCAGTTCTGGTCAACATCGCTACGTGATCCAATTGCTGCGCTCCCGCTTCAGATATTCACGTATGCCATCAGCCCCTACGATACCGCTCATGGACAGGCCTGGGCCGGCGCGCTCGTTCTCATACTGGTGGTTCTCATAATCAGCCTGCTAGCGAGATTCGCTACGAGATCGCGATTGGGAGCATCCTCTGACTAGCGCCCCGATGCCGCCGCTGCTTGCAACGCGGCGCCTCAATGCATACTTCGGAGAACTGCGGGCGGTGCGCAACGTGACGGCAGCGTTTTCCGATCGCGAAGTTTCTGCTGTGATCGGACCGTCCGGGTGCGGGAAATCAACATTCCTCCGGTGCCTGAACAGAATGCACGAGACAGTGCCGACTGCTGGTGTCGAAGGTGAAGCGACACTGGACGGTGTCAGTATTTACAAAAGCGATCTGACCGCGATCGAAGTCAGGCGACAGATCGGGATGGTCTTTCAGCGACCGACACCGTTTCCGACGATGTCGATCAGGGATAACGTCGTCGCCGGCCTGCGGATTCTCGGCCGGCAGGGACCGTCGCGAAAAGAGGCCGACCAGATTGTCGAGGAATCTCTCCAGCGAGCCGGCTTGTGGGATGAGGCGAAGGACCGCCTTCGTGAAAGTGCCATCGCGCTTTCCGGCGGTCAGCAGCAACGGCTTTGCATAGCGCGCGCGCTGGCGACGAAGCCGAGGGTGCTTCTACTCGACGAGCCGACGGCTTCTCTGGACCCGGTAAGCACTCAGACCATCGAAGAGCTGCTGTATGAGCTGAGAAAGACCATCTGTGTTGTTATCGTGACGCACAACATGCAGCAGGCGGCACGGGTATCAGGTCAGACGACGTTCATGCTTGCCGGAGAGGTGATCGAGACGGCGCCAACCAAAACGCTGTTCACCAATCCGAAAGATTCGCGGACAGAAGCGTATGTCACCGGGAGGTTCGGATGACTACGGCTTCGCGCGAACAGACCGGCGCTGAATCCTCCAGTGAATCCAATGCGAATGCGGTTGAGGCAAAACGGTTCTCGTTCTGGTACGACAAGAAGCAGGCGCTGCACGAAATCGACCTGATAATTCCAAACAAGTCGATCACGGCGTTGATCGGCCCGTCAGGCTGCGGGAAATCCACGTTCCTCCGGGCGATCAACCGCATGAACGACACTGTTCCGGGCGTGCGGCATGAGGGCGGAATGTTCCTGTACGGTGATGATGTCTACGATCGCGCTACCGACGTCGTCGAGCTCAGGTCCAGGATCGGAATGGTATTTCAGCATTCCAATCCATTCCCCCGCTCCATATATGACAACGTGGCGTATGGTCCGAAAATCAATCGGGCGCTATCGAAGTGGGAGCTGGACAAGCTCGTGGAGCTTTCGCTGCGACGCGCAGCCTTGTGGGATGAAGTGAAGGACCGCTTGAAGTCGAGTGCGCTCAGTTTATCCGGCGGGCAGCAGCAGAGGCTTTGCATCGCGCGCGCACTTGCGAACGAGCCAGAGATACTGCTTCTCGACGAGCCTGCGAGCGCTCTGGATCCGGGCGCCACGCAGAAAATTGAAGAACTGCTCTTCGAGCTGAAGGCGCAGCTTGCCGTGGTGATCGTCACGCACAATCTCCAGCAGGCGGGGCGCGCTTCGGACAACACGGCGTTCTTCTACCTTGGCCGGCTCGTCGAGACAGGCCCCACAGAAACGCTCTTCACAAATCCGCGCGAAGAACGGACAGAAGCGTACATAACAGGGAGATTTGGATGACATCGCCGCAGCAGGCAGCGGGAAACCGGCATTTTCACGAAGAGCTCGCCCAGCTCAAGCAATCGCTTGTTGACATGGCAGCACTAGCCGAGGGGCTTGTCGATCAGTCGATCAAGTCACTGCTGGAGCGGGATCGTGATATGGCCGAGGAAGTGATAGGCAACGACAAGCGCATCAACACGCTCGAGGTGCAGATCGAGCAACGGGCAATCAAGCTCATCGCCCTTCACCAGCCGATGGCACGTGACCTCAGATTTCTGGTCGGCGCGATCAAGGTGTCGAGCGACATCGAACGAGTTGGCGATCACGCCGTGAACATCGCACAATCAGCGGTACGGCTGGTGGATTTCGGTGGTCGATTGACACCTGCTCCCGAGATCGAGGACATGGCGCGACGATCGCGCCAGATGCTGAGCCAGGCCACCGACGCATTCAACCGCGGTGATGGCGCGCTCGGCCGGGAAGTGTGCAATGCCGACGATGCTGTCGATGCGCTGCACGACTCGGTCTTTCGGAGTCTGCTGACTCATATGATGGAGAGCGCGCGAAACATCACGCCGTCGCTGGAACTGCTGCTCGTCAGCAGGAACCTCGAGCGAGTGGCGGACCTTGCGACGAACATCGGCGAGGACGCCGTCTACCTCGCAGAGGGCAAGCAGATCAAGCACCACTTCGAGGACTGACGCAAATGGCCCTGCCCTATGCTCGGGGCAGGACGAGGGTGAATCGCGATCCGACGCCGACCTCACTCACCACGGTGAGATCACCGCCCATTCCCCGCGCCAAATCGCGGCTGATGGCGAGACCGAGCCCCACACCGTCGTTCGTCCGTGTGAGCTGTGCATCGAGCTGCACGAAGGGCTCGAACACGCGCGTCAGTTGATCGGCCGCGATACCGCGTCCGGTATCGCTCACGGAGATGTACACTTCCTTTTCGGTAGCACGGCATGACAGACTGATGTGACCGCCACGCTCCGTGAATTTGGTGGCGTTTGTAAGGACGTTCAGAAGGATTTGCTGGAGTTTCTCGCCATCAGCGTTAATCTGGAGCCCGGCATCGCCCGGTGTGACCGTGATGCCAATTCCCTTCGCGAGCGCCTGGGGTGCAATCAGTGCCTCGCACGTGAGCAGTGTTTCCTCAACCGCAACATCCTCACGGGTAAAGTGCACTGCCCCCGCCTCAATCTTGGTATAGTTGAGAACACCATTGATAAGTCCCAGAAGATGACGCTGGCTCTTGCGAATCTTGCCGAGGAAATCGCGCTGCGCCGGCAGGAGCTCACCCGGGATTCCCATCTCGAGCAATTCTGCGTAGCCATCAATGGCGTTCAATGGCGTCCGAAGCTCATGGCTCATTATCGCAAGGAACTCGCTTTTTGCGCGGTTGGCGTCTTCCGCAGCTAGTCTCAAGCGCTCCGTGTCGTCGACATCCGTATTCGTGCCGAACCACCGGACGATACGGCCCGAGGCATCGCGGGTTGGCAGCACACGCGTGAGGAACTGGCGGAATACCCCATCGCGGCCACGCAGTGGAAAGGTCATTTCGAAAGCCTGGCCTGTAGCAATCGATTCTCTCCAGCGTTCGAGCACCGTGGGCAGCACCTCGGGGTCGTGCACCGACGTCCACCCCCAGCCGGTCATGTCTGCCGCAACGGTGCCCGTGTATTCGTACCAGCGGGCATTGTACCAATCAATGAAACCATCCCCGTCTGCGGTCCAGGCCAGCGTCGGAATCGCATCGACCAGGGCGCGAAACTGCGCCTGGATCTCCTCGGCATGCAGTCGGGCAGTAACGGCCTCGGTTCGCGCGACCTCCGTTGCCTGTCGCTGGCGCTCGCTTTCGTGAAAGAGCCGCTCTACCTCCATGCGATCACGTACCTGACCGGTCACCTCGATGGCGTGCTGCATGATCCCCATCACCTGGCCATCGTCGCCGAAAAAGGGCTGGTAGACGAAGTCGTACCATCCGTCTTCGGGAGTGGGTCCTCCCTTGTCCAGTCGAGCGTAGGATTCGTGCTCGACTCGTGCCTTTCCGGTAGTCCACACTTCATCCAGCATGGCCTCATAGCCCTGGGCGAGGACTTCCGGGAGCGCTTCACGGAACGTGGTCCCTGTTGTGATGGGCCGACCCACGAGTAATTGGTATTTGGGGTTCGCCAGGACGAAGCAATGGTCCGCTCCTGTCGTGACAGCGACAGCCGCCGGAGACTGCTCGAAGATCATCTGGAGACGCTGTTCGGCCAACTCCGCGCTGCGTCGCGCTCGTTCCGCTTCCTCGGTCCGTTCCTCGAGCTCCACAGCGGTTGCCTCGAGCTCCTCAGCCTGCGCTTCCAGCTCAATGGCCTGATCATGCAGAAGCATGTTGCTTGATTCGAGTTGGGCGCGCGCTTCGCGCGCTTGCGCGAGTGCGGCCTCGAGCTGTAGACGCGCCAGGTCGAGAGTGCGTGCAAGCGTCTCCGCCCTCGCAGCGGCTTCACCTGATTGGCGGGCCTTCAACTCCGCGAATGCCGCCGCGCGCTCGCCTCGAAATAATGAGGCTAGCAGGGGAAGAAGCGCGACAAGCCACGCCAGGGCACGTGGCTCCGCCCGCCCGACAATGACGATGACATCGTCCGCTCCTATTGCGTACCCTGTCACGCTGACCTCGGGCTCTCCAGCGCGGAGCGGCAACGTCGCCGTGTGTTCGCGTGTCCCCGCGCAGTCGGCAAGGAATGCACGCCACCGCCGGCCGTCAGGGAGGGTCTGAACGAATCCCGGAGCGGTAACCATCCTACCGGTTTCCTCATCTCGCAGGAATATCAGGATGTCGTCAGAACCCATTGCCCGGGCGAGCGCCGCCACAGCGTCGGGGCGACTCCCCGGGTCGGCCAACGCAGCAATACGCGCCGGGATCGTCTCCCGCTGATCGTCCGACATCGCGGTCGCCTGGTTCTCGGCCTGAGTAGTCGTCACTCCGGAAATACTACCACGACCGCCGTACAATTGTGGAACCCGCTGAACTGCCCCTCCGCCCGCACTATCTGTCCATACGAGTTGAAACCAGCATACGAGATATTCCCCAGCGCGTTCGAAACCGCCGCAAGCTCATCATCGAAGCCATGTCCCAGGCGAAGGCGAGTCGCGACGCAATCCAGGAAAAGCGCTCCGCTGGGCCGATGCCCCGCCTCGGCTACCTGCCCGATCGCATCGAGCGTTGCGCTCGTTGCCGCTTCAACGGCGGCCGTCGGTGGAATGGACATGATGTGCGCCGTCGTGCCGATCGGGATCTCCGCGGCATGCACGATTCCGCCACCAGGAGCGATGCCGAGCGGCACCCGCAGTTTGTGGCCCTGTTCTGTCGTTACACCAACGATGTTGTGAAGAAAAAATGGGAGAGGATCGGCGTGGTCGAACGTTTGGCCGGTCAAGGCCGCGTGCTCCTCGAATGCCTCCACCGCAGGCGCGACATTAAAGCTCAAGACGCAGCTCTGCGCGGACTCGGTGATACGGAGAACATCACCCGACGGGCCCCACCCATGCTTTGAGCCGATGCCGATGGGCTTGTTCGAGAGAATCTCCAGCGCGACCACCGCGTCCGTATGGGCTTCGACGCCGTGGAAGACATGGGTCTTCGAGAACTTCCCGTCGTCTCCAGCGCCACCGCCGGCGAAGCGGTACATCCCGCCGGTTTCCTGCGTCATCTCGTCCACGATCTCTTCCGCATGTCCGGCGAGTGCATCGAGGAGGATTATTGCAGTGCGGTATCGATACTCCGCCGATGCGAGCCCACTGAATCCGCGCACGATCTTGCGAGCGGCTGCCGCGTGGTCGGTCGCAAGCCCCTGGGCCGACACCGCGGTAAAGCGCATTTCAGGCGCGCGCAATGCGATAGCGGAGCTTCTGCCCATGCCATCCGTGGTTTCCGTAAATTCTCCCGCAGAGGAGCATCCGATCAGGGCGGCGGGATTGCACCCGGCCTGGAGCGCCTCGAGCAGCGGCTCATAGTCGTTCTGCGATGATGCGAACACAAGGACTGCATCGGGGGCGTCTCCGCCGAGTCCATTGCGGATCTGATCGGCGAGGTCGGTCCCAGCCTCACGGTCTCGCAGACCGGTCGAGGCGACGGCGACGGAAGTCATGTTTGCTCTACCTATTTTGTCAGGTGCGTGAAAATAGCTCACCCCACTCTGTGCAAGAATAGCTCACAAACACGCGCACATGGCTGGGTTTCTACAGCGTGCGCCCGCGGTCCGTGGTGCAAGACGACGTTTTTTGGTGGGACACCAACAAGGACAAACGCAAATCCCGCCAACGCGCGAGCGTGGACGGGACAGGAGTTTAGAAAGTGGGCCATCGAGGAGTTGAACCTCGGACCTCACGCTTATCAGGCGTGCGCTCTAACCACCTGAGCTAATGGCCCTAAACGCACGCTTTTTCTCGAGTGCGAAACAGTCTTGAAAGTTATCGGGACCAGAAAGTTCAGTCAATCGCTCGGGGATGGGTTTGACCCTCTCATTCCTCAGAACATCATCCCGAAGCTGACAGGATAAATCCGCAGCGACTTCTTACCTCTCAGGCCGGTCTCCGGATCGGGCAGAGCACGGTACATGTTGAACCAGCGTCCCTCCACGAACCCGTTGAGCCCAGGAATCCAGATGCCAAGACCGGCATTGATCGCAAAGTCGTTCGTCGCCCTCGTGCCGGCGCCCTTGGGATTGTAGTTGTACCCGCCTGCACCGCCGACGAAGTACACGCGCTCGTCCTGACCGATCAGGCGGGCGAGAAAATTCCCGCTGACGCTCGTCACCTTTGCGTCGCCGAGCCCCAGCGTTCCTGTCCCGGTCCTGCCGCCGAGCGCGCCATACATCACATCGAGCCGAAAACCGAAGGGAGAGTCGACCGAGCCGATGCCGACCATCGCTGCGCCCTGAGGTCCGAGCTTGTGGTTGTCACCGGCTATTCCCGATGGGATCATCACGCCGCCGGAGATTCCATACACAAACTGGTCCTGTCCCTGCGACTGGGCGCGACCGGCCAGGAGCAGCACCGCAGTTCCAACCGTAAAAAAAGTTGAGAGTTTCATAGCCTTGAAATTGACCGGGTCGCCGCCCGCACGAAAGCCCGGATGGCAAACGCGCCTCGGGTTTTCAACAAATAAACGCCGCCGGAGATTCCGGCGGCGTTCATTTTTTTCCGCCCCTGAAAGACAGCTAGTCTTCAGCCGCGACGTTGATCGTCAGAGCCAGGCGCGTGAGGAGATGATCCGTCTTCCCTTCCTCGTTGAGCGTCTGCTGTAGAATGCGTGACGCGCCCTTGTATCCGAGGAGCTGCGCATAGGTGCGGACGGTGCCGTAGCCAGCCATCTCGTAATGCTCCACGTGCTGGGCCGCGGAAATGAGACCGGCGTCGAGGACGTCGCGGTCGGGCTTCTCCTTGATGAGACCCTTCGCTTCCTTGATGAGCCCTTCCATTCCTTCGCACTTCTTTCCCTTGGGGCTCTTGCCCATCGCCTTGCAGATACGCTCCAGCCGGCGCTTTTGCTCTTTCGTCTGGGCGAGATGCGTACGGAATGCGGCCTTGAGCCTGGGGCTCTTTGCCGCCTTCACCATTTTCGGAATGGCTTCGATCAACTGGGTCTCCGCGCTGTACAGATCCTTTAGCTCTTCGAGGTACAGCTTTTCGAGAGAGTCGAGTTCGATTGGCACTGATGATATCCTTGCTTGGGGTTGTTCCCCATAAAGGCAGGATGCGGACCAGAACGAAAAACGCCGCCGGACTAATCCGGCGGCGTTTTGATTTCGTGACTGGTCAGTCCTCGCGACGGAGATGGCCAGGACCTTTGTGCTTGTCCTCGTCTTCCGTGTCGAACTCGTCGTCGAGGTCGATCAGGTCATCATCGAGGTCGTCGTCGAGATCATCGTCCTCGTCGTCGTCCTCATCGTCTTCATCGTCATCGTCGAGGTCGTCGTCATCATCGTCGTCGTCCTCGTCGTCGAACCCGAGCTCGTCTAGATCGTCGTCCTCATCGTCGTCGAGATCGTCTTCTATGATCTCGTCTTCGGGATCGTCACTGTCGGTCGGACTAGCCGCTGCGTAAACAACATTTGCCGCGTCCCACTTTCTCGCGTCGCCCTCGATTGCGAAATCCCCAGCCGGCGACTCGAACGTGTCCAACATACAATCACTCTCCTCCGGGTTAGAGAAGCGCCCGCTCGCGTTTTGATTCACGGGACAGCTTCTTTCGATCGTTCGCACTCAGGAACCGCTTCCTCAACCGAATCGACTGAGGAGTAATCTCGATCAACTCGTCCTCTTCGATATACTCCAGTGCGCTTTCCAACGTCAACTCCCGCGGCGTCTCCAGCTGAATATTGTCGTCAGTGGACTTGCTGCGCATGTTGGTCAGCTTTTTCTCCTTGGTGGGATTCACGTCCATGTCGCCGGGCCGCGAATTCTCACCAACCAGCATCCCTTCGTAAACCTTATCACCCGGCGCCACGAATAAAGTTGCACGCTCCGCCAGATTCGCGAGGGCGAATGCAACAATCACACCGGGTTCCATCGACACCAGCGTTCCGCGCATCCGACCAGCGAGCGGGCCTGCCCACCCACCATAATCAAGGAATCTGTGATGCATGATTCCCGTGCCGCGCGTATCCGTCATGAACTCTGACCTGTAACCAAACAATCCGCGAGCAGGGATTCTGTAAAGAAGACGTACCATTCCCTGTCCAGGATTCTTCATTTCGATCATTTCTGCCCGGCGAGGACCAAGCTTCTCGATCACCGCGCCCAGGAACTCCTCGGGAACGTCGATCGCCAGCTCCTCATACGGCTCCAGGCGCTCGCCGTCCGAGCCTACCTTCGTAATGACGCGAGGGCGCGAAACCTGAAACTCGAAACCCTCACGACGCATCGTTTCCATCAGAATCGTAAGGTGCAGCTCACCGCGGCCAGACACCGTCCACGTGTCCGTGGAATCAGTATCCTCCACCCTCAGGGCGACGTTGCGCTCCAGCTCCTTGTACAGGCGCTCACGAATCTGCCGCGACGTCACGAACTTCCCTTCCTTTCCAGCAAAGGGCGAGTTGTTGACGAGGAAATCGACGGAGATCGTTGGCTCTTCTACTGAGATGCCTTCCAGGCGCTCCGGATTCTCGAGATCGGTGACTGTCAGGCCGATTTCGACATTGTCGAGACCAGCCAGGGCCACGATCTCGCCGGCACTCGCCGTCTCCAGCTCCACTCGCTCGAGGCCTTCATATCCGAAGAGCTTCGTAACCTTCGCCTGATCCATCTTCATGGTGGGATCGAGCGGAAGCAGCGTCACCTGCTGCCCAACATTTACATGGCCGCGCTCGATCCTGCCGATCCCGAGACGTCCGAGGTACGGCGAATAATCGATCGTCGAGATCAGCATCTGAAATGCTCCCTCGGAATCGGTCGGCGGGGGCGGAACGTGATCCACGATCGCCTGGAACAGCGGCTTGAGATCGACAGGAGTCACCTCCATGTCCATCGTCGCGGTGCCTTCCCGCGCAGATGCATAGACAACTGCCGCGTCTAGCTGCGCTTCATCTGCCTCGAGCTCGATGAACAGGTCGAGAACTTCGTCGTGCACGCGCATCGGATCGGCGCCTGGACGGTCGATCTTGTTGATCACCACGATCGGCGTACGTCCGAGCTCGAGCGCCTTGCGAAGAACAAAACGTGTCTGCGGCATCGGGCCGTCGAACGCATCGACGACGAGCAGAACACCATTCACCATCCGAAGCGTGCGCTCGACCTCGCCACCGAAATCGGAGTGTCCCGGCGTGTCGATAATATTGATCTTCGTTCCGTGCCAGCGGATGGATGTATTCTTGGCGAGAATGGTGATTCCGCGCTCACGCTCGAGAGGATTCGAGTCCATGACGCGCTCCATCACCACCTGATTTTCGCGAAAAGCTCCGGCCTGCCGGAGCATCTTGTCGACTAATGTGGTTTTGCCATGATCGACGTGCGCGATGATGGCGATATTCCGAATGTCCTGCTTCGTTTCCATAGCTTCTAAAGATAACCCCCCAGGCTATGGCAACTGTACCCCACAGGCCGTAACGGCCGCGTAGCGAGGGTTACGAGGACAGGTTCAGATCGATCCCGCGGGTCTTGAGCATCACCATGAAGGACGCCTTGTCCGTGCACTTCATGTACGCTTCCTGCGGCTCGACCAGGCCCTTATCGACGAGATCGATGAGAACGTCACCGAGCTGGATCATTCCGAGCTTTCGCGACGTCTGCATCACTGACGGAATCTGGAACGCCTTTCCCTCGCGAATGAGATTCGAAACAGCCGGAATCGTCAACAGAATCTCACGCGCCGCCACTCGGCCACCGCCGATCTTTTTACAGAGCGTCTGAGAGATGACGGCCTTGAGCGAATCGGCGAGCATCACGCGGATCTGCTCCTGACGATCGGCCGGGAACTGATCGATCACGCGATCGATCGTTCCAACCGCCGTAGTCGTATGCAGCGTTCCAAACACGAGGTGCCCGGTCTCGGCCGTCTCGATCGCGATTGAAATCGTCTCGAGATCTCGAAGCTCTCCGATCAGCACAACATCCGGATCCTCACGGAGAGCGGCACGAAGCGCATGCTTGAACGAGCCGGTGTGCAGTCCAACCTGCCGCTGCGTGATGACGCACTTCTTGTTCTGGTGAACGAACTCGATCGGATCCTCAATCGTTATGACGTGATCGCTGCGGGAGCGATTCACGAGATCGATCAGCGCGCCGAGCGTCGTTGATTTTCCCGAGCCCGTGGGACCGGTGACCAGGACCAGTCCCTTTGTGAGGAAGCAAAGCTTCTGAACCTCGGGAGTAATGCCCATGTCCTCGACTGTCGCGACCTTTGACGGAATGACACGAAACACTCCGCCAGCACCGTGGTGATCGCGGAATGCATTGGCGCGGTAGCGCGCGACGTCTTGGATCTCGTAAGCAAAATCGCTGTCGTTGGTGTCGCGAAACTCGACGTAGTTGCGGTCGGGCATGATCGCGTTGAGCATCGCTTCGGTCATTGCCGTCACGAGCTTGGGGCGATTCTCGAGACGCTTCAGCTCGCCGTGCAGACGGATCAGCGGCGGCTCTCCTACGCGCAGATGAAGGTCCGATCCGCCTTCGGCGACCAGCTGCTTGAGAAGCGAATCGATGTCGGCCTTGGCCGCCCCATCTACAGGCGGACGAATCAGCGCAGGCGCGGCCACGGGGGCCGGCATTACGGGCGCAGCAACCACCGGAGCAGCCACAGGCGGAGCAGGCTGGTGCTGAGCGATTGCCTGAACTGACGATGGTGGCGGCACGGGTGTGGGCGCTGCAGGAGCCGCCGGAGATGAACCGGCACCGTTATGTGCTGCGACCTCCTTCTGCGCTCCGTTCCCGTGAGCGGGCTCAGGACTAACGACGGCCTTCAAAGACCCGTTCTCGCGCATCACACGAGCGACAAATCGTCCCTCGCCATTGGCGTAGACGAATTCGACTGGCTCAACTCCGCCAAGCGCATGAGCAACGTTTTCCGGTGCCATTTCGCGAAGGAGGATCAGCAGCTGCCCATCGCCGAGGGGCTGGCGAGTGAGCGGGTGCAGCGTTCCTGCTTTCACAAGATGCGCGATATCTCCGTCAGCCAGGCGAATTGAATCGGCCCGGTTGGTGAGGAGGGACGTAAGAAGGGGGTCTATTCTTGGCATGTCCTCTATAGACGAGTCACACGCGCCGGAATCACAAAAAGACAACACCATTGGGCCCGGGGTTGTGTTTTCCTGAAGTTCACGCGTGAACGTGAGTCTCGCGCGAAGCCATCTCCGTCTGTTCCAGCTGAACAGTTATGTGCCCGATCCCGAACAACGCCATGGCATCATGAATGTGCTCAAGGACGTGTTGCTGAGTCTCAGTATTCCGGCAGATCGCGTGCGCGCTCATGGCTACCATTCGCGGGTTCACGGACCACACGTGCAGATCGTGGACGGCCTCGATTCCAGGGATGGCTTCCAGCTGCGCCCGGACAGCATCGAGGTCGATGTGCCCCGGCACAGCCTCGAGGAGAACGTCAACTGATTCGCGAACCAGTCGCCATGCCCCGCGCATGATAAGCGCAGTCGTCAGGAACGAGGCGATTGGATCGGCCACAAGCCACCCGGTGTAGCGGATCAGAATCGCGGCAACAACGGTTCCGACGGAAGCGAGCAAGTCGCCGAGCACGTGCAGGTACGCGCCGCGAACATTCATGCTCTCCTGTGACGTCGGATGGAGAACCCGGGCGGATATCAGGTTGATGATCAACCCGGCCACGGCGACCCAGAGCATGAGGCCGCCCTGAATCGCCTCCGGATGTCGAAGGCGAAGAATCGACTCGAAGATGATCGCCGCTGAGATCAGGAGCAGCGCTGCGCCATTGAGGAATGCCGCCAGGATCTCCCAGCGCAGGTAGCCAAAACTCTTTTTGGGGGTGGCCGGCTGTCGGCTGAACCACGCCACGAACAGCGAAAGCCCGAGCGCCGCGACGTCCGTGAGCATGTGCCCCGCGTCGGCCAGGAGGGCGATCGAGTTCGACATCAACCCGCCTATGACCTCCACGACGAGCAGCGTGGCCGTCATTATGAGGGCGAGCCGGAGGCTCTTCATCGGCGCATGGGCCCCATGACTGTGCAGCGCCCCGCCCTCGCCGGCCGCGTGCGGAAGGTCATGCGAATGACCGTCATCGTGGCCGTGCCCAGCTGAATTCACAGGCAATTGCCGCAGCTCAACCCGTCCACGGTTGACGGATTGTGATATTTTTGACTCGTGACACTACGCTTGCTGGCCATCCTTGCACTCGTCCTGCTGAACGGGTTTTTCGTCGCGGCCGAGTTCGCCCTCGTCAGGTCGAGACGTACTCGTCTTGAGGCAATGGTTCGCAGCGGCGACCGCCTCGCGCGCATAGCTCTCAAGGCGACTTCAAATATCTCCCGCGTTCTGTCGGCCAGCCAGCTTGGCGTGACGCTCGCGAGCCTGGCACTCGGATGGATTGCCGAGAGCACCCTGGCCGAAGTCTTCGAGGGATTACTTAGCGGACTTCCGCCGCTCGTCAGCGCTTCAGCGCGCATCACGATCGCCGGCATCATCGCGTACACGGTGCTGACGTACCTGCACGTCGTGCTTGGCGAGCTCACACCAAAAGCGGCGGCCCTGAACAATCCGGAGCGTCTCGCGAAGTTTCTTGCTCCGCCCCTGTGGCTTTTCGCCTGGGTGATGAGCCCGTTCATCTGGGTTCTCTACATCTCGGCAAATGCTCTCCTGAAGATCATGGGACAGCCGTCGGCGGGTCAGGACGAGAGTGTCCACTCACCCGAAGAGTTGCGGCTGCTCGTCGAGCAGGCCCAGGAAGGTGGGGCGATTCCATCAGGCGATGCGGATCTTCTCGATGCAGTGTTCGAATTCTCCGAGAAGACGGCCCGCGAGGTGATGACACCGCGCACCGAGATCATCGCGTTCGATGTGAGCGCAACGCTCACTGAAGTCCTGCATATAGTCGAAGAAACAAACTTCTCGCGGTATCCGGTCCACGAAGAGTCAATCGACAACATCATCGGCCTGATTTTGACCAAGGATCTCCTGAGAATCCTGATCACCGCAGCAGAAGGCGGATCGAGAATCGACAGAGAGGACCATGACGCGGGAGATTCGTCGTCGCGCTTCTCGCTCCGAGCGCTGATCAGGCCGGTTCATGTGATTCCGGGATCACGCGAAGTCGAGCACGTACTCGCTGACTTCAAGCGGCTGAAAGAGCACATGGCTGTCGTTCTCGACGAGTACGGCGGAACGGCGGGAATCGTCACGATGGAAGATCTTCTCGAGGAGATCGTCGGAGAGATCCTGGACGAGTATGACACGCCCGAGGATGAGGAGGCCGTGGTTCAGACGAGACCGGGCGAGACGCTGGTGTCCGGCGGAACGAACATCGGCGAGCTGAACGACAGATTCGGTCTCGAGATTCCCGACGTTGATGCAACGACGATCGGCGGATTTGTGTTTGGGGTTCTTGGACGCGTTCCTCAGCCGGGAGACAGGGTGCTCGCCGGTGGAGCGATCTTTACCGTTCGGTCGATGGAAGGCCGGAGGATCGATACTCTTGCTGTCGACCTGCATTCGCTTGGCGACCGCCGCGAGACTGAGCGAGAGCAGCCAGGCGTCGGCACAGAAGAAGCGCCTCTACGAAACTAGACGGATCGGCAACGCCTTTCCCGGCGATGTCGAGCGCGGTGCCGTGATCGGGTGAGGTACGCGGAAACGGCAGGCCGAGCGTGATGTTCACTGCCCCACCGAATGACGCAACCTTGATAGCTGTCATTCCAACATCGTGATACGGAGCGATGACTGCGTCGAACGCGCCGCGCATTGCCTTCACGAAAACTGTATCGGCCGGAAGTGGCCCGGTGATTCCCGCTTTTTTCGCAGCAGGCGCGAGAAGCTCGTCGTCTTCCTTTCCAAATCTTCCTCCGTCGCCAGCGTGCGGATTTAGCGCGCACAGCGCGATGCGCGGCGACGCGATTCCAAACCATCTAGTGAGATACTCGCGCGTGATGTCCGCCGCAGTGATGATCGACTCTTCAGTGAGGTCGTCGGATACATCGCGCAACGGCAGGTGAGTCGTCGCAAGGACGACGCGGAGCGGATTCGGAGCGCCTTCGCCACCGCCTCGCACCGCCGCGAGCATCATCGCAACCCTTGAACCAGTGAGCTCGGCCAGCATCTCCGTGTGACCGGGAAAATCATAACCCCCGGCGAGCAGGGCTGACTTGTCGATAGGCGCCGTGACGATGCCGTCGACTTCGCCGCTCATCGCCATCGCTGTCGCGCGCTCAATTGCGAGGCCACTCAGCTTTCCCGCCAGCGCTGCATCGCCTTCGCTGGACCACTCGCCGATTTTCTCGTCGACCTCCACACCACAGCCCGTCGGGCCGACAAGCACCAAGTCAGAGCGCCCGCCGACCCTTGGGTCTGCGAGCGCCTTGATGATTATTTCCGGTCCGATTCCGCGGGGATCACCCACGGTTACGGCAATGCGCTGGCTCACACCTATAATCTTAGCGCCACGTAGGTCTGCCTGCGAAGCTGGTCGAGAAGGGTGCGCGTGGCTTTCTCGGCGATGAGTCCCTCGCGAATTCGACCCTTCACTTCGGCTTCGTTGAACTGCCCAGCTTCGTTGACCGACACCATCTGGATTACCGCCCATTTGGAAGAACCGCGCGGATTGGCGAGCTCGAACGGTGCTGAGACTTCACCCGCCTTCTTGCCGGCGACCGCGCCCTGATATGCGACGGGCAGCGAGTCTCGCACGAACGGCTGGAGAATTCCCTTCTCTTCTGCAGGATCGTGGTACTTCGCGACCAGCGTATCGAACGGTACTCCTTTTCTCAGCTGCTCGGCGACGCTGTCAGCAACCACCTTCGCCCGCACGACGTCGCTCGAGTCGATCGTCGGCGCTATCAGGATGTGACGCGCTTTGACTTCGGCCGCCTGCACTCTGTCAACGCGAATGATGTGGTAACCGAACGGCGTCTCGATCACGGGGCTGATTTGTCCAGGCGGCAGGGCGAACATCACCCGGTCGAATTCCGGAACCATCGCGCCGCGGCGATTCCAGCCCAGATCTCCGCCTTGCGGCTTGGAGCTCGGGTCCATCGACTCGCGCCTGGCGATCAGCTCGAAGTCACCCCCGCGCTTGATTTCCGCGAGGATCGAATCGGCCTTCGCCTTTGCAACTTTCTTCGCCGCTTCGGTCGGCTTGGGCGGGACGACAATCTGCCTGAACGTCACCGTCGCTGGTGCGGCCTGAAGCTGTGACTTGTTCCTGTCGAACGCTTCCTGGATTTCGGCGTCGCTCACGTTTCGACCGACAGCGGTTTTGCGGAGCTCTTCAAACGCGCGCTGCTGAAGCGCACGACGATAGAACTGGTCGTAGAGCGTTCTCCGATACTCTTCGGGTGTACCGAAGCCCGCTGTCTTCAATTCTGCCTTGTATTCGTCATCAGTCTTGAACTGGCCGCGAACACGCTTGACCTGATCGTCAACAGTGCGGTTCACTTCGTCCTGAGTGACTTCGACCTTCATCAGGCGGGCCTTCTGGACGAGAATCTCCTCGTCGACGAGCGCATTGAGGGCGTCCCTGGCGAGAGCCGCCTGACCCGCCGAATCCTTTGGCAGCTCGAGGCCCCCGGCGCGCTGCTGATTAATGGAGTTGAGGACGTCACTCCACAGAATCACTTCGTTTCCGACCACCGCGACGACGCGATCGACCGGAATCGAGGCCCTTGTCGCAAGGGCCACCGGCTTTGCTGCCGGTGGCGCAGCCACCTGCGCGCCAGCTAGCGCAGGTGCTGCGGCAATCAATGAAACCAGAAATACTTTTCGCATCCTTCGTGGTACCCCTCGGCCCGGTACGTGATTCCTACTTCTTTTTCGCCGTATCGGTGTTAGGCAGCGGAACTACCGAATTGGGTTGCCCCGCCTTCGTGGTCGAATCGGACGCAAGGCGAACCTTGGCCGCTTCAATCAGCACCTTGTCGATCGCCTGCGCGTTGATCGTGTTGTCGTACTTGTCACGAAGGACGTTCTGAACGGGCTGTGTTACGTCGACGTACTGCGCCTGCTGGGACATCAGCCTGGTGATGTAGTCTTCAACACGCGTCGCTGCGAGCTTGGCACGATCGCCCTTGGACTTTGCTGCTGCTTCGAGGTTCTTGGGATCGAGATTGAGGGCAGTCCAGGCGTTGATGAGCGACGACTTGAACATCGCCCTGATCTGCGCGAGCTGGGCCGAGTCCGGTCCGACCTTGGCGCTGTCGGCGCTGTGGAGCACCAGCTCGTTACGAACGAAGTTCTTCACGAACACCGGGATGAGCGAATCCGGCGCGGACTTTACTCGTTCCTGGATTCCAGCCTGCGGCGGGAAGGTCTCCATCCACTTGGCGAGCGTGGCGGCCGTGAACTTCCCGGTCGTCGACGTTGTCGCGAGAACGGTCTTGTCGTCCTTGTGAGCTGCGGGATTTTCGACGACCGCGCGAACGACGGCGCTGGTGCCTGTCTTCAACTCGAGCTTCGAGGCGGTCTCGAGGCTGGCGAGGTACGTGCTCTCGGCGGCCTGCATTCCACCCTGCGATGCGGCGCTGATGAACTCGTCCTTCACTTCACTGAACAGCGGACGGCGGATGATATGGTAGCCGAACTGCGTCTGGATGACCGGCGAGATCTCGCCCGGCTTGAGCGCTGCCGCGGTCTTGTCGAATTCCGGGACCATCGCGCCGCGCGGGAACACACCAAGTGAGCCGCCCTTTACCGCAGACTGCGGATCCTGGCTGTTCTTCTTTGCCATGTCGGCGAAGTTCGCGCTGTTAACCTGTGCGCGGATGGCATCGATCTTTGCCTTGACCTTTGCCTTTCCAGCGGGGGTCGTGTCCTGCGTCAGGAGAAGGATGTGGCTTGCCGCCAACATCTTTCCGCCGTTGTAATCGGCCTCGGCGCTGGCGGCATCAGGTGCCTTCCAGGTCTTGGAGATCAGGTCGTACCACTTCTTGGCCTTCACGTTGGCAAGGACTGCCCACATCGCTTCGTCGATCTTCTTTGGATCGGTGAGCGAATCGTTGTTCACTGCAGCCTCGCCGGCGAGCTGGTAGTTCACCCACGCGTCGACGACGGCGGTAGCGACGTCCTTGCGAAGCGGTGCCTTCGATTTGCCCATCAAATCGGCAAGCCGCGTGATTGTCAGCTCCTGATCAGCCGCTTTTGCGACTGTGTCCACGTGCGCCGACATGGCGTCTTTAAGTGATGAGCAGCCAGTGATTACGAGCGCCGCGGCAACGGCGGCAATGACGAGTTTTTTCATGATTGTGTGTGTCGGTTTTAGCCGGGGCTCTTGCCCAGACCGCGTAACGTCGCGAGCGCGCGAACCAGGCCCCCGAGCAGCTCTGCGCCGCCGAGCCGGGTCAATTTGAGCGAAAGCGGATGTGCTCTTCGCACCTCCGCCTGGAACTGAACTTCGTGAAACGCTGCTGAAATCCCCTTCATACGGGGCACAGCATGCTCACGAAAGGTAATACGTGCCTCGTTGCCACGCAGGAGCATCGAGTCAATCTCGGCCGCACCGCCCAGTACTCTGAGTAGCGCAACTGATATAAAGGTTTCCGCCGGGGTCGGCAGCGGGCCGAATCTGTCCCGGACTTCCTGCCGCAGCGACTCGATTTCGGCCGGGTCAACCATGTGGGTCAGCCGTCGGTAAATGTCGAGCTTGGCGTCCTGGCTCGTCACGTAGTCGTCGGGCAGGTACGAAGGCAGGTCGACCGTGACGTCAGATGGGGCAAGCCGGGGAGCCGTGTCCCCGCGCATCACTCTATTGACGGTTTCGTCGAGCATGCGGAGATACATGTCGAACCCGACCGCCGTCACGAATCCGGACTGCTCTGGACCGAGAAGGTTCCCGGCACCGCGAAGCTCGAGGTCCTTCAGCGCGATGCGGTACCCGGCTCCCAGCTCGGTATGGTGCTCGAGAATCTTGAGGCGGCGATTCGCATCTTCGTCGATGTCAGAATCGGGAACGAGTAAATAACAGTTTGCGCGCCGGTGTGAGCGGCCCACGCGACCGCGCAGCTGATAGAGCTGGGCAAGTCCAAAGTGATCGGCGCGATCGACAAACATCGTGTTCGCGTTAGGCACGTCGAGACCCGATTCGACGATCATCGTCGACACGAGGACGTCGGTTTCACCATCGACGAACTTCCGCATCACTTCTTCCAGGTCGCGCTCGCGCATCTGTCCGTGACCGACACCTATTCGCGCACGCGGAACGTATCCCGCAATGCGTGTCGCCATCGAATCGATTGTCTCAACGCGATTGTGGACGAAGAACACTTGCCCACCACGATCGAGCTCCCTGCTGATTCCCTCTTCGATGAGCCCCTGATCCCACGGCTCTACAAATGTCAGCACCGGCGATCTGTCGCGCGGAGGCGTCTGCATCAGTGTCATGTCGCGCATGCCCGCAAGCGAGAGATGCAGCGTGCGCGGAATGGGCGTCGCCGTCAGCGTCAGAACATCGGTGTCGAGCTTGAGCTGCTTGAGCCGTTCCTTGTGCTTCACGCCGAAGCGGTGCTCCTCGTCGACGATGATGAGTCCAAGATTCTTGAACTTCACGTCCTTGCTAAGCAGCCGATGCGTGCCGATGACGATGTCGATCTTTCCGTCCGCCAGCTCTTCGACCACTTCGGCTTGCTGCTTTGGCGTCTCGAAGCGGCTCATCGTGCGAATCATCACCGGGAAATCCGCCAGGCGGTCCCCGAAAGTCCTCGCGTGCTGCTCTGCGAGAATGGTAGTCGGTACCAGAACGGCGACCTGTCGCCCCGACTGGACTGCCTTGAACGCTGCCCGCACCGCTATTTCTGTCTTGCCGTATCCAACGTCCCCGACGAGAAGCCTGTCCATCGGACGTGACTTCTCCATGTCGCCCTTCACGTCGGCAGTTGCCGTGCGCTGATCGGGCGTGTCTTCAAACAGGAACGACGACTCCAGCTGTCGCTGCCACGGCGTGTCAGGCACGTGAGGAGGACGCGTTGCGACTCGGCGACGAGCGTAGAGGTCGAGAAGCTCGACAGTCATTTCCTGAATCGCCGCGCGCGTGCGATCGCGCTGTTGTCCCCAGCGTTTGCCGCCAAGAGTGTGCAGGCGCGGCGGAGGATTGTCGGCAGAGATGTCGGCGGCCGACCTGAATCGCTCGATTTGATCGATGCGATAAAGCGGGACGTTGAGGCGTGACCCGCCCTCGTACTCGATCACCGCAACCTCTACCGTGCTCTCGCGGAAAAAGACCTTTTCCATGCCGCGGTAGATCCCGACACCATGCTCGAGATGCACGACGTAGTCGCCGGGGGTAAGCGCGGTGAGCGACTCTATCGATGCGCCGGTCGTGTACTTGCGCGCGCGACGGATGCGGCGCTCACGACGGAAGATCTCATGGTCGGTGAGAACGCGAAGTCCACTGAACTGGTATCCCCATGGCGGGATGATGAACCCGCCGTGAAGAACGCCAATCGCGAGTGTTGCCCGTGCTCCACCTTCGCCGAGCAATTCGTCGAGGCGTTCGGATTGGCCAGCGTTGTCGCAGAGGATGAGTGTAGGCACTCCATCACCAACGACTTCGCGAAGCCGCTTCATGTCGCGAGCGATCGTTTCGGGCTCGACGATCGGAAACACAAACGACAAAGGCTCGACGCCAGCCGGGTTCAACTCGCTTCGCGCGGGATCAGCTTTTCCCGCGAAGAGCTCGATTATGCCGAGTGATGACAGGGCCTCGAGCGTGTCGGCGGGACTCTGGTAGAGCTCGGCCCGATTGGGCGTGTCTTCGCCGCGGCGACGCGCGAGATCGATGTGGTGCTGTGCCTCATCCCAGGTCCGCGTCAGCTCCGGAGCAATGCGGCTGTCGTCCGGAACAACAATGATTGTGTCCGGCGGAAAGAGCGCGGTGATCGACACACGCTCGGCCTCCTCCGCCGTTGCACCGATTTGTCCGTCGACCGGAAGAATCAGCGCGAGCTCCGCGTCGCGCGTTGAACGCTGTGAGACCAGATCGAAATGTCTCAGCTCCGAGATCTCGTCGCCCCAGAATTCCAGCCGGACCGGCTCGGCCATTCCGAAGCTGTAGATGTCGAAGATTCCGCCGCGCACGCTGAACTGGGCGACATCGTCGACCATCGGAACGCGCTCGAAGCCGATCGACTCAAGGTGGGCAGCGAGGTCTTCCGGGCGCCTTGTGTCGCCCTTTCGCAGCTCGAGGCGGGTGTGGGCGAGCGCGCGCGGAAGCTGCGTCTTTTCGAGGAGGGCCCGCGCTGTAGTGAGAAGGACCGTGACCTGGCCGCGGCCAATTCGCTCGAGAGTTTCAACCCGCTCACCGGCCACCTCTGCGTGCGGCTCGATTTCACCGAAGCCTTCGCGCGGCGGATAGAAGGCGACGAATCCGGCGTCGCCGAGCGACTCGAGGTCGGCCAGCCAGCGCTCTGCGCCCGACACGCTTTCGGCGATGACGACGAAAAACCTGCCATTACTGGCATGCGCGAGCGCGGCTACAACGACCGCGTCGCTGGAACCTGGGAGGCCGGATGCGTGTAACCGGCTATTTGACGGAGGAAGTGCCGAGACTAGCTGCCCGAATTCGGGAACTGCCTGGATCGCCTCTAGAAGTGCTGGCAATGCCACTGCGCGCAAGCTATAGTGCTTGTATGGCGTGGGGTAGTTACCGCACGTAACACAGGAGTATTTATGCGAATCGGACTAGTTGCAGCTTCGGCCGTGATGGTTACGGCGATTGCGTCCTCCCTCCCTGCCCAGCAGTCCCGGGTTTACTCCCCTCAGGGATCTGACAATGCGCCGCAAGTCGATTTGTGGCTTGATCAGATCAGCTATCGGCCCGGCGACAGGATCTATCCCCACTTCGTCAGCGACCGTGGTGCGTATGTCACGGTGGTACGGGTAACAAGCGATGGCCAGCTCGCGGTTCTCTATCCGCGCCGGCCGCAGGAACAGGTCCGGTACTTCGAGGGACAGCTGGTGGACGACAGGGTTCCTCCGTCTTTCTCGAACGACTACCTCTTTGAGGTCAACGAATCGCGCGGAATCGGATTCGTCTTCGCCATCGCATCGTTCGACAAGTTCGATTACAGCTACTTCACGTCAGGCGGCACGTGGAGCCGGGCGCGCCTCGCTAATGACGGCCGCTATGGCGATCCGTTCGAGATAGTTCACCGGTTCGTTGAGCGGACGTTGGGCAATAACTCCGAATTCTCGCTCGACTATGTGTCCTACGATGTGCAACGCGACGGGATTCGCAGCCGTTATGCATCGCGCTACCGCTACGACTCCTATGACGACTTCTACAATTCCTGTTATTCGGCATTCGGGAATCATTACTCGTCGTATTGCCGCAACGCTTATCCCGGCTATTTCGGACCGCTCATAGTGTCGCAGCCCGGCACGGGTACCCCGTCGACCCCGAACACATCTACCGGACGGAATCTCGCCGGCAAGAGAATCAAGCCGGTCACCGGCGATCCGCTTGTGGAGGGCGCTCCGACGGGTCCGCAGGTACAGACAGAGGGCCGGATCCCGACAGCCAATCCGGCTGAGGCAGCGGCCCTGGCGTCAGAGCGCGCGAGAATGCGGCGCGATGCAACGCCCACCGATCGCTCGCCAACCCAGGTTGACGTCCCGGTTTACAGGGGCGGATCGCAGACTGCAGCACCCCAACGGACTGAGCCGATACAGCGTGCTGACCCAACGCCGCGTCCGCAGATGGAGAGGCCCGTGATGCGTGCTGAACCGCGTGTCGAGCAGCCGCGGATGGAGCCGCAGCGTGTCGAGCGACCGCAGCCGGCAACTCCGCCCAGGGTCGAAGTTCGAAACGAGCCGATGCCTGCTGCGGCGCCTGTTCAGCAGCCAACTGCGCGAACGACTGCAACGCCAGCCCAAAAGGACCAGGATCAGAACTAGCAAGCTGCTCAATCAGACAATCAAAGGCGTCGCGGAAAGCGGCGCCTTTGTGTTTGCGGACGTGGGATGGAGGACTTTGCGGCCTCAGGACCAACTACAACCGATGATCGGCGACTGAGTGAGGGTTGAGGAGCAACCGAGAATTTCGGGTTACCTCGGTCCGCAGTTCGCGAGGCCCTCGGTTCGCAGTCGTCCCTCAGTTCGTAGTTAATCGCCGATCATCGGTTGTAGTTAGTCCTGAGGCCGCAATTCAGTCCATTATATTTGAGGGCTGTACCTGCCCCGCTTCCAGGACTGTTTTGAATCTCGACCATATCCGCAACTTCTGCATCGTCGCGCACATCGACCACGGCAAGTCCACACTCGCGGACAGGCTGATCGAAGCGACGGGCATGCTGGCAAAGAGAGAAATGAAGGCCCAGGTGCTCGACACTCTGGACCTCGAGCGCGAGCGCGGCATAACGATCAAGCTCAACGCAGTGCGGATGAGCTACCTGGCAAAAGATGGCAGCCCATACGAGCTGAATCTTATCGATACGCCGGGTCACGTTGATTTCACATACGAAGTCTCGCGCTCGCTCGCTGCATGCGAAGGCGCGATTCTCGTCGTCGACGCGTCACAGGGTATTCAGGCACAAACGCTGTCCAATCTCTTTCTCGCGCTCGACGCGGGGCTCGAGATTATCCCGGTCCTCAACAAGATCGATCTTCCCGGAGCGGATCCAGACCGGAGAAAGCAGGAAGTTCACGACCTGATCGGCGCCGATCCCGACGACATCCTTCTGGTGAGCGCCAAGGAAGGACTTGGGATTCCCGAGCTACTCGAGCAGATCATCAAGAAAGTCCCGCCGCCGGCCGGCGACGTGAACGCGCCGCTGCGCGCGTTGATCTATGATTCGTATTACGATCGCTATCGCGGTGCAATTCCAAGCGTACGGGTTGTCGACGGGACTCTGAGGGTGGGCACAAAGATCACCTTCGGCGCGAGCGAGTCGGTGTACGAAGTCGCCGAAGTCGGATACAACCAGCTCCGTCAGGTGAAGGCGGCCGAGCTCGGCCCGGGCGAAGTCGGATATGTCGTTGCCAACGTACGCTCCGTGAAGGAAACACGCGCCGGCGACACAATCTTCGATGCGACAAATCGCGCTTCCGAAGCCCTGCCCGGATATCGCGACGTTCGCTCGTTCGTGTTCGCCGGCATCTACCCTACCGACACGCAGCAATACGAGACCCTGCGCGACGCGCTGGAGAAACTTCAGCTCAACGATGCTTCGCTCCAGTACGAGCCCGAAACGTCAACAGCACTTGGATTCGGCTTTCGCTGCGGATTTCTTGGCCTGCTGCACATGGAGATCGTGCAGGAGCGCCTCGAGCGCGAGTACGAGCTCGACCTCGTCACAACGGTGCCGAGCGTCGAGTACAAAGTCTACAAGACCGACGGGGTGATGGACCTCATCGAGAATCCGTCCAAGATGCCGCCCGCAGTTGTCATCGACTACGTCGAAGAACCGTACGTGAAGGCCCGCATCATGGCACCCGCTGACTACATCGGTCCAATCATGACCCTCGGAACCGAGCGACGCGGCGTTTACAAAAACATGACGTACCTCGATCAGTCTCGGGTCGAATTCGACTGGGAATTCCCGTTGGGCGAAATTATTCTCGACTTCTTCGACAGGTTGAAGACGATAAGTCGCGGCTATGCCTCACTCGATTACGAAATGCTCGAGTATCGCGCGAGCGATCTCGTGAAGCTCGACATGCTCATCAACGGCGAGCCAGTCGACGCGTTCTCCGTGATCATTCACAAGGACAAGGCGTACGAGTGGGGCCGCAAGATCGCCGACAAGCTGAAGGAGCTCATTCCGAGGCAGCTCTTCGAGGTGATCATCCAGGCGGCGATCGGCCAGAAAATCATCGCGCGCACAACGGTGAAGCCGCTGCGCAAGGACGTTCTCGCCAAGTGCTACGGCGGTGACATCTCGCGAAAGCGCAAGCTTCTCGAGAAGCAGAAGGAAGGAAAGAAGCGAATGAAGCAGGTGGGATCTGTCGAGATTCCACAGGAAGCATTCCTTGCAGTGTTACAGGTGGACTAAGGCGTGAGCTCGCTGGTTGTCCAGACGAGCTTTCTCGGGGACATTGTCCTCACAACGCCGCTCCTGAGGGAGCTGGCGAGCCGCGGGCCGGTGGATGTGCTCACCAGTCCCGAAGGCGCAGCGATCCTCAGCAACAATCCGTCGATTCGCAACGTGATCGTCTATGACCGGCGCGAATGCGACAGCGGACTCGCAGGATTCGGGAGAGCAGTCGGGCGAATTCGCCGGACGGGACTTTACGGATCTGCTGAGGCGTCTGTTCCCCGACGCGAAGCGAACGCGTTCTACGCGGAAGCGTATCTCGCGCAGGGATCACTCCGAAGCGCGATGCTGGTCACAGCTGCGGGAGTAAAGCGGCGCATCGGGTTCAATACGTCGGAAGGGCGTCGCTTCTATACTCATCGCGTCGAGTACCGCTCAGATCGTCACCACGCCGAGAGGTTGTGGCGGCTTGCCAGTCCGGACAGAGATCCAGGTCCAGAACAAATCTCCCCTTCGCTTTTTCCAACTGCGGACGACGATCAGGCCGCCGCCGCTGTAGTTCGGGAACAGATTTCGAACCCCGCCAGGCCGTTCATAGCGCTCGCCCCCGGAAGCGTATGGGCGACGAAGCGGTGGCCTTTCTATCCAGAGCTCGCGCAGCTGATCACGCAGGATTTCAATGTTGTAGTGGTGGGCGGCGGCGCCGATGTCGCGATTGGTGACGCAATTGTCTCGCAGCTGCCGAATGGATGCGCGGCGAACGCAGCCGGGCGCCTCGGCATCCTCGCGTCGGCAGCATTGATCGGAAGAGCTGTCGCCCTCGTGACCAACGATTCGGCGCCGCAGCACCTCGCGTCGGCGATGAACATTCCGACAGTGACGACGTTCGGACCAACCGTTCCCGGGTTTGGATTCGGGCCGCTCGCGCAGCATTCTCACGTTGCCGGCGTCGACGCACTGGCGTGCAGGCCCTGCGATCGGCATGGCCCGCAGAAGTGCCCGCTTGGACATTGGCGCTGCATGCGCGAACTTTCATCTGCCGACGTGTTCGGTCTCCTCACGCAAACCCTGTCGCAAGTGAGCTCCGTTTGACGGTCAGAGAGAAGTTCATCGTCGGAATCGACCTGGGCGGTACCAACATCGCCGCCGGCGCGATGCCCGTGGATGGAACGCGGGAGATCGCCATGCAAATGGCGCCCACTCACGCGGAGGAAGGCGCGACGGCGGTTGTCGATCGGATTGCTGCGCTGGTCGAGAAGGTCATCGACGAGACACGCGCCGCAACAGGCGCGGAGCGAACGGATTTCCTGGGGGTCGGAATCGGATCCCCCGGCCCTCTCGACAGAACACGCGGCATAGTCATCGTCACTCCGAACCTCGGCTGGCGCGACTTTCCGCTGCGAGATGAGGTGTCGAGCAGAGTGAATCTTCCGGCGACGCTCGACAACGATGCGAATTGCGCGACGCTTGGCGAGTGGTGGCGCGGCGCTGCCCAGGGCGCGCGCAATGTCGTCGCGATCACAATCGGTACTGGTATCGGCGGCGGACTGATCTTCGACGGCAAGCTTTATCACGGGTCCTCCGATTCGGCAGGAGAGATTGGACACACGACGATCGAGTCGAACGGGCGTCGCTGCAAGTGCGGCAACTACGGTTGTCTCGAGGCATACACGTCGGGACCAGCCATCGCCGAGCGGGCGAGAGAAGAGCTCGACGGAAATGACCAGTCGATTCTTTTCTCGATGGTGAACGGCGACGTGTCGAAGATCACGGCGCAGACTGTGTTCGAGGCCGCCAAGCGGAAGGACCAGGTCGCGGCCGATGTCGTTCGCGATACAGCGCACTTCCTCGGTGTCGGGGTTTCCAATCTTCTGAACATCTTCAATCCCGATGTCTTCGTGATTGCGGGTGGAGTGACGCAGGCGGGAGACCTTCTGTTCGATCCGTTGCGTGCGGAGGTGCGGCGTCGTGCATTCAAGCCGGCCGTCGATGCGTGCCAGATCCTGCCCGGACTACTTCCCTTGTCTGCTGGAGTCGTCGGTGCGGTGGCTACATTCCGAGCGCAGACTCTTGGGGATCTCTAGGCGCGGCAGAACTGCGGAACGGCGTTACCCGAAAACAAGAAAGGCGATCTCCGATAACTGCGAACCGAGTTGTTTCGGTTGTTTCGCTTTTCTGTTGCCTTCGGGTACCGGGTACCGCCCTTGTCTTTTTTTTCGGGTAACGCCATTAAGCAGTTAAGGCTTCACGTCGAGATCCACGACGCTAGCGGGTCCCGACATGAAATTTCGTCCAGATGACAACGACTGAACAGACTTGCCCCGAACGCGACACTGCGGAGAATTCCGCGGGTGTGGATCGGTTATCGTAGACTTCAACCGCAGCGATTTCTGCTGTCGACAAGTAGCTGTCGGGGAGCATATCGAGCTGGCTCGGTGCGTACTCGGCAGTCAGTGTCCCGTCGATGTAATACCGGAGACACGGCTGGTATCCTCTGGCGGTGATCATTCGCTTCCCGTTCCTGTCGACGGCAGACCGCAGCATCGGCGCTGATTCCAGCAACGCATTCAGAGTCAGCGGATTGCGAGTCTCGATGTCCCTGGGAGTGTAAAACTTTCCGCTGCCCAGCCGTTGTCGCACTGTGAAACCAGCCCGCGCGAGGCCAATGTCCCGCGTTCCGATGACTTCAACCGTTTGCAGCGTTTGCAACGCGTTGCCTATCCTTATGCTTAGTTCGCTTGCAACACGGGTCGATGCGACGACAGTCATCTCCATCGGCTCGAATCCGACTTTTCTCACGCTCAGCAAGCGGGTGCCGGACCTGACGCCTCGCAGTGTAAATCTCCCGTCCGGCCCTGTCAGGGCGGCAGCATCATCTGCTTCAACCAAAACCCGGGCGGCTGGCAACGGCTTGCCCGCGGGGTCGCGAACCAATCCCATCAGGGTCGCCGAGCCTTTAGGTCGAAAGTAAAGCTGGGGATCGGTGGACGGGATCAGATCAGGTGCTTTTGACGGTTCGGGAATGTAGAAATTCTGAATTCCCAGGATACGGTCAAACGAGACGACGACTGCTGCAGTGGTATCGGCCCCGCGTGATGCATAGACCCCAGTGGTGAGGTCGTCGGGAATGCCGCACACCAGGTAAGTGCCGTCGGCTCGAACCATTCCAACCCGTGTCTGAATGGTTCGTTGAGTCTCCTTCCTGCCGCCGAGTGCGATGTCAGTCCACGCGACTATGACGTTGGCGCCGCCCGATGGCATTTCTGTATCTGCATCCACAACTACACCGACAAGCGCGCCCGCTCCTTTCGCTCGCTGGTCCGCCGGGCACCTGGCCTTCACGATCGTGGCGGGAGATGGAACAGCAACGATGAACGAAAATGCCTCGCCTTTGCGGACCTGCTGCTTCGGTGTTACCACTGCGATGCCGAGCGTGTCGAGAAGCGGATGCGCTATTCGTAGACTGCGCAATCCTTCCGGAACGTTGTCGATCCGAAAGCGTCCCAGGGAATCTGTCGTTGCGGTGAGACTCGTACCTTCAACTGCGACAACTGCATCCTTGAGGTAGCCACCACGCACGCTGTCAACGGCAACGCCTGCTATTGTCCCAGCGTCCGGAGATCGGTCTTGTGAGCGGGCACTGACTGGAACAGCAAGACAGACGAGTAGTGCGGTAATGATTGGACCAC
The DNA here is from genome assembly GCA_035525975.1 of Gemmatimonadaceae bacterium. Taxonomy (GTDB): domain Bacteria; phylum Gemmatimonadota; class Gemmatimonadetes; order Gemmatimonadales; family Gemmatimonadaceae; genus UBA4720. Next base: position 60,622 of record DATLDF010000045.1, read on the forward strand.
TTAGGCAGCGGATTAAATTCACGAGTCAGTGAGGGCTAATGGCTCACCGCGGTGAGTGGATGCCCATCGAGATCCCCCGGAAACGGAATCCGGAGGATTTTTGCGATAGTTGGCGCGAAGTCCACCGTTTGAGCGCGTGAAGCATCGCGGCCCGCTGGAATGCCCGGGCCCATGAAAATCATCGGCACGTGACGGTCGTAGTAGTACGTGGTGCCATGACTGCTTCCGCGCGCGGCGTAGAGAACTCCGGGGATCAACCGCATCTCAACTCCCTGGCGGCTGAAGCTCCCAGGCTTGCGACCTGGGAACAGCGATCTTCGCTGCAGCACCTCGAAGGAATCTGCCGGCTGCCCCCGCCCGAGCTGTTCCTGGGTCCATGCGTCACCGACGATCCGCAGTTTCTTCAGCGCATCGCGAAGCTTTACCGCTGCGGCCTTTGGATCCTTCGCCTGATCGGCATCGAGGCGAAGTGAATCCAGCGTTTTTCTCTCCGAAGCTGTGATGCGGTGTCCGTACTCGCCACGTGCCTGGAGATCTTCAGGGGTGTCGAGAATACCGTGATCAGCCGTCAGCATGACTGTCCACTTGTTCTTGCCGACAGTCTTGTCGAGGAAATCCAGGAACGCGCCAAGCTCCTTGTCGAGGCGAAGAAGATTGTCGAGCTGCTCGCGGCTGTTCGGACCAAAAGCATGGCCGACACGATCAGTCACTGACACCGAGAGGTTGAGAAAGTCAGGCGAGTTGTCCCTGCCAAGCGCGAGGGACGTCACCATAGTCTCGGCCAATTCTATTGTTGCGGCGTCGTTGGCTGGCGTGGCTGTCCACCAGGCCCAGAATGCGTTCGGCGATCCTTCGCTCGCGAAAGCGTGAGGAAACGCCGTGTGAACTCCGTCGCCTTCGGACTCACTCGAATCCTTATTACTTCTTCCAAGCATCGAGGCGGGAATTCTCGACGCCCACACTGTGTCCGAGCGGTACCGCTGCTGAACGCCTTCGTTGAACGAATCGATCCATGAAGGATTCGAATCGCGGTAATAGGTGGACGTGACGAATTTTCCGACTGTCGGGTCCCACCAATACACGTAGCCGTTTTTCGCGTGCGCTGCGGGCTGAATCGCCCCGCGGTCCTTTCCCGAGGCCGATGCAATGATCGATTTTGAATCCGCCTTGATTATCCAGTCAGCCAATCCCGTTCTCATCAGGTTGACGGGTGATGCTCCAGGAAGAGTCGGTTGACCAATGATCTTCGCGCCTTCGTCACCGACGTTTGAAACAAGAATCCACTTCCCGTCGCGTAGCTCATACCACGCGTTCGAAACAATCCCGTGCCTGCTGGGATAGACGCCGGTGGAAAGAGCTGCGTGTCCGACAGCGGTCTCCGTCACAGCGTGATCGTGCGTCGCGCTCACGTAATCGTGCCCCTGTGTCCTGAGCCGCTTGAATCCCCCCGTCCACAAGTCACCATACTTGTCGAGGAGGTCCGCACGAAGTTGATCGACAAGGACCATCACCACGAGAGTCGGCTTCTGATCGGGGGCGGTCTCTACCGGAGTTGCGGGCGCAGGATTCGCAGCGCAGGCGCTGAACACGAGGGCGCCAATGAAAATCATCGACCGTCGGATAGGATTCACCTGGAGTTGCGTCCTTTCTGCTTCGTGTGGGAAACGGACTGCATCGATGATACCCGACGCGCAAGCCCGCGATATTTTCAGTGCGACTGGATAAGCTTATACACCGCCCGGCAAATGAATAGAGGATCGACCCTGAACAGACGCCACAGTCCTGCAACATCCACCGAAGCGCCGACACAACAGCGAAAGCGCGTCGGCGTAATCGGGAGCTTTGTGTGGGACGTAATCCACGGGCGCGATCCGCGTGACGCACCGGTCGAGGAGTGGGGCGGAATCACGTATGCGCTCGGCGCACTCGAGGCCGCGCTGCCTGGCGACTGGGAATTCGTGCCGATCGCGAAGGTCGGCTACGATCTGGCGCCGCGAGCACGCGATTTTCTCAAGGATCTCTCGAAGGCCGCGCCTGATGCCGCACCGATCGAAGTGCCGCATCCGAACAATCGCGTCACGCTGCACTACCAGAGCGAAGAGCGACGATGCGAGCACCTTAGTGGCGGTGTTCCCGGATGGAGCTGGCTCGGGCTAAAGCCGCTTCTAGCCGATCTGGACGCTCTCTACATCAACCTCATCAGCGGGTTCGAGCTCGACCTCGAGACCGCGCAGCTGATTCGAGCCCACTTCAAGGGGCCTGTTTACATTGACATGCATTCGCTTTTTCTGGCGCGGCAGCCGGACGGACTGAGAACCCTTCAGCCACTTCAGAACCCGGAAGCATGGTTCCGCTGTTTCGACATCGTCCAGGTGAACGAAGACGAGATGTCGATGATGGCGCCTGACCCCCTCGCTCTCGCCGCGATGGCCACGGCAAGCGGTGTGAAGCTTCTCGCCGTGACGCTCGGCTCGCGCGGCGCAGTCTACTTCGCCGAGCCTGGGTTTGAAACGCTGAAAGACCTCGGTAGAGACAGGCTTGGCCCTGCCACGGGAGCCATCCGAACAGAGCTGATCCCCGCAATCCCGACGAGAGACCTCAAAGGAGGCGATCCTACGGGGTGCGGAGATGTGTGGGGAGCAACATATTTCTCACGTCTGCTTGCTGGAGAAGACATTCGCACAGCAATGACCGCAGCCGGGGCAGCCGCGGCACGCAATGTTGACCACCGCGGCGCCACCGGGCTCGCGCAATACCTGAGAGGAGAACTAAGCGTCAAGTGACGACTATCATTACCGCGCCAAGCTCACTAGACGACCATTCCTTCGAGCAGATCTTCGATCAGCTGGCCCCGTTGCCCCCCGATGAAAAAATCGTTATCGACTGCCGCCGCACCCGGTGGGCATCGCCGTACGGCTTGACGGCACTGCTTACGGTCGCGCAAACGCGGCTCGAACGGCCGACGCTCGCGATACCAGAGCTCGAAGACACGGCGTCCTACTGGAACAGGGCGAGTTTCTTCAAGCACGCCGAGGGCCTCTACGATATCTCGGGGAAAGCTCCGCGTTCCCGGCCGGGCTCTGAATCGAGCGTGCTGCTCGAAGTAACTCCCATCGCGCAAACGCAGGACATCCACACGGTGGTCACGAACATCCAGAATCGCTCCCAGGCGATCCTGCAGGAAAAGCTGCACCTCGAGTCGAAGGTGACGATGCGTTTCACGATGGCGCTCTCTGAAGTCTGCCAGAACGTCATCGAGCATGCCGGCACGGGCGGATGGGTCGCGGTGCAGGCCTACAAGTGGCAGCAGCGACTTGGGCGCTGGGTAGTCGTCATTGCAGTGTGCGACGCCGGCATGGGCTTCAGAAAATCTCTCGAGACCTCACAGGGTCCGCGCCCCACCGACCGCTGGGATGACGGAATGGCCCTCGAGGAAACGGTCATGCGGGGAGTCACCCGCTTTCGCGATCCGGGCCGGGGCCAGGGTCTCGCCGGCGTAAAAAAGTTCATCGGACAGTGGGAAGGAAAGTTGAGCATTCGCAGTGGAACAGCCCGGATTGCGGTTCTTCCGGTATGGGACGAAGATGTCGCGCTGAAAAAGGACCTCGCATTTTTCCCGGGCGCACAGGTCCAGCTTACGATTCCTGAAAGGATGGCGGACGAATGATCAGCCACATCGACGTAAGCTCAGTTCTCAAGCGCAGTGTTTGCGACTTGTACTCCAATCTGGTCACTCGTCCGACGGGCGCAGCTGTTCGCATCGGCATCGAGCACCATCTGGATGAGATCGGCGACAAGTCCCTGGCCGTTCTCGATTTCTCGCACGTTGGACTTCTCGATTTCTCGTGCGCCGACGAGATCGTGGCAAAGCTGCTGATGCAGTACGTGAGCGTCGACATTCCGCGCCGTGAGGTCTACTTCGTGTTCTACGGAATGAGCGAGTCGCACATGGACGCGATCGAGGCCGTGCTGGAGCGACACAACCTCGCCCTCGTCACACAGCTCGCAGATGGTGTCGCACAGCTCATTGGTCACGTTGACGGTGAACAGCGCCGGGCCTGGGAGAAAGTCTGCGAGATGGGCTCTGCCTTTCCCGCTGACTTCGCCACCGCGACTGGAGTCCCAAGAGAAACAGCCGAGCGAATTCTCGAGACATTGTGGCGCCGGCGCCTCATAATTCGTCAGGAAAGTGGATACTCACCGGTTCGCGGCGCGACCGCCGGCCGCTCACCGGGCGGACTGCTTGCCGATGACGGGAGCAACTCGGGCGGATCGGGGGTAGAGGTCTCATGAAGCACATGCGAATGCCGGATGTCCGTCTCCAGCTCGGCAACAATTACCGCCCGAAGCTCTTCGTCATCGAGTATGTCTCGACGAAGAAGGGCGACGCGGCTCGTGGTCCCCTCGTGATGATGCGCTCGTCGGAAGCGCGCATCCGCCTGATCCAGGAAGGCGAGCTCGTCTGGGTGATGGGCCCGCGGCGCAGCGACCTTGCACAGCTTCAGATCGACGACTCAATCGCCGAAGGCAACGTGTTTCTGCGCGACATCGCGGGAATAACGGTGAGCGAGTACGTCACTGTGTCAAAACCCGATACTGACAACCCACTGGCCAACAAACACTTCGGCTGATGACACCAGCGAAGAAGAAAAAACCGCAGGATCTCGCTACGATCACGGTTCACGGCGGCTCGCCGCATCGTGAGGCGGGCGAGCCGGTGGCCCTGCCGCTCGTTCAATCGGTGAACTTCGTTCAGTTCCCGAATACGGCAGAGGGACTTCGATACACCCGCTACGGCAATACACCGAACGAAGTAGTAGTTCAGAAGCGTATCGCGATGCTCGAAGGAGCCGAAGCAGCGCTGGTGTTGTCGAGCGGAATGGGCGCCACCGCCTGTGCCCTTCTCGCACTGCTGCGCCCCGGCGACCATCTGCTGTCCAGTTCCTGGATTTACGGAGGGACGCGAAAGCTCTTCGACGAAGAATTCGTGCAGATGGGAATCGAGGTGAGTTACGCGAATCCTGATGAGCGTCGTGTATGGCGGAATACGATTCGCCAGAACACTCGAGTGATCTTCGTCGAATCACCAGTCAACCCGTCGTCGCGCGTCATCGATCTCGAACAGATAGGGATTCTGGCGAAGACTCAGGGTGTCGCGCTCGTCGTGGATTCTACGCTGGCCAGCCCGGTCAACTCGCGGCCGCTGGAGCATGGGGCGGACGTCGTAATCCATTCCGCGACGAAGTATCTCAACGGCCACGGCGACATTCTTTGTGGCGTGGTCGCCGGAACGGCGTCATACATAGAGGAAGTCCGCCAGAAGATGATGGTCTGGGGACAGGCACCTGATCCATTTGCCTGCTGGCTGCTCGAGCGCGGCCTGAAGACGCTGGACGTTCGCGTCAAGCGAAGCAACGAAAACGCGATGAAAATTGCCGAATGGTGTCAGGGGAAGTCGGAGATCAAGAACGTTCATTATGCGGGACTTACCAGTCATCCCGATCACGCGATCGCAAAGAGAACGATGGAAGGTTTTGGCGGATTGATGTCGATCGAGCTATCAGGTGGCGCGAAAGCGGCTGATCGGTTTATCAGCCGGCTCAAGATAATCACGCACGCTTCCAGCCTCGGAGGCACGGACTCGCTTGTCGTCGAGCCTCGCTACAGCTCCCACGCGCACATGACGAGCAAGGAGCGCGCGGCGATCGGCATCCCCGACGGCTTCATTCGTCTGAGCATCGGCCTCGAGAGCGCGGACGACCTCATCGCCGACATCGCGCAAGCGCTGCAGTAGGAAAGCATGATCCGACTTCAGGATGTCGCAAAGGAGTACACGCGAACCCGTGTAGCCTTGAGTCACGTCACATGCCAGGTAAAACGCGGAGAATTCGTCTTTCTCATCGGGCCCAGCGGCTCGGGCAAGACGACGATCCTCAAGCTTCTCTATATGGAAGAGAAGCCGTCGCACGGCGAGGTGTGGGTGAATGGCGTCCAGTCAAACTCCGCGACGCGAAAGGAAATCTCCCAGCTCCGCAGAAAACTGGGAATCGTATTCCAGGATTTCCGGCTTCTGGAGGACAGAACCGCCGAACAGAACGTCGCGTTCGCCCTCGAAGTAACTGGTGCTCATCCCGCGTCGATTCCGCAGCGCGTCACTCGTGTTCTCACGCAGGTCGGTCTCGCATCCAAGGCGTCTCAGCTTCCGAGACAATTGTCCGGCGGGGAACAGCAGCGTGTCGCCATCGCCCGTGCACTCGTGAACGATCCGTATTTCATCCTCGCCGACGAGCCCACGGGCAACCTGGACGAGCGCGCGACACGCGGAATCATCCAGCTCCTGCGCGACATCAACGCGACCGGAACATCGGTGATCATGGCGACACACGATCTCGAGATAGTTCGCAAGGCAGATGAGGCGCGGACGATCGAGCTGAATCACGGACGAGTCGTTTTCGATTCGGCCGAGACGCCGCCGCCTGAGACGAGGTACACGCCGCTGATTGGGCAGCCCGCCATTGGCGGACCGAACGAAGGCAACTGGCCCGCAGCTCCGCAGGAGAAGGGCGAATGACGCTCGCATTTCGCGAGGCGTTCAACGCCACCCGCCGCGCACCGCTCCTGAGCGTGCTGGGAATCGTCACGATTGCGTTCTCGCTTTTCGCGTTCGGGCTCTTCGCCCTGGTCGCGGTTAACATTCGACAGGCGCTTCGCGGGGTCGAGGAGCGCGTCGAGGTTCGCGCTTTTGTCTCCGACGGAACTTCAGCAGAAGCCATATCGGCGGCGATGGGTGACATCAGCGCATTTCCTGAAGTCGCTCGCGTTGACTACGTATCGCAGGAACAGGCACTCGAGAAGGCAAAGAAGGACATGAGTGAATTCTCGGACGTGTTCGAGGAGGCGATGCTTCCGGCGTCGCTCGATATCCATCTGCGCGCCGGGCTCCGCGATCCTGCCACCGTCAAAGCGGTCGCCGAGCGCGTGAAGACCTATCAGTTCGTCGACGACATACGTTACGGCGAGGAGTGGGTGACCAAGCTGTATCGTCTGCGCACGATTGCCGCAGGGACGGGACTTGGGCTCGGACTCGCGTTCGCCGCAGTGTCAATCATCATCATCGCCGCGACAATTCGAGTGTCCGTTCTCGCTCGCGCGAGAGAGATCGCAATCATGCGGCTCGTCGGTGCAACCGACGGGTTCGTTCGCGCACCGTTTCTCATCGACGGATTCGTCAAGGGAATAATCGGCGGGCTCCTGGCGCTTCTCCTCACGTGGATCGCCTATCGCGCAGTTGACACCCGCTTCATGACGCTGATCTTTTTCGACTCGCGTCTCGTCATCATCGGAATCCTTACCGGGGCGCTCATCGGGGTACTCGGCAGCGCGACCTCCGTATGGAGCCATCTGCGCCGAATTTGAGGCGCCTCGCTCTTGTTGCCTTCCTCGCCCTCGCAGGCGCCGGACGGCTTCCCGCTCAAACGGATCCCAATGAAGCGAAGCTCCGACAGCAGCAGGACGAGCTCGCCCGCATTCGACGCGAGCGTGAAGAACTTCAGCGTAAGATGCGTGGACTCCAGACGAAAGTTCATGACATCGGTGAAGAAGTCACGAACATCGACCGTCAGCACGACGCAACCGTTCGTGTCGTAAAGTCGCTCGACCAGCAGCTCACGACCTTGAACGGCGAGGTCGAGCACACAACGGCCAATCTTGTCCGCGCCCAGGACGAAGTTCAGATCAAGCAGGCAGTTCTGCGAAAGCGGCTTGTCGAGATCTACAAGCGCGGTCCGCTGTATACGTTCGAGGTAATGCTTTCTGCGAAGTCGTTCGGCGACCTGATCGCGCGCTACAAATACCTGCACCTCCTCGCGCAGAGGGATCGAACGGTAGTGCGTCGCGTGGATCAACTTCGCTCGATGATGATCGGCCAGCGACGACAGCTGGTATCCTTGCAGAGTGGAGTCGAACAAAATCGCATCGACAAGGCTCATGAGGCCGAGCGGCTCAAGGACCTCGAGGCCTCGCGGCAGCAAAGTCTGGTGAAGGCACAAGGCGACGCAAAGAAGGCAAAGGCTCGCCTCGCTGAGCTGGCGAAGAGCGAAGCCCGCCTGAACAACGTCATTGCCGGGTTTGAGGCGGCGCGAAAGAGAGCGGCAGGCCGCAAGACCACCCCATCAGCGCCGAGCTCGATTCGCACGACTGACTTTGGAAAGCTGGACTGGCCGGTGGACGGAGCGATCCTCTACAGATTCGGGCGAGTTGTCAATCCCAACAACACGACTACCCGCTGGAACGGAATCGGAATCGCGGCGTCCGCCGGCACCCAGGTTAAATCGGTTTCTGCAGGAGAGGTGGTGCTTGCAGACGTGATGGGAACCTATGGAAACACGGTCATCGTTCAGCACGGTGGTGGTGACTATTCCGTGTACGGCTCATTGAGCCGGATGGCCGTGACGAAGGGGTCTCGCGTGACGAAGGGCCAGGACATTGGGACCGTCGGAGCGACCGATCCTTCCCTGCCCGCTCACCTCCACTTCGAGATTCGCCGCGGCGGGCCGGCTGTCGATCCGCTCGAGTGGCTCCGTGCCCACTAAGGCCAGGGGTTCCCGAAAGAAAAGAACCCCGCCCAGCAAGGTACCTGCGGCACCGCTCGGCGCCCACATCTCGATTGCGGGTGGAACGCACAACGCGCCGCCTCGTGCTGCAACGATTGGCGCTACGGCGATGCAGATCTTTACGAAGATGGCCAACAGGTGGGCGGAGCGAGCGTGTGACGATGGCGAGTGCAGCCAGTTTCATCTCGCCGTCGGATTGACGGAAGTACGTGAGATGTCGGCCCATGACAGCTACTTGATCAATCTTGCGTCGCCTGATCCGATTCTCCGTACGAGGTCTTTCGAGTCGTTCGCCTGCGAGCTCCGGCGCTGCAAATCCCTGGGGCTGGACTATCTCGTTTCGCATCCCGGGAATTTCATGGACGAGCGGGCGAGCGGGGTTGCGCGTAACGCGGAGTCGCTCGGTGCGGCGCTGGAGCTTGTCGACGGAGAAACTGTTGTTTTAATGGAGACCACCGCCGGCAGCGGAACAGCGATCGGAGCTTCGTTTGAAGAGATGGCTCAATTGATCGAACTGGTGCCGTCGTCCGTCCGCCATCGTGTTGGGGTCTGCATCGACACCTGCCACATCTTCGCGGCAGGATACGACATCGTCTCGGATTACGACGGCGTGATGCAGCGATTTGGAGACATCATCGGGTTTGAGCGCCTTCGGATGATGCACCTGAATGACTCAAAGGCACCCCTCGGCTCACGCCGGGACCGGCACGAGCTGATTGCTGAAGGTGCCATTGGAGAGGCTGCGTTTCGGCGGATAATGAACGATTCACGCCTGTCGCGCGTAGCCAAGGTTATCGAAACGCCGAAGACAGTTCCCGACGTCACGGATCGCGAGATGCTGGAACGACTTCGAGGGTACATCGAATGACCTGGATCAGTTGGCACCCGGAAGGAACGAAGCTACTCTTATGACAGTATGACATTCGTGCCCACTTCGAGAATGCTTCCACGAGCTCTGTGGCGACCGGCGATTTTCTTCTTCGCTGTCGCTCAGTTTGTTCTTGCGTTCGCTCCGCTTATGGAGGGCCGCTTCGGCCCCGACGCGCGCGCGCACGTGGAAGAATCCGGCACGAATGTTCACCATGCGCACAATGACGCTGACTGCGCCGCGTGCACCGCGCGTGATCTCATGGCCGGCGCGCAACCGGGCGACAAGGGCGTTCTCTTCGCGCCATCGAGCGTGCTGTCACCCGTCGCGCTTAGTAATCGCGGCAGCGGGCAGTCGCAAAGCCGTTCAACCCAGCCACGGGCTCCCCCAGCCCTCGCATAGCATTTCGCCCGGCCTCCGGGCTCGAAAGCGACCGCTGGAATGATGCATGCGAGCACGCCGACCGGCCTGCCGCGTACAGGAACAACAAAAACCAAGGACCCCGAATGCGAGGACGATACATTCTCTGCGCAGCCTGCCTGATCACGTCGATGACGGCTCAAGCGCAGACGCCGCAGAAGAAGGTTTCCGTAGCAAAAGCTGACAGTGCCGCCGCGGATTCGGCAGCGCTTGTCGCGCAATTAGAGAAAGAGCTGGGAGCACAAACCGCCGATACAGTCGCGTCCGCAGGTGCCCCGCGTGCAGCGGGCGGCTACATGAACATTGGATTCGTCTCGCTCACGGATGCGGGATGGTCGTCGGCCAGGGATATCGAAGCACTCAACGTTGGCGATCACGACCCGAAGGTGCGTGGCTTCACGATTCCAAACGCCGAGATCTCTCTCGACGGTGCAGTCGATCCCTACTTCAAGGGATACAGCAACATTGTTTTCAAGATTCAACCGGATGGCGAGACAGGCGTGGAGCTGGAGGAGGCGTATCTCCTGACGTCGTCACTGCCAGCGAACCTTCAAATCAAGGCTGGCCAGTTCTTCACCGAATTCGGGCGGCAGAACCCGCAGCATCCGCATTCGTGGGCATTCGTGGATGCGCCACTTGTCCTCAGCCGAATTTTCGGGCCGGATGGACTGCGCAGTCAGGGCCTTCGGTTGTCCTACCTCCTCCCCACACCGAACTACACAGAAGTCCTGGTGGGCGTGTTCAATAGTAACGGCGAAACAACAACGAGCTTCAGATCTCCGGAATCTTCGGAGATCCACGGCGGAGTTCTCAACGATCGGCCGGTGAACAGCCTGGGCGACATGCTCATCGTGCCGCGCATCTCGACTTCTTTCGACCTGTCGGATACTCAGACGCTTCTGCTTGGCGCGTCTGCGGCGTTCGGGCCGAACAATTCGGGACCGACAGCACGGACGACTTTATACGGGGTCGACGGCTATTGGAAATACAAGCCGGCAGCAGCTGAGGCTGGGTTTCCCTTTTTGTCGATGCAGGCCGAGGGTGTTTTTCGTAAGTACGATGCCGAGGAGCGGCAGCTCGAAGAATCGCCGAACGTGATCCTGCCTGATGAAAAGCTGAACGATCGAGGGTCGTACGCTCAGGTGCTGTGGGGAATCAAGCCGCGGATGGTCGCCGGGCTTCGTGGTGACTGGGTCAGCGGCGATGATGGCGCAGCATTCGATTCACCGCTGCGCGCAAAGCGATACCGCGTATCGCCCAACTTTACGATCTATCCAACTGAATTCTCCAAATTCAGGGTGCAGTACAACTACGACAACAGAACCGGAATCGGCTCTGACCATTCGCTCTGGTTCCAGTTCGAGTTCCTCATTGGCGCACATGCTGCGCACAAATTCTAAACGGTGAAAAACTACAAAATGAAAACCATGAACTTTTTCAGGCTCGCATCGGTTGTCGGTGTTGCACTTGCCGCCGTCGGTTCGGCTGCTGGCGCACAGATCAAGGTTGTCGCAACGACGCCCGACCTCGCATCCCTCGCCCGCGAGATCGGCGGAAAGGCCGTCAGCGTTACGGCCTTGGCCAAGCCAACTGAAGACCCTCACTTTGTGGATGCAAAGCCGAGTCACATCGTTACGCTCAACCGCGCCGATGTGCTTATCGACGGTGGAGCGGAGCTCGAGCTCGGTTGGCTTCCGCCGCTCCTCGAGAGCGCGCGCAACTCGAAGATCGGCGCCGGTGCACCGGGACGAGTCGTTGCCTCTGAGGGAATCAAGCTGATCGAGGTTCCTACGAGCTTCGACAGGTCTAAGGGCGACGTTCACTCCCTTGGCAATCCTCACTTCACAATCGACCCGGTTGCTGCGAAGACGGTCGCCGGCAATATCGCAAGGCACTTTGCCGCAGTTGACGCGAAGAACGCTGCGCTTTACCGCTCGAACCTCGCAAAGTTCAACGCCGCGGTGGACGGAAAGCTCGCGGAATGGCAGAAGCAGCTGGCTCCTTATCGTGGCGCGAAGATCGTGACGTATCACAAGGACTTCGGATACTTCGCGAACCGGTTCGGCCTCCAGGTCGCCGAGACTCTCGAGCCGAAGCCCGGCATCGCTCCGTCGCCTTCACACCTTGCGCAAGTGATCGGCGTAATGAGACGAGGTGGCGTAAAGGTGATTCTCGTTCAGTCGTTCCAGAACCGGAAAACGGCTTCTACGATTGCCCGCCAGACCGGAGCGACCGTGATAGACGCTTCGCAGCAGCCGGGCGCAGCGCCGAACACGGGCACGTACATCTCGCTCATCGACAACCTCGTCAAGACAATCGCAGCAGCACTCGCAAGGAAATAAAGAATGGATTTCCAGGTTCTATGGGCGGTCATGAGGTGGCCGCTCGCGGCTTCGCTGCTGTTTCCGCCGCTCCTCGTTTACCTCGGGCTTCACGTCGTGAAGCGCGAGGTGATTTTCGTAGATCTCGCGCTTGCTCAGGTCGCGACCCTGGGGACATGCGTTGCGCTGCTGTTGGGTTATCACTTCGAGGATCCTCTGACGTTCTGGATCTCTCTCGGAGTGACATTCATCGGTGCGGCCTTCTTCAGCTGGTCCCGCACCGCTAAGAAGACGGGGGTGCCGCAGGAGGCCATCATCGGCATCACGTTTGTCGTTGCCGCGGCGGGCGTAATTCTCATGCTCAGTCGCATCGCCGGAGGCAAAGAAGAGCTCGAGCACCTTCTGACGGGCGACATCCTGAACGTTCAGGCCAGTGACATCTGGCAGCGTGCGCTGGTCTTCGCGGGCCTGGGCGCGTTTTACGCTGCGTTTCACAAGCGGTTTGTCTTGATCTCTTCTGACCCAGACAAGGCGTTTGCGGATGGCGTGAAGGTCAGGTTGTGGGATTTTCTTTTCTACGCGGCGTTTGCAATTGTCGTCGTCAGCTTCGTTCGAGTCGCGGGAGTTTTGCTGACTTTTGCCTACCTCATCGTGCCCGCGGTATGCGGAACGATGTTGGCTGCGGAATGGGGCCGACGCTTGATGATCGGCTGGGTGGTCGCGGCGGCGTCCAGTCTGCTTGGGCTGTGGGCCTCATACCAGTTCGATCTTCCTACCGGAGCCGCTATCGTGTGCGCGGCTGGGTTCATTCTCGCGCTTGTTGGCGTCTCGAAGGCTTTTCGTCGAGCGTAGAGAGGAACGGCAGAACTACTGAGTTCATCGTTCGCAGTAAGCAGTTCCCAATCGCGAGTTGAGAGTCATTGCAAAAAGACTCATAACCCGAAACTCGCGACTGCTTACTGCGAACGACGAACTCAGTGGTCCTCAGCGGTTCTCAGCGTTCCAACCTGCCCAAACCCCTTATGCCGCTGTAACTTGCAGGCCTAAAGCCCAAGAGAATGAAGAGACAAGACGCACTCGATTATCACTCATCCGGCCGCCCTGGAAAGATCGCGGTCGTCCCCACAAAACCGCTCAATAATCAGCGCGATCTGGCGCTTGCCTACTCTCCAGGTGTCGCAGAGCCCTGCCTGGAAATTCAGAAGAATCCCGCCGACGCCTACAAGTACACCGCCCGCGGCAACCTCGTAGCCGTCGTCAGCAACGGCACCGCCGTCCTCGGACTCGGCAACATCGGCGCGCTTGCGGGCAAGCCGGTGATGGAAGGCAAAGCCAACCTCTTCAAGCAGTTTGCCGATCTCGACGTCTTCGACCTCGAAGTCGGATCCGAAGACCCCAACGACGTCATCAAGTTCTGCCAGCTCCTCGAGCCGACAGTCGGCGGAATCAACCTCGAGGACATCCGCGCACCGGACTGCTTCTATATAGAAGAGGAGCTCAGAAAGACTCTCAAGATTCCGGTCTTCCACGACGACCAGCACGGAACCGCAATCATCTCGGGCGCGGCACTGCTCAACGCGCTGGAGATAACGGGCCGCGAAATCTCCGAAGTCAAATGCGTCTTCTCGGGTGCCGGCGCCGCTGCGATCTCGACGGCCGAGCATTACGTAAGGTTGGGGGTGCAGCGCGAGAACATTCTGCTCACCGACCGCCAGGGCGTGATCTACAAGGATCGCGCTGGCGAGATGGATCCCTATAAGGCGCGGTTCGCCAACGAGACGTCGTGCCGTACGCTCAAGGATGCGCTCGACGGCGCCGACGTTTTCGTCGGACTATCAGTCGCTGGAGCGGTTACCGGCGACATGATCGAGAAGATGGCCGTCAGGCCAATCATCTTCGCCCTCGCCAATCCAGACCCTGAGATTCTTCCTGAGGAAGTTCGCGCCGTTCGTCCCGATGCGATCATCGCGACAGGACGCAGCGACTACCCGAATCAGGTCAACAACGTACTCGGGTTCCCTTTCATCTTCCGCGGCGCTCTCGATGCTCGCGCCACCGAAGTGAATGAGGCAATGAAGATGGCGGCGACCCGTGCGCTTGCGCTTCTGGCGAAGGAAGATGTGCCGGACAGCGTGTCACGTCTCTACGGACTGCGATCAGTAAGATTCGGCGCCGATTATCTGATTCCTTTTCCGTTTGATCCGCGGGTTCTGCTCTGGGTCGCGCCGGCGGTCGCATGGGCAGCGGTCGCGACCGGTGTCGCCAACGAATTCATCGATCTCGACGATTACCGTGAACAGCTCGAGGCACGTCAGGGACGCGCGCGCGGGGTGATGCGTGGAATCATCAATCGCGCTGTCAGCGATCCGCGCCGTGTTGTGTTTCCAGAAGGCGAGGAGCCGAAGGTCATTCGCGCCGCCCAGCTCATCGTCGATGAAGGAATCGCCGAGCCCATCCTGCTCGGCAATCCTGAAAACATCGAGCGGATCGCCCGGGAAGCGGGGATCCCGCTGACGGACATCTGCATCGAGGATCCGGCGACTTCCGAGCGCCGCGACCAGTACGCCGACTATCTCTGGCTCCGACGCCAGCGCAAAGGCCTGAGCCTCGGCGAGGCGACTCAGCTTCTATACAACGGCAACTATTACGGTTCGGTGATGGTCGCCTGCGGCGATGCTGACGCGCTCGTTTCGGGCGTGAACATGCATTATCCGGAGACAATCCGCCCTGCCCTCCAGGTCATCGGCGCGCACCCGAAAGCGGAGGTCGTAAGTGGCCTCTACATGCTCGTTTTCGAGAAGCATGTTATCTTTTGTGGAGACACCACGGTCAACATCGATCCGTCAGCCGAGCAGCTTGCGCAAATTGCTTATTCGGCCGGCCGGATCGTTCGCACTTTGGGGATCGAGCCCCGGATTGCGATGCTTTCGTTCTCCAATTTCGGGTCTGTGAAGCATCCGGAGTCGGAGAAAGTGGCGCGGGCGGTGCAGCTGCTTCGCGCGCGAGACGCGTCGATAGTCGTTGACGGCGAGATGCAGGCCGATACGGCGCTCGACGAGGAGTTGCTCAAGTCGGGCTATCCGTTCAGCTCCCTGAGCGAGCGGGCAAACGTTCTGATTTTTCCGAATCTGAGCGCCGGCAACATTGCGTATAAACTGTTGCATCATCTGGGCGGAGCAACGGCGATCGGTCCGATCCTGCTGGGAATGAATCGTCCGGTGCACGTGCTGGAACGTGGTGCCGACGTTGAAGACATCGTTAACATGGCGGCCGTGGCAGTGATGGACGCCCAATCCCGCGGCAAGGCACGCCAGCCCCGGACTAATTAATAGAACTTTCTTGAGGGATAGCATGCGCGAAAGCACGATCGGCCTGAGCAAACAGGGTTTGAATCCATCCGGCAGGGTAAACTGGAACCTGATCGCGCCTGAGCTGATGAAGGCTGCTGCGCGTCGTGGCGAAGGCGAGTTTGCGGCCATGGGTCCGTTCGTCGCTGTGACATCGCCACACACCGGTCGTTCGCCGAACGACAAGTTCGTCGTGAAGGAATCGTCTTCCGAGAGCGACGTGGACTGGGGCAAGGTCAATCAGCCGTATTCGCCAGAGCACTATCAGACCCTTCTCTCAGACGTTCGCGTGTATCTGGACAAGCAGGAGGAGCTCTTCGTCGAGGATCTCTACTGCGGAGCCGATCCGGCGTATCGTCTGTCCGTTCGCTACGTGTCACCGAACGCGTGGCACATGGCGTTCGTGCGGAACATGTTCATCCGCCCGGAGATGAGTGAGCTCCCGACCTTCGATCCGAACTTCACCGTGCTGCACGCACCCGAGTTTCAGGCTGATCCAGCGCGACATGGTACGCGCACCAGCACCTTCATCGTGTTGAACCTGGCCGAGCGCACGATTCTCATCGGCGGGACGCGCTATGCGGGTGAGCTCAAGAAATCGATGTTCACCGTCATGAACTACCTGCTGCCAAAGCAGGGCGTTCTGTCGATGCACTGCTCGGCCAACGTTGGCGAGGGTGGAGACACGGCGCTGTTCTTCGGGCTTTCCGGAACTGGCAAGACTACGTTGTCTGCCGATCCGCATCGCGGACTAATCGGGGATGATGAGCACGGCTGGTCGGCTGACGGCACGTTCAATTTCGAGGGTGGCTGCTACGCAAAGGTGATCAACCTATCGCGCGACAGCGAGCCGGACATTTATCAGACGACGCAGATGTTCGGGACGATTCTCGAGAACGTGTGCCTCGATCCGGCAACGAAAGAGGTGCTTTTCGACAATCAGTCGATTACCGAGAATACGCGCGCTTCGTATCCGCTCAACTACATCCCGAACTTCGTGGCAAGCGGCCGCGGTGGGCATCCCAAGAATGTCGTGTTTTTGACAGCCGACGCATTTGGGGTTCTGCCGCCTATCGCGCGTTTGTCGCCTGAGCAGGCGATGTATTACTTCCTCTCGGGCTACACCGCGAAGCTTGCAGGCACAGAGCGCGGAGTTACCGAGCCGCAGGCGACTTTCAGCGCGTGCTTCGGGGCTGTGTTCCTGGTGTGGCATCCCACCAAGTATGCGGAAATGCTGGGTGAGCTTCTCAAGCAGCATGATTCGAAGGTCTGGCTGGTGAACACCGGCTGGAGCGGTGGTGCCTATGGCGTTGGCAAGCGCATGAAGCTCGGCTACACCCGTGCGATGGTTCGTGCGGCGCTGTCGGGCGCGCTCGATACGACTGCGGTGAGAGAAGATCCCGTCTTCGGACTCTCGGTGCCGACTGAGATCGACGGCATTCCGGCGGCGGTGCTCGATCCTCGTGGTACCTGGCCGAATGGTGAGGAGTACGATGCCCAGGCGAAGAAGCTGGCCGGAATGTTCAGGAAGAACTTCGAGAAGTTTGGCCACGCGAGCGACGCGATCAAGGCCGCGGGCCCGCAGGGCTGACATGACCCGTCGCGCATGAAGTTCGAGATTCTGCGCGACCCGATATGGAACAATATTCGTGTCGATGAGCTGACTCTTCAGCTTGTCGACACGGACGTATTTCAGCGCCTGAGGTATGTGCGGCAGCTCGGCCTCGCGTTTCTCGTCTACCCTGGCGCGACTCACTCGCGCTTCGAGCACGCCCTCGGCGCATATCATCTGGCTCGCGCGACGCTTGCGCTATTGAGTGAGCGTGATGGCCTTGGCGGTGCTGATGCTGAGGAGCAGGCGATCGTGCGGGCTGCGGCGCTGCTGCATGACGTCGGGCACTATCCGTTTTCTCACGCGCTCGAGGAGATCGGACAGCTTCATCACGAAGATGTTGCGCGTCCGCTGATCACGAAGGGTCGTGTCGCCGAGATTTTGTCGTCGACGATCTCTCCGAGCGCGCCGGAGCGAGTCCTGGCGTTGATTCGCGGGACGAGCGACAGTCCGCTGCAGGGATTGATTTCGGGATCGCTGGATCTCGACAAGATCGAATATCTAAAGCGCGACGCGTTCATGTGCGGTGTGCCGTACGGAGAGATCGATGTCGATCGCCTGATGAATTCGATGATGCTGATCGCGGATCCTGATACTTGTCGCCCGGCGATCGGGGTTAGAGAGAAAGGATTGTCAGCGCTCGAGTCGTTGTTGTTCGCGAAGTATCAGATGTACCGGAATGTGTACTGGCAGCACGCGGTGCGCAGTGCGACGGCGATGTACAAGCGGATGGTCGAGGACGCACTGAGGGTTGGGGCGATCGATCCTGAGCTGCTTCCTTCTTATACCGATGAAGGTTTGCTGCATCGGCTGGAGCATGCGCATCCCTCGTTCATTCTCGATGCATTGCGCTCGCGGCGGTTGTTCAAGCGAGCGCTGGAGTGGCCGGCTAGTCAGCTCGACGACGGTTACGGGGAATGGATTGCGACTGATCGGGAGCGCACGCGTGAGGCCGAGGATCGGATTGCTGTCGAGCTCGGCATGCAGCCCGGTGAGATCCTGCTCGATTATCCCGTCAAGACGCAGATGCTGGGGCTCGACATTCTTGTTTGTCGCAGGGGCGGCGGCGTTGAGCGGCTGACTAGTGAGGGTTGGCCGGGAACGATCAATCTTCCGACGTTGTCGGAGGAGTTGTACCGGAGCGCGCGGTGGCTGCGCGTGTTTTCGTTAACCCGAATGGAGATAAGTGCCGACCATCGGTCGGCCATTTACGCAAGCCTGGCCTAGAAGGTTATCTAGGCGCGCTGATGCCGTCGAATTCGCTGTTCAGCTGCTCTACCTTCCCGATCACTTCGAGCGTCGGGGCCACGTACTCTGGCTGTTCATCGCGGTGTTCGAGATCTTCCGGTGTCTTCATTCCGTCTGCCATAAAACTCCTCTCCAGTTAAGTGACCGCTTCGAACATAGCAGTAAATCCTGGACGGGGACAGGGAGCATACGGCCTTCGCCTGGACGGGCTGGATACGCCGCTGCTTGTATCACCGGTGCCGGATAGCTGGCCATGCGTAGGAGTCGCGCTGGACCATGAAACTCTCCCTCCCCACCGATCGAGCTACAGTGGGTGCGCAATCGACTTGTCGTTCGGGACGGGATGGGGGATAAGTCTGCGGCGTGAAGCGTCAACGATCACCTTCCAGGTTCCGCCTCGTGCTTCTCTCGACGATCTCGTACATCCGTACCTTGCTGCGGCAGCAATGCATTTCGCAGGCTGGCTGGGGTACTCGACATTCCACGGCGGCGCATTCGTGCAGCATGGACGCGCGTTCGCGGTCTTCGCGCACAAAAACGGCGGCAAGAGCACGACGCTGGCAGCGCTCGCAGCCAGTGGAATTTCGATCATAGCCGATGACCTGCTTGTCGTCGACAAATCAGCGGGCGCTCTTTCGGGACCACGCTCCATCGATCTGCGTCCCGAGGCCGTTGGGGATCACGTAGTGGAGCCGGTTCGAGTAGACGAGCGTCATCGCTTGAGATTGCCGCCGATTGAGCCGACACATCCGCTTGCGGGAGTATTTGTGCTCGGCTGGGCAGACAGATTCTCTATGGAGCGACTCACGCCGTCCGAACGAGTGGTCGAGCTGACCCGGCACTGCCCGCCCGATGTTGCACGAACCTCAGTCGTGCTCGAGCTGTCCCGGCTGCCCCTCTGGCGAGTTAACCGTCTTCGCGACCTGTCCTGCCTCGACGATGTCTGTGACAGGATCCTCCAGACCGCGCTCGAATGAGCTGAGCCACGCGGCCTGAAGCGCGAGCGCGCTCAAGGGGTCCACAATCCATTCGAGCCACGCCTTCCGCAGGAGATCAGGATCGACAAGCTCCGTGTCGAGGCCAATTCCGTCCCACCGTCGCGCAAATTCGCGAGAGTATCTCCTGAGGTACGCGACAGCAAAATTCGCTTTGCCCTTTCGCGAGAGAACATCATCGGGAAGTTCGTCCGCAAACAGGCGACGCATGACCGACGTGCGATCGCCGCCCCCACGCGGACCCAGGTCGCGCGCGAGCGCAGCGACAAACCGGCGATCATGCAATGGATGTAATGCCTGTGCGTTGACGCCTGCAGCGAGCTGCGAGAAAGTCTGCTCTACGACGGCGCTTCTGCGCAGCCGCAATTGCCATAAGAGAAAGCTGTCGCGACGAAACGGCCTGGTTGACCATTCTGCAACGCGTGCATCCTCGTATTGCCGGTGCGCTGCCGGACGCAGCCACGCCCGCCTTTGCATTCGCGCCCGCATGTAAGCCGCACGGACAAAACGTGGAGCAACCGCGTAACCGAGCGTCAGCATGTCCGATGGGCGCGGGAGCGCATGCCTGGCCAGCACTTCTGCAGAGTGCGCGGGAATCCATCCACCAATGATTGCGTCCCCGCCAAACCCCGTCAGCATCGACCCACCCTTTGCATGCTGCAGCTGCAAGGCGAACAACGGGGTGTGCGGAGGATACATGACCCCGTAGCGCACCAGCAGGGGTCGGGCGACTGGTCCAACGAGGTCTATTTCGTCACCAACGGTGATGCGAATCCACTCCCGTACGCGGGAGTGCGCAATCACGCGCTCCTGCCAGCCGGCTTCGTTGGTGCCGAGTCCACCCTCGAAACGAACGGTGACTGCGATTGGTGGTTCGAGTTTCTCGTCGCGCGAAATGCGTGCAGCAACGGCGAGAATGGCTGCCGAGTCGCGACCTCCGGAAAAGGTTACAACACAGGGTGGATGTTGGAGCGCTGTGCGCACCACGTCCTCGAATGCTGCGAGGGGCGTGAGGTCACCAACATCCGGCAGACGAGTCTCATCGTGATTGATGCCGAGCGGAAAGCCACCGGCGATGTCGAGTGGCGTGAGCTTCAATCGAGCAGGCCGTGCTTCCTGAGGGCTGCCAGGAATGTGTTTACATCCCGCTGCGCAGTGTGTGAGTCGATACCGTACTTCGCAACGAGATCACCCGCGAGCTGTTCACGAGTGCGGCCTTTGGACAATGCCGACCAAAGCAGGGCGCCGGCGCGATTCGAATTGAAGAACGTGGATGAGCTCGTGTCGAGGGCAAGAATTTCTGCTTCGACATGCCTCCACTCGACGCTGTCGCGAAGTTTGATGATTTCACCCATGCATGCTGTTACTACAACGTCGTCCCGATAGCAACAAGCGTGGCAGCTGACCGTTAATGCAGATCCCCTTGTGGGCCAGCTTCACCTCGACACCAGCCCAGGGTAGCAAGCGAGCCGCGACGGGCCCGGCCTTCGATGCGAGCGGTCGACCGGGCACCTGCCAGGAGGACAGCAATCGTGATGGACTCCTTGTGCACATCCACCCCGAGATAGATGATAGAGCGAGTATGAGGAGTTGGCCCCGTCATATTTTCCAGGCCGTCCCAGGGAGCATTCATGACACTCAATTTTTCCGCTGATTATCATCGCCATTACCGCGTAGCCGCCGCGCTCACTCTGCTTTCCCTCGCTCCCGGCTGCAGCCCCCTGCGTAATAACAACCGAAGTCAGCCTTGTTCCCGACAGGCTCATTCGGTAGTTGCCGTTGTCCCTCTTCCGGGCGAACCCTTCCAGGCCATTCCCACGGCAGATGGTTGTCGGGTTTTCGTATCGCTTGCAGGACCGGTCGAACCCGGAGACCCGCGGCGCCCGCCCCGTCCCAATGCCCCTCCGGGTGGCGTCGCTCTTGTTGATCGTTCAAGCGGTGAACCGCGACTCGTGCGAGTCATTACGCTGGCGGGGAGTCCCTATGGAATGGTACTTACCCACGACGAGCGCACCTTGATCGTTGCCAGCGATGACCGGCTTGCGATTGTTGACGCTCAAAAATTGATCGCAGGCTTACCAAATCCTGTGCTTGGTTACCTGACGGACGCTCCGCTTGCTGGGCGATTCTATGTAAATGTTACGCGTGATGATCGCTGGGTGTTCGTCAGCGACGAGTCCGAACGGTCAATCAGCGTAATTGATCTCAACCTGGCACGCGCATCAAACTTTGCGGCAAGCTCCGTAATTCGCCGAATCAAAACAGGCCGTGCACCTATCGCCCTCACATTTTCACCGGACGAGAGGTTCCTTTTCACCACGAGTCAGGAAGCGCCGCCGTCGCTCGATTGGCCTGCATTATGTCGCGCTCCGGGGTCGGACACTACTCGATTCCAGAACAAATATCCTCAGGGTGTCGTTGAAGTTCTCGACGTGCGCCGTGCCATAACCAGCTCGGAGGAACCAGTGGTTGCGCGAGCTGCGGCTGGATGTAATCCCGTCCGCCTTGCAATATCTCCGGAAGGATCCAGAGTGTATGTCACGGCCAGGACCGACAACGAACTCCTGGTCTTCGACACCAGATCGCTGTTATCGAGCTCTTCTGATCTGCCGCTTCATATCCCGGTGGGAAGTACGCCGGTTGGCGTTACGACCCTCAGGGGTGGGCGCTGGATTGCGGTAACGAACTCAAATCGCTTTGGTGCGAGCAACTCGCCGCCCTCCATGACCATCATCGATGCTGCCAGATCCGGTTCAGGCCGCGCCGCAATAGTTGGAACGCTGCCAACGGGAGCGTTCCCTCGCGAAATGAGTGTCACCAAAGACCAGCGCACTTTGCTTTTGACAAATTTCGATTCAAAGACTTTGGCCATCATCGATGTTGCGCGCATGTCCGATGAGCTTAAGCCCCATCTTTAAAGCGAATGGTTCGCGATATCCCAAACGCTTCCCTTGAACTTCCATGAGGACTCCCAATGCCGATTGTCCGCATTGAACATGCTGTGCCGGATTTTGATCGCTGGAAGCATGCCTTCGATAGCGATCCTATGGACAGAAAGGGATCCGGTGTTACTCGATACCGTATCTACCGATCCGTGAACGAGCCGAATCTGATCATGATCGACCTGGAGCTCGACACACTTGCGCAGGCCCGCGCGCTTCTTGAGAGACTCCAGATATTATGGGCGGGGCCAGGTGGTGCAGTCATGCAAAATGCGCGCGCTTTGGTCGTAGAAACCGTCGAGTCTCAGTCGGTTTGACCGGTGTTCAGCGGCCCGGAGCGCAATTTTCAAATCGGCGCCAGGCAGCAGGGTGACGGGTTCGCGATCACCTCAACCGAACGATTACCGAGCGTGCGCGTTAAGAGTCGCCGCGCGCCGCGGGACTTTCGGACGAAGAGGCGAAGCAGCATGAGCGTATGCTTTGCGACGGCAACTGGCTTGGTTGGACGGGATTGTTTGCACTCACCACCGCTGGAACCACGCCCTGATCACCGCCTCGGCTGGCTTCCCGCGCATGTTCGCAGTCTTCTCCCACGCTGCATCGCCGTGCCGAGACCCGTAGGTGAAGTCGTCGCTCCACGAGTACTGCCATGTGAACAATCCCATCACGCGTCCATTGCCCGTTGGTGACGCGTTGATCACCTCGCCGGCGGCGAACACCACGTCTGCCTGCTGCTGCAGGTCGCGTTCACGCAGAGACGCGGGGCAGCTGGCACAAGTGACCGCCCCGTCGATGTACTGGTCGTCCGTTGGGCCGCCATGAACCGAAGGTGTGTTTATCGCGAGCCATATCGGAACCGGCCAGGTGCGCACCCGGTTAATGAGCGTCGTAAGGTCTGCCTTCATCCGTGCGCGCGTCTGCTCCGGGGCGACCGTCTCTCCCGCTCGCCGAATGACGGCGGAATGCAGCAGGACCCCAACGGCATCGAAGAGCGGCATGAACCCCGGAGGGGCCGTGTCGAGTTCAAGGGCGTTGTTGACACCCGATGCGAGACTAAAGTAGGTCAGCTTGCCCGTGTACCCTATACCACGCACCGCGGCAATCAGCGCCTGCCACCTCGACGGCTCGAGTCTCGTCAGGTACGCCAAGTGGTAACCGAGCCCCAAATATTCGACACCGAGGTCGCGGGCAATGGCCGCACGCTCGAGGACGCGTGTCGTGTACGCCGCAAAGTAGGCGTTCCAGAATGCAGTATTGCTCGCCGGAATCGCATAGAGCACGCCGTTGCTCACTGACGCGTCGAGTGGTTCGATTCCGAGCAACATGATGACCTTGAGGTCGCGCGAATGTGCCTTCGTCACCATCGCTGTCCACTGCTCGCGCGAGAGCATCCCAAAGCCAAAGTTCACCTGCTGCATGCCCATCGTGACCGAGTTCGTCGCCAGGTCGATCCCTATGAGCCAAGCCGGCTCCATGTACAGCACCGCATCGGCACCGACATAGTCCTTGAGTCGGTCGATGGTCGGAGAAAACAATCCTTTGTTCAGCCATCCCGGGATCCACCCACCTCCATCATTGAGTCCCGCGCCTTTCATGAAGCCCGGGCGCGGAACCCCGGTTACATTCGGGTACACGCCGATAGGGACTGGCCTGAGCGTGTCCGCGGGCTGCCACGGGTAGAGCGCAGGAAGGTATCCGGTGACCAACGTGCTGAGCGGTATGAACTCGTCCTGGGGCGGGATCTGTGTCGTCAACCGGAACGAGCCAGTGGAGGTCGTCGCAACCGTCGCTGTCGAGAGCGAGACCTGGGCATTGGCCAGTCCCGAGGTCGGAACGTAGTCAGCCGTATAGGCGATAGTGTCGGATCGCAGGTATACCGTCCCGGTGGTCGACTGCGTCACGGTCGGCGGCGGTGGGGCTGGGGGCGGGGTTGTGTCGGCCGGCGGCTTTGGAGAGACCGTCGCGTCTGGACCGCCTCCGCACGCGACGAGGAGCAGGGATCCAGTCATAACGGCCATTAAACGTGTACGCGCCATGCATCCAACTCTACCGCACGACCGTTATTCCACCGTTATTTGACGTTGTTGCACCGCTATTGAAGGTTGTCGGTACGCACACCGGTCCACATTTGCAGCGGACCATGCAGCAGTCTCGTGCCGCTAGATGACTCACCGAGCCAGAGCCGGAAGGGCTCGTCGAGCGGAATCGGCTGAGTCGATGTCCATAGTACTTTGTCGTTTACGGCGAAAACGCAGCGGCCGTCGGGCAGAATCTGAAGGCGCAACGTCCACCAGGCTCCGGAGGTCATCAGCTTGGCGAGAGCAGAATCGAGCATAATCATTGGAGTAACGCCGGCATTCACACCAAGCCGCTGGTAAAAGTAGGTGCCATCCCCGGAGGGAAACGTCGCCGCGCAGCTCGCATCCTCCCGCGGGTTTGTCGGCACCATGATGCCCTGATTCGCACCCTTGAACGCGGCGGTATCGACACCTGATGCGAGAATTACGCGAGCACGCAGATGACTGCCACCGACCAGCGGCGTCGAAAGACGAATTTCTACTCCCAGACCAGCGCGTGCCGAGAAGGTCGCGCGCTGTGTTGCAATGCTCAGGAAGTTTCCGTCGCCGCGATTCCAGAAACTCCGCACGCCATCGGGTCCATCGATCACAGTCGGGCGCGGCTCGCCAAAGAGAATCCAGCGTCCCTGCCATGCTGCATTCCACTCCTCGCGGAACACAACTGTCACCGGCTCGCCAACGATCGTGATGCGTTTGGTGGCTTGCCGCCATCCGGCAAGTGATGCGACGATGGTGACAGTTCCGACGCCGTGCGGATGCACCAGGCCAGAAGAGTCGATCGTCGCAATGCGCGAGTCGCCGGAGCTCCAGCGAATTGGCGCGTACAGCGGAAGCTGCGTTCCCGCGCGAGTGAGCGCTCTGATTGCGAGTCGTGTACTCACGCCCGGCAAGATTCGCCCGCTGGTATCGGCGAACTCTATTCGATGTATCATCTGCGAATTGTCGGGCGCCCCCTCCCACCAGCGTACGCGCGTCGCACCATCAGCTGGCTTATCAACCCGACGCGCACGAGTTGCCCTGTCCAGCGGAATGATCCAATCGTGGACTCCCTCGATGCCGTCGAGACGCACTCCACCGACGACCCAGCGCCGATCTGGACTCAGCTCCGCGTGAAATACGTAAGACCCGAAGAGCGGCGTAGTCTCGTCGCGCTGCCAGTCATAACGGACGAGTGGTCGCGCATCACCATTGTCCAGAACGAGAATCAATTCCGTCGGGCCGCTCCACCCAAGCAGCTGTGCGACTGCGGACCCGCGCGGATGCCGGCATTCCGGCACGCTCAGTCCATCGAGCATCGTTACGCACACCAGCATCACACCATCGATCGGTTCACGCAGGAAAGCGATGCGGGTGCCGTCTGTCGATTGTACGGGGTGGCCTTCATGCTCTGCCGATCGAGTCACGGAACGTGCTGCTCCGGTCGCAGTGTCGAAGATCGCGACGTCATACCCGCCGCGCGTCGGCGATGACCAACGATTGGTCAGGCCGAGCAGAGCTGAACCGTCGGAGAGCCATTGGTGTGCGAGGTCATCCCGAACCTCTCGCGTGAGCCGGCGCGTCCCTGCCGGAGTGCGCAGCCATACATCGAGCGTCGTGCTGTCGTCGCTCTGCTGAATCCATGCGACGGACCGGTGGTCGGGACTCACGGCCGGTGCAGCCTCGCGAAATGAGAGAGCAGCTTCGGTAAGCGCGGAACCACTCGTGGCGGCGAACAGCGCAGTGGTGCGGCCGTCCCAGTCCGAAGCGCGGACCTCGATGCTGCTGGTGCCACCTGCGGCATCAACATATACCACACGCTGGGTGCCGGCCTCGGCCCCGTTGCGCGCATACATTCCGCTCGCGACGCCTACAGCCGTGAGCAGCACGATGAACCCGGCGACGCGCTGGCGCGCCCGACTCCACAGACCGATCCGCCAGTGCATCGGAAGCGCGCGTACAAGCTGATGCGGGTCCACGTTCCTCGATGCGACGACTTCGCGCGCGATCTCGTTAAAGCCGCGCGATGCATCCTGCTCTCGAGCCCGACGCGCATAACGCATGAAGTTGCTCCGCAGTAACGCCTCGTCTCCTGACGCAGCGAGGTGTCGCAGACCCCGCTGCATGTTCTGGAGATTGTCACTTGACGAATGCAAAAGCAGCCGTCCCGCGAGTCGATTTGCTTCAGCACTCCGTTCCGAAATTGTTTCGCGCGCCGCTGTCGCTATTTCATCATGCGCCGGCATCCATCCGGCATCTGCATGGGTCACCAACCCCTGCTGCTGCAGCCTGCGCAAGCATTCATCGAGAGCGACAAGTTCCAGCTCAGGCAAGGCCCGCAGGGCCGCGGTATTGACGGGAGCATCCAGAGTTGCAATTACGCCGAGCAGCCAGCTTTCGTCGGGCGGAAGGCTGCGCACACGCTGACGCAGCGCTTCGCCCGCACGCAGCAGCGAAGCGAGACGGTCTTCGTCCAGGCAGTGCCATTCGCCATCACGCAGCGCAAGGATGTCCTCGTCGAGCGCGAGGCGCAGCGTTTCCAGAATCAGCAAAGGTGAGCCACTGCTGGCCGCGTGCAGGCCCTTTATGAGCGACGCCGCCCATGCGCTGTCCGCCGGCAGTGCGCCCAGCGCCGACGCGAAGCTAGCCACCTCGCCTTCGCTCAATGCGGCAAGCTTAAGCACTTCCGCTTCCGATCCGGGTGCTGCACAGTCAGGGCGCGCCGCAGTTACGCAAAGTACCTGTGCGCCACGCAATCGATTGCACAGTCCATGGAGCACGTGCATCGACGCCGTGTCCAGCCAATGCACGTCGTCAATCACAAGCACCAATGGCTGCTCTTCTGCGATCGCGTGCACGAGATCGGCAAAAGCGTGAACGCGACGTCGCAGTGCGTCCTCGCCGGTGGCGCTGTCTGCAACTCCGGCGATGTACGATGACAATGCGGGATTGAGCGCGATGAGCGTCGAGGCTGCAGCCGGGGCAATGCCCCCCGCGCCAGGAAGCGAACAAAGCGCAAGGGCGAGATCGGCGGCGAAAGCGGATGCAATTTCCTGGTCGCACGAGCGCCCGCTCGCCTCCACGACAACACCGCCCAATGCGCGGATGCGGGCGACGACGTCGTTGAGCAGCCGTGTCTTGCCGAAGCCAGCCCTGCCCGACACATGCACATGCACCGCGCCGCCTGCACACATCTCGTCGTATGCGCATGTGATGCGAGCGAACTCGTGCTCGCGCCCGGTCAAATCAGCAACGAGTGTATTGTCCGCTGAATCGCTGGCCGCCGGTGCGATCTGACGCGCGGCGGCGAGGAGCGATCGCGTACTCGCGTCGAGGACGACTCTCTCCTCACTCGCCCACAGCTCGAGGGCATTGGCTTCGACGGCCGCGGCGACAAAATCACGGCTCGATACCACGGCCTCGAGGAGCATGCGCCACGCTCCTTCTGACTGCGGCGCCTCCTGCCTCGCACGCCGCGCATTTCGCTGCGCGTCGCGGAACGACGCTTCATTCAATTGGCGCCGGACCACGAGCTCAGAGCAGCGAAGAAACGCGTTGCGCAGGCGGTCGCGCTCGAGGTCCGCCCAGTGCTCGAAGTCAACGCCTCCGGGCACGCCAAACGCCGGTAGAAACTCTCCCGAGTAATGGTTCAAAGCGATCTCGAGCTCGCCGCGCTCGATCGCTTCAAGAAAAGCGTCGCGATCTACCTCTACATCCGCTGCAAAAGCAAGCTCCGCGGTTCCTGGTAGAGCGTCGTCACCGAGCAGCCGACGCAGATGAAAAAGCGCCTGGCGTAGCGCACGGCGCGCGCGCTCGGGTTCGAGATCGTCCCACAACAAACTGAGCAGGAAGTCGCGTGAGATTCTGCGACCCGGTGCAAGACATAGATACGTAAGGAGCGCGAGTGGTTTTCCCGCACCGAGTAGAAGCGTCTCTCCCGTCGCGTCGTATAGACCGATCTGCCCAAGGGTTCGCAGACGAAGCGTCGACACGCCGCCATGGTAACGCTTGGCCCTTTGAATGTACACAGCGCTTTCAGCAGCTCGGTGGGAGCCGTTCGCAAACAGCTGATTGCTGCAGCGCGAATACCTTCTCAACTAACGCCTCCGTAACGCCGCGCGTGGACCTTGAGGCAGCTAACCACTGCGCCGAGGTCATATGCCTTGCCTTAATTCAGTCCGTTTGCGTCGAATCGCCATCGCTCCCTGGTTTGCCATGACCGTTGGTGCCTGTGGGGCGGACAAAGCGACGGGACTCGAGCCAGTAGCCACGGTTTCTCTCAGCGCAACGTCTTTGAGTCTCAAGATCGGCGACACCCAAACGTTGACCGCATCGCTCAGCGACGCGAAGGGCAGGACACTCTCCGGTCGCACAATCACATGGAGTGTGACGGATCAAGCGATTGCGCAGGTGAGCGCGACTGGAACGTTGACCGCCGTAGCGCCCGGGCAGACCACAGTCACGGCCCAGACGGAAGGCAAGATCGCAACGGCGAGTTTGATAGTACTCACTCCGCCGCGCGTCAGCATAAAAACAAGTCAGACCAAAGTATTTGTCGGTGACACCGCAGTTATCACCTGGACGAGCGAGTCAGCAGTCACATGCACCAGAACGGGAAGCTGGAGTGGCGTGGGTGAAGCCGGTGGTCAAGACGCATACGTGGCTGACGCGGGCGGCGTAAAGACGTTCGGTCTCTCATGCACCGGCCCCGGGGGGACTGCGTCGGCATCGGCCAAGGTGATTGTGCCGTTGCCTGTGTATCCAACCAGCTATGAGAATGCGAAGAAGGTCCCGCCACTCCTGGTGCCACGAGTAGGCGTGCGCTCAGCCTGCGCAAACAACGACGCGGCGGCATACGGCGATTTTCTTCAGGAAGGCACCACCAGCTTGTTCGTTCATGGCAGTCTTTACGACTCGCTCACCCCCGGCACGATGTGCTTCTGGCGTCGGACGGCACAGGACACCTGGCAGGATGCCACGCAGGAGGTGCTCCAGGACCAGCGCGGCTGTTTGCACCCCCGTAAAGCCGTGGTGGCTGACTTTAACCGCGACAGACGTCCCGACATTTACACAGCGTGTCATGGATGGGACTATCCACCGTATCCTGGCGAGCGCTCGATTCTGCTGATGAGCACGTCCACGGGAAAATACAATCGGATCGAGCTTCCTGAGGTCGGTTTCACGCACGGTGCGAGCGCGGCTGACGTCAATGGTGACGGCTACCCGGACGTGCTATTCATGAACTCAAACAAGAGGCTGTACTACGTTCTTCTGAACGACCGCGGCACAGGCACGTTCACGCGTGATGATAGTCGGCTGCCAAATGCATACCTCGCAGGTCGCCCCTGGTACACCACTGAGCTGGTTGATATCGACCTCGACGGCAACCTCGATATCTTCGTCGCCGGGGGAGATTCGGATGGTCCGTCCAACGCTCCCGCGAGCGTACTCTGGGGAGATCGCGACGGGCGCTTTACGCAACGAGCGCCATTGGTCTTGCCGCGGGAGCCAGGCTGCCAGGTCACAGAAGACATGCTTCTGCAGGCTGGTCACATCTACCTTCTTCGCGAGTGCAGCGTCAACAAAGGGTACGCACTGCAAAAAGTCTCCATTGCCGGTTTGTCGTCAGTTTTAGTGGCGGATGGAAAAACGGCCGGCGACTGGTATGCCTGGATATTTCCTGTGGAAGGGAAGCTGTATCTGGGACGGCTGCAGAACTACCTTCGCATCGACCCATGAAGTTTCGACGTACCATGCGCTACTCCACCCGAGCTGGTTTTTTGTACTTTTTGGCGATGGCCTGTGGCGGGGGTGCTGACACACCCCCAGGCCAGGTGCCCACCGGCCCCGGCTCGCCGACGCCGGCACAGGTCACCCGAGTCCTTGCATACCTGCGCACCGACACTTCGGCGTACGCACCAGCTGTCGCCGGTGTCACGAACGTCACGGGTGCACAAGTGTCGCTCGGCACCGTGACCGGAACAATGCCCGCCACCGGTACGCTCTCGCTCAGTACTACTGTCGCGCCCACTGTGAACCTCCAGCCGCTCGACGTGACTGCACCTGGCTATCAGGCGACGACCTATCCCTGGTTCGCGGCCGACACGGCGCAGGCTGTGGCGATGGGAATGTATCCGTCAGTCACTGTCCTGCCCCGCCCCGGTTTCGTGAAAGGAATCGACTTCATGGATTCCGGGGGCGGACTGGCAACCATTTACCAGAATGGTCGTCACGCTATGGTGATGGACCGCGTCAAGGCGCTCCTCGGGGCCAACCTCGTTCGCACCAACGAGGCCTTCGACGTCACGAAGTTCAACACGGCGACCAACACCGTGGAGATGACGGTGGATCCGTTCAACGTGTACGATCGCGCAGTGTATGCGAATCTGGTCAGCCAGGCGCGGGCTCGCGGACTACAGTTTGAAATGGGCCTTGAGATCGGGACCTTCGGCAGGAAGCTCAGTGCCGAGGATGCTGCAAACTTCGCAGGGCGCTTCACGATCCCGGTGACGAATACGGCGTTCTGGGACGCTTATTTCGCCGCTTTTCGCCCCCTGGTTCTCGATCGGGCGGCGATTGCGCGCGACCTGGGGATCGAGTATTTGGACCTATGGAACCTGCAAGGCCTGATTCGCCCGGAGTCGTCGCGCTTCCAGAAGCTCGTTGCCGATATCCGCGCGCTTGGATATACGGGCAAGCTCATCTACTTCTACAACGCGGGCGTGGAGACCGGGTTTCCGGAGTGGAACTCGGTTGACGCCGGATTCCGTGCACTCTGGGATATCAACGGGGTGTCCATCCGCACCGTGGTCGCCAAAGCCGATGCAAGCGAAGTGTTGGCTGACGCGCAGCCGCGCTCTCGCATGCGCACCAGCGTTTCTAACGCGCTCAATACGCTCGCCTCTCGGCCGCAGCCGATCATCATAATGATGCGAGTCCCTTCAGTATTTGGCGGTATAGTCCATCCTGAGTTCATCGAGCCGTGCATCGTGCCGGCGTGCAATTCCCTTGCACCACTCCGAACGCGCGACTATCAACAGCAGGCCGATGCTTACCAGGCCGTGGCAGAAGTGGTCAACGCGACGCCCATCGGTAATGGTCGCGTGATGGGCATGATCAGCGCGCAGTACTGGTACTACGATGACTTCTTCAGCGGCGGGATCAATGATTACTCCAAGATTAACTCGGTTCGAGCCAAGCCAGCGGAGGCCGTGCTTTCCTGGTGGTGGAAGCGATGGTAGTCAACTGTCTCGTCCTTCAGACTGCAGGTTTGACCATTTCGTCGAGGCGGGCGTAGCTATGCTCCATGCCGTCGGTAATGCCTGTGGAGCGGCGTCATCACGCGCTTCCTTCGACGCGAACGTCATATTGCAGACGAGCGTCGTGACGCCGGTCTGCTCACCGAGCTCAAGTGACTTGAGAGACTCCAGATATTATGGGCGGGGCCAGGTGGTGCAGTCATGCAAAATGCGCGCGCTTTGGTCGTAGAAACCGTCGAGTCTCAGTCGGTTTGACCGGCAGGGCATGCTGCGTGAGTTGTACTTCAGAAGTCTACCCCAGAGCCGGCTGACAGTAGTTGAAGCCGACAAGCACTGCAATGACGCCCCGATGGTTATTACGTGCTTTCAGCTTAACTTTTTGCGTCAGACATTACCCACGGTAACGATGCCGGCGACAATGCTTAACCAGCAGAATTGATATGGAACTTGAAACCGACCTGACATGCCCTGCGTGTAGTCACGTAGAACGTCTCACGATGCCTACTGACGCGTGCGTGTTCTTCCATGAGTGCGTCGCCTGTCACACCCGATTGCGGCCAAACGCCGGGGATTGCTGCGTGTTTTGTTCCTTCGGCTCGGTTCCCTGCCCGCCGATTCAGGCGGGCGGCTCCGACTGTTGTTCAGCAGACCAGAGCGCAATTGCAAATCGGCGCGAAGCAGCAAAGTGACCGGTTCCGCCCAACCGCCGAGAGCCCAAGCGCAGCTTACGGACGCCGCAGGAACGCTTGGGGCAATAGTAGCAGCACTTTGCTGCGCAGGCACCCCGCTCATTGTGGCCGCGCTCACGGCCGCTGGCCTGAGTGGGTTGCGCAGGGACAAAATACTCTGGCCCGTCATGGTGGTCTCACTCGCAATAGCGTTGTGGGGTTACTGGCAGGGCCACCGCATTCATAAATCATGGACCCCAATAATCCTCGGCCTCATTGGAGCCGTTTCGCTTTCATTGGGAGTAATCGTTGTGCATGGCTTCCCGGCAATGCAGATGATCTATGCAGGCGCGGCCCTGCTGATCGCGGCGACAGCCTGGAACATCGTCGCCAGGAGAAGTTGCCGTCTGCACGTACCACCCGGGAATCTCGCCGAGTGAGCCCTGACGCTCATAGAAGTTGACGCGCGATTTAACGATGCTCGCTTCGTTCGATTTTTACGCCCGATGCCCGGACTCAAGCACGATGTTTCCTCAATTTCATGACGTTGACTGCGTGGGATTTATCGGAGGCAGAAGTAGCTCACGACGCTGACGTCGCTCTTACCACAGTCGGACACTCGCCCCAACGTCAGGTGCCACGCGAAAACCAATAGCCTTGCCCCAGGGCGCGCGGACCGGGTCACTTGTCCAGGCTCCTGCCATGTCCGTCGACTCCATCCGAACCAGCGCCTCGTTGCCGGCACCCAATAGCCGGCCGGGGAAGAAGAAGTGGTTGCTCGCCCCGCCCTGCACCGTCCCGAGACGGCGTCGATCGTCTCCGAGAACCAGAAAGACCTCGACATCCGACCAGTGATCGTTCGTCACATCGATCCTGACAGTTGAGCGATCCCCGACGCCAGCGTGCTGCTGAATAGCAGGTGCACAAGCCGCCACGAGCGTTAGAGCAAGGAGGGCAAGAACTGTCCTGGGCATCATAATCTCCATGATTGGGATGCCGCTTTCTAAAAGCACCGGGTCACGCACTTCCCACCTCCTCGGTCACCTCGCAAATGACGACGAGGTGATTGAGCTGGCGTACTATTCCGCATTGCCTGCCTTGCAGTATCGACTTAAGATTTTGCCTCTGACGGGGGGCTTTCACGATGCTCAACCTCCGCTTGCTCGGCGCAATGGATATCACTGGCGCCGATCCTCGCGCCCAGTCGACTGACGCGCTGCTTTCGCAGCCCAAGCGCGCGGCTTTGCTCGTATACCTCTCGATTGGCGCGCCGACCGGTCGCTTCCATCGGCGCGACGCTCTTCTCAATCTTTTCTGGCCCGACCTGGACGACGCACATGGTCGGCATGCTCTGAATCAGTCGCTGTATTTCCTTCGCGAGCGCCTCGGTCGCGGAGTCATCGTCAACCGGGGAAACGAAGAGGTTGGGGTCAACCCGGCGCAAATGACCTCCGATGTAGCCCAGCTGCGCGACTTCCTCGCGGCGGATCAGCCAGAGCAGGCACTAAGCTTGTATCAGGGACCGCTGCTTCCTGGCTTCCACGCACAAGAATTGAACGACTTTCAGGACTGGCTCGACGCGCAGCGTCGCGCGCTTGCCGAGGCAGTCCTGAACGCAGCGCTCACCCTGTCAACTCTTGCCGAGCGCGATAACAACTTCGCGGAAGCAGTCCACTGGGCCCGCCGCGGGTGTGAAATTTCTCCGCTCGACGAGAATTGCAGACAGCAACTCCTTCGGTTGTTGATGCTCCACGGCAACGTGGCGGCCGCGCGGGCCGAGTATGCGCGCTTTGCCGAAAGATTGCGCTCCGAGCTCGATGCCGATCCGGACGATGCGACGCGATTGATCCTCGATACGCCTGTCAAAACAAAATCAGCGGTTATCGAATCCGCGCCCGCTCAACGTCCGGCGATCGAGGCATCGCCGGCAACACAATCGCCGCCGCTCAGGCGCGACGCTGCTCCGACGCCTAACATTTCGCGCAAGGCAAGCCGCGTTACCGTCGCCGTCGTCGTCATGACGGTCGCCGCCTTCGCCACTATTGCGGCTCGGCGTGTCTTCAAGGACGGCGCGCTCACACTGGCGCGTGACGCGGGCCGGCATCCCACTATTCTCGTCGCCGATTTCACCGGACCGGCGAGCGACACCGGCCTTGGCAGTGTCGCCACACAGCTCGCGTTGATCGCACTGCAGGATTCTCGTACTGCGCGGGCGGTATGGAGTGGCGAGGAAACAGCAACGCTCGAGCGAATGAAGATCCGTGTTGGAACGCCGATACGCGACAGCATCGCGCGTGAAGTTGCCGTCCGCGAAGGTTACGCCGCAGTTCTTCAGGGGTTTGTGCGCGACTCACACGGCGCGCTGCTCGTCGGTGTCTCCGTCGTCGAGCCAACTACCAATCATGTGATGTTCATGCAGACTTCGACCGCCTCAAACGCCGGTGCATTGACCGAGGCTGTAGACGATCTCATGCGCTCGACGCGAAGACGTATTGGGGACGCGAGAGATGCCATCACTAATACCAGGCCGCTCGAGCAGGTGACGACGTCTTCCCTCGAAGCCCTCCGTGCCTTGAGCGCCGCTCGTCGTCACACGGTCTACGACCGCCGCACTCGCATTGCTCTTCTCGAACACGCTATATCGCTCGACACATCTTTTGCGGCTGCGTATCGCAGCCTTGGCGTGGACCTGTATTGGGCAAACCAGCGCGAGCGCTCATCGGAAATGTTGCGAAAAGCGGTCCAACACTCCGACCGCCTGTCCGATACCGAGCGCGAGATTGCCAGCGCCACGCTTTACGCGAAAGGCCGGTATTACGACCCGGTGCGCGCCCTCGCAGCCTTCAACGCGATCCTGGCGCGCGACCCAACGGATTTCACGGCTTTCGACAACAAGATCTGGATGCTCATGCAGCTGCGCGAATATGACCTTGCAGCGCGATTGATCGGTGGCGGACAGGTTGTCGTCAAAGCGAAAACTCCGACAGTGTACATGGAATTCGGAATGCTGGCGCGAGCGAGCTTTCTTGCCGGCCGGCCGCAGGAAGGGTGGCGGGCGATCGAAGCCGGCGTTGCCAGGGACCCGCGGATGTACACGCTGCGTGCCGGCGCCTACCAGCTTTCGGGCCGATTGGATTCCGCCGAGGCGGATATTGAGCGTGCGCTGGCCCTATCGTCAGACCAGGACCGAATGCTCAATAGGGAGATTGCTGCTCAGCGGCGCGCCAGCATGGCCCGCCGCGGCGGTCATCTCGAGGCTGCTCATCGCTTCGATGATGAGCGAATGCGCATTGCGACAACGAATCAGGACGCGCGAGCGACGGCGCTGGCGCTTGTCCCTCGCCTCAGAGAATCAGCGCGCATTCTTCATCGCCCTGACCTGGTGCGCAACGATCTGCCGAAACTGCGCCGCCTGGTGGAATCACTGCACGGCGTAGATCGTCCGGTTCCGTCGCTCGCCATTACGTATGTCGACGCCGGAGATCCGAAGACGGCAGCGATGTTGCTCCGCGACATGGAGAAGACAATTGCACCAGGCGAATGGCCTGAGGTAGTCGCCAGGATTCATGAAGCCTGGGCGCGTGTCGCGCTCGCTGAAGGCCGGGCAGCGGACGCGGTGAGTGAGCTGCGGAAGGCCGACATCGGCTCATGCTCGATGTGCCTTCTGCCCGATTTTTCGATCGCGTACGAACAGGCGGGCCAGGTCGACTCGGCCATCGCTACGGGCGAGCGTTATCTCGCCACCATAGATGGGCTCGCAACAACTTACGATGGCCACTACCGACCCATGCTCGAGCACAGACTTGGCCGGTTGTATTTGAAGCGTGGCGACAAGGTCAATGCGGCGCGTCATCTCAATGCCTTCATTGATATGTGGCGGGACGCCGATCCTGTTTTGGCTCCTTCCGTGGATTCGGCGAGACGCGAGCTGGCTCGGCCCCGGCCTCGACGCCACGGACGCGCTTTGTGACCTCGACGCGCGGTTACCCAGTGTTCGACAGGCAGTTGTTCAGGACTCTTAGCCGGGTCCGCCAAAGCCAGCCTTCGCTCGCATTTTTTCCGGTCCAGCCACAGCTTAGCCGAAGCACTCCCTCCAACCCGACGCCAGGAATTGACGACACAATGAGTTAGATCCTGTTTCTTCAGGGCGGCAGAGAGACCAAAACCGTATCCCCGGGACATGCTGTCGTTATGCGCAACCACTACTACCAAGGAGAAGTTGATGGCGAACAAAATGACCACGTGCCTTTGGTTCGACAAAGGCGAGGCCCGGAAGGCTGCCGAATTCTATGCTTCCACCTTTCCCGATACCAAGCCGGGTGAACGCCATGCGGCAGTGTCGGACTTCCCCGGCGGCCGCGAGGGCGAAGAATTGACGGTGGAGTTCACGCTTCTCGGACAACCGTTTGTCGGACTGAACGGCGGTCCAAACTTCAAGTCAAATGAATCAGTGAGCTTCATGATCGTTACCGAAGACCAGGAAGAGACCGACCGCTACTGGAGTGCAATCGTCGGCAACGGCGGCCAGGAAAGCATGTGCGGTTGGTGCAAGGACAAGTGGGGATTTTCCTGGCAGATTACGCCGCGCGCTCTGCTCGAGGCAACGGACAATCCCGACCGCGCGGCGGCCAAGCGGGCGTTCGAGGCCATGATGACCATGCGCAAGATCGACATCGCAAAGATCGACGCGGCGGTCAACGGTGAAACCATTAACTCCTGACTCTTGTTGAAGCCCCGGCCCGTCGCCGTCTGCGCCGGGATTTGAGCTGCAACTAACTTCAATTGGTGTCGCCGTGAACTGGCTCCTTCTCATTCTCGCAGGATTGTTTGAAATCGGCTGGGCCATCGGACTCAAGTACACTGATGGGTTCTCCCGGCTCTGGCCTACTGTCGGAACAGTCGCCTCGATGGCATTCAGCCTCGTCCTGTTAGGGATCGCCATGAAATCGCTCCCGGTCGGGACGGCGTACGCAGTATGGGTGGGCGTCGGTGCGGTGGGCACTGCAATCCTTGGAATCATCCTGCTCGGTGAGCCAGCTAACACCGGCCGGCTTCTGAGCCTCGCATTGATTGTTGCAGGGATTGTCGGCCTCAAGCTGGCATCTCCCGCCTGACCCGTGCGGTAGTGCTACACCAAGGCGTACGTGCCCGCCAAGTCTCGTGCGCGGGGCTAGTTGATGCTCAGCGCCTAACAGCTCGATGCAGCTCGATCAACTCCGGATGCCCGTGCAATTCACCGCAAATCGTCACGTCGTATTCATACGGCTCGCCGGTATTTCCGTCTATCCAGGGAAATCCACCGCAGATAACGGGATAGTATGAGCGGTCATGAATCGTGCAGGCGCCATTTTTGAGCAGGGAGCAACGCCCCTTTCGCACCCGCGTTCGCCACTCTCCCCAGCGTGTCCAGTAAACCAACCCCGGGCCATGATTAGCTTCGATCGCCTTCGCTTCCTCTTCCGAGAGCGAAGCACCATAGGCGCAACACGAGGCGTCGTGAGGGCACGGAAAACATGGAAGTGATGGGGTCGTCACGCGAACAAAATAAATGCGTTCGCGAAATCGTGCACCATATTAATTCAGTTGGCGGACTGAACCAACTTACAGGAGTTGAGCGTGAAGAAGATCCAGGTTCAGGGCATGCATCATGTAACTGTCGTTGGCTCCACCAAGCAGAGCGCTATCGCTTTCTGGCAGGGCGCTCTGGGGATGCCGTTCATCATGGAACAGCCGAACCTCGGCAATCCCGACGAGAATCACCTCTACTTCGATCCGGGCGACGGCCGGTTGTTGACGGTTTTCACCAATGAGACCCGCGAGGACGCGGGACGCCCCGCCCCGCGCGAAGTTGGCTCGGTCGATCACATCGCGTTCAATGTATCACGCTCGACTTTCGCACAGGCGCCGGCTCGCCTGACTGAGCATGGCATCTCGTTCTATCAGAAGGATCGAGGTTTCATGGACTCGATCTACATGAAGGATCCGAACGGTCTGACTGTCGAGATCGCGTGCTACAAATTCCAGACTCCTCCGGGGTTCCGCGACGCCGACGTGCTGATGCAGGCTCATCGCCTGCGAACGGAGCGCGGTGATCACCACATCACGGAAGTGCACCTCGCGGATGCCATCGAGAGGCTGATCCAGACCCGCGACCGATTGCCTCCCTGAGCAGAGCAAAAAAACCCGGAAGCGCCAGCAACCTGCCAGCGCTTCCGGGCTCTTTACAGCGGAGCTATTGGACCCGCGGAGGACGCGGAAGCGCCGTCGGTGGAATCATGTTGTTGAGCCGCATGTAGTTCGCGATCTGGCTATAGTGATCGGCCATATCCAGAGCGTGACCAAGGACCATGCCTGCGCGCGTGACGTTGCGCGTCGCCCCGTTGGGACCAGCAAGCGACACCTGATCGGATAGATTCTTGTCGTTGAGCTGGGCAAACGCGTCCTCACAGAACTTGAACGACTCCTTGAGCTTCGCGTTGAGCGTCTCCTTTGGCCAGGTCGCCTTGATCGAGTCAGCGGTCGACGTATCGAGCGGCGGGCGCGTGGCCTTCATGTCTCCAAAAGCATTGCAGAAGAGGTAGTTGTCGTTTACCAGATGCTGCGCGATGTAGCCAATCGAGAGCTGAGCGGGTGTCGGCTTGTAGCTGAACTTCGAGGCGGGGATCGAATCGAAGGCCTGCGCGAGGTTGCGCTGGAGGCTCATCGTCCGGCCGCGGAAGACAGTCGTGACTGGTTCTGCCGGGGGACCTGCAGGCGGGGCAGCGGGCGTCTGCGCGGCCAGGCCAACAGGCATTGCAAACGCGACAATCAATGCGCGCGAAATCTTCATAATTTCTCCGGACGTGGGAATGACGGATCGGATTCGATATACTGGAGCTCGGCGCAGCGAGGCGCAACCACTTCGACCTGAAACAAGTGAACCCTGAAAAAGCATACGCAGAGCTGATCACACTCTCTCGCGAAAGATCCGTCCTCGGCTCCACTCTCGGCATCCTGCAGTGGGACGCTGAGATCATCATGCCCCGCGACGGCCTGAAACACCGCGGGGACCAGATGGCAATGCTGGCCGGAATCGTTCACGATCGCGGGACCAACCCGCGCATCGGCGAGCTCCTTAGCGAAATCGAAGGCACACCTCTCGTCAGCGATCCCGATTCCGTCGAAGCCGTAAATGTTAGAGAGCTTCGCCGCGACTTCGATCGCGAGACGAAACTTCCGCGCGAGCTGGTGGAAGAATTGTCGCGCGTGCATGCGCACTCGCAGCAGGCCTGGTCGGAAGCTCGCGATAAGGACCAGTTCAAGCTCTTCCAGCCGTGGCTCGACAGAACTTTCACGCTTGCGCGCGAAAAAGCAGACGCGATGGGCTACGAGGATGTGCGCTACGACGCCCTGCTCGACGACTACGAACCGTTGATGACGACAGCAAAAGTCTCGGCTCTCTTCGCCGAGCTCGGCCCGCAGCTGATTCCGATTGTCGACTCATTGCGCGATCGGCCCACGCCTGAGCTGCACAAAGAGTTTCCGGTTGAACGGCAGCGCGCGTTCGCCGAGGAGATCGCCGAGAGTGTCGGCTTCGATGCCGCAGGCGGACGGTTCGACCTCGGACCACATCCCTTTTGCTCGACCATCGGGCCCGGCGACGTGCGCATCGCATCGCGCTACGATGCCAGAAACTTCGCCAATGGCTTTCTGGGTGTGATGCACGAAGCCGGACATGCTCTCTATGAGCAGGGCATCGATCCAGCCCACTACGGCACGCCCATGGGCGAGGCAGTGTCGCTCGGCGTTCACGAGTCGCAATCGCGGACGTGGGAGAATCTCGTCGCGCGTACTAATGGCTTCTGGCAGCATGTCTTCCCGCGACTTGAACGATCGTTCAAATCCGAGCTCGAGGGCGTCTCACTCGAAGGATTTCGCAAATCTCTCAATCACGTTGCGCCCGGCCCGATTCGCGTCGAGGCAGATGAAGTGACCTATAACCTTCACATCCTTATTCGCTTCGAGCTCGAGCGCGCCCTCCTGGACGGAGACCTCAAGGCCGCCGATCTCCCCGGCGCGTGGACCGAGCGGTACCAGCACTACCTTGGAATTACTCCAGATTCGGACGCAACAGGCTGCCTCCAGGACATCCACTGGTCCGAAGGTCTGATTGGGTATTTCCCGACCTACACACTGGGCAATGTTTACGCGGCCCAGCTGTTCGAAGCTGCCGAGAAGGCCGTTGGTCCTCTGGAAGAATCCTTTGCCGCCGGAGAATTCGGTCCTCTTCGCGAATGGCTCAGGGAAAACGTGCACCGCCACGGCCGACGATACGCTGCTGCCAGGTTGATCGAGCGTGTCACGGGCAGCGCTCCGAATCCCGCGCCCATGGTCGCCAGTCTTCTCCATAGGTATGGGTAACGGATTGGCCGCGAGGGTCGCCCCGCTCAGCCTGCATGCGTCGCCACTGGGCATCACTCGCCTCGTTCGGCAGGTGCCGAGGACGCTGAGAAGTACGGAACCGAGTAGGGGGCAGAACAGAACTTTGGACAACCAAACGGCAGTTAATTCGGGCGCTCCTCGAACTCGGGAGGTTTTCCCCCCATTTTTGTGGTTCTGTTTTTCCCAGCGTCCTCTGAGCATGCTTATCGAGGCAGGAGATCAGAAACGCCCAGAGTGCAGGTGAACCGGGGAGACCCTCGCGGCAAATTACCGCAGTTGATGCACTCGAGAAATCAGAAAGTACTTCGATTTACCTAACCAGCTCGGAGGCAGAAAATGAGTCGTCGTTCAGAAGCACTCGCAGATCGCATCGAGGAAGGCGCTAACGGTTTGGCTTCATTCGTGGAGGGACTTTCGGAGGCGGAATGGAACACGCCGGTGCCCGGGAGCGGCCGCGACAGCCGTCCCGTCTGTGTTGCCGTCCACCACGTAGCCAGCGTTTACCCGATCGAGATTGACCTCGCGCGCGGGATAGCGGCTGGAAACGAAGTCGGTGTCACGTGGGAGAACGTAGCCGAGCTCAACGCGGGCCACGCGAAGGATAATGCCGGCTGCTCAAAAGCAGATGCAATCGCCCTGCTCAAGGCAAACGCCAAGGCCGCTGCAGATGCAGTACGTACATTCACAGACGAACAGCTGGACACAGCAGCACCTTTCGGATTGAGCTTCGGCGCTCCCGTTACAGCTCAGTTTGTCCTCGAGGATCATGCCGTCCGTCACAGCTGGCATCACCTCGCCCGGATTAAATCCGCTCTGGGCCGCTAACAGCGCCTGATTCACGCCCCTCCACGCACCGCCGTTCCCCGACCAAACACAAAATGCGCATTTTAGCGGCACTCCTCCTGTTCGTCGTCTCCGGCGTTGCCGGCGCACAATCCAAAACAGCGAACAAGAAGCCCGCTGCCCCGCCCGACAGCTCGAAGTTCACATCGGGTTTGCTGTCGGGACTGGCATTGCGCTCTATCGGACCCGCGCTCACGTCAGGCAGAGTCTCCGACATTGCGATCGATCCTTCAGACAAGCGCACGTGGTACGTCGGGGCGGCATCCGGTGGTGTGTGGAAGTCGACCAACGGCGGAATCTCGTTCTCGCCGATCTTCGATGGGCAGGGATCCTACTCGATTGGCGTGGTCGTCATCGATCACGCCAACCCCAACATCGTCTGGGTTGGAACGGGCGAGAACAACGCGCAGCGAGTGGTCGGGTACGGCGACGGCGTTTACAAATCGATCGACGGCGGCAAGAGCTGGACGAACATGGGGCTCAAGCAGTCGGAGCACATCGGTCGCATCATCATCGATCCGCGCAATTCTGACGTCGTGTACGTCGCCGCTCAGGGACCACTCTGGAAGAAGGGCGGAGATCGCGGCGTCTACAAGACAACTGACGGAGGAAAGACGTGGACGAGGATTCTCAACGTCGATGACTGGACGGGCGCGAACGACATCCAGCTCGACCCTCGAAATCCTGACATCCTGATCGCCACGATGTGGCAGCGCGCGCGCCGCGTCTACACCTACGTTGCCGGTGGCCCCGGATCTGGCGTGTGGCGCTCGACCGATGCGGGAAAGACGTGGACCAAATCACAGTCCGGCTTTCCTGACGTTGATCTTGGCCGCATTGGACTGACTGTGTCTCCCGCAAATCCAAGTGTCGTTTACGCGATTGCGGAAGCGGCCGACGCAAAGGGCGGGACTTTCCGCTCGCGCGATGGCGGTGCGAGCTGGGACAAGATGAGCAGCTACCAGTCGGGCAGTAATTACTACAACGAGATCTTCGCCGACCCGAAGAACGTCGACCGCCTCTATGCAATCGAACCGATTCTCCAGGTCAGCGATGACGGCGGCAAGACATTCCATCGCGTCGGCGAACGCAACAAGCACGTCGACAATCACGTCGTG
Source organism: Gemmatimonadaceae bacterium (assembly GCA_035525975.1). Classification (GTDB taxonomy): domain Bacteria; phylum Gemmatimonadota; class Gemmatimonadetes; order Gemmatimonadales; family Gemmatimonadaceae; genus UBA4720. The sequence continues at coordinate 103,350 of DATLDF010000045.1, forward strand.
TGGATCGACCCCGATGAGACGACGCACCTCGTGATCGGGGATGATGGCGGAGTGTACGAAACTTTCGACGGCGGCAAGTCATACCGCTTCGTCGCCAACCTTCCGATCACGCAGTACTATCGCGTCGCGACTGACGAATCGAAGCCCTTCTACAGAGTCTTCGGAGGAGCGCAGGACAATTTCTCCGTCGGCGGTCCCTCGCGCACTCGCAACGTCAGCGGAATAACAAACGCGGACTGGTTCATTACGTCCGGCGGCGATGGTTTTGGAAGCGTCGTGGACCCGGTGGATCCGAACATCGTCTACGCCGAGTCGCAATTCGGCAATCTTGCGAGATTCAACCTGAAGACGGGCGACGTGATGGGAATCCAGCCGCCGGAAGAACCGGGTACCCCTGGTCCTCGATGGGGATGGGATTCCCCGCTCTTTATCAGCCCGTTCAATCACCACCGGCTTTACTTCGCATCGAACCGGATGTTCGTGTCGAACGATCGAGGCGATTCGTGGAAGCCGATCAGTCCAGACCTTTCGCGACTCATCGATCGCAACAGGCTGAAGACGATGGATCGCGTGCTGGGCCTCAGCGGCGTTGCGAAGAATGCTTCGACAACGCTATTCGGCGTCATTTTGACTATCGCCGAGTCACCGCTGAAGGAAGGTCTGTTGTTCGCCGGTACAGACGACGGAAAGATCAGCATCAGCGAGAACGGTGGAGGATCATGGCGCTCGCTCGATCATGTTCCAGGTGTCGCCGATACCGCTCCGGTTTTCAAGATCCTGCCATCACAGCACAACGCGAACGTCGTTTACGCCGCATTCAACAACCATCAGGCGGGAGACTTCAAGCCATATGTGATGAAGTCGACCGATCTTGGCCGCACGTGGACGTCGATCGCCGGCAATCTCCCGGATGGCGCGGTCTACTCGCTGGCCGAGGATCACGTCGATCCAAATCTGCTCTTCGCCGGAACGGAATGGAGTTTGTTTGTCACGCGCGATGGCGGGAAGAAGTGGCTCAAGCTCAACGGCGGCCTCCCGACAATTCAGGTGCGCGATCTCGCAATTCAGAAACGCGAGAACGATCTCGTACTCGGAACTTTCGGGCGCGGCTTCTACGTGCTCGACGATTACTCATCGCTGCGGACAATGACAGACCCTGCTTTGGCGAGCGATTTCGTTCTCTTTCCAACGCGGCCTGCTCCCCTCTACGTGCCGTCAGTTCCGCTCGGATTGTCGGACATCGTCGGCCCGTCGTTCCAGGGTGCGGGCTACTACCTGGCGGACAATCCTCCGTACGGCGCGGTCTTCACCTACTACATGAAGAACGGCCTCAAAACGCGGAAGGAAACGCGACAGGCCGCAGAGAAGGCGGCCGCCAGGAAGAATGCCGATGTATTCTATCCGCCCTGGGATTCACTCAAGGTAGAGGATCGCGAAGACAGTCCGGCTATAGTCGTCACGATCAGCGATTCAACAGGCAGCCCGATTCGCCGCCTGTTTGCTCCGTCCAAGTCAGGCATCAATCGCGTTGCGTGGGACTTGCAGCTTCAGGCGCCGAATCCAATCACGGGCCCGCCATACACAATCGACCCCGACTGGCCCTTCAATGGGCCGCCTCCGGCGCCGTATGTATCACCGGGAACGTATCAGGTGAGCTTCTCAAAACGCATCGACGGGAAATTCACGCCCCTCGGCGAAACGCAGCGCTTCCAGGTTGTGGCGATCGATGGTCCAAGACCGATGGCCACCCTTGCTGACCAGCAGCGCATTGCCGATCTCCAGCGAGCGGTTCTCGGACTCGATCAGGTGGTCAAAGAGACGCTCGGCAGGATGACGCTGTTCAAGCGCGCAATCGACGAGACTCCTGCGGCCGACACCGCGCTCCAGCATCGCGTTCGCATCGTGACCGACAAGCTCAAGGATGCGCAGGAGTTGCTTGGCGGAGATCCGACCATGGGAAGCAGGAACGAGGCGTCACCGCCATCGCTTCTCAATCGCATCAACGGTGCAATCGGCCGCAACTGGGGAGCGACGCTCGAGGCACCGACGCCGGGACAACTGGCCGAGATCGAGCTCGTTCGCTCGAGGTTCGCAGCTATTCTAGCCCATGTCAGGCAGCTCATCGATGTCGACGTCAAGGGGCTGGAGCAGGCTGCCGAGCAGGCGGGCGTTCCCTGGACCGCCGGAAGGTTCCCCAAGCCGCCGAGCATGTAGGGGGCGCGTGCTGGCTTCAGTCCTGCATTTACAGTGCGCATGACTGAAGAAACAAATACCCGTACGTCGGGCAAGGATGAGCCCGACGCGGGCGACGCGGCTGATCCCCGGAGTCAGGACGAGATCCGGGATCGCGTGATAAAGCTCGCCTTTGGCGGAGATCCCGCGCGATACGAAGAGTTCCTCAAAGTCTTGAGCGATGCGACGCCGGACGGCGTCCAGGTGATTCTCCGCGGAAGCGCGATCACCGGTCACAAGCATGGATCCGACGATCCATTCGATGCCGATGGACCGGGAACGAGCGACCTCGATGTGACTTTCGTCGGCGGAAACATGGTGATGCTGTACAACGAATTTCACATTCACAGCATCCATTCAGTTCCGCTTAGCGACGAGCATCCCTATGCGTCAGCTGCTCTTGGTCCATTGCGCGACAAGCTCTGTGAGATGACCGGGCGTCCGGTGAACATTCAGGCAACTACGTCGCTCGTGCAGTCAGTTCGGGACATCGTCATGGATCAGCCGTATCTCGTGTTGCTCCACAAGCCCGAGGCCGATGAGGCTGCTGACTTATAATATCCGCGAGGGTGGAGTCGGTCGCGAGGAGCAGATCGCCGAGGTGATCAAGGCTGCGAAGCCTGATGTTGTGGCGCTACAGGAGGCTACTCATCCAGCGGTCGTCGAGCGGATAGCGAGACTTGCCGATTTCAAGTACTCGGGATCGCAGATGGCGCATTCTACTGGCTTTCTGAGCCACGTGCCCGTTCTCAATTACGAGTGGCGTCATCCCCCAAAGACCCGGCACGCGCTGCTCGAAGTAGTGCTCGGGGATGGTCGTCCGCGTCTGTTCGTACTTCACCTCCGCGCGTGGTTCTCGAAGTGGACGGAGCGGCAGCGCGCACGCGAGCTCCGTGGATTACTTGACGGGATTCAGGAGCAGCTGAAGCGGGAGAAGCACGCTTTTGCGTTTCACCTTCTCGCAGGCGACTTCAATGCTTTAGCGCCGGGCGAGAAATTCGATTCTTCACCGATGCCCGCCTGGATACGCGGCATGGTATGGCTGAGCGGCCGCGACATCGCGCGCAGCACGATCGAGATGATGCGCGACGACGGTTACGTAGACGCATGGCGTACCGTTCATTCGGACCTGGCAAATAATCCCGGATACACGTTTCCGGTGTGGAATCCTCATGTGAGGCTCGACTACGTGTTTACTCCGGCCGAGTTTGCCTCACGGTTCAAGGAGTGCGAGGTGCGGCAAACGCCGGCCAAAGTGCAGACGGCTTCGGACCACCTTCCGCTGCTCGTGGACATTACGGACTCCTGATTCCCGTATTAGCAGTACATTTTCGTTATACGGAGGCAGTCCAGCATGACTGCAGGCACCACCACCGAGTCGGGACCTTCAATAACGCTTCCCGACCGATTTCGACTGGACGGTGAGATTGGCCGCGGCGGAATGGCCGTCGTTTATCGCGCATATGATCGGCATCTCGACCGACAGGTTGCCATCAAGGTGCTGTCGCAAGACCTGTCGAGTATGGTCAGCGCCGAGCGGTTCCAGCGTGAAATCGCACTCATGGCTAAGCTGGTGCATCCGGGTGTCGTCGCGTTGTTCGATTCGGGAGAGTCGGGAGGCCGACTCTACTATGTGATGCCGTATGTAGCCGGTGATACCCTGCGCGCGCGACTCGCCCGGGACAAGAGAATGACAGCTGACGACGCCGCTTCACTAGGCGCCGACATCGCCGAAGCCCTCGCGTACGCGCATGGCCTTGGGATCGTGCATCGCGACGTCAAGCCGGAAAACATTTTCTCCGTGTCCGGACGCGCTGTGCTTGCTGATTTCGGGATTGCGCGTCTTGTTGGAACGGCGGACAGCCCCGTGTCTGACCTGACGGGAGCGGGCATGATGATCGGAACGATGTCCTACATCAGTCCGGAGCAGTCGACAGGCGACGGGGAAATCGACGGGCGTGCCGATCTCTATAGTCTCGGTTGCGTCCTTTATGAGCTTCTCACAGGCGCGCCGCCGTTCGCGGGCAATTCACCCATGGCACTGGTAGCTAAACACCACGTAGAAGCGCCCCGTCCACTTTCCGATCACGCTGCAGGCATTCCCGCGGCGATGTGCGCCATCGTGATGCAGCTACTGGCGAAAAAACGTGAGGACAGGCCGTCCAACGCTGGCGAGGTGGCCCGAAAGCTTCGGGTGTCCGCTCGCAGCACTGGCGATACGACGAGCGTGGTGTCAAACGAGAACAGCTCGCATGGCGGATCCGCGAAATCCTTGAGCAAAAGCGAAGCGTCCATCAGTGAGGTGGACCGCCTGGCAGCTCGTGGTTTCGATGCGTGGAGACGCGGCGTCTCAGGAGCACCAGGCTCGAAACTCACGCTGGAGGAAAGCCGGGCGTACTTCGAGCGCGCCCTGAAGCTCGATCCCGATCACGCGCGTGCTCTCTGTGGGTTGGGGAACTACCATGGCCTTATGGCTATTCGTGGCTTCGCGGACTCGGAAAGCTCCGAGGCCATTGCAAAGGACTACCTCTTCCGGGCACTCGCCGCCGACGACATGTGTGCGGAAGTCCACGCAGCATTAGGAGTGCGTGCCCTTTATTACGAAGACGACTTCTTCGCGGCCGCGCGTCACTTTGCCCGCTGCGTGGAGCTCGATCCAGGTCTGCCGGAAGGCCTCAGATTTCAGAGTGTAGTGTTCAAGATCCTCGGCAGGAACGACGAAGCAGTCGCGAGCGCACAGGCGGCGACCCGGCGTGCACCCGACGCTTCCTCAGTCTGGAACGGCCTCGGCGACGTCCTTTTGGCCGCCGGACGAAATGCAGAAGCCGTGGACGCATTGAAGAACGCCATTCACGTTCAACCAGGATATGGGCCCGCACTGGAGCGGCTCGAGATAGCACTTTTTCGCATCGGTGAAACTGACCAGGCGCTGGCGACGCGCATCAGCCGTCTGGCGATCTCGGGAATGGCTGAGCGTGCCGAAATCGTAATGTGCGATGCCGCAGAGCTCGGCTATGCCGAAGCAAGACGCCGTGACGTTCAGAGGGAGCTTGCCCTCGCACTTGACGAAGCGCAGCGCACCGATCCGTTCAGCTTCCAGACTACGACCCGTACTCTGGCCGATCGCATCGCGATTGCCTACAGCGAGCTGGGGGAATGGCAGAAAGCCATGGACTGGGTCGAAAAATCCTTTAATAGCCGACCCGGTTGCCTGCGACGAATGCTTACCGATCAGCCGTTTGACCGTGGCGGCCTGGCTAGTGATCCGCGATATGCAAGATTGCTGCGCGTCGCAGGCCTCGAGGAGCTGCTGACCTAGCCCTGTCGCGTCGATTCATCGATTCGACGCTCATGTCAGCTCTCTTCGCCGTGCTGCTGGGAGAGTGCATCGATCACTGGACAAGTGCCCAGCCTTTTCATTTTCAATGCATGACTTTGATGTACCCCCACCCGTCCTGCTGCTTCATCACCAGCTCATGAATTCCATCAGGTACTGACTGCACTCCCGGGAGCAGCTGGGTGATGACGACGTTGTTGTTCTTGAGCGCGATCGCGCAAACTTTGAATGAAACGTTGGGGTTCTTCATCGCCTCCTTCACTTCCGGGATGAACGCGGACTTCTCCGGCATCAACAGCTCGAAACCCTTCCCGTACGTGACGACCTCCATCTGAGCATTGGGGCTCGAAGTGCCAACCTCCCTGAGCCAGCGCAGCACCGCCTTTTGTTCGAGCGTATCCCGGCTCGTGAGATCGAAGACAACTCGGTATGGCGGACGCTTGGGGTGGACGAAGCCAACTGTCAACAGCGCAAACATCCCAATGAAGAGCGTGCGTTTCATCTGTCCTCCTGTTGCCAAAACGTTGCTCCAGTCAACGCCGAAGCACAACCTCCCGTCTGCTTGACGGCCGCAGCGGCTGAGCCACCCTTGCTAAGGCATAGCTTGCCGAGCAACTTCGGCAAATGCGAAGAGTTTTGTTAGTCTCGGGCCTGCTCCGTCGGAAGAAAGCGACACAGAAACGCTAACAACAAACTCAAATGCCAGTCGCAGGAATTGACCTCGGTGGGACCAAGCTCGCTGTCGCGGCGTTCTCCGACAACGGTGACCTGCTGCACCGCGAGTCCGTTCCGCTCGCCGGTAGAACAGGTCACGACGTTGGAGCGTTGATTGCCCATCAGATAACCGATCTGATAGACAATCACGGGTGCGATTCAGCGGGTATCTGCGTCCCAGGGCTTTATCGGGCGTCGCAGGGCACTGTGTGGGCCCCGAACATCCCAGGGTGGGATGACTATCCCCTGCTCGAAGAGTTGAATGCGGTACCCGGCATCAAGAGCATTGCAATCGACAGCGACCGGGCCGCGTACATACTCGGCGAGACCTGGCGCGGAGCTGCTCGCGGAACGCGAGATGCGATTTTTCTTGCCGTCGGCACTGGAATCGGCGCAGGTATCATGAGCGATGGCCGAATCATCCGCGGACACGGTGACGTTGCCGGCGCTGTTGGCTGGCTCGCACTCAGCCGTCCATTTGCGCCGCGGTATGTTCATAATGGATGCTTCGAGGACCAGGCGTCCGGTCCGGGACTCGTCCGCGTGGCGGTCGACTTGATTGCGGAGGATCCCGATTATCTTGGACCGCTTGTAACGATTACCCTGCTCAGTGCGCAGCACATTTTCGACGCGCATGCCCAAGGCGACAGCATCGCGTTGAAAACCATCGACAACGCTGTCGAGCTGTGGGGAATGGCAGTCGCCAACCTGGTGAGCCTGTTCAATCCGGATATGATCGTCTTCGGCGGCGGAGTTTTCGGTCCGGCAATCCAGTTCCTCGACCGAATCAAGGCAGAGGCAAAACGCTGGGCTCAGCCGATTGCAGTCGAGCAGGTTCGCCTCGTCGGATCGGAGCTTGGCGCCGATGCCGGCCTCTACGGCGCAGGCTATCTGGCGTTGTCATCAAGGGAACGGCAGTGAAGTCACAACGCGCGCTTTTTGTGTGCGCATGTCTCGGCATGCTGACGTTCGGAGTTGTCCTCACGATCCTTGGAGCGGTTCTTCCTTCGATCATCGAGCGCTTCGGGCTCGACAAGGCGCAGGCGGGTTCGCTTTTCCTGCTCATGACGTTTGCAATCCTCGCCGCTTCGATTGTTTTTGGCCCTCTGGCC
>DATLDF010000058.1:0-6740 GCA_035525975.1 Gemmatimonadaceae bacterium
CGATTATACCTAAATCCATAGGGAAAAGTCGTTGACCTTGAATGTGACGACCCGTATGTTCAGAGAGTCATTCGTACAGCAGTTGCGATAAAAATTCTGCACCATCGTTGGGGCGGAGAACTCACTTTTTGAGCCAACAAGTCCTTCGAGTGGGTCCAATAAACTTTGCTGACGTCATGCCCCAGTGCGGGGAAGACGGTAGGCGGGGTGAGGGCCTCAAAAATTCGACCGGGCTTCAAAAAACCTCTCCGTCCCATTTTTCCTGAAGCTCCGCCCACCCGGCGGAGCTTCTTTTTGGTTAACACAGCACGCCGCATTCGGCGAAGCTTCTTTATGTTCGATATCTTACCGTAAACATGCCTCGCGTAACAGTCACCCGGCGGATGCGGTTCAACGCGGCCCACCGCGTCCACAACCCCGACCTTTCAGAAGCTGAGAACTCACGCCTCTTCGGGAAGTGTAACAACCCGAACTGGCATGGCCACAACTACACGCTCGACGTCTCCGTCGAGGGCGACGTCGATCCGAAGACCGGATACGTCTGCGATCTCTCGCAGCTGAAAAAAATCGTCGAGCGCGAGGTCGTCGACCTCGTCGACCACAAGAACTTCAATCTCGACGTCACTTTCATGAAGGGCGTCATCCCGACTTCGGAGAACATCATCGTCGCATTCTGGAATATTCTCGCCGCGAAGGTGAAGCCGGGTAAGCTCACCAGGCTCGTTCTCTGGGAGACCGAAAACAACTATGTCGAATACACGGGCCGATAAGACCGAGAAGGCTGACAAGGAATTCGAGGGCCTCATCCGCCGCGAGCTCGAGCTGCTCGGCGAAGATCCGAAACGTGAAGGGCTTCTGCGTACTCCGGCCCGGGTCGCCTCAGCCCTCAGGTGGATGACCCAGGGATACGGCTCTTCGGCAAAGGACGTCGTCGGCAGCGGCATTTTCGAGGAGGCCCACGACAACATGATCATGGTGCGGGACATCGAGCTTTACTCGATGTGCGAGCACCACATGCTGCCCTTCTTCGGCAAGGCACATGTTGCCTACATCCCCAACGGCAAAATCGTGGGGCTGTCAAAGATCCCGCGTATCGTCGACGTCTACGCTCAGCGCCTGCAGGTGCAGGAGAGGTTGACCGAGCAGATCGCCGAGGGACTTAGCGGAGTGCTCGACCCACTGGGAGTGGGAGTAGTGATCGAGGCTTATCATCTTTGCATGATGATGCGCGGCGTTCAGAAGCAGAACTCCAAGACGATTACGTCGTCGCTGCGAGGTGCGTTCCGAGACGACGCCAAGACGCGTGACGAATTCCTGCGCCTGGCGCACAACGGATCGGACTAGCTTTTGAGCATTCTCGCAGGCCGCACGGCTGTCGTTACAGGGGCCTCTCGTGGAATCGGCGCCCGCATCGCGGCAGCCCTTACCGTCCAGGGCGCGCGCGTGGTCCTGGTCGCGCGCAACCAGGACCGCCTCAAGGAGCTGTCGGCGAAGCTCAAGGGATCGATCGTCGTAATCTGCGACATCACTGATCCTGACAGCGTTGAGCGCGCCGCGCTGACGATTAGCACTGGCCTCGGCACCGCGCCCGACATCCTCGTGAACAACGCGGGGATTTTTAACGTCGCCGCCGTCGAGGAGACGAAGTCGGAGACGTTCGCCGATATGATCAACACGAACCTAGTGGGGCCATTCCTTTTCGTTCGCGCGTTCCTCGGCGAGATGAAGAAGCGAAAGACCGGACATATCGTCACCATTGGGTCGGTGGCAGACCGAACGATCTTCGCCGGAAACGCAGCGTATTCGGCGGCGAAGTTCGGGCTTCGTGCTGTCCACGAAGTGATGCGCGCCGAGTTGCGAGGAACAGGGGTGCGTGCGACCCTCATTTCACCGTCGGCTACGGACACGGAGATCTGGAATTCAGTGAAGATCGATGACGACGGCGACAAGCCCGCAACGAAGCGCCCAATGTTGAGTCCGGACGACGTCGTCGCGGCAGTGCTGTTCGCGCTTACGCAGCCCGAACGAGTGAACGTAGACGAGCTGCGCCTCTCGCACAGCTAGCTAAGGATGTTCATCGAGCAGCTCGATCTGCTGCGTTGTGTGAACGCGCATGAGGACACCTGGCTCGTAGCATCGTTCAGAACGGTGAAGAATCGCTTCGTGGAAGAAGCGACGCTCGGGTGTCCCAGGTGTTCGGCGAAGTACGAGATCGCCGGCGGGACCCCGGACTTCACGCTTGGTGAGTCGGTGCCTTTATGCGAAGAGGAGCGCGCGGCAGCGAGTCATCTGCGTGAGGAGCTCGCGACGCGTGCCGGTGCGTATCTCGACGCGACGCGGCCGGGCACTACAATCGTCCTCGGTGGACTTTGGGCGTACGCAGCACAGGAGCTCGCCGATCTGGCCGACGTGCGGGTGATCGCGTTGAACGCGCCCAGTACAGTGAAGGAGTCCGAGCGAGTCGGACTGGTGCGGATGGGAACACAGATTCCGCTGGCACCGAATTCGGTGCATGGGTTGGCGCTGGATGCGTGGTTCCCGACGGCGATAATCGATGCGGCTACACGGGTCGTAAGGCCGCACGGAAGGATCGTGGGTCCGGCCGGCTTTACCTCACCACCCGACTCAATCGTACTTGCGCGCGACGAGAAATACTGGATCGCGGAGAAACCTGGTGAAATGATCTCAATTCAAAGATCGGCCAACAAATAGCGCCTACACTATAGCGTGTTGATCTGTAACGCCGCTTCGCTCCGCCTCCGCGTACAGGGAATCAATCAACGTCTTGTAGTGTTTGTCGATTGCGCGACGCTTCACCTTCTGCGTCGGTGTCAGCTCGCCCCGCTCGATCGAAAAGTCGTGCTCCAGCAGACCGATTTTCTTCGGCACCTCGAAGTGTGCCGCACCAGAGAGCTCCTTGTTGACTTCCTTCTCGATCTTTGCCTGAATCGTCGGCATCCGCAGGAGCTGGGCGCGATCGGTCCAGATGATGTTGTGTCTCATCGCCCACTTCTCGAGCTGGTCGAAATTCGGCACGATGAGCATCGACGGGAACTTGCGCTTGTCACCGAGCATCACCGCCTGCGCGACGTACTTGTTGGTTTTGACTTTGTTCTCGAGCGGCTGCGGGGCGATGTTCTTGCCGCCGGCAGTGACGATGATGTCTTTCTTGCGATCGGTGATCGCCAGGAAGCCCTCACGCAGCTCCCCGATGTCGCCCGTGTGGAACCAACCGTCGGGGTCTAGCGACTCGCGCGTGGCGTCGGGTTTGTTGTAGTAACCCTTCATGACGTGAGGCCCGCGCGTAAGAATTTCGCCGTCACTGGCGATTTTCACCTCGACACCATCGATCGGCTTGCCGACAGTGCCGATGCGGAAGTTTGCCGGAGTATTTACGGCGATGACGGGTGAAGTCTCGGTGAGACCGTAGCCTTCGAGAATCTCGAGACCCGCGGCATAGAAGAACTTGTTGATCTCAGGCGACAGGGGAGCACCGCCGGACACGAAGTAGCGTAGCCTGCCGCCCGTCCGGGCCTTCAGCTTGGAGAACACCAGCTTTTGCGCGAGCGCGTACTGCCTGGCAAGTGCTCCCTTCGGCTCACGGCCGGCGAGCTTCTCGTTCGCCCATTTCTCGGCTACGCCGCGCGCCCAGAAAAAGATCTTCTTCTTTAAGAAGCCACCGGACAGGGCTGTTTCCAGAATTCGCGCATACATCTTCTCGTAAAGTCTCGGCACCGAGAGTACGAGGGTTGGTTTCACTTCCTGCAGATTTGTGGGAACAGTGTCGATGGACTCGGCGTAGGCGATCGATGTTCCAGTAGCGAACATCATGTAGTGGCCGGCCATGCGCTCGAAGATGTGTGACAGCGGAAGGAAGCTGAGCCCCACGTCACGTCCTTCGAACGGGATTGCCGTGCGTGACGCTGCGACGTTCGAGAAAATGTTGTCGTGGGTGAGCATCACTCCTTTCGGCTCACCGGTCGTTCCCGAGGTATAAATGAGCGTCGCCAGATCATCGGGTTTCACGCTGAGCGCTTCTTCGCGGAAGCGACGCGTCGAGTCTTCCGTTTCACCCTCACCGCCCCTCTTTTCGAGCTCCGCCAGGCTCATGTCGGTCAGCGTCGGAATTTCATCGAAGCCTATGACGGACTTGATCGCGGGGAGTTGCGCACGTACCTGCTGAATCTTTTCGGCTTGCGCGCTATTCGAAACAAAAACCGCGACGGCGCCCGAGTCCTTGATGATGTAGGCGATCTGGTCAGCGGGCAGCGTTGGATAGATAGGTACGTCCGCGAGCCCCGCGGTGAGACAGGCGAAATCCGCGATCGCCCATTCCGGGCGATTCTCCGAGAGAATGGCGACCCGATCTCCACGCTTGATACCCAGCGCAGTCAGTCCGCGGGAAGCGTGTCGGACACGCAGGGACACCTCGCTGTGGGAGATCGGCCGGTACACCCCGAGCGACTTGTACTGGAGCGCGTCAGGGCGGTTGTACTTCGATACCGCGTCGAAAAAGAGTTGTGTCAACGTTCCGGGAGCCGGTCGCGGTCCACCTCGAGCTTCGATCAACGCTTCCTCCTTCTGGTCATGACTACGCGCGCGGTTTTAGGATGAGAATGAAGCGAACTGGACTGCCTGCCACCGGCACGCCCCGATACTTCGCCGTGGCGTCGACGAGGATGGTGTCGCGCGCCACCACGATGTTGAGAGGATGCAACCGGATCGCCCGGCCCGCTACACCATCGGTACCGGTGGTGTCGACGCGCGAGGCACGCACCGCGTCGTTCACGAGCTCGCCGAGCTGCGGGTGCTTCTGGGCGATGATTGCGTAGCTCACGATGTACGACTTGACGGCACTGTCATTCGGAGCCTTGCCATGGGTCAGCTTGACCTTGAGCTGCGGTGATACTGTGTCGGTAGGCGAGTAGAGAAGTGAGTCGACCTCGTTCACTGCAGCAATGGAGTCCGGCCGGAGCGTGACGTCCAGCCGCTGCACCGCCTGCAGCGATCCGACGGTCGCATAGATCCGGGCCTGCGTCGATCTCAGGCTGTCCGCCGTGATGAAACCGCTGACGCTGTCGACCTTCACCCCCGAGTCGGGCGACTGAAAGCGGATCGTCGGGCTCGTGATTTCATTGCCGTCGAAGTCGAACGCGTGAACCACCGGCCTGATCGCAACACCAGTCGTATCACGCAGGGTATCTCCGACCACGACCGATGGAGCCGCAAGACTATCGAACTGAATCGAAAGGACCGAGCCGGAATTTCCACTCACGTCGGTGCACGCAAACAAGCCGATTCCAGTACACAGTGCTGCCAGCGCGACCACGATGCTCCGCGTCATGCCAGCCTGTCGGCGAGCAGCGTGGCAAGGTTGACGTACGCCTGGGACGCGGGGTCCGCTGGAGTTCTCACCACCACTGGCTGGCCAGCGGCGAAGGCGTCGGCGGTCGCGACGGTGCGTGGGATCATTACGTCGAAGACGATGTTCGCGGGAAGGTGCTTTCTCACGTAATCCACTACCCTGTCCGAGGCGGGATTGTTCGCCTCGTACATCGTCAGCAAAAGTCCGTCGAGCGTCAGCCGGTCGTTGGTGGCGACGATGTCCTGAATGCCGCGCAGAATCTGTGGCGTGGTCTGCAGCGCCAGCGGCTCACACTGCAGTGGCACGATGACGTGCTCGGCGCCGCTCAGAACCTTTCGCGTGATGGCGCCAAGGCCAGGTGGTGTATCGACAACGACTACCTGGCAGCGTTGCTCAGCCATAACGAGTAAGTCTCGCAACACGTCGGTTTCACGAATGAGCTGCTGATAGGTGGCGTGATCTGCCTCGTCGGCAACGGACCCGGCGAGGATTACGCGAAGCCATGGCAGAGCAGTTGGTAGAATGATGTCCCTGAGATTGCGCTCACCATTCAGGTAATCCGCGAAACCGGCAGTAGGATGTCCGCGCTGCAGGCCCGCACCGTAACGGACCGAGCCCTGCGGATCGACGTCGATCAGGAGCGTCTTCATTCCACGGCGCGCGAAGGCCGCCGCGAGATTCACCGCGGTGGTGGTTTTTCCGACTCCTCCTTTTTGACTTACGACTGCCAGGACTGCCCCCATTTAGTCCGCGAGTCCGGGATACTCGCTGGCATTCACGCGTGGCGAAGCGGAAGCGGGCGTCGGAGAGGGAGAAGGACCAGTTCCTTTCATGTCGTCCAGAGTCTTCTGCGCGTGCTTCACCCAGCGCTCGGCTTCGGGGCTGCGCGGAGGATCCATCAGGAACGCTTCGAGGTGGAACGCGGCGTCCGCGACTTCTCCCTTTCTAAGAAGGAGAAAACCGAGGCCGTAGTGAGCGCCAGAGAGCCGTGGCTCGATAGCGAGGGCGCGGCGGTAGCAACGCACGGCTTCGTCGAGCTGGCCAAGCTTGGAGTAGGCGATGGCCATGTTCTGGAGGACCTTGTGATTGTTCGGCTTCTGGCGGAGCGCCAACCGATAGGAGGTCAGGGCAGCGTCATAGTCGCCCTGACGTTCCAGTGCGAGGGCCTCGCTCAGGTAATCGAGGTCCTGATTCGTCGGCTTCGGTTTTCCGCCGGTGAAGCGGTCCCAGATGGACATTTGGTCGAATCTACCCTCTATGATGTGGCAGGGCTAGCTTAAGCCTAACCGCTTTTCCCCTAACAGTTTGAGAGCGAAATGTCACCGCGCAAACAGACCGTGGACGCGTCGAAAGGCGTGCTGCAAATCGAGTGGCC
>DATLDF010000072.1:0-87566 GCA_035525975.1 Gemmatimonadaceae bacterium
GCGTGGGCGGTGTGCCCTTCCTGCCACAGGAACTCGAGCGTACGGAGGAATAACCGCGTCCGCATCTCCCAGCGGACGACGTTCGCCCACTGGTTCATGAGGATGGGGAGGTCGCGGTAGCTCTGCACCCACTTCGCGAACATCGAGTAGATGATCGTTTCCGAAGTAGGACGAATGACAAGCGGCTCCTCGAGCTTCTTGCCGCCGCCGTGAGTGACGACGGCAAGCTCAGGCGCAAAGCCTTCTACGTGCTCAGCTTCCTTCCGCATGAAGCTTTCAGGAATGAGCATCGGGAAGTACGCGTTCTCGTGTCCAGTGTCCTTGAACTGGGCGTCGAGCTGCTTCTGCATTCTTTCCCAGATTCCGTAGCCGCGCGGCCGGATGACCATGCAGCCGCGAACCGGCGAATAATCTGCCAGTTCCGCTCGTAGAACCGTCTCGTTGTACCAGGCGCTGAAGTCGTCAGCGCGCCTGGTCAGCTTCTTATCGTCTGCCATTGCTCTTTCTACAGTGAATTGATGAAATCTTCGAGCGAAACAGCTCGCTCGGTGCCAGCGTGAAGATCCCTGACGGTGACCTCGCCGGCGGCGAAGCCATCGTGCTTGAGAAGAACTGCGTGACTTGCTCCAGCCGTGACGGCTGACTTCAATTGCCTGCTCAACTGCTGTGGCTTGAGAGAGTACTCGACGCTCTTGTCGCGCTTGCGCAGCTCGGCCGCGACCGACATGACTTGCGCCGTCAAAGCATCATCCTCACCAGCTACCCAGTAATCAGTTCGCGACGGCGTCTCGGGAATCAGCCCGCGTCCACGCAGCAGCTCGCCAATTACGACGTCGCCCATGCCGAAGCCAAGCGCCGGAAGATCCACGCCACCCAGCGTCTGGAGCAGCGTGTCGTACCGGCCGCCTCCGCAAATCGCCCGATACTCACCGGCTGTGTCGAACAGCTCGAACACGATTCCCGTGTAGTACGCGAGCCCGCGTACGATTGAGAGATCGAGAGTGACCCAGTCACCGAAGCCGAGAGCATCCAGATAATTGAAATAGGATCTGATCCGGTCGACATGCTCGGTGACCGCCGCATTTCCCGAGTATCTCGACTCGAGCTCTGCCACGTCAGTGATCCCGAGGAACGCGTCAATGCGGCTTGCGATCTCGAGAGAGCCCGCGGCTTTCTCCATTTTCTCTCGCGAGATGTCCACCGGCTCGCGACCGCGCTTGTCGATCACACCGTACACGGCAGGCAGGGACGACTCGGGAGCGCCAGCGTCGAGAACCAGGGCCTGAAGCAAACGGCGATCAGATACGCGCGCCTTCACGTCAGAACTGCTAAGTCCAAATTCACGCATGACGTCGAGCGCGATGGAGAGTAGCTCCGCATCCGCAGTAACGGCCCCCTCTCCGACGATATCGGCATTGAGCTGGAAGTGCTCGCGCAATCTTCCTTTTTGCTGTCGCTCGTAGCGAAAGAGCTGCGGAACAGAGAACCAGCGAACCGGCTTGCGCAGCGCGTTCGCCTTGGCGGCGACCATGCGGGCAAACGTCGGCGTCATTTCGGGTCTCATCGCAACTTCGCGGTCACCTTTGTCAGTAAACGAATAGAGCTGTCCGACCAGCTCATCACCACTCTTTTTTTTGTACAGGTCGAGCGGCTCGAGAGGCGGTCCATCATACTCAGAAAACGCGTAACGCCGGAGAATCCGGCGCCACACGCTCATGATATATGCGCGTTCCGCAAATTGTTCGGGATAGAAGTCTCTGAACCCCGGTAAAGCTCCCTGAGCCATCACTCAAAGCTACGCCACACATGGACTTAGCGGCAAGCACCTAAGGCGATTTCGGATTGCGGATTGAGGACTCTGCGGACTCAATCCTAAATAGCTTTTTCTCCCAGCACTTCGAGAGCGTCGCCGACTGTATGAAATGAACCGGTGATGACCGCAGTTGCCGCGTTTTCGGCCGCGGCGGTGACTGCTTGCGCAAAGTCCCGCTCGATCCTCGCGTTGATCCGCTCCGAGACAGCGAATTCATAGGCCTCTTCAACACTCCACGCGCGCGCACGGGGAGCCGTTGGAGGTGCGACCAGCACGATTTCATCTACTGATCGAGATAGGATTTTCATCATCTGCCGCCAATCCTTGTCGGCAAGTATGCCCAAAACCGCGACAATCGGGCGCTCCACGTCCAGGTTCGAAAGCGTGGAAGTGAGCGACCTCATCCCGTCTGGATTGTGCGCGACATCAAGCACGTATTTGCCAAGGATCTGGAACCGCCCGGGAAGCCGCACGGACGGCAGCACTGCGCTCGCTTCCCCGAGAGTCACGGACCATGGAGATCCAGCGGCACGCAACATCGCGAGCGCGACCGCTGCGTTGTCCGCCTGCGCCCCTCCGATGAGTCCTGTGCGCATCTGCATCGACTCAGTTCCCTGCTCGATCGTGAACCACGTGCCCGTTCGCCGAACATGCACATCATGAGTCTTGAACAACCTGGTCGCGTCGATGACAGCCGCGACGCCGGCAGCAGCCGCAGTCTGATAAATCGCGATTCGCGCGTCGGTAGACATTTTCCCGATCACCGAGGGAACCCCGGGCTTGAAGATTCCCGCCTTCTCTCTCGATATCTCTGCTTCAGTGTTGCCGAGAAACTCCGTGTGATCGATCGATATCGAAGTAACGCCTGACGCAACCGGATGAATGACGTTCGTTGAATCAAGCCGTCCGCCCAGTCCGGTTTCGATTACCGCAACGTCGACTTTCTGCTTCACGAAATAGTCGAACGCCATGGCCGTGGTAATCTCGAAGAACGTCGCCCCCATCTCATGGGCCCGCGGCGACCACCGGGCGAGAAAATCGACGACATAACTCTCGTCAATCATTTCATCATTGACGACGACGCGTTCGCGGAAGTCGATCAGATGCGGCGACGTGTAACGGCCGGTGCGCAGGCCTTTCGATCGCAGGAGCGCGTACAGTGTCGCTACAACGCTGCCCTTGCCGTTCGTGCCGGCAACATGGAAGGTCTTGAGCCTGTCATGCGGATTGCCGAGCAGCTCGAGGAAATCGAGTGTGCGTTGAAGCCCGAACTTGGAGGTAGCGCCGGTCCTGGCGAAAAGCGCGTCGAGGGCCTCTCTATACGCGGTCAGGCCGCTGTCCACCCCGTGGCGGCGGGCTTGCCACTCATGTGCCTCAGAAGCTGTCCCACTGCCTGCTTCAGATCCTTGCGATGCGTTACGAGATCGACCATTCCATGCTCGAGAAGGAACTCCGACGTCTGGAACCCTTCGGGCAGGTCCTGACCGATGGTCTGCTTGATGACTCGCGGCCCCGCGAACCCGATAACGGCCCCCGGCTCGGCGATAATTGCGTCGCCGAGCATCGCGTAGCTGGCGCTCACGCCTCCAGTCGTCGGGTTCGTGAGGATGGACACGTAGGGAATTCTGCGCTCGCCAAGCTGAGACAGAATCGCCGCGGCCTTCGCCATCTGCATCAGGCTCAAGACGCCTTCCTGCATGCGAGCTCCGCCGGACGACGAGACGAGAATGAAGGCGAACTTTCGCTCCAGAGCCTTCTGTCCGAGTCGGGCGATCTTCTCGCCAACGACTGAGCCCATAGAGCCGCCCATGAACGCGAAGTCCATGACACCGAGGCAAACAGGGAGTCCCAGCAGCTGACCGGTGAACGTCAGAATTGCATCGCCCTCGCCCGATTTGGCGAGAGCCTTCGCCAGACGGGCAGGATATTCAGGAAACCCGAGCGGGTCTGTTGACCTGATCTCTGTCTCTGTCTCCTCCGTTGAGCCGTCGTCGAGGAGAATATTTACGTAATCGATTGCCCGAATGCGCCGGTGGTGCTCGCAATTCGGGCAAACATTGAGATTACGGATGAATTTTTCGCGGATGTCGGTGTGACCACACTGCTCACACTTCTCCCAAGCGTCCGCTGGTATCTCGAGCCGCTCGCGACGTGGGGTGCGCGGCTTTTTCTCTTTACGGAACCATGCCATTGTTTTCGAAATGTGACCGGAGTGACTGGAAGGAGCAAGGCTAAGGCAAAGACAGAGCGTGCTTTTGGCTGTTGCAACATTAGCCTCGCCAGCCATTAGCTAGCCGTCCGCGGCGGAGAACTACCAACAGCGATCAGCTAGTGTTGCGAACAGCTAATAGCACGGTTTGCCGGTCTTAGCTGGCCCTGAACGCTGCTTTGCCCCGCCCTTCGCCGGAGATTCTCATCAGCACTCCAATCGCCAGCCACGATGCAAGCATGAAGGATCCGCCGTAGCTGAAGAACGGAAGCGGAATTCCGGTGATCGGCATCAGGTTGAGCGTCATTCCCACATTCACGAGCACGTGAACGAACCAGCTCGTCATCAGCCCGAACGCCACGAATGAGCTGAATGAATCGTTTGCCCTGCCGGATATCTGCGTGATTCTGAGGAAGAGAACGAGGAACAATGTCAGCGCCACAGTCACGCCGAGAAACCCCATCTCCTCGCCCACCACAGCGAAGATGAAATCGGTATGCTGCTCAGGAAGGAATGCGAGCCGCTTCTGCGTACCCAGCGTGAAGCCCTGCCCGAAGACTCCGCCAGAGCCGATAGCAATCTTCGACTGAATCACGTGATAGCCTGAAGCCTTCGGATCGGCCGACGGATCGATAAAAACTTTTAGTCGATTTTGCTGATACGGCTGGAGCTTCTCCCACAGTATCGGAGCGATGACGCCCGTCGCAATGTTCATCACGAGGAGAATCACGCCTTCGATGAGGTACGGACGGTAGTACAGAATCAACGCCAGCAGCACGAGAAACCATGCGCCCCACATCCCCGTGCTGAAGGAAAGAATCAGGCTTACGACCGGGCTCGCCAGAAGGAGCAGAAGCGGCCATGCGACGCCCGACCAGTACAGCATTCCGAAAAAGATTCCGATAAACACGATGCCCGTGCCGAGATCCGGCTGAAGCATGATGATGACCCACGGAATGCCCACGATCAACGCAGGCTGCCAGAGATCCAGCAGCGACCTGGGTGGCTCTTTTCTTTTCGCCAGAACTGCGGCAAGCATCAGTACTACCGTCAGCTTCGCAAGCTCGGACGGCTGTCCAATGCGGACGCTTCCAATCGCCAGCCAGCTCTTGGTGCTCGCGGCTGTTCCTGCGCCCTTTCCAACGACAAGCGTCGCGGCGAGCAGCACGGTTGATAGAATGTATGCCGGCAGTGTCACCCATTCGATGAACCGGACGGATGACCTGCTTATCCCATAGGCACCGAGAATCCCGAGAAACATCCACAGCATCTGCGAGCGATAAACATGCGCAACGGCTGTGGGCGTGTCAGTCTGACCGGCGGAGTAGACCATTGATACGCCGAAGACCGATAACGCCAGCGCAGTGAGTACGAGCGGATAGTCAGCAACAATCTTCCGCATCAGCCACCCTCAACATTTGCGATGACATTTCCAACGTGCAGGTAGCTGCCGATGATCTTGGACGCAACGCGCGCCGCAAAGTACCCGTGAATTCCGAACTCGAGGAACACGGCGACAACAATCTTCGGATCCTCAGCTGGCGCGAATCCGACGAACCAGGCGTGATCCTTGTTCACATTCTCGGTGTTCTGGGCACTACCTGTTTTTCCCGCGATCACCAGACCCTGGATGTTGGCCGACGCTGCCGTACCGCCAGTTGAAGTCACGCCCGCCATGGCAACTCGCAGCCCTGCAAACTGCTCTGGCGTCAGCTTGGTGATGATCTTCTTCTGGACGGGGTTCCGCGCAACCAGTTCAGGATTTGAAGCAGTGCCTTCGGTAGCGAGCGCCGTGTAGAACCGCGCCATGTTTACAACTGTTTGCGAATTGGCGCCCTGTCCAATAGAGAGGTTGAGCACCTCTGAGTTGCTCCAGTTAGCGCCGAAACGACGGTTGTAATACGCGCGCACGTCACGCGTCGGGAACCGGGGCTTGTACTCGTTGGGCAGATCGATGCCGGAGCGTTCGCCGAACATCAGATCGATGCCACCACCTACGAGCTTCGACAACCCGATCTTCAAGCCGAGCTGATAGAAGTAGACGTCGCACGAGTGAGTGATCGCTCCCGCAAGGTCGACGCTTCCGTGCCCTTTTTTCTCCCAGCATTTGAAGTAGCGTCGGCCATACTGAAGGCCTCCGCTGCACGAGATGGGCATGTGTGTCTTCATGCCGATCAGACCCGACTCGAGTCCCATTACGGACGTGGCAAGCTTCCACGTCGAGCCCGGCGGATAGGTGCCCTGAATGACCTTGTTGAACAGCGGACGGCGCGGGTCCGTGTTCAGCTCCTTCCAGTAGTCAGCAGGGATTCCACCAGTGAATCTGTTTGGATCGAAGCTTGGATTACTGTACAGCGCGAGAACCGCTCCTGTCTTTGGGTCGAGCGCGATTGCCCCACCCTGCAGCGAATCGCCAAACACGGATGCCATGAACTTCTGGAGATCCATGTCGATGTTAGTCTTTAGCGGGGGAGCACCTATCGGTACGACGTCGGGACGCGATCCAGCTTCACGAACCGGCCGGCCTCGGGCATCGACTTCATCGAATTTTTCACCTTCCCTGCCCCTCAATACGCTTTCGTACTGCTTCTCGAGGCCGCCCTTGCCGATAATCTGGCCGGGTTTGTAACCCGCATAGTCGGGATTGCTGAGCTCCGTCTCCGTAACTTCGCCCGTGTACCCGACGAATGGCGCCACCACCGGACCGTCCGGATAAAATCGCTTCGGAACCGACTGAATGATCAGTCGCGGGTAGTCGATTCGATGTTCCTCGAGAACGGAGACGACGTCGATCGATGCGTCGGGGAGCACGACCGTCGGACGAGTTGGCGCCCGGCGGTATCGCCTGACGGCAGCGTTGATATCGCCATCAGTAAGCTGAAGCGTAGGCTGCAAGATTTTCAGAGCGGCCTTGAGCGAATCCAGACTCGGTGCAGTAAGCGAAACAGCGTACGCGGGAAGATTCTCCGCGATGATGTTGCCCTTGCGGTCGTAGATGATTCCGCGCGGCGCGGGCAGGGGGATCGTGCGCAGACGGTTTTCCTGCGACTGCCTCAGATACGAAGCGCTCTGTAGAACCTGGGCGCGAAAGAATGCGCTCAGAAGCAAAACGAACCCGACACCAAGCGCATATGAGCTCAGGCGGGTTCGTCGGGCAATGTCGTTCGGGTGAAAACTCATACTCGGGACGGCTCCAGCAGCGGGCGCATGATCAGCAAGAGCAATATACCCGCTATCGCAGTCGCAGCGGCGGACAATGGCGACCAGAGCAGCAGCTGCTGGATCAACTCGATTCCGCCGAGTCGCTGCTCCACGCTGAAGTAGATCACGTCAAAGATCCACTTGCCGAGGAAGAAGAAGAACGCGTTGAGCGCGAGGTTGTCGGCAAAGAAGACCGCTTTGAGCCAGGACGCGAGGTAGCCCACTATCGTCATCGCCACGGCTCCGGCGCCGAGTGCTTCAGGAGTCAGCGAATCCGAAACGATTCCAAGAACCAGTCCGATAACTGCCGCCACAGCCGGTCTTACTCTGATCGCCGACAGCAGCAGCGCGAGCAGAAGGAAGTCCATAGGCGCTCTCCAGCCGAGCAGCGGTCGGAGAGTGTAATGAAGGAGAACGAGAATAAGGAATGTCGCGACCGCGCGGGCAATGCTGCCGAGGTTCATCAGTTTCCTCGAGTTGGACTACGCGGTACGCCAGACGAGTCGCGTTGAATCGAATCGCGTCTCATGGAGTCGCGACGAGCAGCCGCCCTTCGTCTCGCTGCTGCCAGGGCAGCCGAATCAACTGGACGCGCGGGTAAAGGAGCCGTTCTCGAAACGGTGTCGGGCATCAGTTCGGGTGGAAGTCCGCCAGGAATCTGGCCGCCGGCAGTCGAATCCCGTCGCGTGGTGTCGAGCGCCGCACGGCGAGCAGCTGCCTCGGCGAGTGCTGCACTCTTCGCTGCCGAATCGCCCGAGATAACGATTCGCTCGGCTGCGGCATTCGCCTCAGCCACGCTGCTCCAGACATTATCGAAGCCCTTTGAAGTGCGGTCTGAGCGGAGGATCATCACCGCTCCAACATCGGCGGGCGAGACAACCGGCTTGAGGAGATACGATCTGGCCCAGCTCTCGGCTGTGCCCGTAATCTCAGACAATACTGTTCCTATAGGTATGCCGCGCGGCCATACCCCGCCGAGACCCGAGCTCACGACGAGTGTGCCGGGCTTGAGCTGGCTGCGGAACGGAATTCCGCGAAGCTCCATCAGGTAACCGGTTGTAGCACTGGCGGCATGGGCCTGGACGATTCCAAACGCGCTCCCGTCGGCCGACATTGCGCTCACCCGGAAATCAGGATGAGTCCAGATCATCGCTTCGCTCATCGTCGGGTCCACGTTCGATACCATTCCCACAACACCTTCGGGCGAGACCACCGGATTCAGCCTGCTCACGCCCGAATTGGATCCGGCCGTGAGCGTCATTGTCGTGACGTCACGAACTCCGCGTCCATGAATTGCCTCGGCTGGAACGAAACCCCACTTCAGGCGCGAACCGAGTCCGATAAGCTGGCGAAGCCTGTCGTTCTCGCTTTCGAGGGACGTGACCGTCATTGCGCGAAGCGCGACGCTGTCGCGGATTGCAGTTCGTGCGTTGTCGAGAAGAAGCGAGCGGCGACTTGCCTCGGCTCGCTCCTGAAGAATCACGAGCGGAGCGAGAAACGTCCTGCGCATCGAGCTCGCGACCGGATCTCTCATGTTCTGAGGGAGTCCGCGCGCCGCCAGAGCGACGAGAATTGCCGCTCCGAGAATTATGAGATCTGTTCTGCTATTGCTGCTTCGGACAGCGCGTGCCACTGGGTCTTACCTCAGGTGGCCAGAACGGACCAGTACTTTTCCTCATCGTCGAGGATACGTCCGGTACCGCGAACCACGCAGGTCAGAGGGTCCTCGTCAACGTGAATGGGCAAGCCCGTTTCCTGCGAAAGGAGAACATCAAGTCCGCGAATGAGCGCTCCACCGCCAGTCATGACGATACCGCGCTCGACAATGTCTGCAGCCAGCTCCGGAGGGGTGATCTCGAGCGCCCTGCGAACGGCGCCGACAATCTGCTGAATCGGTTCCTGGACTGCATCGCGAATTTCTGCTGAATGAATGCGGATGCTCTTCGGAATTCCCGACACGAGATCGCGTCCCTTCACTTCCATCTCCCGTTCCTCCCCAATCGGATACGCCGATCCGATCTGAATCTTGACCTGCTCGGCCGTCGATTCACCGATGAGAAGGTTGTAGTTCTTTCTCATCGACTGAAGGATGGCCATGTCGAGCTCATCACCACCCGTGCGGATCGACGTGTCGCTGACGATACCGGAAAGCGCGATGACGGCAATCTCAGTGGTGCCACCGCCGATGTAGATGACCATGTTGCCCGTTGGTGTTTCAACTGGAAGTCCGACTCCGATTGCAGCGGCCATGGGCTCTGCAACCATGAAGACTTCCTTCGCGCCGGCGCCGAGCGCGGAGTCGCGAACTGCGCGCCGTTCCACTTCCGTAATGCCTGACGGCACGCAGACGATGACGCGGGGCTTCACCTTGAACACGTGATTCTCGATGATGAGCGCCAGGAAATAGCGCAGCATCTTTTCAGTCACGTCGAAGTCGGCGATCACGCCGTCCTTCATTGGACGGACGGCGATCACGCCTTCAGGTGTGCGACCCAGCATGCGCTTGGCCTCTAGCCCGACTCCCTTGATCTTCTTCGTCTCGCGATCGAGAGCGACGACCGAGGGCTCGTTTAACACAATTCCCTCGCCCTTCACGTAGATGAGCGTGTTCGCGGTGCCGAGATCGACGGCTATCGCGTTTGCGGGAAAAAGTGAACCTGTCTTGAAGGGCCAGCGCATGATGTTTCTGTCTTAGTTCAGGAAAGAATCGACGTCTTTCAATGGCAAGCCGAATGCCTCGGCTACTGCGGGATATACAACGTTGCCCTCGATGACGTTCAGGCCTTTCCGCAGAGGAACACTCTCCTTGCAAGCTTTCTTCCAACCGAGGTTGGCAAGTCGAAGTGCATAGGGGAATGTTGCATTGGTGAGGGCGAGCGTCGAGGTGCGAGGTACGCCACCGGGCATGTTGGCGACACCATAGTGAATGACCCCATCAATCTCGTAGACCGGATTCTCGTGCGTCGTTGCGTGGATCGTCTCGACACAACCACCCTGGTCGATAGCGACGTCAACGATCACTGATCCGTGCTGCATTGTCTTGAGGTCCTCGCGGCGGATCAGCCGCGGTGCGACGGCGCCCGGGATGAGCACTGCGCCAACAACGAGATCCGCGGTGGAAATCTGCTCCAGAATATTGTGACGATTCGAGTAGATAAGCGTCACATTTGCCGGCATGACATCGGAGAGGTAGCGCAAACGCTCGAGGCACAGGTCGAGCACGGTGACTTTGGCGCCGAGTCCGGCCGCCATCTTCGCTGCGTTGATGCCCACGACTCCGCCGCCGAGAATCACGACTTTCCCTGGAGCAACACCCGGGACGCCGCCGAGGAGAACTCCGCGTCCACCGTAAAGCTTCTCGAGATACTTGGCGCCTTCCTGGACCGCCATGCGTCCCGCGACTTCCGACATCGGCGTAAGCAGCGGCAGCTCGCGGCTCGGCAGCTCCACCGTCTCGTACGCGATGCAGATCGCGCCGCTGTCGATGTGCGCCTGAGTCAGCTTTTCATCCGCTGCAAAATGGAAATACGTAAAGATCGTCTGGCCCTTTCGCATCATCGGCCACTCGCGAGCGATTGGCTCCTTGACCTTCATGATCATTTCCGCCTGGGCCCAAACTGCGGCAGCGTCGGGTGCGATCGTCGCGCCGACATCTGTATAGTCCTTATCGGTGAAGCCGCTGCCTTCTCCTGCAGTTGTCTGGATCAGGACGCTATGCCCAGCGGCGACGAGCGACTCTGCGCCTGCCGGCACGAGCGCTACGCGATTCTCGTTTGTCTTGATTTCCTTCGGGACGCCGATCTTCATTTCGTATTGTCGTTGGGGATTTGTAATATGATGCCGCGCCTAGTTTGCCGCGCGGGGTCCAAGGCTCACAATCGTCTGAGAATCGGGCGAAAAAAAATCCGCGCACACTTCCCTGACGGTTTCACTGCTGATCCCGTCGACCAGCGCCAGCAGCTGATCAAGAGACCTGTACTCTTCGTCGTAAAGCTCCACGCCTGCGGCGCGATACATCCGCGAAGAGACACTTTCCAGCGAAAGAGTAATCTGCCCCTTTAGCTGACTTTTTCCAGCGGCCAGCTCATCGTCAGGCAGCCCGTCCGAAGCCAGTTTCGCCAGCTCCTTCCTGATGGCATCTGTGGCCTCCTGCGCAGTTTCAGGTGCTGTCCCCACGTAGACGCCGTGATTGCCCGAATCGCGATGAAATGACTGGAAGGTGTAGACCGAATAGGCGAGACCGAGATCCTCTCGAATTCGCTGAAACAGCCGGGAGCTCATGCCCCCGCCGAACAGCATGCTCACGAGGGAGAGCGCATAGCGGCGCGGGTCACTGTGGGGGACCGTGGGCGACCCGAAGACGATGTGAGTCTGGGCCCCTTCTCTTTCGATATGCTTCGCTGTCGGAGGCAGAGGCAAGGCAGGCGGAACGATGAGATTCGTGCCTCCGCTGCTGGGGAACGAGCCCCAGCCTCCGGCCTCCAGAATCCGAAGCAGCTCATCGTGCTCGATGTTGCCTGATGCGGCAACGACGACGTTGTCGGGATGGTACGCCCGCTCGTGGAGCGACCGAAGATCCTCGGTTGTCAGGGCGCCGACCGTCTCGCGAGTTCCGAGAATCGGGTAACCGTGCGGATGGTCTCCCCACAGTTCCTTTCCATGAATCTCGAAGACGAGGTCGTCCGGAGTGTCGTCAACGGTGTTGATCTCCTCGAGGATGACCTTACGCTCCAGCTCGAGGTCCGATTTTCTTAAAAGAGGCCTGAAGATCAGGTCGGCCAGCACGTCCGCGGCGTTGCTCGTGTGCTCATCGAGCACCCTCGCCTGATACGAAGTGTGCTCGCGCGAGGTATAGGCGTCCAGCGACCCGCCAAGCGTCTCCAGCGCAAAAGCGAGATCCTTCGCTGATCGCGTGGGAGTGCCCTTGAAAACCATGTGCTCGAGCATGTGCGAAACGCCCATGATTTCCGGGGTTTCGTTGAGTGTAGCTGCACGCACCCAGGTCCCCAAAGCAACCGACCGCACTCCCGGCATGTGCTCCGAGAGTACGGTCAGGCCGTTAGGAAGAACGGTGCGGCGAAGAGCTATTTCGTCCTTCGTCGCTGTAGCTGTCACTCCCGGCCGCGACCTCCGCCGCTGCGGGGTGGACGGCTGCGGGGACGGCGCGGACGATCTTCAGATGACGATCCCCCTTCTGCGCCGACTTCCACCGGCTCCGACGATGACTCTCCCGGAGCGGCATCAGACGAAGAACCGCCCTCGGACTCCGGCTTCGAAACGAGCGCCTTCATCGACAGGCGAAGACGACCACGCTCGTCGCGCTCGAGAAGCTTGACCTTCACGCGATCGCCCTTGGACACGACGTCCTCGGTCTTCTCGGTGCGGCCGTGCTTGAGCTCGGAGATGTGGACGAGGCCTTCGGTGCCCGGCATGATCTCGACGAATGCGCCGAAAGCAGTCGTGCTCTTGACCGTTCCTTCGTACGTCTCGCCGATGATGGGCTCGGCTGTGAGAGCCTGGACCATCTGACGCGCGCGCTCCATTGCTTCGCCGCCAACTGCAGCAATCGTCACGAGGCCAGAATCGTCAACGGTGAGCTCGGCTCCAGTCTCTTCCTGGATGCCGCGGATGGTCTTGCCCTTCGGTCCGATCAGCTCGCCGATCTTCTCTGGGTTGATGTGAAGGGTGACGATACGCGGTGCGTAGAGCGAAAGCTCGGCACGCGGCGCGGCAAGCGCCTTGTTCATCTCACCAAGGATGTGCAGACGACCTTCACGTGCCTGGTCGAGTGCTTCCTTCATGATCTCGATCGAAAGACCCTGGACCTTGATGTCCATCTGGATCGACGTGATTCCGTTCTCGGTTCCTGCAACCTTGAAGTCCATGTCGCCCAAGTGGTCTTCGGTGCCGAGGATGTCTGTAAGAATCGCGTATTTCTTTCCTTCCTTGATGAGACCCATCGCGACGCCGGCAACAGCTCCGCGAATTGGAACGCCGCAATCAAACAATGCGAGCGAGCCACCGCAGACAGATGCCATCGACGACGATCCGTTCGACTCGAGAATGTCGGAGACGATGCGGATCGTGTATGGGAATTCCTCGAACGGCGGCAGAACACTCTGCAGCGCGCGCTCGGCAAGATTTCCGTGACCGATCTCGCGACGGCTGGTGCCGCGCATCGGACGAACTTCGCCTGTGGAGAACGGTGGGAAGTTGTAGTGAAGCATGAAGGACTTCGTGGTCTCGCCCTTCTCGTCGATCGAGTCGAGACGCTGAACGTCCTGAGCCGTGCCAAGAGTCACTGCGACTAGCGCCTGGGTCTGTCCGCGTGTGAAGAGCGCTGATCCATGGGCGCGCGGGAGAACCGGCGTGTCGATGGTGATCTGGCGAACTTCGCGGGAACCACGGCCGTCAACGCGCTTGCCTGAATCCAGTACTTGCGCGCGAAGGCTGTTGTACTCGGCATCTTCGACGTGAGCCTTGACATCCTTCGGGTTGTCCGGATACTCGGCCTCGAGGAGCTTGCAGATTTCCTTCTTTACCTTCTCGACCTGCTCGATGCGGCTGTGCTTGTCCTTCTGGTTGATTGCTTCGGTGATCTTCTCCGTGGCGAGTGCCTTGACGCGGGAGACGAGTCCGGCATCGGATTCGGTCTTCGACCACGGCATTTTCGGCGTGCGGCTCTCGGCAAGCATCTCTTCCTGAATCGCGACGAGCTCGCGGATTCCTGCCTGAGCAACGTTGAGCGCTGCGAGCGTGTCGTCTTCCGAGATCTCGATGGCGCCACCTTCAACCATCATGATCGAGTCCTGCGATCCGGCGACGACGATGTCCATGTCGCTGTACGGGAGCTGCTGGAACGTCGGGTTGAGGATCCAGTTGTCTTCCATGCGTCCGACGCGAACGGCAGCGATCGGTCCCATGAACGGGATCTTCGATGTGTTGAGCGCGTAGGAGGCAGCGAGCAGGGCGATTACATCGGCATCGTTTTCCTGATCTGCGGAAATGATGTAGATAAAGACCTGGACTTCATTCTTGAAGCCTTCCGGGAACAGCGGGCGAATCGAGCGATCGATGATTCGCGCCTTGAGGATCTCGGAATCGTGCGGGCGTCCTTCACGCTTGATGAATCCACCGGGAATTTTTCCGGCCGCGTAAGTCTTCTCGCGATACTCGACGAGGAGGGGGAAAAAGTCGAGCGCGCTTTCCTTGTCGCTGACTGTGACTGCGGCGAGGACCATTGTCTCGCCAAACTGTACCAGTGCGGAGCCTGCGGCCTGCTTGGCCATTCTGCCGGTCTCAATGATGAGCTTCCGGCCCGCGAATTCGCGTTCAATGCGTTGCATCTTCTTTGCCTTTTCTTTTTTCTAGAGAACACAAAACGCGCGCGGACAGCAGAGTGCGTCCGCGCGCGGGTATAGCGTCAGAAGCTTCGACTAGTGACGGAGGCCAAGATCAGCGATGATCTTGCGGTAGCCTTCGACGTTGGTGCGCTTGAGGTAGTCGAGGAGGCGACGGCGACGACCGACCATCTTGAGCAAGCCCTGTCGGCTGTGATGGTCTTTGGCGTGCGTGCTGAAGTGACCGCGCAGGTATTCGATGTTCGCAGTAAGGATCGCGACCTGAACCTCCGCCGAGCCGGTATCGGTCTCGTGTGTGCGGTACTTTTCGACTGTCGGTGTCTTCTGAAATGCCATGTTGCTGTGTTCTCCGCGCGCGTTGCACGCTGGGTTTCTTTGAATCGTGGTAAGCCTTGAAGATTAGCTGACTTACGGCCCTTTGTAAAGGCATGCATGATGCATTAGTTGGCGCATCCCAAGATGCTGCTGGACGGGCGGAGATCGGTTGCCTACGTTACCCAACGCTTACAGGTGTTTCCGAGTGCCAGACGAAGCAGCCCCCTCAACTGATACCGCCCCGCTCGACCATCGATTCCCCGTAGTCGGAATCGGGGCGTCTGCCGGTGGCCTCGCGGCGCTCCGCCAATTTTTCGGAGCCCTGCCGGAAAAATGCGGAATGGCGTTCGTTGTCATCGTGCACCTCGACCCGAACGAAAAGAGCCATATGGCGGAGTTGCTGCAGACGCACACCGGGATGCGCGTCCGGCAGGTCTCCCGGCCTATTAAGGT
Source organism: Gemmatimonadaceae bacterium (assembly GCA_035525975.1). GTDB lineage: Bacteria > Gemmatimonadota > Gemmatimonadetes > Gemmatimonadales > Gemmatimonadaceae > UBA4720. The sequence continues at coordinate 15,353 of DATLDF010000072.1, forward strand.
CGAAGCAGATAATGTCTACGTGATTCCGCCCGACAAGGATCTGACTTTGACGGACGGGCACTTCCGGCTTTCGGCGCGCGCCATGCCGAACCGTTCGCGCGCGCCCATCGACGGCTTCTTCAAGACCCTCGCGGAAGTTCACGCCGAAGAAGCAGTCGGAATTGTTCTTTCGGGGACGGGATCGGACGGCACACAGGGAGTGAAGTGGATCAAGGAGCGCGGCGGAATCACCATGGCGCAGCTCCCCCAGGAGGCCGAATTCGCGTCGATGCCATCCAGCGCGATTTCTACCGGCTACGTGGACGTTGTTCTGCCGGTGGCGCAGCTGGGAGCGGAAGCGCTGCAGCTTTGCGCAGGCGAGCCGCTCGACCCGCTGATTTCAGGCGGCGAATTGGGGGCGGCCAACGACAGGCTCATTCGAGACGTCCTCGCGTACGTGCGATCGAAGACCGAACATGATTTCAGCGGTTACAAGCGCTCAACGGTTAATCGCCGTATCCAGCGTCGGGCCCACTTCAGCCGCGCAACAAATCTCTCGTCATATCTGCGGGTGCTCCGCGATAACGAAGAGGAGCTTAAGTCGCTTTATGATGACCTGCTGATTTCGGTCACGAGCTTCTTTCGCGATCCGGAGGCATTTGCCGCCCTCGAGCGCGAGGTGCTGCCAGGATTATTTGCGAACAAGGACGGAACCGACAGCATTCGAGTATGGGTAACCGGATGCGCGACGGGAGAGGAAGCGTATTCAATGGGCATTATTCTGTGCGAGCACGCCGAAAAGCTCTCCGATCCTCCACACATCCAGATATTCGCGACCGATGTTCATGAGCGCGGGTTCCCGCTGGCGCGCGAAGGGTTGTACCCTGAAACAATTTCGGCCGACGTCTCGCCCGAGCGGCTCCAGCGCTACTTTACTCGCGAGCACGCCGGGTACCGGATCAAGAAAGCAGTCCGGGAGAAGGTGATTTTTGCAGCGCACAACCTGCTGCGTCATCCACCGTTCCTGCGGATCGACCTGGTCAACTGCAGAAATGTTCTTATCTACCTGCAGCGCGACGCCCAGAGGCGTGTGCTAAAATCATTTCACTTTGCGCTCAGGCCGGGCGGCCATCTCTTTCTCGGCACGTCTGAATCAGTCGAAGATGTCGCCAAAATGTTCAAGGTGGTGGACAAGAAGCACCGGCTTTTCCGGTCGCTGGACATACCCCGAACAGACACGCTCTCCCTCATAGAGAACCGCCGGTACGATACGTATCCCCAGCAGACCCCGGAAAGCCTCGATGTCCGCTCAGGGGGGAGTGCCCCATCCGCATCCGTACATCTGAGATTGCTCGAGGCATATGCTCCGCCAAGCCTCGTTATCCAGGAAACGGGCCAGGTGGTTCACTTCTCAGACGGCGTCGGGCAGTACTTGCAGATTTCCGGTGGTGAGCCGTCAAACCACCTCAGTGACATGCTTCCGGCCACCGTTCGGTCGCAGGTCAAGAAGCTTGTGGCGCGAGTATTTTCGGCTGCCGAGCGGCAGGAGCTTCGCGGAATCGAGATCACCACCGGGGGAAAAAGCCGGAAGGTCGATCTGATTGCTCGCCCGCTGCCTGGAAAAGGCAATGCAGAGCGCTTTGCTCTGATAGTATTTGAAGAGGTGGTGACTCCCGACGCTCAGCCCCCCGTTGACGGTTCGAAATCGCGGAAACCCGGAACCAGGATCACGCGGCGACTCGAGCGGGATCTCGAAGACACTAGAGCGCAGCTGCAGACCGCCGTTGAAGAGCACGAGGGTGCGATAGAAGAGTTCAAGGCATCCAATGAAGAGCTCCAGTCCATCAACGAAGAACAACGCGCAACCGAAGAGGAGCTGGAGGCCAGCAAGGAAGAGCTCCAATCGATCAACGAGGAGCTCCACACTGTCAACGAGGAGTTCAAGATAAAAAACGAGCGGCTGGGCGAGCTCAATTCCGACCTCGGGAATCTCATCGACTCAACCGGCATCGCGACGATTTTCCTTGATCGGGAGCTCCGCGTTCGGATCTTTACTCCAGCTGTTTCTGCTGTATTCCATCTGTTGCCGAAGGATGCGGGGAGACCGCTTGCTGATCTTGCGCACAAGCTCGAGTATCCGCGGCTGATCGACGACGCCCAGGAAGTTTTGCGGACACTTGTTCGCAGTGACTGTGAAGTAGGCGCAACGGACGGTCGCTGGTACCTCGTCCGCATCAGCCCGTACCGGTCCGTCGAGGATCGAATCGACGGAGTGGTCTTGAGCCTTCTCGATATCACCGACAGAAAAAAAGCTGAGCAGGATCGAGAAAAACTGCTTCATGAGGTTCAGGAGACAAGCCTCGCCAAATCGAATTTCATTGGCGTAATGTCGCACGAGCTGCGAACTCCGCTCAACGCAATTATCGGATACGCAGACATTCTGATTGCCGGGGCGGTTGGTGAAGTATCGGCCGAGCAGGCCTGGCACCTGGAGAGGGTAAAAGCAAGCGCGTCACATCTGGCGCGCATGATCGACGACTCTCTGCAGTCCGTTCGAATCGAGTCGGGCATCACATCACTTGCGCTGGAGTCCGTTGACGTCGCAGGCATCGTACGTGAAGTCGCAATGGCAACAGAGCCACTGGTGACGGCAAAACGATTGAAGTTCGACATTAACGTGGAGGATGGCGCGCCGATCATCGCAGACCCGACTCGAATCCGCCAGATATTATTCAACCTGCTGGGAAACGCCGTTCGGTACACTGACTCGGGAACGGTTTCGATTTCGAGCAAAGTCACGGAGCTTGGCGCGACGATAAGCATTGAAGACACCGGCATCGGGATTTCGGCAGACAATCTCGAACAAATTTTCGAGAGGTTCTGGCAGGTCGACCAGAGCAAAACGCGCGTGCGTGGGGGAACAGGGCTTGGACTCATGGTGAGCCGCTCGCTGGCGAGGCTCATGGGCGGTGAACTGGACGTATCGAGCGCGCTGGGTAAGGGCAGCCGATTCGTCGTTCGATTGCCGCTTGCGCCTGCCCCACCCAGCGCGCCATCAGCTTGAGCTTTCTATTCTCTCTGCGCGGGCGGTAACGGACCCATCACGCACCGTGACGCGGAACAACTCTCCGATCTGAAAGGCATCAACGGACGAGAGCAGGCGCCCGTCAGAATCTCGTGCGACGGCGTACCCCCGCTCAAGAGTTGCGAGAGGACTCAGCGCGTTCAATCTGCCCGCAAGCGATGAAATGCGTGCGCGCCGTCGCTCAATAATCATCCGCGGTGAAGCCCTGAGTTGGCGCCCAAACTGCTCAAGGTCTACACCGGCGCGTCGGTACCTCTGTGTCATTGACTGCACAAGCCGGCGGCGTTGGGCGAACACTGCGGCTACGAGCTCTTCCAGCGCAGGCACCGCATTCTCCGCCGCCGCCGACGGCGTTGCCGCGCGATAGTCAGCAACGAGATCGCAGACAGTCGTGTCGATCTCGTGTCCGACGGCAGAGATCACCGGGATCGGACAAGCCGCGACGGCACGCGCGACCTTTTCGTTGTTGAATGCCCAGAGATCTTCGCGTGATCCGCCACCGCGTCCGACGATGAGGACCTGGGCTCTTTTCCACTTCACTATGCGGCTGATGGCCGCGCAGATCTCCGCCGGCGCGTTGTCTCCCTGAACCGCGCAATTCGCGACAACTATTCGAATTCCAGGACGACGGCGCTGCGCAACGGAGATAATGTCTTTCATCGCCGCGCCGTTCACGCTCGTCACGATCGCGATCACTCTCGGATATCGAGGAAGCGCCCGCTTTCGCTCGGGCGCCATGAGACCGTCGGCCTTGAGTCGCGCGATAGTTTCCTCCATCGCCTTCCGCCACAAGCCGTCCCCCGCCGCTTCCATCCTCGAGATCTTCAGCTGGAGGGAACCGCGCGCGGGATAGACAGTAAGCTCCGCAAGCGCAACGACCTGCATCCCATCGTCAGGCGCGGCCGGAATCAGCCCCTGGTCCTTGCTCCACACAACGCACGAGATCTGCGAAATCCTGTCACGGAGCGAGAAATACCAGTGACCGCTTCCATGCTTCTTGAAACTGCTGATCTCGCCCTTGATCCAGAATTGGCCGAACTGGCTCTCGACGAGCTGCCTTGTGGACTCGTTCAGCGTGCTGACGCTGACCGCAGCTTCCCGAGTAGTTCCCGGAATCGCTTTGGGCAGCGGTACCATCACGCAGCTCCGCTTTGTTCGGCTGCCCTGAGCGTGTTCGACATCAGCATGGCGATCGTCATCGGTCCGACGCCGCCTGGAACGGGTGTGATGCGCGACGCAACGTGCCTGACCGAGTCGAAGTCGACATCGCCAACGAGCCGGTATCGCCGCGGCGAAGCCGGGTCGTCGATGCGATTCATTCCAACATCGATGACGACAGCGCCGGTGCGGATCATGTCCGCGGTGACGAGACCTGCGCGACCTGCCGCAACTATAAGGATGTCGGCGCGGTTCGTGTGAAGTCCAAGGTCGCGCGTGTGGCGATGACAAACCGTCACAGTTCCATTTGCGCCGACAGCGTCCTGCATCAAAAGCGCCGCCATCGGTTTGCCCACGATGTTGCTGCGGCCGATAACAACACATTCCGCGCCAGACGTCTCGATGTTCGAGCGCTTGAGCATTTCCTGGATTCCTGCAGGAGTGCACGGAACGAAACCGTCGCGCTCACCGATGAGTAGCTTGCCGACGTTCATCGGATGGAATCCGTCAACGTCCTTTCGCGGATCGATCGAGCGAATGACTGCATCGGGATCGAGATGCTTCGGCAACGGCATCTGGACGAGAATGCCGTGAATCTGCGGATCCATGTTGAGCGTGTGGACGACTGCCAGCAGCTCGCTTTGCGTAGTCGTGTCCGGCAGCCTGGTCGTCGAGCTGTACATCCCCGCCTCATCGCACGCCTTGCCCTTGGATCGAACGTACACCGTGCTCGCCGGATCTTCGCCGACAAGCACGACGGCAAGCCCAGGGCGAATTCCACGCGTGCCCGCGAGGCGCGCCGTTCCCTTTGCTACCTCGTCGCGAATCTCGCGCGCAATGGCCACGCCATCGATCAGGTCAGCGGGCAAAGTCCACCGCGCGTGTCTCGCGGATGAGAACAACCTTGATCTGCCCGGGGTACTGGAGCTCTGCTTCGATGCGACGAGCGATCTCCTCGCTCAGCGTCGTCATGCGAGCATCGTTGACGTCGTCTGGCGTGACGATTACGCGCACTTCGCGACCGGCCTGAATTGCGAAGACTTTCTCGACGCCGCGGTAGCTCGACGCGATTTTCTCGAGACCCTCGAGACGCTTGACGTATGTCTCGAATGCCTCGCGTCTCGCGCCCGGTCGGGACCCTGAAATGGCATCGGCGGCCTGCACGAGGACGGAAATCTCACTCTCGTGCGGTACGTCGTCGTGGTGTGCCGCGATGCAATTGATGACGAGCGGATGCTCACCGTAACGGGTCGCCATTTCGACGCCGAGCTGCACGTGAGTCCCTTCGTGCTCGTGCGTGAGAACTTTGCCGATGTCGTGAAGCAGCGCGCCGCGGCGGGCCATCGCCACGTCCAGGCCGAGCTCGGCCGCCATGATTCCTGCGAGCCAGGCGACTTCCTTGGAATGATTCAGAATGTTCTGGCCGTAGCTGGTACGCCACCGCATGCGACCGATGAGACGGATGATCTCCTGATGCAGGCCGTGGACGCCGCTCTCGTACGCAGCACGCTCGCCGGTGTCAATGATTCCGATGTCGACTTCTTCGCGCGACTTGGCGACAACCTCTTCGATGCGGCCTGGGTGGATGCGGCCGTCCGCGACGAGCTTCTCGAGTGAAAGTCGTGCGACTTCACGCCGCACCGGATCGAAGCACGAGACAACTACAGTATCAGGCGTGTCGTCGATGATGACGTCGACGCCGGTCGCCAGCTCGAACGCCCGAATGTTGCGGCCTTCACGCCCGATGATGCGGCCTTTCATCTCATCGTTCGGAAGAGCGACCGCAGAAACTGTCGTCTCCGCTGTCTGTTCGGCTGCAATCCGCTGGATGGCCAGCGCAATGATCTTCTTCGCTTCGCGATCGGCGTTCCGCTTGGCCGTCTCCCTGATGTCACGGATGCGATTGGCGGCATCCGCCTGCGCTTCATCAGCAAGACGCTGCACCAGCTCCGCTTTCGCCTCGGCAGCCGTGAGTCCCGCGAGCTGCTCGAGCCGGCGCCGTTCGTCGGCAAGCAGCTTATCGAGCTCGAGCTCGCGCGAGACGAGCGCTTCCTGGCGGCGGGATACCTCGCCGGCACGCGCGGTGGCTTCGCGCTCGCGCTGCTCGAGAAGATCGTATTTGCGATTGAGGAGGGCCTCGCGCTCCTGAACGCGGCGCTCTTCGGCTTCGATCTCTTCGCGTCGCTTGCGGGCCTCGACCTCCCACTCCTCGCGATGGTGGATGAGCTCTTCTTTCCCGCTCAGCACCGCATTCTTGCGCTGCGACTCGGCGTCGCGCGCTGCATCGTCGAGGATGCGTTTTGCGGTCAGCTCGGCAGTTGACTTGGCTTCAAGCTGCCTGGCCAACTCCGACTTTCTTCCCGCCGTCCTACCTATATACAGAAACGCCACGGAGGCTACGACGACCAACAGCAAGCCGACCGCGGCGATGATCGCCGTTTGAGTCATGAGATCTATGTAGAGCCCGCGGCCAAGCCACAGGCGGCCCCAAACGCGCCGGAAAGTCGTCGCGTGTCTGGGGTTAAGGTAATGCTATCTCTTTGCGGGGGGGAGCCACGGCCGGATTTCGTCGCTGAGGGCGGCCATCTCGTTTGCCAGCAGCGATGCCTGTTCCCGGGCCTCGAACAACTCTCCTGCAATTCTGAGAGCGGCCAGGATTGCCGCCTTGTGCGCCTCGATCCGGGCACCCGATTCCATAGTATCGGTAATTGCCTGGTCGACGTACTCTGCGACGGCGAGCGCGTGCTCCGTAGATGTCTCGGTGCGAAGCGTATACTCGCTGCCGAGAATCGTGACTTTGACGATGTTCTTCCTGGTAGTCACGTGGCGGCCCCCTCGTGCTGCTGCCTGAGGAAGCGAACCCTGTCCAGGACCTGGCGGGTTCTCGTGCGCGCCGCCTCGAGCCGTTTGCGAAGCTCGGCATTCTCCCGCTCGAGCCGCTCTATTCTTTCGGGCGTGACCTTGGTGCTCCCGCCAGACCCTTCAACCGCTTTCATCCGGGCTTCGGCCTGCAAAGCGCGACGGCGGAAGCTGGTGAGCTCGTCGCCGAGATGGCGGACAAGCTGTTGAAGCTCGTGAAATGTTTCCACGTCAGAACGATCGCTGTCGGATTCCAAGTTTGCTCTCGAGTACGCTTAGGATTTTGGCGGTTCTGCCCTGAATTTCCCTGTCTCGTAGTGTGCGCTCGGGATGACGGAAGGTCAACGCCCACGCGAGGCTTCTTTGTCCTGCCGGAATTCCGGCGCCGCGGAATTCGTCGAACACCACGAGTGATTCGAGCATGTCGCCGGCCGTCTCGCGAATGGCATCCGCGACAGCCGCTGATCGAATGTCCTCCGGCACGAGCAGGGCGAGATCGACCTGCATCGCGGGCTGTGATGGAATTCCAACATATGGATTTGTTGCGGCACGGCTCGGACTGACGGCCTCGAGATCGATCTCGATCCCGAACACGGGCGATGCCCACACCGGCGCATCGACAACAAGCTGCCTGATCGAACCGACGTCGCTGCCGTCAGCAGTGACATTCCACAGCACGTCACCCTCTCCTGGCGCGCATGCGATCGAAGCTCCAGGGAATGCGGCACGGCCAATCAGCTCACCGAGCCCCTTCGCGTCCCACTCGTCGAGCTTCGGCGGATGAGGTTCCGTGAAGTGCGCAGGTCTGCGATCTCCCACCACGACTGCGGCTGCATGCATTCGTTCGGCCGGCGCGGACGAATTCGGAACCCTCTCGTCCGTGAACACCGTGCCGATTTCGAAAAGTCGAACATTTCGCTGCATGTGCGCGAAGTTGTATTCGACGCGGCGAGCGAGCGATTCGAGAAGGCTGGTACGCAGATACGCTTCGTCCTCTGCGAGCGGATTGCGCACGCGATGCGCGTCGATGCCTTCACGAACGAACGGCATCGGGCGAGCTTCGAAGAGGCCGGCTGCGACAACCGCATCGCGCACTCGCGTCGCGGCCGTGTGCATCGGATCGTCACGTCTCGCTCCAGGGCGATACGGACGCAGCTCGGATGAGAACTGCTCGTAACCATGAAGCCTGGCGATTTCTTCAATGACCTCTGGCTCACCTGTGACATCCTGGCGGAACGAAGGCGGCCTTACCAGCAGCGCATCTTTTTCCGGCTCCACCTCGAATCCGATGCTCGACAGGTATGCGATCGATGCTTCTTCCGGAATCGCTTCGCCGAGGATTGTCGTGATTCGATTGAGACGAACGCGGATTGGTTTCGACTGCGCAGGCTTCTGGTACGAATCGGTTGCTGGCCCACCGAGCGAGCCGCCCGCAACGCGCTGAACCAGCTCGGCCGCGTAGTACAGAAGGTCTTCAATCGCCGAGGCGTCAACGCCCCGCTCGAAACGGTAGCTCGCATCGGTTGATACGCCGAGCTTTCTTCGTGTCGCACGAATGCGCTGCGGATCGAACGCGGCTGCCTCGAGAAGAATGTCAGTCGTCGTTTCGGTGACTTCGCTTCCCTTCCCTCCGATGACTCCTCCGATGGCCTGTGCCGTCGTCGCATCGGCGATGACTGTCATGGACTCATCGAGAGTGCGTTCGACTCCATCGAGCGTCTCGAGTTTCTCGCCGGCTCGTGCCCTGCGAACGACTACTTGTCCGCCGCCCAGCCGGGCGAGATCGAAAGCATGCATCGGTTGTCCGAAGCCGTGGAGCATGTAATTCGTGACATCAACAACGTTGCTGACCGATCGGCCGCCGACGGCTTCGATGCGTGCAGCGAGCCATTCTGGACTGGGACCAACGGTCACACCGCGAACTATCGCGGTCATGTAGCGAGGTGAGCCTTCCACATCCTCAACGGTTACCTGAACACTCGGAATGCCGGTCTCGTTCGACGCTTTCGTCAGGACCGCTGGTGGATGCGACGGGCGCTGCATCCTCCTGCCAGTAGCCGCTGCGATCTCACGGGCAAGACCTTCGTGTGACAGCAGGTCGGGTCGATTCGGAAGAACGTCAACGACAATTCGAGTGTCGCCGACGCGAACGACGTCGATGAACCGCTCGCCAGGCTGGGCGTCGACATCGAGGCCAAGAATTCCCTCGTGATCGGTTCCAAGCCCGAGCTCGCGAGCAGAGCAAAGCATTCCTTCCGACAGAGCGCCGCGGATCTTTCGCTTCTCGAGCTTGAGACCACCGGGAAGGACTGTCCCAACCGGCGCGAACGGATACAGCCGTCCTTTCTCGACGTTGGGTGCTCCACACACGACGTCATGAAGCACGCCCTTCCCTGCATCGACTTTCGTGACCCAAAGGTGGTCTGAATCGGGATGCGGTCCCGCTTCTATCACTCGGCCGATAACAACACCGGCCAGATCCTGCCGCAGGGTTATGACGTCATCCACAGTCGCGCAGCGCGCGGTGAGCAGGTCGCGCAGCTCCGTTGGCGAGATGTCGATGTCGACGAAATCCTTGAGCCAACGATAAGACGCGTTCATGACGACACCTGTGCCAGGAATCGCATGTCAGAGTCGTACAGCAGCCGAATGTCCGGAAGCTTGTAACGGAGCATCGCGATACGGGCCGGCCCCATGCCGAACGCCCAACCGGAATACTTCTCGGCGTCGAGTCCGGCGGCGATCAGGACGTTGGGATGCACCATTCCCGAGCCAAGGATTTCCATCCATCCGGTTCCCTTGCAGCTCGGGCAGCCGCTGCCGTGACAGATCTGGCACTCGACATCCATTTCTGCGGACGGCTCGGTGAACGGGAAGTAGCTCGGTCGGAACCGTGTTTTCGTTCCGCCGAAGAACCGATTGGCGAAGTGAGTGAGCGTCGCCTTGAGATCGACGAATCCAATTCCTTCGTCGATGGCGAGTCCCTCGATCTGCGAGAACATCGGCGCGTGGGACGCGTCGAAGAAATCGCGGCGATAGACGTTGCCGGGCGCGAGAATTCGAATCGGTGGCGTGGTTGACTGCATGGTCCTGATCTGCACCGGTGAGGTGTGCGTGCGCAGAAGCACGTCGTCGGTGAGATACAGCGTGTCGTGCATGTCCATCGCCGGATGATTCTCCGGGAAGTTCAGCGAGGTGAAGTTGTACCATTCGGTCTCGGCCTCGGGGCCGAGCGCGATGGTGAATCCAAGCTCGCGGAAGATGGACTCGATCTCTTCGATCACGACCGTTACTGGATGACGGCCGCCTTTCCAGTCTTCTCGTGCGGGCATCGTGAGGTCGATGTTCCGGCGCGACGCACCGGCGGGGGCCAGCGATCCGGCGCGCTGATCGAGAAGCTCTTCGATTGACGTCTTGACGCGGTTTACTGCCGCGCCCGCTTCGCGCCTGTCGTCGAGGGGAAGCGTGGGCAGCGACTTCATGAGGCTGCTGAGCTCCCCGTTCTTTCTTCCCAGCAAGGTATTGCGCGCCGCTTCGAGCTCTGGTGCGGTCGTCGCAGCCGAGATGAGCTCAGAGGCGTGAGTGTCGAGCGCTGATGCTGCCTTGACGAACTCGTCGAGCGTCACAGTTGGGCGGGTCGATAGATGAAAAGAGAAAGGGCGGCCCTGGAACGGAGTAATTCGTTCCCGGGCCGCCCTGCCGTCAAGCCAGAAGCTTAAGCGGCGTTGTTCAGGGCTGCGCGGGCCTTCTCTGCGAGGGCGCTAAAAGCGGCGGCGTCGTTGATCGCGAGGTCGGAGAGCACCTTGCGATCGATCTCGATGCCGGCCCGCTTCAGGCCGTGCATGAACACGCTGTAGCTCATGTCGTGCTGGTGAGCGCCGGCGTTGATACGGACGATCCACAGCTTCCGGAAATCGCGCTTCTTATTCTTGCGATCGCGGTAGGCGTACTTCCAGCCACGCTCGACGTTTTCCTTTGCGGCTTTCCAGAGCTTGCTCCGTGCGCCAAACGCGCCACGAGCTGCCTTCATGACCTGCTTTTTGCGCTTCAGGCGCACCACATTCGATCTTACGCGAGGCATTGTATATCTCCTTTAAAGCTGCAAGAGCCGCTTGATGTTCTTCTCTTCACCGCGAACCTTGATCGTCGTCGACTGACGGAGGCGGCGCTTACGCTTGGACGTCTTCTTCGTGAGGATATGGCTCTTGAACGCCTTGAGGCGCTTGACCTTACCAGTGCCAGTGAGCGAGAAGCGCTTTCTAGCTCCCCGATGGCTTTTCATCTTCGGCATTTTCTTTCTCTATTGGTTGTAGGACTCTGAGCTCTCGCCTACTTCGGCGCGAGGATCATCGTCATGAACTTTCCTTCAAACTTCGGCTCGGTCTCGACCTTCGCGACATCCGCGAGCTCCTGAGCGACCCGATTGACGACCACGCGTCCCAGCTCGGGATGTGCGATCTGACGCCCGCGAAACATGAGCGTCACCTTCACCTTGTTTCCTTCACCGAGAAATTCGCGCGCGTGGCGCGTCTTTGTCATGAAGTCGTGCTCCTCGATTCCAGGACGGAACTTCACTTCCTTAAGGTGGATCACGTGCTGCTTCTTCTTGGCCTGTCGCGCCATCTTGGCCTGCTCGAACTTGAACTTCCCGTAGTCCATGATGCGGACTACCGGGGGCCTTGCGAGGGGTGCGACTTCGACCAGATCCAACCCTTGTTCCACCGCGGCGGCGAGAGCGGTTTCGACATCCATGATTCCAAGCTGCGCGCCATCGGCTGCGATAACGCGGAGCGGGCTGATGCGAATCTGCCGGTTCACGCGCACACGTTTTGTGGTGTCCTGAATACTCAGCTACCTCTTAGAAATTTGAGTCGAAACGAAAAGCGCGGACCCATTTATGGAGTCCGCGCGCAGACGGAGCCGAATGGACCTTCGGCACCGAGTGGCTTGAACTCCAGTAGCACACCAAGGTTAGAACCGAGGGCCAAAGGGTGGAACTCTCCGCCCGGAGAGTTCGCTTGTCGTTTTGTAACTTCTGGAGATTAAACGAGTTGGGTGATTGGGGCAAGGCCCGAGGACTGCGGAACCATCGAACTGCGGAACAGCCATCAGGGAGGGATTGGAGCGAACGGGGAGATTGGAAGACATCCGTTCAGCCGCCAGACCCTCAACAACATTTTTTTTGGTAACGTCGAAACTACGGAAAGCCGGGACGACCAATGTCTTTGTAAATCAAAAATCGAGGAGTCGGCGGCATAAGGAATGTCTCCCCATCTCGCTTTTTTCTCCCACCTCTCCCTGATAGCTGTTCCGCTGTTCGGCGCTTCCCGGGTTCTCAGGCCTTCAGACGATACCCTTTCCCATCATGCTCGATTCGGCCCCAGGGAACGCTGGCATCGTGTTCGAAGATCAGCAGCCATTCCTCGTCCTCTGCCTGCCGAAAGATTCGCCTCTTGGTTTCAAGCGTAACGAGAGGCTCCACGTCGTACCCCATAATCCACGGCAGGGGCAGATGCGAGGCGGTGGGACACATGTCAGCAAGAAAGAAGGCTCGTTCCCCCTCCGACTCGATCAGAACACTCTGATGAAACGGGGTATGGCCTGGCGTAGGTACAACTCGAACGCCCTTCACAATCTCTTTTTCGCGAACGACGAACTCGAACTGCGAATCCCTGACGACCGGCAGAAAATTGCGCTCGAAGTAGCTCGCCGCCGTGCGTTCGTTGGGATGCATCGCGTAGTCGTACTCTCCGCGCTTCACGATGTAGCGCGCCTTCGGGAATGACGGCTCAATCTTCCCTGCCTCATCACGATACGTGTTGCCGCCGGCGTGATCGAAATGAAGATGAGTATTGATCACGATCGCCACATCTGCCGGAGAAACACCGACCCGGGCGAGCCCGTCCTCGAGCGACGTCCTTCCGTCCGCCCCCTCGTTTTCGATTCCGTAGATGTCCTTGAACTTCTGCTCTTCCTTGTTGCCCGCTCCGGTGTCGATAAGTATCAAGCCCGACGGATGCTCGATGAGCAGGCACCGCATTCCAAGCTGAATACGATTGCGCTCGTCGGCAGCTATGCGCTTCTCCCACAGCGGTTTCGGAACGACGCCGAACATCGCGCCGCCATCGAGGCGCTGGCCGCCGGCCTGAATCGCGTGGATTGTCAGGCCGCCAAGCTTGCGAGTCTGAACGAGAGGATCAGGCTTCACGCGGTCGTGTCCCTTGTGACGGGTGATGGTAATGCGCTGTAGCGCCGCTTTTTCTTTTTCGGCTGGCGCCGGCGCAGAAGAACCTCGAGATCGTCCCACGTGCTGCACCCGCGGTCTTCGGCATCTCGCAGAAGCCTTATCAGACAATGTGCCGTAGCCATCGCGTCTCCACCGGCGCGGTGGCGGCCATTTATCTCAACACCATAGTGATTCGCGAGGTGATCCAGAGACCGCCTCGGCAGGCCCGGCAAAAGTCCCTTTGCCAGCTTCACCGTGCACAGTTGTTGTCCGAAGATTTTGCTGCCGGTTGCTCTCGTCACCTCGTGGGAGACAAACTTCCAGTCGAAGGCGGCATTGTGCGCGACGAAGACATTTCCTTCGAGCGCCTTCATGACATCCTCCGCCACGCGGTCGAACGTCGGCGCGTTTCTCACCATGTCCCAGGTAATGTTCGTGATCTTTGAAACAAAGGAAGGAATTGGCCGCATCGGATTGACCAGTGTCTCAAACACTTCCGCAATTCTTCCATCACGAACGACTACCGCAGCTATTTCAGTGATTCTGTCGGACGGTGGCGAGCCACCTGTCGTCTCGACATCGACGACGACCCATGACATCGACTCGAGCGATTGAGAAGGAACTTCGGTTTTCCCGGTGGCGACAGAGCGGGCTCTTTTTTGTGAACGCCGGCTGCTCCGCGGATAATCCACGGACGGCATGTCGACGCGCGCGTCAAACGATGGCATCGGCGCGGTAGTGGATCCGACAAGATGCCACTTACCCGACGCATCGCAGCCAAACTCCGTTCTGCCAGCGAACATTGCCTGTGCCATTCGCTCGGCGACGATTCGGGGAGCCGCCGGGAGATTGCACATGTAGCCAATCAAGTCGACGACGTCGGCGGGACCTCTCTCGAGAAACTTCGCCGCGCGGTCCGTGAGAATAGTGTCCTCCGGCTTCCTGTGGACGACGCGATGATTCAGGTCCACGGATCATCCCGCTGGACAGGACACGTCATGCAGCGCGGCCCGCCACCGCCGCGCACGAGCTCTCCGCCCTCGAAGGCGATCACCGCTCTCTCGTCTTCGCGAATCGATTCCGATCCATCGAGAAAAGCGCCGGCATTCACGATCCTGAATCCAGTCTTCTGCATCTCTTCCAGCGTCGCCTCATTCCTCGTGTACGACAGAACCAGCCCGGGCCGCACCGCGAAGAAGTTGCATCCCGACGACCATTGCTCGCGCTCCTGCGTGATTCTTCGCTGCCCACCGCAAAGTATTGGTTCGACGTGCAAATCGCACTCATCAAGTGCCTGGAAGACGTCGGACATTTGACGGAGCGCTTTCTGCCCTTTCTTCCAATGAAGGATTGGCAGGCGTTCCGGACCCATGAAGTGAGGCGGATGAACGACGCACAAGCCGCGGTCGACCTGCGTAAAAATCATGTCCAGGTGAATTGCGGCCTCTTCACCGGGCATAATGACGATGATTATGTCGGTAATGGTGGTGCTTCGAAACAGGAGCTCGGCCAGATTGTCGATCGCCGCCGGGCTCGATCGCTCGCTGAAACCAATCATCAGGGCATCGCGACGCAGTGGATGGACGTCCCCGCCTTCGAGCGTGTAGTTCAGGCGATGCTCTCGCGAACCGTCGTAAAGAATCCCCTTGTTGGCGACTTTCGGGTTGAAGCGGAAGATCGCCTTCATGATGATCTCTTCTGTCCAGCGAACTCCGTGGCGCATCGAGCCGATCATCACGTGATCGTTGATGCCCATCGCAACGTCCCGGGTGAAGAAGAGATTCGGAAGAGGCGGCAGCATGTAGCCGCATTCATTGAGCGTGCTTGTCAGGAGCCCCGGGTTTTCCTGCTTGCCTTCAATGAGCGTCCGGACCACCTCCGATGCCGCGAGCTCCTGCAGCTCCCGGGAGAGCGGTTCGGAGGGCAGGATGTCCATCGTCTCTCGAATCAGGTGTTGACGCGCCTGGTCGTCGCTCAGCACCTCCGTCAGCAAATCGTGGACATGGTAGACCTTCGCGAACCGCTCCAGAACTGCGACGAACCTGCTGTGCTCGCGCCGTGCCTGGGCCAGGTCGACGATATCGTCGTAGAGGTAGTCGTGCCGGGTTGAAGGGGTGACGGCGAGCAGCTCAGCGCCGGGCGAGTGGATGAGGACTTCCCTGATTCTTCCGATCTCAGAACTGATGTGTACCGGCATGCGTGAAGATAACGCCCGGCACTGTCAGACTGCTTGGAAATCGGTTGCTCTGAAAGCGGCCTTACACTACCTTGTGAACAAATTCACAAGCTACTCGGACCGTGAAACGGATAGCAGAATCGACAGTTCGCCGCCTCTCCATTTACCTCAGTTTCCTCGAGGAGATTGGCGCCCGGGGCGTACTTACAACTTCCAGTGACGACCTCGCGAGGCTTGGCGGGACTACTTCTGCCCAGGTGCGGAAGGACCTCTCCTTTTTCGGGTCGTTTGGCAAGCGCGGGCTGGGCTATTCAGTCCCCGAGCTCTCTACCCGGCTGCGTGAAATACTCGGGCTTGGAAACAAGTGGAACGTCTGTATTGTCGGAGCCGGAAAAATCGGCGCTGCACTCGCCCGCTATGCAGGTTTCGCCGAGCGCGGCTTTGTCGTTACGGGCGTGTACGACAGTGATCCGCACAAGATCGGCAAGACATCAGGCGGCGTAACTGTGAGGGACATCGCCCATCTCGAGGGCGACATCAAATCCGGCGCCTATCAGATCGCGATTCTGACCGTTCCGGCAGAGAACGCGCAGCACATCGTCGACCTTGTTACGAAGGCAGGCCTCAAGGCGATTCTAAGTTTTGCGCCAACACGGCTTACAGCTCCCGCCGACGTTACGCTGCGCACGGTCAATATGGCAATGGAGCTCGAAGGGCTGACATTCGCGCTGACGAACAGGGGTTCAGACAACCAGCAGTGACCGCACGGCCTTCATAAGGGTCGCCTGAACTTCGGGCGACAGCGTTTCGGGCCGTGCGCGCGGATCGATCTCGAGCTTTGCGAGAACCTCCGCCACCTGATGCGTCGTGAGATCGCTTACTGACCGGAGAGCATTTCCGATCTGTTTCCGTCGCATGCCGAACAGTCCCTGCACGAACGACCTGAATTTTGCGGCGTCTGCCGGCTCGACTATTGGATCGGGGCGCGGGGTGATTCTCACTAGTGCCGACGTCACCTTCGGCGGCGGCTTGAATGCGCCGCGGGGAACCTCGAACACGATCTCCGCGCTGGCCACGGCCTGCACGTTTACCGATAGCGCGCCATAAGTTCGCGAGCCTGGTGGAGCGACGATTCGCTGCGCCACTTCCAGCTGGACGAGAAACACTGCGTGACGCGGATACGGCGCGCGGAGCACGTGGAAGAGGATGGGGGTCGTGATGTAGTAAGGAACGTTTCCGGCGACTACGTAGGGCCCATTCGCGAGTGCAGCGATGTCGGTCTGGAGAACGTCGGCTTCGACAATCGTGACGCGGGGATTCGCCGCGTACCGGGCGCGGAGCTGATCGCTCAACGCGTGATCGATCTCGATTGCAGTGAGCGGATTCTTGCGCGATGCGAGAATATCGGTCAACGCGCCACGGCCGGGTCCAATCTCGATAACGGTTTCTTCAGGCAGGGGTGCGACGGCATCAGCGATTCCCTGAAGAACCTTGTCGTCGTAAAGAAAGTGCTGGCCCAGTCGCTTGAGGACGGGCGGATGGCCGCGCCGGGTGGTCACCCTCAGCTCTTGAGAATGAGAAGTGTCAGATCGTCCGGGCTGGGAACGTCTCCGCCGTATTTCTCGAGCATGTCGAACACTGCAGCGACGATGTCTGCGGGAGACTTCGTGCGATTCTTCACAATCACTTCAAGAACCGCCGCTTCTCCGAGCCGGTCGCCAGCAGCATTGCGCGCGTCGACAATTCCGTCGGTGAACAGCGCGAGCATGTCACTCCCCTTCTGCCATGGCAGCGAACCGGCGGAGGGCGCATCATCGGTCAATCCCATTGGAGGCGTGTCGGCCTCGAGCCGCGTGGGTGCGCCATCGCCGTCGATTTTAAATGCATGCGGATGACCGTTGTTCGCAAAGCGAAGCTTGCCGGAGGTGTGATCTATCACGCCGAAGAAGATCGAGATGTACATCTCGGTCGACGAAAGCTCCTCGCGAAGGCTGCCGAAGAGGGTTGTGAGCATCTCGCCGGGATCCTTTGCGCCCTGGGCGTGGATGGACGAGGCGCTCATCGCCAGCGCCATGATAAGCGCAGCGCGATATCCGTGACCTGACACGTCCCCGATCATCACGCCGGTGCGATTGCGTGGCATCCTGAACAGGTGATAGAAATCTCCCCCGACGCTCTCCGCAGGAATGACGCGTGCTGCAACTTCGGCTTCCGGTGAAACGATGGAGGTTTTCGGAAGCAGCTTCATCTGAAGGTCGTGCGCGAGGTACATCTCCTGAAGGAGGCGCTGCTGCTCGATCGACGATTTCACCAGTCGCGCGTTTTGGATCGCCGTACCGATCTGCGTGGCAATTGCTGCCACGAGCTTCTGATCACCCGCGCTGTATGGCTGTCTTGACCGGCGATCCGAGAGATTGACGACGCCAAGTGGCTCGCCTCCCGACGGAGTGGTCCACATGATCGGAACTGAAAGCATCTCGCCGCGGCGATAGGGTTTCTCCGCTTCGCATTCCATCTCACCAGCTTCCACAGTGGTGGGGTGTTGCGTTCGGAACACTCGCGAGGAAACGCACTCGGGATCGTCGACGCGAATTGGCGCGAGCTTCGACGCATCCACACCAATTGCGGCGACTACATGAAGCGTGTCGGTGGGGGCATCATGAACCAGGATCGAGCCGTGACGCGCTCCAACGGTTTCGGAAATTTCGGTGAGAATGGTCGACGCTGCATCCTCGAGCGTCACCGTGCGGCCAAGAATCTCACCGATCGTGTAGAGAAGGTTTATCTCCTCATATCGCTCAGCCAGCTCCAGCGCGGCGTGCTCGACTTCCTGCGCTCCTCTCAGCACCTGTGCAACGAATGGAAGCAGCATCCGGAGGTGCTTCTGTCCGGGGGCCTCACCATCGCATGCAGCGATAGTCAGCCAGGTGCGTTTTACGCCTGGAACGACCGCCACGAGCATCATATCGTCGTTCACCACCAACGGCGCTGTCGCAGTTGAATCGGGAAGCGTGTCCGGGCGAGGAAGCCGGAGATTCGATCGCGCGACGGGCTCGAGGTTTCCGGTGCCGTCGGCTGTCCACACGGCGGCGTCACACCGCGTCGATTCGCGGAATGCGATCAGGACCGCCTCCAGCTCTTTCATTCCCTGTTGAGCGTCAGCCTTACGACATTCCCGTCCGATTGGAAGCGTTCGACGCGGTCCATCAACCGCTGCATCAGAAAGAGACCGCGTCCATCCTCCGACAGGAGGTTCTCTGGAGCGGTCGGATCAGGACGAGTGGCGGCGAGATCGAATCCCGGCCCTTCGTCGGAAACGTCGAACACGACGGCCTCATCGCTGACGACGGCACGAACCCTCACGTGCTTGTTGGCTGCGTCCCCATTGCCTCGCAGTATCGCGTTGGAGAGCGCTTCAGCGAGAGCGACCCGCACATTGAGGGAACACTTCTGGGGAGGTATGGAAAGCTCGCGACACTTTCGCGTCGCGAGCTCGATCACACCTTCGATGTACTTGACGTCGCTCGGAATCTCGACGTCGAGGGCGACCTCTGAGTCGGCCATCAGAAGCTCTCTAGCGCGCGCTCCCGCGTATCGGAGATCTGGAACAGAGTGTCGAGCTTCGTCAGCTCGAACAGAGTCTGAAGATCGTCGTTCAGATTGGCCAGGCGAAGTTCTCCGCCCTGCTCGCGAATCTTCTTCGAGAGTGACACAAGAACGCCAAGTCCTGAGCTGTCGATGTAGCCGGTCTGGCTGAAATCGATCAGGAATTTCTTCTCGCCCTTCTCGAGCTCGTCAAGAACCTTCTGCTTGAGCTCCTGGCGGTTTCCTACAATCAACTGTCCTTCGACATCCACGACGACTACCTCCCCCTGCTTGCTGATCGAGAAACTCATGCTTGTCTCCGAGAGTGTTTCATGGCCGTATCTACCGACTGAAGCGCGGTGATTGCAGCGACGTTAATAATGTCCTCCGAGCTTGCTCCGCGCGAGAGATCGGCCGCTGGTCTCGCGAGACCTTGCAGCACGGGTCCGATCGCACTCGCGCCTCCCAACCGCTGAACCAGCTTGTACGCAATGTTGCCCGCATCAAGTGATGGAAACACGAGCACGTTGGCATCGCCCTTTACCACGCTTGCCGGGTACTTTCGGTTCGCGACAGCTGGTACCAGCGCAGCATCACCTTGCAATTCTCCGTCCACCGCGAGGGACGGTTCGCGGGAGCGTATGATTTCGCGAGCCTGCCGCATGAGGTCGACGCTGGCGCCCTGTCCGCTCCCTGCAGTGCTGAAAGACAGGAGCGCGACTCGCGGCTCGTCCCCGACTATGAGTTTTCTATCCCCGGCCGCCGCAATAGCGATGTCGGCGAGCTGCTCCGCCGATGGATATGGCACAACAGCGCAATCGGTGAACGTCAGGACACGGCTCGCCGCCTCCCATTCGCGTGACCCAACCATGTAGAAAGCGCTCGACACCGTTTTCAGCCCGGGCTTCACTCCGATATTTCGAAGAGCCGCGCGCACCACATCCCCGGTCGTGTGCACGGAACCAGCGACGCACCCGTCGAACGTACCGTTCGCCACCAGACTGTCGGCGAAATCGAGCGCAGGCCTGTCGTCGCAAATGATGGTGTCCGCGCCAGTGGCGATCGCTGCAGCGTGAGACTGGGGAAGCGCGGGGTCAAGCAACAGAACCGGCCGGACTATTCTCAGCTCCCTGAGACTCGTCACCGCCGCAAGAACCCGGCTGTCGGTCGATTCAGGAAATACGATCAATCGCTGAAGAGCAGCAGCTCGCTCCCTGATGCTCTCGACGAAGTCGGTCATTCCTTCGGGTTGCCGGCGGCGAACTTTGCGCGGAGAGCTTCGGCAACCGCCGGATGAACAAGCCCTTCGAGCGAGCCGCCGTACTGCGCGATCTCGCGGATAATGCTGGAGCTGATGTACGTCGTTTCGACAGACGGAACCATGAAGACCGTCTCCAGTCCGGGAGACAGGTTGCGATTCATGAGCGCCATCTGGAATTCGTACTCGAAATCACTGACCGCCCGAAGGCCGCGGATGATCAGCGACGCACCGACCTCACGAGCGAAATCAACGAGCAGTCCCTGGAATTGCTTCACCTCGACACATGGATCGCCGCCTGCGGCCAGGCGAATGAGATCCACTCGCTCGTCGGCCGTGAAGAGCGGCTTCTTCGCGCTGTTTCGGGCGACGGCAACTACCAGCCGGTCGACGAACTCGCAGCTGCGATGGATCAGGTCCTCGTGTCCTTTCGTGATCGGATCGAAGCTTCCTGCATAGATCGCGATTGTCGGCACGCTAGTCCTCGGTGCGGTAGAAGGTGATGGCGCTTGTACCATATCGTCGTGTGTCAGTCGCGTCCGGCATCTTTTCGCCGCGTTTATGCTCGATACTGAGTATCGACGAGAACGGTGTGTCGAGCCAGATGCTGGCGAGCAGCGGCGCGAGTCCGCCGTCATAAGGCGGGTCGGCGAAAGCGACGTCAAAATCGCCGGCTGCAAGTCCCTTTGCAAACTGAATCGCGTCGGCTCGCTTGATCGTCGCCGACTCTCCGGCTCCCAGACCTTCGATGTTATTCTCGATGACGCGAATCGAGCGCGCACTCTTTTCAACGAGGGTCAGTGACTCAGCACCCCGCGACAGAGCCTCCAGTCCCAGAGCTCCGGAACCGGCGAAGAAGTCGACGACTCTTGCGCCTGGAATGTCGGGCTGAAGGATGCTCATCCACGCCTCACGGACGCGATCGAGCGTCGGACGAACGTCGTCGCCGGGTGGCGATTCAATCCGTCTACCGCGCCACTTCCCGGCAACGATGCGCATCGCGTCAGGAAGTCGGAACGATGTCGGCAATCCGCGCCTGGAGGCGACTCTCACCGCGGTACTCGTCGCGCTCGAGGCGGAACGCAATATCAACTCGCTTCGCCGCTTCAAACTCCGCGAATCTGTCGGCGAGTCCCCAACCAATTGCCTCGAGCTCGCCCGCTCCGGTATCCAGGCGGAGCTTGAGCCCGTCCTGACCGATAAGACGCGGCTTGCCAGCCAGTGAAACACCGCGAGCAACAAGAACAGGAGTGGGATTGCCGATTCCGAACGGCTCGAAGTGCCGAAGCATCTTCTCCAGCTCGTCGTTCGCGTTGTCGATAGCTATCTCCATGTCGATCTTCACTTCGGGAAGCAGATCTTCCGGCTTGAGCATCAACGCTGCGACCGCATTGAAGCGCGCTGCGAAGTCAGCAACGCGATCGCGGGAGATGGTAATTCCCGCCGCTGCGCGGTGTCCCCCATATCGAACCAGAAGATCCCTTGTCTCGCCCAGTGCCTTGTGAAGGTCCATCACTGAATTGCTGCGACCAGAGCCCTTACCCGTTTCGCCATCGAGAGCAATCATGATTGTCGGGCGACCAAACTCTTCGACAATGCGCGACGCGACGATGCCGATTACACCTGGATGCCAGCCTTCCCTTGCCAGCACTATTCCAAACGTTGACGGCATGTCGAGCGAGGCGACCATTTCACGGGCTTCCTCGAGCGTCTTTCTGTCGAGCTCCTGCCGCTGCGCGTTCAGCTCCTCGAGCTCACGCGCGATGGTGTTGGCCTCGTGAACATCTTCAGTCATCAGCAGCTGGACCCCGCGAATTGCATGACCGATCCTGCCCACTGCATTTAGTCTCGGAGCGAGAATAAATCCAACTCTGCCTGTCGTCAGCACCTTGTTGTCGAGTCCCGCTGCCCGAACCATCGCTCTTAGTCCGACGTTCTCCGACTCAGCAAGCATGCGGAGCCCGTAGCGGACCATGACGCGGTTCTCGCCGCTCAGTCGCGCGACGTCAGCGACAGTCGCGAGTGCCACAAGATCGAGCATGCGCCAGATGAATGCGTCGTTCTTACCGAGACGCTTTGCCAGGGCGAGGGCCAGCTTGAATGCCACGCCGACAGCCGCGAGATGCTTGTCGGGATACTCACAGCCGGGCTGGTTGGGATTGAGCACTGCGAGACAATCAGGGAGCGCCGAGCCAGGCAGGTGATGGTCGCTCACGATCACGTCGATCCCGGCCCTGCAAAGCGCAGCCACAGGCTCGACAGCGCTCGTGCCGCAGTCGCATGTCAGGACAACGTTCGCGCCGGCTTCGATCGCGGCGTTAACGCCGGCCGAGCTCAGGTCGTAGCCGTCTTCTATGCGTCGCGGAATGAACGGGACCGCCTTCGCGCCGAATTGGCGCAGCACGCGGGTCATGATTGTCGTCGAGCAGATCCCATCGACGTCGTAGTCGCCGTGGATCATAACCGTTTCGCTTTTCTCGCACGCTTCTGCGAGTCGCTCGACAGCTTTGTCAGCTCCCTTGAGCAGGAGCGCGTCGTGGAGATGGTCGAGCCGCGGACGCAGGAACTTTTTCGCCGAGTCATCGTCGGCGAATCCGCGCATTACCAGCAACCGGGCGACCGGCTCAGGCAGATTGAGGCTCGATCCAAGAGCAGCAACGGCTGCCGGATCAGGGCGCTTTGGTAGAATCCATCTTGCCACTCCGCGAAACCGCGGACGGCGAACTGCTGGTGTGGCTGTTCCTGTCACATTCGCAAGCTAGGGTACCGCCAGAAAGCGCTCAAGCCGTTCCTGCCGCACGATAAAGCAGAACGCCGCACGCCTCGCAAACGTCGATTGGTCCGTTGACGGACATCTGGTTACGCCGCTGCATGGGAATCGCGGTGTCACAATTCCCGCATGACTCGCCGCGGAGGGGGTAGAGGGCATGCGCGCGACGCGTCCTGATGCGATCGTACTTCCCGAGAAGCGCACGGGGAACTCCGCCGGTCTTTCCGTTGCGATCAGAGCGTGCCGATTCGAGCGACGTATCAATCTCAGAGCGCTCCCTGGCAATTTCTTCGCGAGCGGTTGCCTGCTCCGCCTCCACGTCCGCAAGCGATGCTTCGTGAGCGGCAACGGTGGTTCGCATTTCGCCGAGCCTGCGGGTCAGCGCGGTGAGCTCGCTTTCGTCCTCGGCAATGATGCGTCGGGCGGACTCCACCTGAGCCATGGCGGCGGTCGCTTCCTTGAGCCGCTTGACGGCATCGAACTGGGCGAGGTTTTTCTCCTGCATCTGCTTGTGCTGCTGAATCTTGCCCAGAAGCTCGCGCTGCCGGCGTTCCTCACCTTCGACCGCGGACTGCGCGCGCGCCAACGCTGACGCTGCGCCTTCGCGTTTCCTGTCCAGCGCCGCGAGGCGCGGGTTCAACGCATTCAACCGCGATTCAAGCTCCGCGATGCGCGTATCGTCTTCCTGCAATGCCAACAGTGCTTCGACTTCACTCTGCATACTCAAATCTCCGTTAACGTGACCTGGACTTCATGCTTCCCCACGACCCTCTGCCGAGTGCTGTCCTTTCCTTGTTCAGGGCTGACAGCTCTGCCTCTATCTCGGTTCTCTGCACGTCTGTTGCGACCGTCAGTAATTTCTTGAGGCGCGCCATCTTGTTCTCGATCTCCCGATTATGAAGCTTCGCGATTGAATCTTCGATCGTTCGGTTGACCTCGACGATCGAGCCGGTTTTCATCAGCAAATCCTGAAGGAGCGCGATTGAATCGCCTTCGAGCGATGCGGCCAGGTCATCCACGGTCGCTGTCTCGCCCTTCTCGAGCAGCGTCTTGAAAATCATTCGCAGCGATGGATTCCTGAAAGATTCTTCCCCGATTCGCTCAGCGATGGTATCAACCAAAGACCTGTCCTGAAGCATCGTGAGAACCAGCATTTCCTCGGCCGAGCTGCCACTGTCGCGCCGGATTCTGGGCGCAGCCTGCGGCGGCCGACCGGGCGCCAAGGCCTGGACTTGAACCGCTGGGGGCTCGACTACATGCGCCGGCGCGCGGGTCGATCCTAGCTCACGGATGAGAATTTCACGGGCGACACCAGTGACTTCGCTCGCGCGTCCAACGTAGAGATCTTTCATGATCTCGTCCGACGTCGCCCGGATCGTTGGAAGCAACCTGTCGAGAGCCCGCCGTTTCTTTTGCAGCTCCGCAAACCAGCCGCCCCGCTCGAGTATCTGAATCTTTCTCTCGAAGACATCGATCGCTTTTGAAAGCTGGGCTTCCATCTCCGCGGCCCCCTGCGTCCGAACGAAGGTGTCCGGGTCTTCACCCGCCGGCAGTGTCACAACCCGAACCGAGAAGCCCTGACTCAACAGCTCGTCGCCCGCCCGGAAAGTCGCTTTGAGCCCCGCAGCGTCGCTGTCGTAGAGGAGATAAACGTTCTTCGAGTATTTCTTGAGGAGGCCGGCCTGCGACTCGGTCAATGCAGTGCCAAGCGGGGCGACGACTTCTTCGATTCCGGAGATCATCAGCCTCAGGGCATCGAAGTAGCCTTCGACGATCAATGCGCGATCGGCGCGGCGAATCTGGTTACGCGACCGGTTCAATCCCCACAGCAATTTTCCCTTGCTGAAGATCGGTGATTCCGAAGAATTGAGGTACTTTGGCTCCCCGGGTCCGAGCAGCCGGCCGCCGAAGCCCACGTTGCGCCCCATGGCGTCGAGGATCGGAAACATCAGCCGGCTTCTGAATCGCGGACGCGGCTCGGTGTCCCCATCAGGCTGGACCATCAGCCCGCCTTCCAGGAGACGGGCGTCGTCAAAGCCGAGCCCGTTCATGTATCCGCGCATCAATCCGATCTCACGTGGCGCGAAGCCAATACCGAAGTCCTCGGCAACCGCCCTGGAGATGTCGCGCTCCGCCAGATACTCACGCGCCTGAGCTCCGACACTCTCTTCCCACAGCGTCTTCTGGAAGTATGCCGCCGCGGTCGCCTGCAATTCCCAGAGCGGTTCGCGCGGATCGGGCCCGTCGCGGCGAACCTTTGATTCGGGGACATCGATGCCGGCTTTCTCGCCGACCATGCGGACGGCAACCGGCCACTCTACACCAAGCCGCTTGGTGAGAAACTTGAAAACGTCGCCGCTCTCTCCACAGACAAAGCAGTGATAGAGCCGCTTTGCGGGAACGACCGAGAAGTTTCGCCTGGTGCCCTGATGAAACGGGCAAGGTCCGCGGTAGTCGCTTCCGGTTTTCTTGAGCGGCACATACTCGCCGATTATCGCGACGATGTCCGCAGCTTCCCGGACCTGCTCGATGATCTCGTCGGCGATCATGTCAACTCCGCCACCGTCACGCCTGCTCCGCCCTCGTTCCACGCGCCAAGACGAAAGCTCGTTACGCGGCTTTCCTTGCGAAGCATCTCGGTGACACGCTCGCGAAGCGCACCAGTTCCTTTCCCATGAATGATTCGAAGGGTTTTAAGGTCCGCGCGAACGGCCGAATCTACGGCGTGCATCAGAAGGTCTTCAATTTCTGCCGCACGAAACCCGCGAATGTCGATCTCGCTCTTCGCCTCAACTTCCGGAGCGTCTCCGCGGATGTTGATCTGAATACGTCCCGTGGTGGAAGGGGCTTCGACGCGTCCGAGACTTTTTCGCGGCACGGTCATCTTTACTGACCCGGCAACGATGATTGCATCATCGCCGCGGATCTCCATGACGCGCGCTCTACGCCCTTCCAATGCCGGCACGGATACAAAGTCGCCTTCGGCGACGTTTCCGTCGAGAGACCGGGGCGATTCTTCGTTGCCCGGCTCAGGTTCATCGAGCGCGGCCACTGCCTGGCCCGCTTCAGACGCGAGACGCTCCATCCTGCGACGTGCTTCGCGCGCCGTCTCGTCGGCCGCAGCCGCAGCCGACGACTTAAGCTCCTGAATCGTTCTGTCTACTTCGGATCGCGCGTCCAGCAGGAGCCTTCGCGCCTCACGTCGGGCATCACGTTCTGCCGTTTTTTCCTTTTCCCTCACCGCCGCCTCGCGCTCGGCTACACGCATCGCGCGCGCACGAATGTCGTCAGCAATTACTGCGGATTCCTTCTCGCTCTCACTCAGTCGCTGTTCGCGCGCTTCGAGCTCTGCCAGGAGTGCGTTGACATCGCGCTCGCCAGTTGGCAGCCGCGCTTCAGCTCGCTGCAACACGTCTTCAGGCAGGGCCAGACGACGCGCGATACTCAGGCCGTACGAGCGTCCCGGAATTCCCTTGATCAGCCGGTACGTCGGCGCGAGGGCAACGGGGTCGAATTGCAGCGAGGCGTTGACGACGCCTTCAACTTCCGTTGCGAGCTCTTTCAGGGCACCGAGATGTGTCGTTGCAACTGACAGGCTTCCGCGATTGGTCAGGGCCTCGAGAATCGCTCCGCCGAGTGCCGCACCTTCCACCGGGTCAGTACCTGATCCGAGCTCGTCGATGAGAACCAGAGACGCGCTCGTCGCGGACTTCAGGACTTCGGAAAGATTCTTGAGGTGTGCGCTGAAAGTCGAAAGGCTCGAGCTGATTGACTGCTCATCGCCCACGTCGGCGTAGATGTCGTCGAAGATTGCGAGTCGCGATTCATCCGCCGCTGGAACCGGAATTCCCGACTGGGCCATCGCCGCGAACAAGCCGAGCGATTTGAGGAGAACAGTCTTGCCTCCCGTGTTCGGTCCGGAGATCAGGAGCGTCCGTTCTGAAGGTTCGAGTGTGAGGTCGAATGGAACGACGGCAATTCCCTGCTCCACCAGGAGCGGATGGCGCCCGTCGATAATCGAGAATCCTTCGCCCGGATCGTTGAACTCCATCGTGCCGCAGCGCAGCCTCTCGCCGAACTTTGCGCGCGCGAAAAGGGAATCAAGGACGATGAGTGACTCGAGAGCGACAGCCATCTCCTCACGGATCGGCCGGATCACATCGGTCAGCTCCGCCATGATGCGATCGATCTCGCGGAGCTCTTCCGACTGGAGCTCCCGAATGCGATTGCCCGCTTCAACCGCCGCAGGCGGCTCGACGAAGAGTGTTCCACCGGTGCTCGATGTGTCGTGGACTATTCCTCCCACGACCGCACGACCTTCCCGGCGAATCGGGATGACGTAGCGTCCGTTGCGGACAGTGACTGACATGTCGCTTACCTGGTGGTGCGACTCGAGCCGGGAAGCGATTCGCTCGAGGAGCTTCACCAATTCGCCTTGCGAACCTCTGAGGTCGCGGCGGATGCGACGAAGAGCCGGCGATGCATCGTCCCTGACGTTGCCGTCGTCGTCGATCGCAGAGTCGATCGCTTTTTCTTCTGCCTTCGCGATGACCAATGCGTCGATCTCTGCGCGGAACATCGCCACCGTGACCGGAGAAATCTTCTCGTCGCGGAAGCTGTCGGACGTATAGCGCGATGATCGCAGAAGATTGCGAACGCCGAGCAGGTGTCCGGCGTCCAGCGCAGCGCCTTCTACTCGCAGTCGCGACAACGAAGCGCGGATATCGGGAACCTGCTGCGGATGCCAGGACGAGTCACCGGTGACAAGAGAGCGCATTGCGGATACACGTGCGTGTTCCCGCTCGACCCAATCGCGATCAGCTACAGGTCTGAGGGACCTCACGCGCTCTGCACCCAGTGATGAGCCGGCTTCTCCCGCGACGAGATCGAGCGCCGGCGCAAATTCGATGACGCCGAGAGCGTGCGCGTTCATGAACTAAAAAACCCGAACTCGCGAGTGTCGTCGCCAGTTCGGGTCTCATACTGCGTGTGCTTCGTTCTCACCCCTGCTTGCCCAGCTCCTCTCGAGCTATGGCGTTGATGGTGCCACCTTCGGCTCTCCCCTTGAACTGAGGAAGAACTTTTCCCATCACAGCACCGATCTGACTGGCGCCACCTGCAATCGCTGCCTTTACAGCAGCCCTTAGCTCTTCGCCGCTTACTGCTGGAGGAAGATATGTCTCGAGCGCTGCTGCTTCTGCGCGCTCCTTGTCTGCCAGGTCGATGCGGCCAGCCTTGTCGTACATCTCGACCGACTCGCGCCGCTTCTTGATTGCCTTTCGCAGGACGTCCACCACTTCCACATCGACGACATCGCGCTTGAGCTCGATTCGCCGATTCTTGACCTCGGAGATGACTGTACCGAGGAGGAGAGTGGCAGACTTGTCCTGCGCTTTTCGCGAGGCGTTCAGGTCTCCCTGCAACCGCGCGAGAAGCTCTGACACGCTAGACCCGCCTGGTACGACGGTTCTTGCGCATCGCCGTGTTCAGCTTGCGCTTACGGCGCTCGCTCGGCTTCTCGTAATGACGGTGCTTGCGAAGATCGGAAAGGATGCCCGCTTTCTCGCACTTCTTTTTGAAGCGCTTCAGCGCGCGCTCAAAGTTCTCGTCGTCATGGATTATGACTTCCGACAAATTCTACTTCCCCCCTTCGTAGCGCCGGTAAGCGCCTGCTAGAGACAGAATCGCAAGTTACCTAGCGCCATACCGGAAAACAACCAACGGCCCGTCGAAAACCGCAGATCTCAGGTCTCGGAGGCAGAGGTCCGAGATTCGAGGATCTGTCCACTCAGCCCGGGGGCCAGGTCATTCTGCGGCCACCAAGGACATGGATATGAAGGTGGTCCACTGTCTGGCCCCCGTGAGCGCCGGTGTTGACCACGGTCCTGTAGCCCGATTCGCTGATGCCCTCCTGGACCGCCACCTTCGCCGCGAATGCCATAAGATGGCCGAGGAGCGACTCGTCGTCGGCATGCGCCAGCGAATCGGAGTGAGCCCTGGGAATGACCAGAATGTGGGTTGGCGCGGCGGGGTGGATATCTCTGAACGCCAGTGCGTTGTCGGTCTCCGCGACTATCGTCGCTGGAATTTCCTTCGCCACGATCCTGCAGAAGAGGCAGTCAGCCATCGGCATGTCCACTTGAAGTTGAGATGGTTGCCCCCAATGCGAGCATCGCGCGGACAACGGAGAGCGCGGCAATGCCAGCGGTCTCGAAACGCAGTGTCGAGCCCGCAAGCGATGCGGGAATAAACCCGGCCTCGACCATCTCGGCCCGCTCTTTCGCGTCGAACCCGCCCTCGGGGCCGATCGCCACCACGACTGGATCAGCGACCTTCGCCGAGAGGATCGGATCTCCTGCGGCATCGAGAAGAAGCCGCGCACCCTCAGGCGCAGCGGCAATTACGCGTGACACCGGGGCTGATGGATGAATGTCGGGCAGCCAACCTCCCCCCGATTGAATCAGAGCCGAAATCATGCGTGCTCGAATTCGAGTGTTGAATGCGGGTCCGTCGCCGGCCGGGCCAACGCTGCGTGATCGACGCCACATCACCGGTCGCCAGCTCGTCGCACCCAGCTCGGTGCACTTCTCGGCCAGGAGCAGCATTCTGTCGCGGTCAGCCACTGGTACAAGCATATGAACCGCAGACAGCTGGTCGATCTCCCATACATCGGTCACGTCGATCGTCAACGATTTCTTCGCGGAGCGACCAAGAATTCCAGAAGCTCCGCGACCCTGCCCGTCTCTCAGCGCGACCGCTTCACCCGGGCCCATCCGAAGCACGCGCGCGTGCTGCGCCGAATCTTCGCCGAGCGTGACCGGAGATCCCGAGGTAAATCCGTCGGGAGCAAAGAATGTCGCTACGGTCGCGCGATCAGAACGCTCCACCAGGCATCCTCCCGGTCGTCGGCCAGAACAGTCCATCCACCCTTTCGAATTTCTTCGAGCATCCCTTCGCTCTCTGTTTCGAGGATTCCGGAAAGTATGGCGTGTCCTCCTTCGGACAGCGAGTCGAAGATTATCGGCAGAAGCTCGGTCAACACGGACGAGATGATGTTTGCGAGAACGAGATCGACAGGCGCGATCAGCGGAAGGACAACGGTGGCGTCGCCCTGAATTACGTGGACACGGCCTTCGACCTGGTTAGCGCGGACGTTTTCTTCGGCGTTGCCGATTGCATCCTCGTCGATTTCGACAGCAACTACCTTCTGCGCCCCGAGCTTTGCCGCGCAAATTGCCAGCACTGCGCTCCCAGCGCCGATGTCGGCGACGCTCGCGGGAACCGGAGACAGCTTCTGCATCAAGCGAGTAACGCCGCGCGTAGTTGCGTGCTCGCCCGTGCCGAACGCCATGGCCGGCTCGATAACGATTGTCGTCGCCGGATCGGTTTCTGATGCGAGCCAGGGTGGTGCGATCGTCAGGCCGCCGAGATGATGCGACCGCACGGACGCGCGCCACTCACTCCAGTCCATCTGCGGCGCGAGACTGATCGTCACTCGTGCCTGCGGATCGGCGTCCATGATATCCTGCACGAGCTCATCGGTTTGAGTCCCAGGAGGAAAATGCGTGACGAGTGCGTCGCCATCTTCCTGAATTCCCTGAGACCCGGCCGCGAAAAGAATCGCCGTGACACGCGACGGGTCTCCGCCCGGATCAACGCGGACGGCAATCCACGCCGTTGTGCTCGAGTCGCTTGATGATGTCATGGCAGTCAGGAGTCAGCAGTCAGCCGTCGGCCTTCAGCTGCTTTCATCACGCGCCGAGCGATTCTTTGACCTTCGACCAGAATCCTTTCGGCCGCCGTTCCGTTGGGGCGACCTGAATTTCCCCAAGTCGCTTGATAAGCGTCTCCTCTTCGGGCGCGAGCTCGTCGGGCGTGTATAGCTGGAGTCGCACGTGAAGGTCGCCGACACCCGATGAGTTCACGCGAGGCAATCCACGTCCGCGCAAGTGAAATACCTGCCCGCTTTCAGTGCGCGGCGGAACGTGAAGCGTGACGCTCGCACTCACGGTAGGAACCTCGACGTCGGCTCCGAATACAAGCTGCGCATATGTGACGAGCAATTCACAGTAGAGATCTTCGCCATCTCGCTCGAAGCGGGAATCTTCCTCAACCTCGAAGACAACGAGGATGTCGCCACGCCCACCGCCGCGGGGACCGACGTTGCCGACGCCGCGCATCGTCATGTACTGACCGGTTGCGACTCCCGCCGGAATCCTGATCGCGACGCTCTCTTCCTGCCGCACACGGCCTTCGCCACGACATTTCTTGCAGGGCGAGGCGATGATCGTGCCTTCGCCGGCGCACGTGGGGCATGGCGAGACGCTGATCACCTGACCGAAGAACGACTTCTGCGCTCGGCGCACTTCGCCCGCGCCGGCGCACGTGGTGCACCGGTTGGCCGACGTTCCCGGCTCCGCCCCGCTCCCCTGGCAGCGATCGCAGCCCAGAAGCAGCTTGACCTGAACGGTCTTGTCGACGCCTGTCTCTACATCGGCAAGACGGAGCGGCATCGTGATACGAATGTCTGAGCCGGTTCTCGGCCCTGCTCCGCCGCGACCTCCGCCACTGCCACCGAACAAGTCGCCAAACCCGGCCATTCCGCCGAGGTCGCGCATGAAAATGTTGAGGGCTTCGGAAAGATCGACGTGGTGGAACCCACCAGCGCCCCCGCGCAGACCTGCTTCGCCGTAACGGTCGTACGCCGCGCGCTTGTTGGGGTCCCGGAGCACGTCGTACGCTTCGGTGATCTCCTTGAACTTCTCTTCCGCCTCACTCGAGCCGTTGTTACGGTCCGGGTGATAGGTCATCGCGAGCTTGCGGTATGCTTTTTTTATCTCGTCATCAGAGGCAGTCCTCTGAACGCCGAGGGTAACGTAGTAATCGGCCATCGTGCTGCTATTCCAGTAAGTCGGTTATCAGTCGGGACGTATGTGTAACAAGGGAAATTACCTTGTCATAGGGCATTCGTGTCGGCCCAATGACGCCGATGACCCCTGTCACGCCTCCCGAGCGGTACTGCGCAGTCACGATCGTGAAAGTCTCGAGTTTCGGGTCGAGATGCTCGTTGCCAATGCTGATGGTGATTCCGGGACTTCCGCTGCGCTTGCGGAGCAAGTCGGCCAGATGCTCGTGGGTCTCCGTAAGAGCAACCAGCTTCCGCATGTTGTCGACAGTATTGAACTCCGGCTGCTCCGCCAGAAGTGACGGCTGGCCCAGCACCACGGTCTCATCGCCCTGAATGGCCGTCTCGAAGAGCTGTTCGCCCTCTTCGATGAAGACATTCAGCAGCTCTGCGGCTCCGGGCGTGGGACCGGTGTCGCGCAGGCGGTCCCCGACCGACAAGCGAATTTCCCGGAGAGTGAGTCCGGCGATTCGCTGGTTGAGAAGTCGCGTCACTTCAACGATAGCCGAGTCAGCTACGTCGCCGCGCGCTTCGACGAAGATCGTTCTGACCGCTCCGCCCGTCAGCGTCAGTGCGAGCAGAAGACGCTCGGACGAAAGCCGTACGAGATCGACTCGCTGGAGGATGCTGTCATCAAGCCGGGGCCCGAGAGCAACGCCGAGCTCCTGAGTGATTACTCCGAGGCTCTGTGCGGCGCGGCGCAAAATCCCTTCGACGGCCAGTCCACCGGTCGCGATCTGGGCGCTCAACGCGTCCTGGTCGCGCATCTGAATCGCGGGAAGCGGCATTATCGAATCGACATAGATCCGATAGGCGATGTCGGTTGGCACCCGGCCGGCTGACGTGTGCGGATGAAAGAGCAGACCTTTCTCCTCGAGGTCGCTCATCGTGTTCCGTATTGTCGCGGAAGACACGCCAAGGCCGAATTTTCTCGCGATTGCGTTCGAACCGGCGGGTTGCGCGGTCTCCACGTACGACTGGATCACCGCCTCGAGGACCCGGCGCTCGCGCTCGCTCAGCTCGGGAATCGCCATGACTCCAAACGTATGAGTGATTTCAAAGGCCTGTCAATCCGGGTGCAAGGCTGTCAAGCCGAAGCCAGCCTTCAGGTGAAAGTCGAATGATCTTTCCATCGATCGTCGCCCATCCGTGCTCCGTCCATCTCGTTGCCACTTGCAGGTCGGAATCGGTGGCCGTGTAGCCATCGATCGTCCGCAGACCAAGATAGACGCTTTCCGAACGACGGTTGTCGTCGGTTAGCACTTCCGCGCCTTCATTTACACTTTCGCCCCTCGAAAGTCTCGACTGCCAGGCGGCATAGGGCGCAACGTTCCACTTCCGGGCCTGGCCGTCGAACGAGTGGGCCGATGGGCCCACGCCAACGTAGTGAGCACCGCTCCAGTAGGCCGAGTTATGCCTGGAGCGCCGGCCAGGTTTGCCGAAGTTCGAGACTTCGTAGTGCTGAAACCCGGCGGCGGTGGTCGCTTCATGCGCCTTGAGGAACTGCTCGGCGTACCGGTCCTCGGTGGCGGCTGCGACTTGTCCGCTGGCTTCCCATTTTCCGAGCGGAGTGCCTCTTTCGACGGTGAGGCCGTAGAGAGAGATGTGATCGGGCCCGACGGAGATCGCTTTTTCGAGATCATCGTTCCATGATCGGTTGAGGCTCTCTGGAAGCGCGAAGATCAGGTCGATAGAAAGGTTTTCGATTCCGCCCGCGCGGGCAGTGGCAATCGCCTCCGCGCTGTCGGCCGCTGAGTGAGTCCGGTGCATCCACTGGAGAGCGTTGTCATCGAACGACTGAACGCCCAGCGAGAGCCGATTGATCCCAGCGTTTCGCCACAAAGAAACAGACTCGGGCGTGACGTCTTCCGGGTTGGTCTCCAGCGTTATTTCGCTGTCGTCGTCAATACCGACGCGAGCTCGAACCAGATCAACCAGCGATGTCACTCCGGCGGAGCCGAGATGGGATGGAGTTCCTCCGCCGAAGTAAAGTGTAGTGAGAGAGGGGCCTAATGCGTCCCGAACGCCATCGAGCTCGACGGCCAGCGCATCGAGATATTCCCTGACCGGCACGATGCGGCGCACTGCAATGGAGAAATCGCAGTACGAGCAGCGTCTGGAGCAGAACGGTACATGAATGTAGAGATGGCGTGCGGTCACAATTCAATATACCGGGCGCTTCAGTTCCTCAGTTCTTCCTTCCTGTCAGCGGCGGCGTACCTCGCCAGTCAGGAGGCTCTCGACCATTCCCTGAATCTCGAGCGACGTAATCGCAGTCAGGCAGTCTCTCGGAGTCAGTGATGTTTTTCTCGAAAGAGAATCAATCGTCAGCGGACCAACTGCCAACGCTGACCAGACGCTGCCGTCGACCTCAGAGAGCTGATATGGACGGAGAGGTGCAGCAGACGGAGCGCCGACGAGTGTGAGTGCGTCATCTACAGTCGCAATGACAACTGCGCCGTCGCGAAGGAGCTGGTTCGTCCCCTGGCTTTGCGGTGAATCAATCGGGCCGGGGACCGCTGCGACCGTGCGGCCGAGCTCGAGCGCCTGCTTCGCCGTGATGATCGCGCCACTTGTGTGGCCGCCCTCGATAACGATCGTTACCGGACTCAAAGCCGCGATGATCCGGTTCCTTTTTGGGAATGCGCCTTTGTGCGCCTTGTTGCCCGGGCCGTTCTCCGACACCACCAACCCGTTCTTCGCTATGGCCCGGTGCAAGTCAGCATGTCCGGCGGGATAGGGCACATCGATTCCCGTTCCCAGCACGGCAATGGTAGGAGCATCGGTCTCGAGGGCTGATCGATGGGCGATGGCATCGACCCCGCGCGCCATCCCGCTCACCACACAAATACCGGCGCGGGCGAAGGCAGTCGCCATCATCCTCGCTGTCCTGATTCCGTAGGGAGTCGGCTCGCGGGTTCCGACAATGCTGACGGAGCGACAGTCGAGCACGGATGCGTCGCCCAGCATGTACAAAGGATCGGGCGGAATGGGCAGGTCCTCAAGAACCTGCGGATACTTCTCACTGCCGCGCGTGACAATCAAAATGCCCATGCTACCTACCTCTCACGCAGCATGAGGTATGTCTGCCTAAGGCAATGGTACTACGGTCTTTGCCACTTCTGCGACAATGTCCTGCTTAAGGCGAAGCAGCTCCTTCCACCAGGATGAAAGCAGCGTGTCCAGACCCGTCCGATTAGCTGCGCTCACGGCGAAAAGCGCAAATGCGTCCGGCGCTTCGATAGGCGGAATGTAGTCTTCACCGAACAAGTCCATCTTCGTGAACACGACGCAATGCGGACGCCCTGCCAGCTCCTCGGAGTGCGCCGCGACCTCGTGGCGAAGCTGGTCGTACTCAGCCTGCCAATCCATGGCGTCGATTGGAATCAGGAACGCAAGCAGACGTGTGCGCTCGATGTGGCGGAGGAACTGAAGCCCGAGCCCCTTGCCCTCGTGCGCCCCTTCGATGATTCCCGGGATGTCAGCGACCACGAATGTCCTGTGATCGCTCAGCTGCACGACGCCGAGGTTCGGCACCAGCGTCGTGAATGGATAGTCAGCGATTTTTGGACGAGCAGCTGAAATCACGGAAAGAAGTGTGGACTTCCCGGCGTTTGGCTGGCCGACAAAGCCGACATCTGCGATCAGCTTGAGCTCGAGCTCGAGCGTAAGCAGCTGCCCTTCCTCGCCTGGCTGCCATTCGCGCGGCGATTGATGGGTTGCCGTGGCGAAGAAGCTGTTTCCCTTGCCCCCGCGGCCGCCCTTGGCGATGACCTGGTCCTGCCCGTCCTCGAGTATCTCCGCCAGGATTTCGCCCGTCTCGGCGTTGCGGACGATTGTCCCCGGTGGAACGGGCAGGATCACATCGGCACCAGAGTGTCCTGATTTGTTCGAGCCCATCCCATGCTCGCCACGCTCAGCCACCCAGCGATCGCGGTACGTATAGTCGAGCAGGGTCGCGAGGTTGCCATCGCCTCGAATGATGATGTCGCCACCGCGTCCGCCATCTCCGCCGTCGGGACCGCCCATTGGCACGCGATGCTCCCGGCGGAATGATGTGCATCCCGATCCGCCGGTACCGGCCTCAACTCGAACTATTACGCGATCGACGAACATTCTTTACCGATTCCCTTTCAGTTATCCGAAGCAGGCGCCGAACGTTTCGGCGGATGACGCTTCGACAGTACATGGGACAGCAGCGAGCGACACTGGGCCAGCTCGGCCTCTCCAATCAGACTTGCGAGCGCGTCCAGCGCGGATGACAGCATCTCCCTGGACACTCCGCTGTTCAACGCCCCGTGCAGATGCGAGTGGAGCTGGCGTTGCTGGCCTGTTGCGGCGCACGCCGCGACGATGCACAGCTCCCGGGTGGGAAGATCCAGCTGTGGCCGCGACAAGACCTTGCCGTAACCGTCAGTGATCATCCAGCTATCGAGGGCCGGATGAAGCTTTCGGATGTTCTCGCGAAGCAGCTGGTATGACTCGCCATATACAATCTCGCACGTTTGCTCCCCTTGCCGCTCCCAATCGTCACTATTCCTTATCTCCGCAGAGGGATCGCTGGCCGGCCCGGGCTCTCCGGAAATCGCCCGCCACGTCCTCGCGGCGTTCAACGTCCTGGGGAAACCACAGAAGAGATACGACTGAATGATTACCTCATCGACGGCCTTCGGATCGACAGATCCGACAGCCCGCTCCATGATGGTTCGGGTTGTGTTCTCGTTAGCGCCGGCTATCGCACCGGCGATTCGAACGAGGTGAACCAGAGAGTCTTCCAACGCCGTGAATTTGGTGGTCACTTGTGAAGGCGGCGGCATCCAAATGCCGCCGGTGGAATCAGATCGCGGCGGCCGCAACCGGGCCGGCTGAACGTGGTGCGCCCATTCTCACCGTGGTCTCCCCGACGACATCGCCTCGAGAATTCCGGACAGGCTTTCTTAGAATCTCAGCCAGCCGCGGCGAGAGCCGTTCGGGCAGCGCATCCAGCTCCTGAAGAACGCGGATCATCGCGGGGTACTGTGCCCTTGGGGCTCCGTCCTCGACTTTCACCGCAACGCCGGTAGAAGAATCGAGAATGACAGCGCAGTGAACTCCCTCGGCTCCTACCTTCGACAGGATTCGCCCCTCGGAATCTTCCATGAGGACCGAGTCGAATCGATCGGTTCCGCCGACAAGGAATGGATTACGAGTGATCGCGCCAACAACACGCGCCGGAATCTCTTCACCTCGCCCCGCGGCAGCGCCGAGCCTTGCGAAGGCTCTAGCCATGCGGTCGAGCGGGATTCCAAACACCGCCGCGCCACATCCGTCGACGGCCACGTCTATTTCCGACGGCCTGACCCCCGTCCAAAGAGCTACCTGATTGAGCATTGCCTGCTGAACCGGGTGTTCTGCCCGCTCGTATCCCGCGATCGACCAGCCATTGCGCTGAGCCAACGCGAGCATCGCGGTATGCTTGCCCGAGCAATTGTTGTGAGTGCGCTTGATCCGGACGCCCGACTCCCGGGCAATCTTGGCTCCGCGTGGAGACAGCGGCTCCTGAGGTCCGCACGCCAGATCGCCTTCCTCGAGGCCCAGCGAGCGAAGCATGGATTCGACGACCGCTACGTGCTCCGGCTCACCACCATGGGATGCGCACGAAATCGCCAGTTCAGCGTCACCCCAGCCCAGTTCATCGAAGCCGCCGCTCTCCAGAAGCGGCATGATCTGGAACGGCTTGGCGCACGACCGCCAGAAGGTCAAAAGCTCCGGATCACCAGCACCGCCAAGCAGCGTGTCGCCTGCGCTTACAGCCGCGGCATGAACCCGGTGAAACGATTCTACCGTGTTACCGCGCGTTACTACGACATCGAGCTCAAAGGAATCCATCACATCTTAAAATACTGTGATCAATCCTTTTGTGTACCGTCTGGGGTCGCGCCGCACGTCGGTCAAAACCGTGTTGAGCGAAGTCACGGCCTTGAGCATCTCATCATAGAGCTGGGCGTCAGTGAACAGCTTGTTCACGGTCCCGTTCCCGTGCTGCATTGTCGTGACAATGCTGTCCACGCCGGCGACAGCCGAAACAAGCCGGTTGTAGAGCTCGTCATCCCGGAGCATCTTGCCGACCGTTCCGTTGCCCGAGTTGACGTTGGCGCCGAGCGTGGCGACGAGAGTGTCGGCTGTGCCGAGCATGCGGTTGAGATTGTTGTAGAGCGTCGGGTCGTTGAGAAGCTGGCCGAACGTTCCCCGCGGGTTCTGGAGGCGAGTGATCATCTGGTTGGAGCTCGCCAGCGTCGCGTTGAGCTGGTCGTAGATAGAGCGGTTCGTCATCAGCTGGCCGATAGTTCCCTCACCAGTTGCGACACCGTTCGCCACCTTTTGCAGGGATCCGGTAAGCTCCGACACCTGATCCAGGGCACCCGACGCCTGAACCAGTACGGCTTCATAGTCCAGCGCCTCGCCCAACGTGAGGGTGTCGCCCTCCTTGAGCATGGCAAACTTCGGCGTGCCCGGCGAAATATCGAAGATCTTGTCGCCCAGCAACCCCTGGGTCTTGAGCTTGGCCTGCGAGTCGCGCCGCACCTGCTGCTCGAGCGACTTGTCGATCTCAACAGTGATCTTCAGGTTCTTCGTGGAGTCGTTGTCGACGGGAAGAAAGTCAACCGACTTGACGGAGCCTGCGAGCTGGCCCGCAACGGTGACCTGTCCGCCGACACGAAGTCCAGCCGTGCTCGGCACGAAGGTCACAAGTGTGTAGCGACTGGTGAACAGGTGCGCCGACTGGCCAAGCTTGAGAATCGCGATGCCGATCACTGCCATCGCAACGACGATGACGACACCGACCTTCAGCTGGTCCCATGTGATAACTGCGGAGCGCTTCATCGAATTTCCTTAACCGTGATGATCATTTAGAATCCGCCGAGGAAATCTCTGAGATACTTGTCGGCACTGCTAGCCATTTCTTCGGGAGTTCCGAAAAAGGAGATCTTCCTTTCGTTTAGCACGGCGATCTTTGTCGCCATCCTGAACGCCGACCTAATATCATGCGTAACCACCACACTCGTCACGCCCAATTCGCGCTGAAGCTTGATGATCAGATGCGTAATTGTCGCGGTCGTCAGGGGGTCGAGTCCTGAAGTGGGCTCGTCGTAGAGCATGATCTGCGGGTTGTTTGCCATGCCGCGCGCAATACCGACGCGTTTCCGCATGCCGCCGCTCAAGTCAGAAGGAAGCTGTTCCAGCACCCGGTCGGGGTCGAGGTCGACGAACTCGAGTTTCTCGCGAACACGAGCCATGATTTCGTCTTCACTCAAGTCGGTATGCTCGCGCAACGGGTACGCGATATTTTCGTAAACGTTCATCGAGTCGAACAGCGCCGCACCCTGAAACACCATTCCCATCTTCTGCCGGACCTTCAGCGCGTCGGCGAAGTTGAGCTGCGTAATTTCCTCGCCGTCGATGAACACCTGGCCCTTGTCAGGAACCAGCAGACGGAGAAGAAGTTTGAGGATCGTCGACTTTCCTGTTCCCGATTCGCCGGCAACCACAATGGTTTCGCCGCCAAGCGCGTCGAAAGTCACGTCCTTGAGAATGGGCTGATCGAAAGTCAGAAAAACATTCTGAAGCGCAATTACCTTACGCGCGGCTTCACGCTTTGCGACGGCCCTGACCTCCTGTGTGTGGGTCGGAGCGTCCGCTTCCAGTTCATCTCGTATCGCCGCCCGAACCCGCATTTCGTCTTCGCCGCGACGAATGGGCGTACCCGGGGGAACGTGCTCGTCGGGGTTCGCCTGGCGGCGATCGTCCGGGCGTCTTCCTTCGGGTTTGTCTGTCATGTCGGCAGAAACGCGAGGAGAACCTGCGTGATGAAATAGTCGACCACGAGAATCAGGATGCTGGCCGTGACTACTGTGCGAGTTGTCGCGACACCAACGCCCTCGGTTCCGCCGGTTGTCTTGAGACCAAAGTTGCAGCCGACAAGAGCTATGATGCCACCGAACACGAATGGCTTGAGGAGTCCATGAACGAAGTCGTTGGGCAGGTACTTGAAGATGAATCCGCCTGACGCGATCTGCTCGAAGACCGTTCTCCAGTACAGAGACGTCGGAATTCCAACGTAGGCAGAGGAGATGACGCTCCCGCCGAGAATGCCGACGAAGTCATTAATTACGGTGAGCACCGGCATCATTATCAGCGCGGCGAGAACGCGCGGCGTCACGAGCTTTCTGATTGGATCGGTGCCGAGCGTATTCAGGGCGTCGATTTGTTCGGTGACGCGCATCGATCCGAGCTGCGCGGCAATTCCCGACCCTACACGACCTGCGACCATCAAGCCTGCGAGAACGGGTCCGAGCTCACGAATCATCGATGCTGCAACGAGGCGGCCGATGTACATGGTCGCACCGAAAGTTTTCAGCTGCACTGATGCCTGGAGCGCGAGCACCATGCCAGTAAAGAATCCGGTGAGAAGAACGATCGGAATCGACTGCACTCCGATTGCGTCCATCTGCTGAATCAGGTCCGAGCGATAGAACGGCCGGGAAAAGGCGAAGCCAATCGCCTTTCCGCTAAGAACGAAGAACTCCTGTAATCCGTATATCCGGCGCTTCGCGGCTTTGTTGAACCCTTCGAGCAAATCAGGTCTCTCGCGGTGGCTGGTGCTCAGAAGGGCGGCGGCGCGCCGCCCCGTTAGTACGACGTGAGCGAAATGTACGCCGTTAAGGCCACAAGCGCCCGGTTTGCTGCGCCGATTCCTGCACCTTAGCTTGCTCCGCAATGATAGAGCGAATGACTCGTGACCGGCTGTCGATGCTGCTTTCAGCAGCCCAGGGCAAGCGTATCGCAGTAGTTGGAGACGCGATGCTCGACGTCTACCTTCGCGGAGAGGTGGACAGAATCTCTCCCGAAGCCCCGGTTCCCGTTGTCAGGGTCCGCGAGCGGAAGCTCGCCCTTGGCGGCGCTGCGAACGTTGCAAACAACATTGTCACGATCGGCGCAGTCTGCGATCTCGTGGCGGCTGTCGGTGACGACACCGCCGGCGCGACCCTTCGC
This sequence comes from Gemmatimonadaceae bacterium, assembly GCA_035525975.1. Lineage (GTDB taxonomy): Bacteria > Gemmatimonadota > Gemmatimonadetes > Gemmatimonadales > Gemmatimonadaceae > UBA4720. The sequence goes on from DATLDF010000072.1 coordinate 56,387, forward strand.
GATATGCTGAGGCAGGTTCGGTCGGACACCAGGTCTCTGGTATCCGTCGACCGTCCAACGACGACAAAGACCCGCGTCCTCGCGCGGTCGCAGCAACTCGTGAGATACGACGAAGAAGACGACAGTGACCTGAGCGGAGAAGAGTCCAGAAGGCTGATCGATTCCCTGCAGGCAGCGATAGATCAGGCGGACGCGCTCGTCCTGGAGGACTACAACAAGGGTGTCCTCGTGCCAACAGTGATTTCCCATTCAATAGAAAGGGCGCGTCAACGCGGCATCCCGATTGTGGTCGACCCGAAGTACAAGAATTTCTTCGCGTTCCGCGGCGCGACAATCTTCAAGCCCAACCGGCGCGAGCTGGAGTCGGCACTGGGAGCGGCAGTCGATATGGACCACCCCGAGGCGCTTCCCTCCACTTTTGACCGACTCGGCGTCGATCACCTGCTGCTCACGCTTGGCGAGCAGGGGATGGCGCTGCTTTCCGCGGACGGCGAAATAGGACGAATCCCGACCACCGCGCGAGAGGTTTACGATGTGGTTGGGGCGGGCGATACCGTCACCGCGTATTTAGCCACGATTCTTGCCGCTGGGGGTACGCCTGCCGAAGCCGCGGTGATCGCGAACTTTGCGGCCGGAGTCGAGGTCGGAAAACTCGGCGCCGCAACGGTGAGAACCGAAGAGGTGCTGGAAGCGTACGATGATTTCAGCCAGCACCACGCCAATTAATAGAAGAGATCGCGCTGACCTGTCGAGCCGTTTCGGGCGCGCGGACGGAGAATATTTGCAACAGTTGAAATTGATTGGGATCGCGGCGGCGATCGCGGCGCTTGGCTGGATGAGTTCAGCGCGAGTGGTTGCCGCGCAAAATGCGGATAGCGTTCGCGTTCCGGCAGACAGCTCGAGATTTCTCTCAGACTCGGTTCGCACGTCACCAACCGAGCCTCGGCTGACCGGCATCCAAACCCAGGATTGCTACCCAAATGGGTGCGAGCCGCCAAAGGCGGCCGCGACGTGCGGTCATGGGTCCGCCGACGTTGCTCTCCGCAGAGCTGCGGTCGGATCCGCCTTCGTTGCAGGGAATGCGGCACTTTTCGCCTACTTCAAGCGGGCGTGGTGGTCGGGGGAGAAAGCGCCGAACTTTTTCTTTCACGCCGACTGGGACCAGAATTTCCGGGATCAGGACAAGTTCGGTCACTTCTCCGGTGGATACCATCTGGCGAGAGGCGGCTACGCGCTCCTCAAGAGCGCGTGCATGTCGAAAAAGAAAGCCTTGATCCTGAGCTCCGCCTATGCTGCGTCGTTCCAGCTGCAGATCGAGATTTGGGACGGCCTTTACGCGAAGTATGGATTCTCTTACGCCGACATCCTGGCCAACACCGCGGGGACTGCGCTCAATGTCCTGCACGAGACGCATCCGAAGACACGTGCGATCAAGCCTACTATCTCGTACTGGCCCTCGGCCGCGATGCGCAACGCCGACAACATTCCCGGCGAGCTGCGACCCTCGCTCGACTATTCCGGTCAGACGTACTGGTTCTCTGCCGACGTCAATGCGCTTCTCCCTCTGCAGGCCAAACCGTACTGGCCGTCGTTTCTCAGAATCTCCGCGGGCCACACGATAACCGACTGGGTCGATCCAAAAACGGGCGCGAACTTCAGGGCGAAGAGAAAGATTGTCTTGAGTCTCGACTTCGACGCTGAGAAACTTCCCGGCAACAACCGACTCTGGAAAACCGTGAAGCGACAACTGAGCTACATCCATTTGCCCGGGCCCACTCTTCAGCTCACACCGAAGCTCGACGCATTCGGCTTCTATAAGTGAAGCTCTCGAAAATTGCCGTGCTGGCCGCGCTTCTCGCTCCGCAGATTGTCGCGGCGCAGGCCGCGCCGTATCTCCCGGTGGGCGACATCGCCTACACCTACGTGGATGCGCTCATGTCGCGCGGACTGCTGAGCGGACTTTCAGTCGTCGAGAGGCCGTACATCGTCAGTCGCGTGCGGGCGTCGCTTGACAGCGCCGCCGCAACAGGCCCAAGCCCGGTCATTCAGAGTTTTGTCGAGGCCTTGTCGACGTCACTCCGACGCTATGAGCTAACGCGGCAGGGTGAGAGTGGTTCCGCGCGCATGCCGTTCAGAGCACATGCGACATTCGACGTCTTCGCAACGGGTCAGTCGTCGGGGCGCCGGGAGCTGATGCTCGCGGACACGAGTGATGCGCTGGTGGGAGGATCTACCGGATATTTCGTCATGGGCGGCGGCCACATGGCCGGCTCGGTGCGAGTCGCGCTCGACAACCGTCTCAACCAGGACCCGGAGTTCACCGGGAAGAAGGACAGAAAGATCAACGGGCGAACGGAGGACGCGTATCTGAGCGGACAGTGGAAGTACGCACAGGTCGACTTCGGACGACTCGGCCGCAACTGGGGGCCGATCGGATTCTCCGGCCTCGAGCTGGGCGACGATTCCTATACATACGATCATCTCTACGGTCGTGTCGGCACTGACAAATTCCACATCACGACGGTTCTGGCGCGACTCGAGAACTACGTCACCTCGCCCGGCGTGGAGTCACATCGCTACTTCTCCGTGCATCGACTTGGCGTTCACCGGGGACGGTTTGAAGCGGGCCTGAGCGAAGGCTATCTGTACACGGGTCCGAATCGCGGGCTCGAGTTTTCTCTGCTCAACCCGCTCAACGTCTTCGGTCTCAGCTGGCGCAACGAGCGGACTGATGGAAACCTGAATTTCGGCGCGGACGCGTCGTGGCGCACGAAAACGGCCGGCACCTACAGCGCGGAGCTGCTTCTCGATGACATCCAGATCGACAGATGCGACAGCATTTGTCACGAGCCATCGTCGTACGGGATGACATTCAGCGCCGAAGGTATTCCGCTCTTCGGCGATCAGCGCCTGTTTGGATCGTACACGCGCGTGTCCAGCCTCGCGTATCGCACGCCCAACGTGCCAGAGCGTTACGCGAGTTACGGAGTTGGACTTGGACGCGGCTACAGTGATTACGATGAGATTCGCGTTGGAGCCGACGTTGCACTTATTCCGCGCCTTCCATTCCGTGTGTATGTCGCGCATCGGCGTCAGGGCGAAGGCGATTATCGGAGTCCATATCCGCCGGTTTCCGACTACGGCACGACGCCCGCCATCTTGTCCGGTCTCATCTGGAGAGCGAACAGAGCGGCGCTGGCCGGCGCAATGACCATCGGGCGGGATTTTCAGATCGATGGCGAAGCCGGAGTAAACCAGAACGTGAACCGGATGCACATACGCGGGTATGACCTCACGGAGTTCGAAGGCCGGGTGCGGATGACGTGGGTTCCGCGGTGGTTCATCAGGTTCGACTGAGGCGGCACGCCCGAGGCATTCCAACGTGTAATGGCCATCGCTACATTGCACGGTTGAAGGGCCGTTAGCTCAGTTGGTTAGAGCAGTCGACTCATAATCGATAGGTCGCTGGTTCGAGTCCAGCACGGCCCATTGCGGGAAATAACCGCGCCAGCGCCAACGGGCCTTCCTTGCTTCAGCCGTGCCAAGTACTTTGTGATGCAGAGGCAACGTGGCAAAAGCATTGAATGGCGTTAATTTTCGGATTGCCTTTGTTTCGGTTGTCCGCTCTCACCAGGAGCGACCGTCCGGGCCTTGGGCGAGGGCCTGAGGTCGCGTAGCTCAGCTGGTTAGAGCGCTGCTTTCACACAGCAGAGGTCCGGGGTTCGAGTCCCTGCGCGACCATGCATTTCGTTTCGCCGTGTACGGCGGGATATCTACTTCAATTCAATTCACCCGATGAATTCATTCAAGCTGCGGATACTCACTGTCGCCGCATTCCTTTTCATCGCGCCAGCAATGGGCGAAGCGCAGTCAGCTTCGCAAGCGCAGCAGATGCTCCAGTCAAATCCGGAGCTCCTGGGCCAGCTCCGGTCGCGCATCATGTCGAGCGGACTGACGCCCGACCAGGTTCGCGAGCGTCTCAAGGCAGAGGGCTATCCCGAGAATCTGCTCGACGCGTATCTGCAAGGTGGTGACAACAGTGGCGCCGCCGCACCAGTCCCCGGGACTGGCACACAGGACGACGTCTTCGGAGCAATGAGCGCTCTTGGGATCGCCGACACAGTTGACGTCAGCGCGCTTCGCTGCAGCAGCCTCGTGCTTGGCGACGACAGCGTCTACTACCCTTCCGACACCGCGAAAATCGGGCTCTCACAGGCCCAGAGAAACCGACGCGCCTTAAAGGCGGCATGCGCAGCGCGCTCAAGGGCTCTCTCCCCACTGGATAGCGCAAGCAAGCTCGCGCGTGACAGCGGCTACACAATTTTCGGCCTCAGCACTTTCAGAAGCCAGTCAACGCTTTTCGACCCGAACCTCAATGGTCCTGTGGATGCGAACTATCGTCTTGGACCTGGAGACAAGCTCGCGCTGATCCTTACCGGAGACGTGACGGCGAACTACACGCTGGACGTCTCGCGCGAGGGATTTATCGTCGTGCCGCAGGCGGGGCAGATCTACGTCAGCAACCTTACCCTGGGCGAGCTCGAGAGCATCCTCTACACGCGACTCGGCCGAGTTTATTCCGGCGTTCGCCGCGGCCCCGGTGCAACAACAAGGTTCTCCGTCAGCCCGGTGAGACTTCGCAGCAACCAGGTGTTCGTGCTTGGCGACGTGATCACGCCTGGGAGCTACAGGGTTTCCAGCGCTTCGACTGCATTGAATGCGTTGTACGCAGCGCAGGGCCCGACCGATAACGGAACGCTTCGCAACATCCTGATCAAGCGCGGTGGAAAGACTGTCGATGTTCTCGACGTGTACGACTACCTGATCTCAGGTGATGCGACGCACGATGTCCGCCTTTTAAACGGCGACGTGATTTTCGTCGGAGTTCACGAACCGCGTGTTCGCGTCGTTGGTGAAGTGACTCGTCCCGCCACATACGAGATGATGAAGGGCGAAACTCTCGCTGACGCAATTCACTTTGCTGGTGGATTCACTTCGCGTGCATCAACGCGCCGTGTTCAGATCGACAGAATTCTTTCACCAGCTGAGCGCGCAGAAGGCGGCCGGGACAGGGTTACGCTCGACATCTCGCCGGTGAGCCTGGTCAAGGGAACTCCAGGTGACGTCACGCTCCGGGACGGCGACGTGGTAAGAGTTTTCCCTGTGGACGTGCGTGTCCGCAACCGCATTGCAGTCGAGGGAAATGTCTGGCAGCCCGGCACTTTTGGCCTGACGCCCGGAATGACCGTTGCGCAGGCCCTGCGGGCGGCCGGCGGCGTGAAATCCGATACATATCTCGGACAGGTTCTCATTTCGAGGCTGAATCCAGATTCAACGCGAGTTCAGCTTCACGCGATGCTCGCAGATACGACAGGCCGTGTGATCGGGGACTTCCCGCTCAGGGAGGACGACATGCTTCGCGTCTTCTCGACGACCGAATTCCGTCCGACGCGTTACGTCGCGATTACCGGCGCAGTTCGTCGCAGTGGACAGGTTCCCTTCCATGAAGGAATGACTGTTCGTGATCTCGTTCTTCTTGCCGGTGGACTCGAGCAGAGCGCTGATCTCACGGCTGCTGAAATTGCACGCCTGCCGCGGGATCGCCGAGCCGGCCAGACCGCTGTCACGTTCCGCGCACCGCTTGACTCGAGCTACATCTTCGAGCGCGGACCTGATGGAAAATATTTTGGTCCTCCTGGACTGCCGGCACCAGCTGGTAACCAGCCTGATGTCAGGCTCCTGCCATACGACAACGTTCTCATTCTGCGCCAGCCGAACTGGGAGCTCCAGAGAACCGTCGTCGTATCGGGCGAAGTTCGTTATCCCGGCACCTATTCGCTGCGCACCAAGACCGAGAAGGTGTCGGATGTAATTCAGCGCGCCGGCGGACTTACGCCCGAGGCTTACGCCGATGGCGTGACGTTCTATCGCGCGAAGGACAGCGTCGGCCGAATCGGTATCGCATTGCCTGAGATTCTGAAGACTCCGGCCTCGCGCGACAACCTTCAGCTTCTCGACGGCGACTCGATCTTCATCCCGAAGTTCAATGCAGTCGTCAACGTGAAGGGCGCGGTCAATTCTCCGGTCGCGGTCACTTACGTTCCCGGGAAGAATCTCGAGTACTACGTTCGCGCGGCCGGCGGAATCACGCGGGTTGGTGATCTCAGGTATGCCTATGTCACGCAGCCGAACGGAAAGGTCGAGGCGGCATCGGGCAAGTTCATTTTCCGCAGCGATCCGCATCCGCGTCCAGGAAGCACGGTCTATGTCCCGGAGAGGGATAAGAACGAGCGCCGAGTGGACTACATCGCAACCATCGGCTCGATCGCGCAGGTCGCAGCAAGCTTCGTAGCAATCGCGATCGCACTTCGCCGATAGGCTCAAATGGAAGCCGCAGAGCACGCTCCGGCTGACGATCATCTCACTTTCACGAGATGGGCCGCCGGCATTGTCGAGAGACAGCGGAGCGTGCTCTGGTTTACCCTTGGAGGATTAGCGGCCGCGCTGATCGCGACAGTTGTCGTTCCGCCGGTCTACCGGAGCAACGCTTCTTTTGTGGCGAACACTTCGGGTACGTCCAAGGTTCCAGCTGGAGCGTCGAGCTCGCCAATCGGGGGTCTGCTCTCTCAGTTTGGCGGTTCACTTGGAGGCGACCCATCCGAGTCACCCAACTTCTACCTCCAGCTCCTGGACAGTCGCGAGCTTCTCACTCGCACACTCGAGTCAAAGTTCCCCGACCCTCGTACGCCCAATTTGCGTGACAGCGCAAAGCTTGTCGACATAATGCGAATCAGGTCGAAGGAGCCTGTTCGCAGAATGGAGCTGGGAGTAAAGCAGCTTGGCAAGTCGATCGACGGCGGACTGGATGCCAAGACCAATCTCGTCTGGTTCTCCACCGATGCAGAGTTTCCGGAGCTGAGTAGCCAGATTGCCAACCGCCTGATGGAGCTCGTGAGCAACTTTAATCGTGAGACGCGCGTCTCACGCGCAAAGTCGAAGCGGGAATTTCTCGAGCGGCGGCTCGATAGCGCGAAGACCGAGTTGAGACAAGCGGAAGAGAATCTTCGCTTCTTCTACGAACAGAATCGAGGCATTCTTGCGGCTCCGGCTTTGCGCGCGGAGGAGCAGCGTCTCAAGCGGGCGGTCGACGTATCCTCCGATCTGTTCCTGAATCTTCAGGGCCAGCTCGAGGTGGCGCGTATCGACGAAATAAACGACGCGGCGCTCATCACCGTCATCGATACGGCAGTAGCTCCGAGGAAATCTCAGTGGCCGCGCTACGGGGTCGCAATCATGACAGGCCTTACCGTTGGCTTTCTACTTGGTCTTCTCGTGGCCGGCAGCGCGACTGTCATGAGTGACTGGCGCAGGCGACATCCTGATGACTGGGCCCAGTTCGAAAACTCGATCACCCGAAATGGAACCCGCTTCAAGTGGCTCACCAGGCGAACGACACAATCCGCGAGCCACCGACAGACGTCGGACGAGAGCACGACCATCCGGCCCGCCAAGCCGGCGGCGTGACGCTGTAACAGCGCCGTGACCTCAGCCGGCGTGGGTCCCTCCGGTCGCCGGGCGAGTCCCACTTTCGGAGTGGCAATACTCAACTGGAACAACGCCGACGACACGATTTCGTGCGTGGCAGCGTTGCTCGCCGCTTCCCCGCCCCCCGAACGCATAGTCATTGTCGATAATGGATCAGCGGACAACTCGCTTTCGCGAATCAGAGATTGGCTGAACTTCCTGCAGTCCCAATCGGAACCGGCCAGCGCGCCCGTGCACCTCGTTGCAGCCAATCGCAATCTTGGCTTTGCCGGCGGAACGAACCGGGGACTCGAGTGGCTGATGAATGAGACTGACGTGTCGCATCTGTTAATTCTCAACAACGATGCGACGGTGTCGAAGTCATTTTTCGCGGATGTGTCCGAAGCCGTGGCTGCGGTGGGCGTTGATTCGGTAATCGGGCCGACAGTTTTTGAAGATCCGGAGCGAGACAAGGTGTGGTACGCAGGTGGCGTTGAGATTCCGTACCGGGCCCTCGTCGAGCACACTGTAGTTCAGCCGCGATCGACGGCACCGCGGCCGACCGACTTCGTTTCCGGCTGCGCGATGATCGTTTCACGAGGTGTCATCGAGAAGATCGGCGGACTCGCCGATATTTTCTTTCCGGCATATTTCGAAGACGGCGATTTCTGTCATCGCGCGCGTCGAGCCGGCTTCAAGGTGATGTATGCTCCGAAGCCGTCAGCCTACCACAAAGTCGGCTCGACGGTCAGGGCCGCAAAACTCGAGACGCTGCTTGCCTATTCAAAGAGCCGCCTGCGCGTGATTTACGTTCGTCGCAACTACTCGGGCGCGATGAAGCTTGCGGCTCTCACGTATCTTGGCGTGACGAAGCCCGCCCGGTTCGTAGCCGACATCCTGAGAGGCCGCCCGGACGAAGCCTGGGCGATTCTGTCGGGAACGTCGTCGGGCTTCTTCGCTCGCGACGTGCGCGACGCATGACACAGCAGCGCGGATTTATCGCTTCGGCGTTCCGTCAGAAGAGAAACCTCGCGCTCGGTCTCGCGTCGGAGATGGCCGCGCCACTGCTGCGTCGAGTCGCTTCGTCGCTCTCAAAGGGAGAGATTGCCGAACCCGTGAGCTGGCGCAAAGGCTTGATCATCGCGCACAACCACATCGGCGACGTTCTCTACAGAACCCCATCGCTGCAGGCTCTCCGGGATGGACTGCCCCGGTGCGACTGGTCTTTCCTGACGACTCCGTCATCAGCCGAGATACTCAAGGGGAATCCTAATGTCTCTGAGGTAATCCCGTGGAACAGCGGCGAAAACAGCTGGGACCTCGACGCGGCGCACAAAACAGAACTGGCGGCGCGCGCCTTTGATGTGGTGCTCTGCACCAACACGCTCCTCCACTATCCAGACCTGATTCTCGCAACGACGCTCGGAATTCCCAACCGGGTTGGATTTGCCCACAAGGGCCTCTCGGGATTGATCACCCGTGCGGTCAGGATCGATTTCCCGAGTCCATTCCCCGGATACTTTCGTGCTCTCGTTGGCGATGTAATCGGAAGAACTCCCGACTGGTCGCTGACTCCGGAGATTTTCCTCGACGAAGTGGCGTCATCAGAAGCTCAAAGGGTCATCGCTGCGCTTGGACTGACTGGAGACCGGCCAGTGGTCGCGTGTTGCCTTACCACTCGACAGCCCCACGGCAACTGGCCCGCGGACTTCATGGTCAGCGCTCTCGCGGAGGCGCGGAATGCAACAGACATTGACATCGTCCTTTGCGGCACTGCGGGTGACCGGGAAGGTCTCAATGCGATCGCGGCGAAACTTGGTGGCAGGGTTTACGTCGCTGCCGGGGATCTATCGCTGCGCGGGTTTGGTGCGTTTCTACGCGAGTGTACCGCGCTCTTCACGCTCGACTCAGGCCCGCGTCACCTTGGAAATGCAGTTGGCACACGAGTGCTGTTCGCAAGAAACATGTCGCACTCGAAGATCGAAGCCGGAAAATATTGCGCGACAGAGATCGACCTTGCGCCTGATGGAGAGTACCTGAGCGACACCGAGATTCAGCGTCTCGCTACCGCGACTCCGGTTTCAGGCTTCGCGCGGCGTCTCATCGAGACGGTCCAACCCGGAGAAGTGCGAGCGTAGTTCCTTCCACCATTACGACATCGTGAAAGTACGGATGCAGTCGCTGCAGGTCATTGACCGCGCGTGTGACCCCGTCCCAGCGGCCGTAATCATGCCATACGATGAGTCCACCCTTTGAGCTCAACAGCTCCAGCGCGATCAGCGAATCGTTGATCACGTACTTGTACGCGTGCGACGCATCGACAAACACAAAATCGAATGCTCCGAAAAGCCTGGAGAAATCATAGGAGGCGGAATCTCCGTACAGCTGAACGATGCGGCCTTCTTCCGGCGTATCGCGGTAGCGCGCGCCGGATATCTGTTTCGTTACGTACTTCTGTTCCTGGCGATCGATCGGAACCGCCAGGTCCATCATCGACGTCTGCGGAAGATCGAGCGTCCATACGCTCCCGTCTGCAGCAACGTTGGCAGCGAGATTTCTCGTAGTGCGACCGTCGAAGGTACCAAACTCGAAAACAGATTTCGCGTTCGCCGCCCTTACCGCGCCGGCCAGGACGACGAGCTCTCTGTCGGTGACATTCCCATCGACGCCGGTAAGTGAGGAGAGCGTAACCTCGCGGCTCTCTCCAATGAGCGACTCTACCCGGGCAACCGGCAGCTTTCCCTTTACGCGCGACACATGCCGGTAACCGGCGCGGCTGGCGATCTCTACAATCGAGCCGCGCCCCTTGCGCGTGAGCCACCCGAACCAGAACAGCCACCAGGTGTAGCCAAGCCCGACAAAATACGGCTTGACGAACCCGAATAATCTTCTGATCCGGCCGCGCTCACGCGGTGGCTTTGCGCCGTCGAGAGTGAGCATTCCTAGGGCAGAATCGGCACTGGATCCCGTATATCAGGCGGTATCGTATTCGGAAAATCCTTCAACATGCGCAGCGCGGTGAAGAACAGCAGCGCGGCATCGACCGTCACCCGGAATGTCCAGGCAGCGGCCGCTCCGGCAACCCCATAGTGCGTGATCAGCAGCCACGCTGCGGGCACGTGAATGAACAGCTCGAAGATATGGAACCTCGCGACAACGTCAGGCCGCCCCATTGCCGTGATCACTCCAGACGGAACGTGTGCGAGCGCGTTGATGAACACTCCAACGGCGAGAATCCTAATGGCCGTAGCTCCCTGCTCCGCAAACACAGGACCGAGCCACAACCTGAGCAGCAGCGGGCCCGCGAATGCCAGGATCAATGCCGGACCGGACGAGATCATCAGGGTCTTCGCGAAAGCCTTGCCGAAGATTCTCTTCACCGAAGTGTGATCACCAATTGCGCTCATCGCGCTCACTGACGGGAACACTGCGCCCATCAGGCTCGCGGGAAGTATCAGCAGGCGCATCACTCCATCGAATGGAGCCGTGTAGTATCCGACTGCCGTCAGTCCGATCAACGAACCGAGCATGAACCGGTCGAGATAGACCAGGAGCGGGCTTACGACGTTGGAGACCGACATCCACCCGCCGAACAGGAAGAGCGGCTTGAGCGCCGGCCAGTCGAGCTTGAGCTGCCACTTCAGGCTGGGGATGGTTCTCATAACCACGAAAACCATTACGGCCACAATCGAAACGCGTGCAATCAGCAGCATCGCGACAATCGCGGGTAGCGAATAGCCCGCACTAGCTGCAACCGCGGGAATCACAAACGTCATCACGCTGCTCGGCACCCGCACTGCGTTGCTCAGATCGAACCGCTGCGCTGCCTCCAGAACTCCGCGGAGACTGAGCAAAAGCAGGGTTGGCGGCGTCATCAGCGCGAGAATCCGGAACACCGACACCGCTTCGTTCCTGATGCCCGGCGGAATCACGAAAACGTGATCGACAAGCAGCGGGGCAATTGTCATCAGGATCAGAGCGCCGACGCTGCCAAGCAGCATCTGGCTCACGATCGACCCGGATATCAGCGTTGAGACATTCTCGTCGCTCCTGGCAAGAGACGCAGAAACTTCCCGCGTGGTTGCCGCACCCAGCCCGAGATCGAACAGCGTCGAATACTCGAGGATTGCAAACGCAAGCGAGAGCAGTCCAAACCGGGCCGGGCCAAGCTCCCTCGTAATGACGGGAACCGATACCAGCCCCGCGAGGAGAGGTATCGTAAACCCGACGAGGTTCAGGAACGAGTTGCGCGCAATCGGCCCGAACCTGTCGATCAACGTGTCACTCCGGCCAGCAGCTGTTTTCCTCGACAGACGCCGGGAGGAAACTGTCTAGATGAGGCGCGATGTCCACGTTTCCGGAACGAGCGGTGAATCGATCTCGATCGGGAGGTGGTATGTGAATGGCTTCGTCCCGTGAGCGGAAATCCAGTCGATGATGCTCTGTAGTCCTTCGCGAAGCGTCACCGTCGTGCGATAGTCGAGCAGCTTGCGCGCCTTATCCGCGGAGCACGTGGCATATCGGACTTCTTTCGGGCGGTCCGGCACCATGATCGGATCCAGATCGAAGTTCATGATCTCCGCGATCAGCTCGGCCAGGCCGAGAATGGATATGTACTCCTCGTCGGGACCGATGTTGATAGTTTCTCCGACGACATCAGGCATGGTGCCCATCTTCACCAGCGGGTTTACGCAGTCCTGCACGAACGAGAAACAACGCTTCTGTCCGCCGTCTCCGTAGATCACCGGCTGCTTGCCTTGCAGCATGCGGTTGATCATGATGCTGGCGACATTGCGGTAAGGATCGTCGTATTTCTGCTTTGGACCGATGATGTTGTGCGGGACGGCGATGTTGTACTCCATGCCGTGCGTCTCGCAGACGTTCCGAACCAGGAGCTCGCTCGCGTACTTTGCGACGCCGTAAGGATCGACCGGATTGAGCGGCTGGTCTTCGACCATCGGAACTGGTCCATTGCCATAGCGCGCCATGCTCGAGCAATGCACGAAGCGCTTTACGTTGTTGGACGCGGCTGCTGCAAGGAGATTGGCGGTATTGAGGTAGACGTGCTGTCCGATCAATGCTGGCGAGAACACGCTCAACCCTTCGGTCGCGATTGCCGCGCAGTGAAAGACCAGGTCCACGTCCTTCGTCAGGCGCTTCATGGCCGCCAGGTCGTTGCAGTCAGCCGTCTCGTACTCGATCCCCTCCGGAAGGTTCTGGAGGTCGCCGCCGATCATGTTGTCGCAGCCAACTACCTGGTGATTTCCGGCGACGAAGGTGTCGGCCAGATGACTTCCAAGGAATCCCGCGGCCCCGCTTACAAAAACTTTCAATCCCGCCTCCGTTTACTTTCTCGAACTGCTCTAATGGATAAATGCCTGCGCTTCGCATGCACAGCCTGTTAATTTCGCTTCTGGAATGGGGAGAGGCAATCGACCGAGGTGACAACGTTTGAGAGTTCTTTATATCGTTCCGGTCGGGCCCGCAGGAGCTGTTTCGATGGTATTCGCTCATTCGGAGATCGAGCGCATCGCCGCGACCGGGATTGAGACCTCCGTTTTTCAGTATCGAACGTCCGCACGGCCCGATCGGCTATTAAGGGAAGTCAGGTCAATCCGATCCCGAATCCGTCAGTTCGAGCCGGATGTCGTTCACGCGCACTACGGAACCATCACGGCTTTCGCCACAGTCGTTGCTGCTGACGTTCCCGTCGTAATCACCTTCAGGGGAAGCGACCTCAACCCCTCGCTGACTGACGGCGTGGTACGAAACGCCATCCAGAAGCTTCTCTCGAACACCTCGGCTCGTTTTGCGAAGGCGGTGATTCTGGTTAGTCGTGACCTCCAGGCTCGCCTCTGGCTCCAACATCCCAGGGCCAGCGTGATTCCCACGGGGGTGGACCTGAGTTTGTTCAAACCCGGGAGCCGTGCAGATGCCCGTGACAAGCTTGGCTGGAGCCTTGAGGATAAGGTGGTCCTCTTCAACGCCGGCACCTCACCCAAGGTCAAACGGCTCGACCTGGCCGAACAGTCGCTCGAGCTGCTGAGGCAGCGCATTCCGGCGGCCCGGATGGAAGTCCTGCGCGGTATGACTCCGCATGACAACCTGCCGCATTACATGAATGGGGCCGACTGTCTCCTGCTGACGAGTGATTTCGAGGGGTCGCCAGACATCGTAAAGGAAGCGCTCGCGTGCAATCTGCCCATCGTCAGCGTGGATGCCGGAGACGTAAGGGAGCGCACTGCCGGAGTGAAAGGAACGGCGCTCGTTGAGCGCAATCCCGAGGCGCTCGCGAACGCAATGGCTCAGGTCCTCGAGTTGAATGAACGCTCAAATGGTCGGGACAAGATTGCAGAGCTTGACTCAGGTAAGATCCGCGATGCCGTGATCCAGGTTTACCGGGACATTCTCAGCACGCAGAGCGGGCAAGGCTAGAGCTTTCCTTCCGCGGTTAGAACGAACTTGAAGGCCGAGCGTTTCACGCCGATGAAATCGTCGAACGAATCCGAGAGTCTGCTTGCACCAGACAGCCCGAGCACTCTCACGAGCAACGGCATGGCCCAGGTGATCGACCCGAAGTAACGAACGTTCACCGAGTTGAAATGCCGGCCCAGTCCATCAATTCGTCGCGTATCAGGCATCTGCTGCAGCGTGCTCAATGTCCGTGCACCGCGTCTGTAGTTGATCCAGCGGTTCAGCCGGTATACGGGATTGTGATTGAGAGAGTCAACGCAAATGAACGCGCCACCCGGGCGCAGCACTCTCAGTATTTCCGCATCCACAAGCTTCGGGTCGCCATAGCTGAGACTTCCCGCGCAGGTGACGACGTCAAAGGAGCCAGGCTCGAACGGAAGTGCTTCGATGTCAGCGACGCGCGTCTGCAGTCGTCCCTGGGAAGGTCCGGCGAGACTGCTTTCGAGCACTGCGAGCGAGCTTGGCGAAATATCACTTGCCGTCACGCGAGCTCCTGTTCGCAGGAGCGCGCCCGTGTGAAAGCCGGTGCCCGCGCCAAGCTCGAGAACATCGTGCGATGGCGACACACGCTCACTGATTACATGTTCGTAAAACGTGTACGGCGCGCGCAGCTCGGCGGCGATGCCGGCAGCTCCAAGCTCACGCTGCTGCTGCTGCCCGGCAGCGACGAGCGCCAGTCGGGCGCGCTCCTCGTAGCGCTGGCGCTCGACACCCTTGTCATCCACTGTCAAGCTCCGCCATTCCCGGACGCAGCGAGTCTTTCAAGATGTGCGACCGCATCCCCGTAAACCTTTTTGAATGAGAAACGCGCATCGTACAGATCGAGAGCGTTTCGCGACATGCGGTGCTGGAGAGCTGGATCATCCACCAGAAGAGCAACGCATTCCTGAAGGGTTCGATTCGTATCAATGCCGTAACGCAGCCCGACACCGAACTCGTCGATCAAGGCGGCCACTTCGCCGCGCAATGGCGTGATGACTGGCAGTCCGAGTGAAAGTGCATCGATCACTTTATTCGGCACACTTCTGTCGAAGTCATCGGAACCGATGTAGGGCGCAAGAAATCCGCTGCACAGCTCTGCCAGGACGCGCGTCTGAGCAGGACTGATCCAGCCGGGGAACTGAACGTTCGGCAAGTCAGCTGCCGCCTTTTGCCAATCCTGAGATCGATTGCCGGTTCCCGCGATGATGAACTCGCAGTCGACCATATTGTCAGCAAGAGCTCTTGCCGCCGCCACCACGGGGGCAAAATCGAATGAACGAGTATGGCTCCCGATAAAACAGAGTCTGACTTTGCCATCAGGCCGAACTCCGCGAGCCGCCCAGAATTCTCTCGCCGCTTCGAGCTCCGTTGCGCCGGACTCGTTACGTGGACTAGTCAACGGAACGATCACGTCATGGGTCGATCGAGCGCGGCCAGCAAACAGGAGCGCCCAGTCGAGAAAACCCTCAGCCATCGCAGAGATTCCGGTCGCATCTCTCATCGCGCGTCTTGCGGCGCGATAGTACGGAGACAACGCGACCCTGCCGAGTGATCTGAAAGTTCGCGGCACTGAAGCGAGAAACAGCTCGGGCCATTGATCCTTCACGTCCAGCATGGTCGGCACGCCCTTCTTCTTCGACCAGCCCACCATTACCGCAGCTGTCTCGATCGGCGGGTATCCGATGAAGCACGCATCAGGCAGCTCCTTCTCGGCCCGCAGCATGCGGCGAAGATTCACGCCGAGCATCGCGTGGTCCCACAGTCGCGCCAGGCTGATGTTGCGGCGATAGCCGGGGCTTGGAATGAGGCGGTACTCGAGATTCTCGGAGATCACGGTTCTTTCAGCGAGGTGCGACCGATGCCGGCGCTCCGTGTGGGAGAAGGCCGAGCTCCAGACGACAGCACGATGGCCTGCCTCCACGACTGCGTTGGCAAGGTTCATCGCCCGCATGGGGCGTGGATCGCCGGCGTCGACGTGAAGCGGTTCTCCGGTCTGCAGTATCCAGATGGTGAGGCAGCGATCACTCCCCACACCTGGCCGCGTCACTTCAATACCCCGGAGTCGAAACGTTGCCCACCGCGGCACGAGGCGCTCGCCCGGAAAGACGCGGAAGCGTCACGCTGCCCCTGAGCGCCAGGAATATCATCACTTCCATGAACGTAAACGTCGTGAAGTACGGGTCGAACCATGCAAAAAGCAAAGGCGCGAGCCACCATGATCCGGCCGCTGATGCGAGCGCGCCGTCGCGCATCCGCCACCGCGACCAGATCCAGTAGGACACGAGTCCATACGCCAGCGTTATGGCAATCAATCCGACCCACCCTCCGCGATAGAGTAGTGACCCGAAAAGCGTAAAGACATTCGAGTCAATCATCTCGCCGGGGTGAATTATCACATACAGCGAATTGACGACAGTGAAGTAATCGCCCGTGCCGATTACGAAGCGGATGATGTTCGTGAACGGAGCCAGCGCGAACTCCAGGCCGTCGGGGCCGAGCGCCACGATCTTCACCTGGACCATGAGTTGATCGAGGCCGAGAATGCCGGCCATGAGATACGCCACCAGGTGGCGCGCCAGCTCCATGACCAATTCAGGAGTGAGAACGAAGCCTGCTACTGCCGCGGAAGCCCCGAAGTACGCGTAGACCGCTACAACCATCCCGAGCGGAACGCCGAACACAATGAGAGCGACTGTCCATGTCGCCATCTGCCCCGATGCCCACCGATACAGCACTGCGGCGGAGAGCGGAAGAAAGATCAACGCTTTGACCTGGTTGATCGCAAGCAGCCAAAGCACGAGAAAAGCAAGCGTTAATCGAACCGCGCGTTTTGCGCGGAGGTCCGAACCAGCGATTACGAGGTATGCGATCCCGGCTTCGATGAGGTGGCCGCCAATTCCGCCGATCCCCAACTCTCCTTTTACTACATCGCCGCCGCCGCGGTTCGCGATCGTCGCGCCAAATGCGAGGACCAGAACAGCGCCAAGGGCCGCGTACTCGAGACTTCCCACACGACGCTCAGTCGTCGCTGCCGGCAGACCTGCACCAGTCGTCTCGGGGCGAGGGGCTCGCTGGGCAGTCGCGCCAACGCGGGCAAGCGAAACCGACGCGATCGCGAAGAGGGCAAACGACAACCCGAACACAAGAAGCGTTTCTACATGGAGCGAATAAAAGCCCATTCCCGGCCCGACAAAAATCGTAATGAAAAGCAGGGCGAGAAATGGGTAAACAACGAACGCAAACGGCGTCCTTCTGGAGCCCCATAACTTCTCTTCATGCCGGGAGAACATCAGCGTGAAGGTCACAAGAAGGAGGAAGGTCGCGTAGATCATCCGGCGGCCTTGAATTTCTCGTTCATCAGATAATGGAAAAACCCGGCGTCCACTCCGTTCATCTCCACGGAGTCGCGCGCAAAGTCCCTGACAACTCGAGCGGCATCACGAGGACTCATTCCCATCTTCGCGATCATTTTCCAGGAGAACCAGGCGTGCAGGAGAAGCCTCCTCGCCTGCCATCGCAAGCCATTACCCCACGCGCCCCTCAGGAAAATCATTCGGTTCAGGTAACCAACGTAGACCTTTGGGAGCAGACCGACATCAGCTCGCTTAGTGAGCGAAGAGCCCACTTTGTGATAGACCACTGCCTGTGGCCAGCAGAACATCGCCGCTTTGCCCATGGCTCTCATTCTCCATGACAACTCGATGTCCTCCTCCCCGAAAAAAAAACGCTCGGAGAGTATTCCGTGCGACTCGAGCCACGACGACCGGATAATAAGCGCGCATCCGCTAACCATCTCTACAGCGAACGGCCCCACGCCTTCCAGGGCCGAGATGTTCGCCTCGGCGTAATTGTAGCGGGGCATGCCGAGCCAGGTCCATTGAGCGCCGCAGTTCCAGATTCGTTCCGGATCGCCGGCATACCTGATCTGGGGCACCATGCACTGACATTCAGGAGACTGCTCCATCCCGCGCACAAGAATCGCGAAAGCCTCGTCGACCACCACGGTGTCGTTGTTGAGGAGGAGCACATACTTCACCTGACAGCGGATCAGGAACCGAATGGCGACGTTGTTCCCGGCGGCAAATCCCAGGTTTGCTCCATTCTCGATCGTTACGAAGCGAAACGGCGAAACTGCCGTGTCTCCGGTGCCGATGGAGCCTTCGCTTCTGTGCAATTCGAATTCGCGAACGCTCCCCTGCGATTGTCCATGCTCGTGACTTTCCACCGCACTGAATCGGCGATTCGTCTGCAGCCACTGATGCACGCCATCGACCGAGCCATCGGATGAGCCATTGTCGACGAGCACGACGTAGCGCGGCACCGCCTTCTGGTCGTAGATCGATTCGAGGCACGCGAGGGTGTCCTGCAACCCATTCCAGTTGAGAACGATGACGCCGACATCGAGTTGATCCATCACGTCAACTGGCTTTCGGGTTCCACCAGGACAATGTGCCCCGAATTCCATTCGTTCCAGATCATCCACGCGCTCAGTGCAGAGACTGCAAGTAACGCGAGAGCTTTCATTGGCACCGAATGGACGAGCAGGAGAGAGACAAGGAGCGCGACGGGCCAGAGGAGACGCGGAACTGCGCGACCAATGACTTCGCGCATCACGGGCGCCTGCCTCGAAGCGGCAAAGGTGAGAATTCCGAGATCGAGCACCATTCGCGCGCTCCAGGCGATTGCAACGCCGACAACTCCCAGACGCCCGATCAGCAGCCAAAGCAGGAGCAGGTAAAGCGGTACCTCGATCAGATGCGTCTTTGCAGTGATGTCGGGCCGACCGACCCCCTGCAGATAGTAAAACGGACTGAAAGCCAGGCAGTTGATGAATGAGCCGACCGTCAGAATCTGCGCGACCCTGAACGACGAAGTGGCGAACTCGGTACCAAACCATAACCCGAGCCCTTCACGCGCGAACAAAAGAAAAGCTGCGGCCAGTGGAAGCAGCGTGAACGTCACGAACTGCGCCCCCTTGAAAAACAGGTCGCCTGCTCGTTCGGGAGAGGACTCGTGGCTTCGCGAAATTGCCGGGAACAACACGGCGAGCACAGCGCTCGGTATGATCTGAAGCTTGGTGACAATTTCCTGGGATGTCGCGTAGTAGCCGGCGAGCGCAATCGACATCGCTCCAGCTACAACGAATCGATCCAGATACGCCATCATCGGGCTCATGATATTGGAAACGGTTATCCAGCCACCGTATCCCATGAGACGCCTTGCCACAGTCAGCTCGACCAGCTTTAGGCTGCCGCGCAGGCTGAAGAAAAAACGGCACCGAACGTAGTAGGCGAGACAGCTGACGACCCTTAGTGCGACGAGTCCTGCGCAAATCCAGTAGAGCCGCAACGAAAACGGCATCACGATCACAGGGACGAGATACGTTCCGATTCCGACGACAATCCGGATGAAGTTTATCCATGCGAAATCGAACACCCCCTCCAATGCGCCCCGAAAGCCAGCGGACACGATGACGAACGGAAGTCCGACGCCAAGCACTCTCGCGGTCTGGATTGCTTCGTTGCGAAGTGCCGGCGGGATGCGACTCATGCCGCCGAGAAACGGCGCCGCAAAGTAGAGGAGTGAGCCTCCGACCAGGCCGAATATCCCCATCGCCACCAGGCCGGTCGCAATGACTGGCACTGCTTCGTCAGGCGAAACCTTGTAGGCACGAGCGACAAGCTGCGTGATGGCCCGGCTCAGGCCGAAATCGAAAATGCTGAAATATCCGACTACAGCCCACGCGAGAATCAGCAACCCGTACCTGTCCGCCCCCAGGTTTTTCAGGAGGAGCGGCATGCATACTATTGCGAACCCAAATGGAATACCGGTTCCCAGCAGGTTCCAGATGGAACCCGTGAGCCAGTGTGGCTTCCTGCTCATCCCGGTTGTCAGCCCCGTCGAAGAAACCGCGGCGTGGCCTCGTCGACCAACTCGAAGAATTCTCGCGCTTCCTCTGTAGAGCCAGTGCGCGCTCCCGAAACTCCCTGAGCGAGAAATGCGATTATCACCCCGAGAATTCCGCCGGCAACTCCACCGATGAGTGCCTTTGTCACCGAGCGCCGGGGCTCAGGCAGGACCGGAAGCTGAGGCTGCTCGATGATGGTGATCAACGGAGTGTTTCTGACCTCGCTGATCTTCGCCTCTTCCCTGCTCTGGGACAGCATCGTGTAACTCTGCTGTCGCAGTGTCACGTCGCGCTGGAGACGGTCTTTCTCCATGGCGAGCTCGGGCGAGCTTGACACTCCGCCGCGATTGCGCTGAAAAAACTGCTGCAGCCGGTTTTCAGACTCGCGGAGAGCACGCTCAGCGTCCAGCGCCTGGCCCTCGACAAACTGGCGCTCGGCGCCCGCCTGTGTCTTGCGCGACTCCAAGTTGAACTGGTTGACACCTCGCACGAGCCGCGTCGCGACAGCATATGACACGCTCGGCCATTTGCTGATGACAGTCAGCTTTACAGCTCCGAGCTTTTTGTCCTCCTGGACAATTACGTTCTTGCTCAGCGCACGCACCGCCCGTTCGAGCCGAAGTGGAGCAGCGGCAGGCTTGACCTTGAGAAGGTCCATGATCGATGTTCGCTTGCCTAGCTCGGGGACTGTCAGAGTATCTCCAGCGATCGGTTGCAGCAGTGCCCGTGACTTCAGCAACTCGGCGTAGACCGGGGGTCCCCACCCACCGCCCGACGAAGGAAGCTTGATGCCGAACTGCCCAGCTGCCATGGCGAGGCCTGACGACATTTTGTTGTCGGGCTCTTCCGGGATGAAAGTCGCGCTCGCCGAATAAATCCGGCTGCTGAGCAAGGCAGCGGTCAGCCCCGCTACGCCGCCGAGAAAACCCAGCGCAATTATGAGACGGCGCCTGCGTAACACAGCAGTCCCCACCGCGAGCAGAGATATGGCCTCTGCACCAGACGGCGCGGCTTCGCGGTGTATCGTGGGTTCCTTCATCTCATCCTGTGATTGGGCTGCGTCGACTCAACGCACTCTGTCGCCGGAATATCCGCTGGCTCCCAGTCGATCACAAGTGGCGCGGACCGCATGGCAGCCCAACATTGTGAGGGTCGAATAGGGACAGCAGTGTGGCGGTCGCGGACTCTCAACCACCGGGGCACGAGCTCCTGGAGCTAGTATGCTCCTGTTCGTCTCACGACGGCGGGCAAAGTCCGGAACATGATGCTGATGTCGAGCCACGGGCTCCACTGCTCGATGTATTGACGGTCGAGGAAGACAACGTCCTCGAAATCGACAACGGCGCTTCTTCCCGAGACCTGCCAGAGTCCCGTAATTCCAGGCTTGGCGTCGAGGCGACGGAAGTGGTGATCCTGATAGCTCGCGAAGTCAGCCTCGAAGAACGGACGCGGGCCGACGAGCGACATGTCACCCATCAGCACGTTCCAGCACTGCGGCAGCTCGTCGAGACTCCACCTGCGAAGGAGAGCACCCAACCGTGTCACGCGAGGATCTTCCGGAATCTTGAAAAGGCGCGAATCGCCCGAGTGGTTCAAATGCGACAGCGAGTGCTTCTCCGCATCCGCTCCCACTCGCATGGTGCGGAACTTCAGCATCCGGAACCGGCGTCCGCCGAGACCTGCGCGATCCTGCGCGAAGAACACGGGGCCCGGCGAGTCCAGCTTGATCGCAATGGCAATCATCGCAAAAACCGGCGAGAGCACGACCAGTCCGAAGATCGCTCCGAAGACGTCGACAACCCGCTTCGTGATTACCGCGGAGGCCTTCAGCACTGGCGCGCCGAGCTCGAAGAACGGTTGGTCCTGGTGCCAGACCAGCGCAGGGCGTACTCCGGCGATCTTCACTGCCCGTGCCGGATAAAGCAGCTGACAACCGGCGGCGAGACTGGCTTCGCGAACATTGAGGATCTGCTGGTCATTCAAGTGCTGACAGACAACGACGGCTTCGACATGATGAGCGTCAATTATCTCAGGCAACTCGCGGATCGTGCCAAGGACACCCTCGAATGTCACGCGACTGAGCGGTACATAACCGGCAAGCGAATAGTCGCCACCCGCGGCAATGACAGCCCGCTCGAAGTGAAGGCTGTTTTCCTTGCGATCGGTGATGAGAATTGCTGGAGCGGCACCCCGCGCGCCGGGCCACACACGACTGAGGAAGCGCTCGCTGAAAACCCGCACTCCGGAGAGAACGAGCCAGGTGAGCGACGCAGTCGCGATGTAAACCGCGAGGCCGCCAAGGATTTCACCGGACGACACCATGGCCCACAGCACGAGACTCGACGCCAGCGACGCCGCCGCGAGCAAACGAAGCCTCCCATTCAGTCGACGGTGCCGGCTGTAATTGCCAGTGATCAACAGGCTGGCGATTACCGCTATGCCGAAATTGATCCCGGCTCCGTAACCGGCGCCGAGCGCCTTCGAGAACTGGGTCCCGATACTGTCGCCGAGGATTCGATTGCTTGCCGCGAAGACTGCCAGCAGCTGGCAGACCAGAATGGCGGCAACGTCCCCCAGCAGCAGCACGCTCAGGCGCGTGGCAATGCGGGCGGAATGGCGTTTGACCGAGGCGGGCCGGCGCTCCCGGAGCTTTGTCCGGACGCTCAGCGGCGATGCGCCATAGGCCGAAGGAACAGGGTTCCCTGGCGATGCAGTCAGTTTGAGGTGGTGCTTATCAGCTAAGGTCGAGCGTTTGGCCATCAGCCGTTTTTAGAGCTAAAAGGCGAATCCCAGAAACCGGTTAACTGCTCCGCCTTCGTCGCTGGCAAGTTACTGGCCAACAGCGACTTAGCAAGTGTTTCATCGCGTCCGGCCGGCGGTGAACGTCCCCAAAGTTATGCTGATTGTCCGGTTTCGGATGTCCCGCACCGAATTGCCTTTTGGACATCCCGACTGCTCCTGAAAAAAGGCGTCGAGTCTGTTTCCGAACGTTACGTCAGCCGCAATATAGCCGAACCGGCTGCTTGCAGACGCTCTGGCGCCGGGAAACACGCTGACGTCATGGCTGCAATATCCCAGGTAAAGGGGAAATCCCGACACGCTGTGAATATCTTCGTTCCACCTGATGCGGCCGGCCGTGAGCCCGACACTCCAGTTGGGTTCGATGTAATCGGCCGCCGCCCACTGACCTGAGGCGCCAGGTCCGATGCCAGCCGCAAGTGGTTGTCCCATTTGCGTATAGCCCTGAATTACCACGCGGCTCGCGTAAAAGCTTCCCTGCGGCCGTTGGCGCCAGGTTGCGCTCTGTTCGACGCTTGTCAGCTCGCCGACAAGCCGAACTCTTCCCTGCTGACGAAATGCCTGGCGGGCCCACTGGATGCCGAGTGTGTAGCCCTGGGAGTGATTCGGGGTGAGCAGGAGGTCGCGGAGTGAGTATGGCAGCTCCAGCTTCGCCCACTCGGTGTAAGCCTCGAACCCGTCGTCCGGAAATACCCACCTTGCGGAAAGCGAGAAGATCTGGTCCTTGCCGCCCGGCCGAAGGGTAGAGTCAGCGAGCGCCCGGTTGTTTGGCCTGCCGACGTTCGAAAAAACATCGAGGGCGTTTCTCCCGACAACGTCCCATCCGGACGTGGTGGCGTAGACCGATCGGTACATGCCAAGGACAAGATTCTTCTGGAACCCGGGCCGAAAGGTGATGGCGGCCGAGCTGATCGACCTGACGTTGTTGGTGGCGAGCGTATCGAAAAAGCGGGATTCGGTCAGGCCCCCGACGAGCAGCTTGGCTTCCAGGTCGCCCAGCCGCGTCTTGAGAGGCCGGTCCGAGCGAATGAAAAGGTGCGGAAAGCCAGGAGCGTTGTTGCTGAGCACGAGCGCGTTTCTTATTCCCGGACCCCACCACTGATTCTCGTTCGAAACCCCGATGCCGAATCCCCGGGACGACACGGTGAGCGTAGACTGCCCCGCGTCCAGGCGGTGGATTCGCTTGCTGCCGAAACGCATGGGGAGGTCGATCGAGTATGGACCCGTCGCATACCAGGGAAACACGAACCCGCCTCCCTTGCGGTCCAACGGAACCGGCGGCGAGTAGAATCGAACCGTGTCCCTGAGCAGCCAGAAGTTGTTGTCAGCCCTGATAATCTCGGGCGCGAGAATGAGGCGGACCGGGCCGGCGGTCAGCTGGACGCCGCCCATGATTCGCGTGCTTGTCCCCGCGCCCGCCCATGTAGCTCCATCATTTAAAGAGAACGGCAGTGAGTCGTTATTCACTGCGTAATACTCGGGCGCGATAATCGAGGCGGTCCACCATCGCTTGCTCGTCGGCCACGGCGTGAGCGACGACGCAGACCGGATCATGAATCCCGCGATGTCGGCCCTGCCCGAAAGTTGATCGAGGCGAACGCGGTCTGCGGTTTGCCCGCCAACCTGAGTGAGCGGGGTGATGTAGCGCGAAATCGTATCTGGCGATTTCGAGACCGTTTGAGATGACGCGGAAACAGGCGCTGCACTCATTACGCAGGCAGCGATGAGCAACGCACTTAGTGACTCGCTCAACGCAAGCGCCCACTGGTGCCATGTCTTAGATTGTGGGGCTTGTACGGGCAAACTTTATCGGCTTGTCAGTGGTCTACGGCAACGCATCAATAACGGATTGAAACTTATCATCGAGCGCAGGGCATGAATAGGACGAACACACGTCGCGCAGCTGCGTACGCGTCGTTCGCCGCCCTTCTCAGCGCCATGCCTTTTCAGTTTGCGAAGTCGCAGCAAACTTCGTCGTCATCGAACGTTCGGTACGAGCTCTTCGCGAACAGCCAGGCCGAGAGCTACCTGCGTTATTTGCAGACTACCGGACTCGTTCCGCTGTATCCATGGTCCGCGCGCTCATTTTCCAGGCGCGAGCTGGGCGTGCTGATTCCCAAAGATTCGGTTCACCCGTGGGCCAGCCGCTTTAGCGAAGTGAGCCGAACGTACTGGAAGCTCAAATACGGAGTGATTCAACCCTCAGTCGCGACGCAGTACAACAGCGCATTTGCCTACGGCATGAATGACGGCGCACTCTGGGCCGGTAGAGGCGTGACAGCGTCGGCGCAGGCAGGGTTCTATGCGACATTGGGACCGGCATCGCTTACTGTCGCGCCAATGGCGTTTCGCGCCGAAAACAAGGGGTATGAAATACTGTCCAATGGCCGGACCGGGAACACTGCCTACGCCGACCCCGTATTCAGCGCCGGGATCGACCGTCCGCAGCGCTTCGGGGACACTCCGTATTCTCAGGTTGACCTGGGCCAGACTTCGCTCCGCGTCGATATGCCTTTTGTATCTGCTGGCGTCTCGACGGCAAACGAAGCGTGGGGCCCGGCACAGGAACTACCCCTCCTGCTTGGAAACAATGCCGCGGGATTCCCCCATATCTTTGCTGGAACCAGCGAGCCACTCAACATCTTCATCGCGAAGATCCACGCCCGTGCAATCTGGGGCGAACTCGCTCAATCCGACTACTCGACGGTAACCGGCTCACAGACCTACACGAGCAAAGCCGAACCGGGCACAAAGCGATTCGCGACCGCTCTTGTCGTTATCGCTGAGCCGCGAGGGATTACCGGACTCGAGATCGGTGGAGCGAGATTCTTTCACGTGATCTGGCCTTCCTCTGGAATTCCGCGCAGCTATTTCACACAAATCTTTGAAGGGTTTTTAAAGAAGAACATCACCCCTGACCGGCTGACAGACCCGAGATTCCCCGAGGGATCCAGCCAGACCGGAATCTCATCGAACGAAATCGTTTCGGTCTTTGCCCGGTGGGTTATTCCCCACGGCGGTTTCGAGCTGCATGCGGAATACGGGCGTGAGGATCACAGCTACGATCTTCGGGACCTCACGCAGGAACCAGATCATTCGCGCGCGTATAGCCTCGGGGCTCGAAAGGTTTTCAACCGCGATGCCGAATCAATGACTGCAGGCAGGTTCGAGCTCATGAACTTTCAGCTCCCTCAGCTCAGCCGATACAGAGGAGATGGAGAATTCTATGTCCATGGACTCATCCGGCAGGGCCATACGCAGAAGGGTCAGATGCTCGGCGCCGACGTCGGCGTCGGAACTGGTGCCGGCTCGGTGATGGCCGTCGATCATTACACCATGAGCGGGAGCTGGACGGCGAGCTGGCACCGAACCGTGAACCGGGAGTACGGTCAATACGTCGACCTCGGAGTGATTTCACCCCGGTCCATCGACGTCAGTCATGCTCTCGGATTCGAGCAAACCCGCCTGATGGGCGCGTTCGACGTCAGCTGGGGTCTCACTCTCGTTCGGGACTTCAATCGCAATTTCAAGTCTGACGTGACGAACCTCAACGCGCTCGCAGGCGTCAGGTACAACATTCCCTGATGCGGATTCAACTGGCATGGACAATTTTCACTGAATTTCTGGTGATGCTTTCCGGTGCGCTGGTGCTCAAGTTCGCCGCGTCGCTGCTTGGGCCTGCAGGGTTCGGTGAGTATGCGCTTGGCCGTCGCGTCGTCGGGTTGGTGTACCTGCCCTTGATCATGGGACTCGGCATAGCGGCCCCTCGCTATATCGCAATCGCGCGAACAGCAGTTCTGAAGGAATACGCCGAGAGCTCCTTTGCCTTCGCAACGTTTACGGCGGGGCTATTCCCCGTTCTTATCGTTGCGCTCGCAATGAACCTCACGCCGTCAACGTTCTCGAGACTCATTTTCGGTTCTTCCAGTCACTCGCACCTGATCGCGCCGGCGTCGTTGGCGCTTGTCGGCCTCACACTGCACAGTCTGGTATACGCGGTTCACCGGGGACGCTCAGAGATGCGTTTTGCGAATGCGCTCCAGATGGTCAACCTGGGTGTCATGCCTATTGCCGCGTTCGCGCTCGGGGAGCGAACAGCGGCTGGAGTGATAGGGACGATGGGTCTTGCCTGGGTTGTCGTGGCAGGCGCGGCGCTGCTCCACCTCGCCTATCTGGAGCGCGATAAGTGGCCCGGGGTCGTCAGCATTCGACAGCACCTGCGAGTGCTGCTGAGGTTTGGGCTTCCGCGGGTTCCAGGCGAATTCGCGCTGGTGGGAATCTTCGCGCTCCCCGCACTAATTGCGGTTCGCACCCAGGGGCTCATCGTCGCCGGCCAATTCTCCGCGGCAATGTCCCTGCTCACGATTACATCGGGCGTATTTGCACCTGTCGGGCTCGTAATTCTTCCACGTGCCAGTGCGCAGGCTGCATCGGGAGACATCGCTGGCGTTCGACGCCTGGTCATCCGCATTCTTGTTGGCGGAACGTTCCTGTCGGTTGCCGGGGTCATTCTTGGCGAAGTGCTGATACCACCTTTTATCCGCTGGTATTTCGGGCCTGCGTTCACGCCGGGCATTCCGGTTTTTCGCGCCTGCCTCCTGGGCGCTGTCCCGTATGTCGTCTATGTCCTCATGAGAAACATTCTCGATGCACTCGATGTTCGCCCAATCAATGCGCGAAATCTCACGATTTCGCTCGCGGTGCTCGTCCTCCTTTGTCTCGTGCGCTCGAACATCATGTGGATGGCATGGAGTCTCACCGGTTCGCTCACGCTGCTCGGCGCCTTGACTCTTAGAGAGGTTTACGTGCGACTCGGCTCCCCGATCGATACCGTTTCAGTTCCCCTTGCGGCAGAGATGCCGACATGAAGCGCAAGGGAATTATTCTCGCCGGTGGCTCGGGCACGCGTTTGTGGCCATCGACGCGAGTGGTCTGCAAGCAGCTGATCCCGGTCTATGACAAGCCGATGATCTATTACCCGCTCACGACTTTGATTCTCGCGGGTATAAGGGAGATTCTTGTCATCAGCACTCCGTCCGACACTCCAAAGTTTCAGGAGCTGCTTGGCGACGGAAAACATCTTGGAATCGAGCTTTCGTACGCTGTTCAGGAAAAGCCTGAAGGTCTCGCGCAGGCATTCATCATCGGCGCTGATTTTATCGGTGACAGCCCGGTCGCACTCGTGCTTGGTGACAATCTGTTTTTTGGACAGGGACTCGCTGAACAGCTGCAGCGGGCGACTACCAACGATTCAGGCGCGACGATTTTTGCGTATCACGTGAAGGACCCGGAGCGCTACGGTGTCGTTGATTTCGACGAGGCGAGAGTTGCGCGCAGCATCGAAGAGAAGCCTGAGAATCCGAAGTCGTCGTATGCAGTGGTCGGCCTGTACTTCTACGATAATAATGTGGTAGAGATTGCCAGGAACCTCGCGCCGTCGCCGCGAGGGGAGCTCGAAATCACTGACGTGAACCGGAAGTATCTGGCTGAAGGCAAGCTTCGTGTCGAGACACTGGGCCGTGGAATGGCGTGGCTGGACACTGGCACGCACGAAGCCCTGCTGTCGGCCAGCAACTTCGTTGCCGTGGTCGAGGCTCGACAGGGCCTGAAAATCGGCGCGCCGGAGGAAGCTGCCTTTCGCATGGGATACATTGACGCCAACGGAATCACGTCGATTGTGAAGAAGATGGGAAAGAGTGACTACGGCGATTATCTCATGTCGCTGATCGAGCCCGGAAGCGCGTGACGGTCCGGGAAACTTCGCTGCCGGGCGTGCTCGTGCTCGAGCCGCGGGTGTTTCGCGATGAGCGCGGGTTTTTCATCGAGACTTTCAGCGCCCGCGGAATTGAAGGATCGGGAATTCCAAAAGATTTCGTTCAGGACAACCACAGTCGCTCGTCGCGCGGAGTTCTGCGCGGACTGCACTACCAGCTTCACAGTCCGCAGGGAAAGCTCGTGCATGTCGCCCGCGGCAGCGTCTTCGATGTCGCGGTCGACATTCGCGTTGGATCGCCGACTTTTGGAGAGTGGTTCGGAACAGAGCTCAACGACCAGAACCTTCATTCGCTCTGGATTCCGGAGGGTTTTGCCCATGGGTTCTTCGTCCTGTCCGACGTCGCGGATGTGATCTACAAGTGCACGCGGTTGTATGAAGGGAGCGACGACCGTGGCATCGCGTGGAACGATCCTCGAATCGGCATCGAGTGGCCTCACGGAAATCCAGTCGTATCGGCGAAGGACGCGAGCTACGAAGGTCTCTCGGAGTCTCGGACCGACCTTCCCCGCTATTCCTGATGCGGCTCTTCGTTACCGGAGCGAGCGGGATGGTTGGCTCCGAAATCGCCCGCCAGGCACGGGAAGCCGGATTCCACTGCTCCGCGTTTACCCATCACGATCTCGACATCACGGACGCGGCCGCTGTTTCATCGGCTGTTAGAGCCTCCTCTCCCGATGTCGTCATCAACGCGGCAGCCTATACCGCCGTTGACATGGCCGAGCAGGATGAGGTGCGGGCGATGCTGGTCAACAGGACCGGTGCTGGAAACGTTGCGGCGGCCGCCAACGACGTGGGCGCGAGCGTGGTTCACATATCGACGGATTACGTCTTTGACGGCGAGACCAATGAGGCCTATCGCCCGACAGATGCGACAAACCCGATAAACGCGTACGGGAGATCGAAGCTTGGAGGAGAGATAGAGGTTGCGTCCGCCTGCGCGCGTCATGTGATCGTCAGAGCTTCATGGGTCTACAGTCACGACGGGCATAACTTTGTGCGGACGATGCTCCGTCTCGCTGACTCGGGCAAAGAGATCAAAGTCGTGGATGACCAGCAGGGGGCCCCCACGGCTGCGGCCGATCTCGCCGCGGCATTGCTGAGAGTCGGCCAGACAATGTGCGACAGGTCAGTCGCCGGCACTTTCCACTTTACCAACGCCGGCGTCACCACCTGGTACAATTTTGCGAATGCGATTTTCGAGATGCGCGGGTTGAGTGGTGTCACTGTCAGGCCAATATCGACAGCCGAATTTCCAACGCCCGCCAGACGACCCCGATGGTCCGTGCTCGACTGTTCGACGTTTGAAAAGGAATTTGAGATGACGCCGCGAACATGGCGATCCGCTTTGCGTGAAACTCTGAACCGCATACAATGACCGGCGAACCACACGCGCCCAGATCGATTCTCGTCACGGGAGGTGCCGGATTCATTGGCGCAAACTTTGTCGAGCACCTCCTTCAATCCGATTCGACGGTCCGGGTAACGACCCTCGACTCGCTCACATATGCTGGATCTCTCGACAATCTCGCAGCGGTGATCGGCGAGGCACGCCACGATTTCGTTCGCGGCGACATCACCGATGCGTCCCTCGTAACCAGTTTGTTGAACGATCGTTCAATTGACACAATCGTTCACTTCGCGGCAGAGTCGCACGTCGACCGGTCTATCACTGGCCCTGCAGCCTTCATCACAACGAACGTCGTTGGCACGTTCACTCTGCTGGAGGCCGCCCGCAGCACCTGGATTGGCAGCAGGCAGCGCTCGGATGTCCGGTTTCATCATGTCTCAACTGACGAAGTGTTCGGGAGCCTAACTGAAACCGACCCTCCATTCAGCGAGACAACTCCCTACTCTCCCAATTCACCTTACTCGGCCAGCAAGGCGGGCTCGGATCATCTTGTCCGCGCATACCATCACACTTACGGATTGCCGGTCACCCTCACAAACTGCTCCAACAATTACGGACCTTACCAGCACGCGGAAAAGTTCATCCCGACAGTAATTCGCTCTGCACTGGCCGAGAAACCGATTCCAATCTATGGGGCGGGTTTGAACGTCCGGGACTGGCTTTTCGTGGCCGACCACTGCACCGCCATCGACGCTGTTGTCCGTCGCGGACGCCTCGGCGACACATATCTCATCGGCGGTCGCAGCGAGAAGCGCAACATTGACATTGCCGGACAGATCTGCGGCATCCTCGATGAGAAGTCGCCGAGAAAAGCTGGCCATTATGCGGAGCTGTTGACTTCGGTGACCGATCGCCTTGGTCACGATTTCCGTTATGCGATTGATTCGTCGTACATCGAGTCGGAATTAGGATGGCATGCAGCTGAGTCATTCGAGACCGGAATCAGGAAGACGGTTGACTGGTATTTATCAAATCCCGATCATCTGAAACGCCCAGGCTAGATGGCAAGCAACGAGTCGCGCGATCTTGCTAATGCCGCGGGAGAGGATCCGGCTCCGGTAGATCTCACGCGTTTTACCTATTTTCGCGGGCGCGTTGCACTTGCGGCAATTCTGAAGGCACTTGGAGTGACAACTGGCGACGAAGTGCTTCTTCAGGCGTTCACATGCGTCGCCGTGCCCGAAGCGATCATCAGCATCGGCGCAATTCCGGTTTATGTCGACGTCGAGCCGGGCGGTATCAACATGGATGCTGACGATCTCTCCGCAAAGATTGGCAATGCGACGAAGGCCGTCATAGTTCAACATTC
>DATLDF010000009.1:0-11104 GCA_035525975.1 Gemmatimonadaceae bacterium
TCCTGCGCTTCCTGCTGCACTGGCAGCACGTGTCAGCCGAAGACCAGGTCAAGGGCCCCGAAGGTCTCGCAGCCGTGGTCGAGCAGCTCGAAGGCTTCGAACTTCCTGCGGCTGGCTGGGAATACGACGTTCTGCCCGCGCGCGTCGCCGACTACGGCGGCGAGCAGATCGACCGCCTGTGCATGAGCGGCCGCGTGGCCTGGGGCCGCCTGACGCCCGGGACGCGCGCGCCACTGCGCAGCTCGCCAATCGCGCTGACGCTGCGCGAGCACGTCACGCACTGGAAGAGCGCAGAGGACCCGGCGCTGGAATTCTCTTCGGAGGCGCAGGCGGTCCGCGCGGCGCTGGAGAAGCGCGGCGCTTCGTTCTTTCACGAGCTGACGGCCGCAACTCGCCTTCTCCCCGCGTTCGTCGAGCGAGCGCTCGCCGAGCTGGCGGGTGCCGGCGTCGTATCCGCGGACAGCTTTGCCGGGCTGCGTGCCTTGCTTGCTCCGGCCGAGAAGCGCAAAGGGCTGGTGGAGACGGCGGGGCGCTGGTCGCTGCTGGTTTCGGAGCAGGCCGACGACGTTGAAGCGGTTGCACGCACGTTGCTCAAGCGCTATGGCGTGGTGTTCCGCGCGCTGCTGCAGCGCGAGTCGCATCTGCCGCCTTGGCGCGACCTGGTGCGTGTGTTCCGGCGCCTGGAAGCGCGCGGCGAGATTCGCGGCGGGCGCTTCGTCGCGGGCTTCGGCGGCGAGCAGTTCGCGGCCGCCGACGCGGTCGGCAGGCTGCGCGCGGTGCGCAAGGCCGGCAAGACCGGCGAGCTCATCGTGCTGAGCGCCGCCGACCCGCTCAATCTGGTCGGGATCCTGACTCCGGACGCGCGCGTCGCCGCGATTCAGCGCAACCGCGTGCTGTTCCGCGATGGCCTGCCCATCGCCGCCGTGGAAGGCGGACAATTCAGGAAGCTCGCCGAAAGCGAGATGAGCGACGACCAGCTGCGCACGCTGCTCGCGCGGCGCTCGCTGCGGCATCCGCTTCGGCCGCACCTGCGCTCGCCGACGGCGCGCGAGGCGCAGCTGCTCGGCAGGAAAAAAGGCCATGGCGAAATCGAGCAAGCAGTGGCTTCAACGACACGTCACTGATCCCTACGTCCGCAAGGCCAAGGAGCAGGGCTACCGCTCGCGCGCCGCGTTCAAGCTGCTCGAGATGGATGCCAAGGAAAGGTTCCTGCGCCCTGGAGCCGTGGTGCTCGATCTAGGCGCTGCGCCGGGCGGGTGGTCGCAGGTCGCCGCCGCCAAGGTAAAGCCCCATGGCAAGGTCCTGGCGATCGATGTCCTGCCAATCGCGCCCATCCCGGGCGTGACCATCGTCAAAGGCGACTTCCGCGATCTGCCCGAGACCGACAAGGCGGACCTTGTCTTGTCGGACCTCTCGCCGAACATGTCGGGCATCGGCAGCGTCGACCAGGCCCGCAGTCTCGACCTTGCGCTCGGCGCGGTCGACGTCTGCCGCAAACTGCTCAAGCCGGAAGGCGTGTTTGTCACCAAAGCGTTCCACGGCGAGGCCTTCGACGACCTCAAAGCCGAGCTCGATTCGGCTTTCTTACAGGTCAAGGTGCACAAGCCGGCGGCCTCCCGCGGCGAATCCCGCGAGACCTATTTCGTGTGCCGCGCGTTACGCAAGCAGCCGCACGATTGAAAGAAGGGCAACTTGCCCCCATGCTGAAGGTCTCAGGGAAGGGGTAAGACCCTTCCTTCGTCGGGGTGGCGTGGTCACCAGCCGCCTAGTAACATGCCCTTTCTGCAGTGCAGCGCACGCACTATAAGGAGTCCAAGTACTTGAACAATATGCTTAAGAACCTGGTCATCTGGCTCGTCATCGGGCTGGTTCTGATGACCGTGTTCAATCAGTTCAACACCCGCCAGGCGGCGCAAGCGCCGATGGAGTACTCCCAGTTCCTGGAGGAGGTGAAGGCCGGCCGCATCGCCAAGGTCACCATCGAAGGCCGCCAGCTGAAGGCGACCACCGCTGAAGGCAAGCGCGTCACCAGCTACTCGCCGGGCGACATCTGGCTCGTCTCCGATCTCCTCAAGTACGGGGTCAAGATCGAGGCCAAGCCCGAAGAGGAGCCTTCGCTCCTGATGAATATCTTCGTCTCCTGGTTCCCGATGCTGCTCCTGATCGGGGTGTGGATCTTCTTCATGCGCCAGATGCAGGGCGGCGGCCGCGGCGGCGCCTTCTCCTTCGGCAAGTCGCGCGCGCGCATGATGGACGAGTCCACCAACACGGTGACCTTCGCCGACGTCGCGGGCTGCGAGGAGGCCAAGGAAGAAGTGGCCGAGCTCGTCGACTTCCTGCGCGATCCTTCCAAGTTCCAGAAGCTCGGCGGGCGCATCCCGCGCGGCGTGCTGATGGTCGGCTCGCCCGGCACCGGCAAGACGCTGCTCGCGCGCGCCATCGCCGGCGAGGCGAAAGTGCCGTTCTTCTCCATCTCGGGCTCCGACTTCGTCGAGATGTTCGTCGGCGTTGGCGCGGCGCGTGTGCGAGACATGTTCGAGCAGGCCAAGAAGCACGCGCCCTGCATCGTCTTCATCGACGAGATCGACGCGGTCGGGCGCCAGCGCGGCGCCGGCCTTGGCGGCGGCAACGACGAGCGTGAGCAGACGCTGAACCAGCTGCTTGTCGAGATGGACGGCTTCGAAGCCACCATGGGCGTGATCGTGATTGCGGCGACCAACCGCCCCGACGTGCTCGACCCGGCGCTGCTGCGCCCGGGCCGCTTCGACCGCCAGGTGGTGGTGCCGCTGCCGGATATTCGCGGCCGCGAAGAAATCCTCAAGGTGCACATGCGCAAGGTGCCGCTCGCGCCGGACGTGACGCCGGACATCATCGCGCGCGGCACGCCGGGAATGTCCGGTGCCGATCTCGCGAACCTGGTGAACGAAGGGGCGCTGCTCGCAGCTCGCCGGAATCATGACAAGGTTTACATGCAGGACCTGGAAGATGCGAAGGACAAGGTCATGCTTGGCGCAGAGCGGAAGTCGATGGTGATGAAGGATGAGGAGCGTAAGCTCACCGCTTACCATGAAGGCGGACACGCTGTTTGCACGATCAAGACGCTTGGTAACGACCCGCTTCACAAGGTGACGATCGTTCCGCGTGGCCGCGCGCTCGGACTCGCGTTCACTCTTCCCGAAGACGATCGCGTTTCGATTACGCGCGAACAGCTCGAAGCACATCTCGTTCGTATGTACGGTGGACGTGTTGCTGAAGAGCTCGTCTTCGGTCGTAATCGCGTTACGACTGGCGCTGCGAGTGACATTCAGCAGGCCACGTCGCTTGCTCGTCGCTATGTCAGCCAGTGGGGTCTCTCCGATGCAATCGGTCCGATTCTCGTCGGGGACAACGAGCAGGAGCTGTTCCTTGGACGCGAGCTTCAGACGCGCCGCGAAGTTTCGGAACGCACTGCTCAGCTCGT
This sequence comes from Gemmatimonadaceae bacterium, assembly GCA_035525975.1. Lineage (GTDB taxonomy): Bacteria > Gemmatimonadota > Gemmatimonadetes > Gemmatimonadales > Gemmatimonadaceae > UBA4720. The sequence continues at coordinate 3,461 of DATLDF010000009.1, forward strand.
CGATTCCGAAGTGACTCGCGTGATCAAGGAGGCGTACAACCGCGCGAAGGAAACCTTGAGCGAGAATCTCGACCTGCTTCATCGCGTTGCGGCAGCATTGCTCGATCGTGAGACGCTGACGGGAGAAGAAGTGCAGGCACTGTCACGTGGCGAACAGCTTCCGCCGCGTTCGACGCCCCCTTCGTCTCCGCCGGCACTCCCGGAGTCAGGCGCGAGAGTCGTTCAGCCGAAGCCTGCGAAGCCGCCGCTGTTTGGTGGACCGGAGGTCGCACCGGCGTGATTGAAGCGCGCGATCCGTCCGCGGAGTCCAACCGGCTCTGGCGGGCGGGGTCGCGTGAGATTCGGCTGGATCGGCCGATTGTTATTGGAATTTTGAATGTTACCCCCGACAGTTTTTCTGACGGGGGTAATTTTTTTGCTCTGGATGCGGCGGTTTCCCACGCAGCGCGGATGCTTGGAGACGGGGCCGACATCATCGACATCGGCGGTGAGTCGACGCGTCCCGGGGCGGCTGGTGTGCGTGAGACTGAGGAATCCCGCCGCGTCGCTCCGGTTGTGCGAGCGATAAGGGAAGCATGGCCGGATGTGCCGATTTCGATCGACACGACGAAGGCAACGGTGGCTGCGGAGGCGATCGATGCCGGCGCAGACATCGTAAACGATGTATCGGCGATGAGGTTCGACTACGAGATGCCCGCAGTAGTCGCTCAATCAGGTAGTGGAGTGATACTGATGCACTCCCGTGGTTCGCTCGAGGAAATGGCGACCTATGCCCATGCCGTTTACCTGCCTGACGTGACGGGTGAAGTGATCGGGCAGCTCCAAGAAAGAATTCTTGTCGCCGAGGATTCAGGGATTCCGAGAGGGCGAATCTGTATCGATCCGGGATTTGGCTTTTCAAAGACTGGGGATCATTCGCGGAAGGTTCTTCGGGAGCTCGATAGAATTGTTGCTCTGGGATTTCCGGTGGTAGCCGGCCCTTCGAGAAAGCGTTTTGTAAGTGAGCGTGCCGACGGAAAGGATGTGACTCTCGAGGACCGGGATGCCGGAACGGTGGCCGCGTGTGTGATGGCGCTCGAGCGTGGGGCGATGTTGTTTCGTGTGCACAACGTACGCGCAGCGCGGCGCGCGCTCGATGTCGCGTGGGAAGCCCTGCACGTAACAACCGGTTGATACCGATCCAACAAGCCTCTCGAAGCGAACCACAAAATCTCCGGGTTGCTGCAGCGGTAACGATCACGCTGCTCGCGTGCTATGGGCTTACGCTAGCACCTACGGTCACGTTCTGGGACGCCGGTGAGTTTCTCGCGGCCATCCGCTCGCTTGGGATCCCCCATCCGCCTGGAACTCCGCTGTTCGTGCTCGTGGGTAATGTTTGGGCTCGCTTGCTGAGTCCTGTGTTCGGTTTTGCTCAGTCGGTGAATCTTCTTTCTGCGGTTTCAACTGCTGTCGCGTGCGGAATTCTCGCGCATCTCATGCAGAAGTGGACTTCTCAGAAGTGCGCTGCTATGGCGGGTGGCATTCTCGCCGGCTTGATGTCGACGGTTTGGCTCAATGCGAACGAGACGGAGGTGTACGCTCCGTCGTTGCTTCTGTCAGTTCTTCTGCTGTTGCTCGCAGAGAAGGCAAGAGAGAGCAGGGAAGCGCGGTGGTATCTGATGCTCGCATATCTGTGTGGACTGGGTTGGTCGCTCCAGTTGTCCGCGCTTGTTGCTGCACCCGCGGCCTTCTATCTCGCGTTTGTCGCGAAGTCTGATTTGACCGACCCTCGTATCCCCGCGCGAAATATTGCGACACTCTTACCAGCGATGATTGCCGTAGCGCTGCTCGGCGCAACAGCCACTCTGTTCATGCTCGTGCGGGCAAAACACGATCCAGCGATCAACCAGGGAAACCCGGCGACGTGGCAGGCATTCATCGACGTGATCACGAGAAAACAGTACCAGCCTGTCGCGATGTTTCCGCGACAGGCCCCGTTCTACATACAGCTCGGCAACATGTTCGAGTATGCAGACTGGCAGATCGCACTCGGTTTGCATCCGGACGCACCGCCATCATGGCTTCGTACTCCCTTCACAATTCTATACGCAATACTTGGTGCAGCAGGCATCATCTGGCACAAGCGACGTCATGCACCGAGCTGGCAGGTAATGATGATTCTCTTCGTTACAGCGACTTTGGGTGTCGTGGTCTACCTCAACATGAAAGCAAGTCCGTCATACGGCGACGGTTTTCTACCCATCGGCGCAAAGCACGAAGCGCGAGAGCGCGACTACTTCTTTGCGTTGGCGTTCGCGTGCTGGGGACTATGGGCTGGCGGTGCGGCTGTCAGGATTCTCGCGCGAATCAGTCCTCGAATGCGATATGCAGGTGTCGCGGTTGCCGTTCTTCCGGCATTCCTGAATTGGTCCGCCGTCGATCGGCGAACCGCTTCAGTCGATTATGCAGCACGCGATAGCGCTATCAGCCTTCTCTCATCCGCACCACAACACGCGGTCGTATTCGCAAACGGCGACAACGACACCTATCCCGAGTGGTACCTGCAGCAGGCAGAAGGCATTCGAAAGGATATCACAATTGTGACAGTGCCTCTCCTTGGTGCAAAGTGGTATCGCGAGGAGCTCGCCCGCAGATACCGCTTGCTGCCAGTGGAATACGTATCCGATTGGCGCGGACTCGGTGCAACTTACGCCCGACTCTGCGAGACCAGTCGCCGATTGAAACGGCCGATCGTGACACGCGAGGTAAGCGGCGCTCCTGCGGTTCCTGCCGCTTGTAAATAATTTCTACTTCTTCTCCAAACGGAATCGACGCACATGGCGATGAAACGCTCCGCAAGACCCGACGAAAATCCATCAGAGCTCATCGACGAGCGAATCGCTGAGCTTGGTGACTGGCGCGGGAAGACTCTCGCAAAACTGCGCGCGCTTATCAAGCAGGCAGATCCTGATGTTGTCGAAGAGTGGAAGTGGAGCGTTCCGGTGTGGTCTCACGGCGGCATCGTATGCACCGGCGAGTCGTACAAGAAAGCTGTGAAGCTGACCTTCGCGAAGGGTGCATCGGTGAAAGATCCGTCAGGCCTGTTCAACTCGAGTCTCGAAGGCGCCACAAGACGCGCAATCGATTTTCAAGAAGGGGGAAAGATCAACGAAAAGGCATTCAAGGCTCTCTTTCGTGAGGCAGTGAAGGTCAACACCTCAGTTAAGAAGCGCTGAGCAGAGACAACTCAGGCTATGCAATACATGGTCGTCGAGCGTTTTCGCCAAGGCCCCACGGCTGTCTACGCACGCTTTCGGGAGCGCGGACGTCTCGCTCCCGAAGGCCTCACGTACGTGAATAGCTGGGTGAGCGCTGACGGGAGCAGCTGCTACCAGATCATGGAATGCGATCATCGATCGCTACTTGATGCATGGGTCGCCGCATGGAGCGATCTGGTGGACTTTGAAGTAATACCGCTGATCAGCTCGGCCGAAGCCGCAGATCGCTTCGGCCCGGAATCACGCTAACGCCAATATGGTTAAGCAACACATGAAAAAACTCTTCATCATTGCAGCGGCTCTGCTTTGCTCATCGCCACTTGGAGCGCAGGCCACGACGGCATCGCACAAAGCATTCGGCGCAATTACGGTTGCGAATCTCGACTCGGCCTCGGCCTGGTACGAGCGGAATCTCGGTACAAAGCGGGTGTCGTATTCGCGCGCCCGCTCGGGCGTGGCCGAGAATGCCGTAGTCGCGAACGACTACATGATGATCGAGCTCATTCATTTCACCGCAAAGGCGCCGAGCGATACGACGCTTGTCAACAGCCGGGATGTCGGGTTACAGAAGCTCGGCGTTTGGGTCGACAGGTCGACGTTCGAAGCAACGCTCGCTCATCTGCAGAAACAGGAGGCGACGTTCCTCGGAGGCGTCTTCACGGACGAAAAGATCAGCGCGCGCATGTTCATCGTGCGAGATAACTCTGGCGTGTTGATTCAGTTCTTCACGCGCTCCGAGCCAGGGATGTAACTGTTCTGCTTTCTGCCTCAACACCTCGGCAGCCATAGAGTGAACGTACTGCCAACGTCAACTTCACTTTCGACAACGAGGCTGCCCTTCATGCCAATTGCGAGCTCTTTGCAGATAGCGAGACCAAGCCCCACGCCCTGATGCTGAGCTGCTGTCTTGCTACGATCCACCTGCACAAACGGTTCGAACACGGCGCCGAGTTGATCTTCCGGAATGCCTCTCCCGTTGTCTATCACTGAAAGACCGACGCGATCCTGAGTTGCCTCAGTCCTGATGCACACGCGACCATGCTGCGGCGAAAACTTGATCGCGTTTGTCAGGAGATTGATCAGGATCTGCCTCACTCTGTCCGCATCCGCCGCAACCCTGAACGCTTCCTCGCCGTCCATGAGCTCCGCGCGCTCGCGCGTGAAGGAAATTGTCTCCTCGGTCATCATCGGAGTCAGGAGCTCGATCACATCGCTGATGATCCCCTCGACCGGTACGTTGACGATCTCGTATTCGATCCGCCCTGCATCGAGTCTGGAGAACTCCAGCAAGTCGCCAATCAGGGCCTGAAGATGACGTGAAGCTTTCTGGATGCGATTCAAAAACTCGAGCTGCTCTTCGGTAATCGGACCCTTCAACCCCATACCGAGAAGGTCTGCGTACCCGGTTATCGCGTTCAGCGGAGTTCGAAGCTCATGACTCATCATCGAGAGAAACCCCGATTTTGCCAGGTTGGCGGACTCCGCCTGCTCAGTACGCTCCTGCAGATCTGTTTGCGTCGCAAGGAGCTGTTCCGATTGCATCTCCAACTCTTCAGCCTGTTCCGTTAGAAGGCGATTGCTCGACTCCAGATCTGCCCGGCTCGCCTCGAGCTCAGTTAGCGCGGCTTTCTGTTTCTTTACTGCGGCCCTTAGCTCCACTTCTCGCTGTGCAGATGCCGCGAGCTCAACCAGCGTATCTACCTCCTCATTAGTCCATTCACGCGGCTTGGTGTCGATGGCGCAGAACGCACCGATGTTGTGACCATCGATGTTGAGAGGGACCCCAACGTAAGCGGCAACGCCAAGGGTTTGGACTGTTGGGATTTGAGAATACAGGGGATCTGCTTTCGTGTCCGGAATAACGAGTGGTTCGGAGCGCTGCACCGTGTAGTGACAGAACGTCGGCCCTGTGAGCTCACGAGTCGCCGCGAGCGGCTCACCGAACCCGCAAGCCGACTTGTAGAAATCGCGATCCGCGTCGACAAGCGAAATGAATGCGGCGGGCACACCGAGTAGCCGCACGCCCATTCGGGTAAGCCTGTCGAATACCTCTTCTACTTCTGTATCAAGCAGCCCCGTTCCATGCACGGCTGCAAGCCGTAGAGAATCCGTGAGGAATTTCTGCCTTCGTGCCAAGTCCTCGGCGGCCTCATCGGTATCGCCATTCCCGGTCCCTGCAGAATTGTCCAATTGAGTAGAAGTCATGCCCAGCGGTGTTCTTGAAGAAGAGGAAGAGTACTAGCCACGTAGAGAGCTGAATTTCGAACCACAGCAACAGTGCAAATGCCCGTCCATGCGTTCGTCAAAAAGAAGCCAAACCGTGGTTCTCGATACGCGAATCGCAATGACGCGAAAAAGGCGCCCATCGAGCGCCCTTTCCGTGCCTCTGTTCGCCGCCGGCCTTTTAGTACCGGTAGTGATCGGACTTGTACGGGCCATCCGGCGACACGCCCAGGTAATCAGCCTGCATTGTTGACAGCTTCGTCAGCTTTACGCCGAGCTTGTCGAGATGCAGCCGTGCGACTTTCTCGTCGAGGTGCTTGGGAAGCGTGTACACGCGCTTCTCGTACTTGTGATTGTTGTTGTGAAGCTCGATCTGCGCCATCACCTGGTTCGTGAAGCTCGCCGACATAACAAAGCTCGGGTGACCAGTCGCGCAGCCAAGATTCAACAACCGGCCTTCGGCGAGAATCATCACGCTGTGTCCATCGGGGAACACGTACTCATCGTACTGCGGCTTGATGTTGACACGCTTCACACCTTTTGACTCCATCTTCTTCAGACCAGCCATATCGATCTCGTTGTCGAAGTGACCGATGTTCCCGACGATCGCCTTGTCCTTCATGCGCGACATGTGTTGCGCCGTAATGATGTCCTTGTTGCCGGTCGCGGTGATGAAGATGTCAGCCGTCTCGACAACATCTTCCAGCGTCGTGACCTGATAACCTTCCATTGCCGCTTGAAGTGCGCAGATCGGGTCGATCTCCGTGATCACTACGCGCGCCCCCTGACCTTTGAGCGCCTGCGCGCAACCCTTGCCGACATCGCCGTATCCGCAGATGACCGCAACCTTGCCCGCGAGCATCACATCGGACGCGCGGAGGATTCCGTCCGTGAGCGAGTGCCGGCAGCCGTAGAGGTTGTCGAACTTCGACTTGGTGACCGAGTCGTTGACGTTGATGGCGCCGAAAAGAAGCGTTCCGGCTTCCATCATCTGGTAGAGGCGATGCACACCCGTCGTCGTTTCCTCGGAAACTCCGCGCAGATCCTTCGCCATCGTCGTCCAGCGCGACGGATTGCGATCGTACTCGCGACGCAACAGATCGAGGATTACACCGTACTCTTCCGAGTCGCGATCTTCGTCAAAGTTTGGAACGACACCAGCGGCTTCGAATTCGACGCCTTTGTGAACGAGAAGCGTCGCATCTCCACCGTCATCGAGAAGGAGGTTCGGGCCTGATCCGTCAGGCCACACGAGCGCCTGGTCGGTGCACCACCAATACTCCTCGAGCGACTCACCCTTCCAGGCATACACAGGTGTGCCCTGCGGGTTGTCAGGCGTGCCGTTTTTTCCGACAACGACCGCGGCTGCGGCGTGATCCTGTGTCGAGAAAATATTGCAGGATACCCAGCGAACATCCGCGCCGAGCTCGACGAGTGTCTCAATCAGAACTGCGGTCTGCACGGTCATGTGCAGGGAGCCCATGATCTTGGCGCCGGCCAGCGGATTCTTTCCGCGATACTCTTTTCTCAACGCCATCAAGCCCGGCATCTCATGCTCGGCAAGACGAATCTCATTTCGGCCGTACTCGGCGAGCGAGATATCCCGGACCTTGAATGCCGGTCTGTCGTCGCTCATTTCGAAGCGGCCAAGCTCTGTTGTCGGTTCTGCTACACTCGTCACGATCTCTACCTCGAGTAATTGGTTTGCTGCAATCAGTCAGGCGGTAAGCGCCAGACCTGAACTTTGATCACTGTTTTCAACTACGGTCTCGTTCTCTGAATTCGCCCGTCGTGCGACTGCAGAGAAGAGAGTTGGTCCCTTCGCAGCTTCGTCCGGCGGAAGGGGATGAACCCGGCCGCCTAACAGGCCCGCAGCCTCGAACATCGATGTTATCTGCTGCTCGGAAAAACCTCGCCAGACGTGACCCATTTCCTGAAGCAGGTCGTCACGCTCGTGGGGCATCATGTCGACAATCAGCAGTCGTCCGCCCGGCTTGAGCGTGCGACGAGCTTCAGTGATCGCGACTTCAGGTTCGGGCACGTAATGCAGCACAAGGAAGAGAAGCGCTGCATCGAGTGAGCCATCTTCGATGGGAAGTGATTCGAGCCGTCCACTTCGAACTTCGACATTCGTTTTTCCTGCGAGACGACGGCGCGCAGCGGC
>DATLDF010000015.1:0-4008 GCA_035525975.1 Gemmatimonadaceae bacterium
CTTCTCGTTCAACGTCAAGGGCGGGCGGTGCGAGGCGTGCCAGGGCGACGGCCTGATCAAGATCGAGATGCACTTCCTGCCCGACGTCTACGTCACCTGCGACGTGTGCCACGGCGCGCGCTACAACCGCGAGACGCTCGAAGTGAAGTTCAAGGGCCATTCGATCGCGGACGTGCTCGACATGAACGTCGAGGAAGCGGCCGAGCTGTTCAAGGCGGTCCCCGGCATCCGCGACAAGATGCGCATGCTGCAGGAGGTGGGCTTAGGCTACATCAAGGTCGGCCAGTCCGCGACCACCCTGAGCGGCGGCGAGGCGCAGCGCGTCAAGCTGTCGAAGGAGCTGTCGCGCCGCGCCACCGGCAAGACCCTCTACATCCTCGACGAGCCCACCACCGGCCTCCACTTCGAGGACGTGCGCAAATTGCTGGAGGTGCTCCACCGCCTCGCGGACCAGGGCAACACCGTGGTCGTGATCGAGCACAACCTCGACGTCATCAAGACCGCCGACTGGGTGATCGACCTGGGGCCGGGCGGCGGGGTCAATGGCGGCAAGGTGATTGCCGAAGGACCGCCGGAGACGATCGCGGGCGTCGCGCTGTCGGCGACGGGGCAATATCTGAAACCGATCCTCGAGCGCGCCAGCGTCAAGCCGAAATTGGTCGAGACCAAACCGAAGAAGGCGCCGCGGTCGCGGCGGGTGATGGTGGACGAGGACGAGCCGGATTTGATCGGGGCGAAGTGAGGGGAAGACTACCCGCCCTGCTCACATTCTGGACATTAATGCCAAGAACTCTAGCTTAGCCCCACCGGGGAAAGCAGTGCTAAGCCACATAGATATCACGGACATTCGAGTGCTAACCGCAGTGATCATATTGGTCGCAGCGTGTTTTTATCTCCTTTACCGTGCCCGCCAGGCGGCCGCTTCAGCGAATACTCTGAAGATTTCTAAGATAGATATACAGCGCGAAAATGAACGGAAATGTCCTCATTATAGTGAGAAGGAAATCAGAGCGGCGAAGAAGGCCTATGTGTTACCAGACTGCGCTCAAGTAGATCCCGCGAATGAATTAGAATTTCGGAAGTTTGCATCAGTTCGAGAGCCAATATTCAGTGCAGTTTCTCGGTACATCGACAGCGACACTAAGCGTCATCTTCTAATTTTAGCTGACTCCGGCATGGGTAAGACCACCTTCTGCCTGAATTTTTTTGATTACATTCGCAAGACTCGAAGTCAGAACGTTGCATTGATTTCACTGGCGCGATCCAATGCAATTAGGGTGATAGATAACGTCCCATCGAAGAGTTCGACAACACTGATCTTAGACGCCCTCGACGAGGACCCAAAGGCCATCTCGAACGGGTCGGACCGTCTCACCGAGATAATGGATGCATGCGCCGACTTCGCACTTGTCATTGTGACGTGCAGAAGTCACTTTTTCGAGAACGACGCCGCTATCCCAGTGCGGACGGGTATTTCGAAAATCATTCCCCGGTCAGCTGGAAAGGGGTCGTCGTATGAATTCTCGCGCCTCTATTTGTTGCCGTTCAATGAGGAGCAGATAAGAAGCTTTCTCAGACGAAATTTCCCTCTCTTCAACTTGTTCACGCATGCAGCGCGAAAGCGCGCCCAGATCATGATCGAAGCGATTCCTGACCTGAGCGCCCGACCTATGTTGCTCGCGCTCGTTCCGGAGCTCGTAAAGAGGAAGCTTCAGCCGAAAGAAATATACGAACTGTATGAGTACATGGTCCAGCAGTGGCTCATCCGGGAGGAGAAATGGGTAAGTCCGGATGTCCTGCTTTCCGTCTCAACCGAACTCGCTTTACACTTGTCTTTGTCCAAGCAAACAACAGGGAAGGACCGTCTGGCACCAAGCGAAATCAGGCGGCTTTGCCTCACGAGTGACGATCTCGACTGGAATCACCTAACCACCAGATCTCTTTTGAATCGCGATAGCGAGGGCAACCTAAAGTTTGCTCATCGTTCGATCATGGAATTCCTCGCCGTTCAAGGTTCACTTGGAGGCGACGAGCGAGCGACCAAACTAGTTTGGACCGACTTCATGCGTGAGCTCCTATTAAGCCAGGGTTACATTGATCGAACAGATAATCGAGGGGCCGAGCTACTCGCCGCTCTGATAGCCGCCCGCTCTGTTACACGCTTTCCCTTTGCCGACGCAGTTCCCGGTCCGCTTCCTCACTCCAGAGCTGAATTCGAATCGATTGGGTCACCAAGCAGACGAACGCTGGTTTCAAGGCGCCCGCTCCCCGCTCCATGGATCGCATCTGCAGTCGTCACATCGGAAGTTCAGGGCCAGATACTCCTCGACGACAAAAATAACGGCCTGCGCTGGCGCATACTCGACCTTCAGGATCCCAGTGTTAGCTCGCAGATGGACATTTACCGCGTCACCTTGGCGGATGCATTCCGCTCGGAACCGCAGGACGGATTCGATTTTCCTTCCTTTGCCGAGTTTTTGACGCTGCTACGAATTCAATCAGTCGAAGGTCACACCAAATATATCAGCCCCACAAATTTCTATTGGTTGGGGGATAAAACTGACTCTGGTGGATACACGCTTGTTTCGCTCGATTGCACTCTCGACAACGCTGCAACTTCTCTACTGGTAAACTGGGTACGCGACGAAATGCTGTCCACTCGAATCCATCTGTACGCCGTTAACACCTATCGCGTTAACCAACGCACTCGCTCGCCTCGCGCATTGGAACTGCGCGTACAACGGCGTTTGCTGAACATCCCAGAGATCGTGTTCGCGAACTAACTGGGTCGGGTGATTAGGGTGTGGTAATTTCGGTGGGGATTTCGGTGGATTGCGGTGGCAGTTTACCCAGTTCACGCCAACTCAGAATTTTGCCGGCGCATCGGTCTGCATTGCCTGGCATTGGCCAGAATAATCGCCGGCCTTGCCCGATATAGAGATCACCCCTGTCACTCGGTCAATGTACACCTTCGGATTGTTTATGAAGTTGACCGCAGCACTGGCTTTAATTGAGCGCGCATCCACGACGACGTTCTTCAACTTAAACCAACCGTCAGAGCCACCGTGCAGCGCCGGTAGCATCGTGCGCGGCATGCGAATCCGGTCGTCGCCACTGAACAGGCGAATATCGACCTGATCCTCAAAGCCCTGCTGTCGCATGCCGTAGACAGTCGTCGTGCCGAACCCGTTCGCACTGAACGGCGTCGTTCCAACGTTTCCCGACACATAGCCATTGCTATAGCCAGTGCTCGCAGTCGCCTTGTTGGCGGTTCCTGCTCCGCCGCAGGTGAGGTTCAGGGGAGCTTGAGGTGCAACAGTCTGTGCCGCCGCAAGCGCGGCGAGCGCGATCGGTGAAAAGGCCATGATATTTCCCCCTGTTCGACTCAGTCCCCCGAGCATGAGTCGGCGCGCAACCTGCGCCAGCCCGTTGAATTTGCAAAGGGGAATAGAGAGTTAAGCGACAGGTGTCGCCCGGAGCCTACTGGGGATCGACGTTGAGGAAGCTGACGTCGGCGCCGGAGCAAGACATGACCATCGTGTCGCGCTGCGGATGGGGAAGCTTCGCGCTCTTCGCGTGCACCTCTTCCTTGCCGACCTGCAGGGTCATGACGCCTTTTGAATCGATCGAGAATTTGAACGTGATCGGAGTCTCGAACTTGCGCGAAGAAATGAGTTCCGGCTCACCGTCGACCAGCATGTAGAAGCCAACACGGTCCGGATCCTGAAAGCCCTTCACGAACAGGCCGTTGCAGCGGCAGTCGCCATCGTCGAGCTTGCTGTCGCTGAAGGCGATTCTCGCGATCGAGCCGTCCGGTCCGCCATGCGCCTCGTGGAAGTTGAGGCGGCCGGTGATGCTCGTCGTCTTTCCCAGATCGAGGGAGCATAGCGATCGAAATAGCCGTTGGCGGCGTCGCATCGCCACGTCTCGCGATCCTGGGCGGCCGCGGGCGAACAGCCAACGGTGAGCGCTGCTGCGCCGGTGAGGAATGCTCGAAGGATCGAGCCC
>DATLDF010000027.1:0-114345 GCA_035525975.1 Gemmatimonadaceae bacterium
CGTCGGATCCCTTCGCGGATGGGTGAAAGGACAGAACGCCGGAATGCGCGGACGTCCGCGAGTGAGCTGGAGCGACATAGTGGAACACAGCGTCGGAGTTCAGGCGCTCACTGGTCCGGCGTCCGGGCCGATCGGCGCGAAGATCCAGGCGTGCGAATATTCCAGCGCGGCGCGGATGCTCTCCGAATGGAGGGAAGTGTTCGGCGAGCATCTCGCAGTTGAAGTGCAGCTCCATCACACCGGTGGATGTGAGTCGGCGCTCGCTGCTGCGCTGATTGACATCGCGGGCAAGCAGAATGTCCCGTGGGTTGCGACGAACGACCCGCGTTATGCGGATCAATCGAGCCGGCTCGTGCACGACATTCTGACCGCTCTCAGGTACGACACTACTATAGATAAGGCGATGGCGCGGGGGCTCCTTCATCCCAACGGTGAGTGGCGCCTGCTTTCGCCGGCTGAGATGGCGGAGAGATGGAAGGGCAGAGAAGAGGGTCTCGAGTGCAGTGAAAGGATTGCTGGCGAGTTGAATTTCGATTTGAGCTGGCTGAGACCCCCCTTGCCCAAGTTCCCCAATCCGCCCGACATCAGCGACACCAATTTCCTGCGCGTGAAAGTGTTCGAGGGCGCGCGAGATAGATGGGGATACAATCTCTCCGAAGCCCAGACCAAACAGATCCTGCACGAGCTGCGCGTCATCGACACGCTCGGCTTCTCTGGATTCTTTCTTGTGATGTGGGATGCAGTCCGCTTCGCCCGCTCGCGAAACATTTTGTGTCAGGGCCGAGGGAGCGCGGCGAATTCCGCAGTGGCGTATTGCCTGGGGGTGACGGCGGTCGATCCAGTCGCGAACGGACTTCTGTTCGAGAGATTTCTTTCAGAGAAGCGCACTAACGGCCAGACCGAAGCGCCCGACATCGACGTGGACATCGAGCACGACCGGCGCGAAGAAGTCCTCGACTACATGTACACCCACTACGAACGCTCGCATTCTGCAATAGCGTGCATAGTGCAGACGTATCGCGGCCCGAATGCATTGAGGGATTCGATGCGCGCCTTCGGATATCCGATGGACTTGATCAACGACATGTCGAAGCGCATGCACTACGACGATCCCGCCGAAGGCGCGGTCAAGGTGCGCGACGAGCTCGGCGCCAAGTTCGGGTTGGTTGTGGATGACGCGCGAGGGAAGGCGATGCTCGCGGCTATGGCTGCGTTCGAAGATCTGCCGAGGTTGAGGGCGACGCATGTCGGCGGATTTGTGTTGTCGTCAGCGCCTCTCGGCAACTACATGCCCATCGAGCACACGACGATGGGAAGAACCATCATGCAGTTCGACAAGGATGATCTCGATTACGTCGGCGTTCCGAAGTTCGACTTTCTGGGATTGGGCGCGATGTCGCTGGTGCGACGCGCGTTCGATTACATCGAAGTGAGGACAGGCAAGCGTCCGCAGATGTACAAGCTGCCTCAGGGTGACAAGAAGACGTACGATCTCATTTGCAGGGGTGAGACGATCGGGACGTTTCAGATCGAGAGTCGTGCGCAGATCGCAAGCATACTTCACACGTTGCCTGACAGGTTGTACGACATCGTTGTGCAGGTTGCTCTCATAAGGCCGGGTCCGATTCAGGCGAAGTTCGTTCATCCGTACACAGCGCGTAGGCGTGGGATGGAGGAGGTGACGTATCCGCATCCTGATCTCGAGCCGATTCTCAAGAGGACGCAGGGAATTCCGATTTTCCAGGAGCAGGCGATGTCGATCGCCATGGTGCTTGGCGGGTACACTGCGGCGGAGGCGGATGAGTTGAGGCGGACGATGGGTCATGTGAGGAAGATCAAGCGCCTGATGGATACGCTCGAGCGGTTGAGGAATCGGATGGTCGAGCGTGGTGTGGAGGAGAAGGTTGCGACCGGAATTGTCGAAGACCTGATGAGTTTTGCGAATTACGGATTTCCTGAGAGTCATGCGTGGAGCTTTGCGCTGATTGCGTATGCGACGGCGTGGTTGAAGGCGCATTATCCGGCGGAGTTTTTTGCGGCGTTGTTGAATTCGTGGCCTATGGGTTTCTATCCGCCTTCTACTCTCATTCACGATGCTCGTAGGCATGGGGTTGTAGTTCGTCCCCCATGCATGAGGGATGGAGAGTGGGAGTGTACGACAGAGCCGCTTGATCGTGAGGGGGTTGATCGCTGTAATGAGACAGCTCCCATGGAATCCGTAATGGATGAAGGGATTAACCGCCGAGAACGCCGAATACGCCGAGAACAGAATGGAAACACACAGCTTGATGTTGACGGGCCTGCTTTAAGGGTTGGGTGGAGGCATATACGGGGGCTTGGTGACAAGACGCTCGATGCGTTGCGCCTTGCGCGCGGCGGACGCTCGGCCATTGGGGTTGGTACTGGCAGTGGTAAGTCTCGTGCGGGGAGAGCGAGAGCTGCGGTTGCGCTCGATGACATGTCTTTGGTGTCGGCTCTAACTCCGGACAGGCCTTTTACCTCTATAGAAGACGTCGTGCTGCGCGGCAAGTTGAAGCGGCAGGATGCGCTGCATCTGGCGAGGGCAGGGGCGTTTGCGGCGTGGGAGCCTGACCGGCGGAGGGCGGCATGGGAGGCGTTGAGGGCGAGTGGTGATTCGCTGCCTCTCGCGCCGGCGACGAGGGAGATGCATTCGCCTCGTTCTCTTACTCCGACTGAATTGATCTATCTGGATTACTTCGCGACTGGTGTGAGTATCAACGGCCATCCGATGCATCACATGCGTGAGCGGTTGCGGAAAGCGGGCGTGGTCGATAGTCAGGGATTGCGGGAGCTGCGAGGCGGGGAGTCGATAATTGTTGCGGGCCTGGTGACGATCCGTCAGCGGCCTGCTTCGGCTAACGGGACGATTTTTCTCCTGCTCGAGGATGAGTGGGGGTTCATGAATATTGTCGTCCCTTCGTTCCTGGTGGAGGAATTCAGCGAGGTGGTGAAGTTCGCGACTTTCGTGTTAGTGCAGGGTAGATTCGAAAAAGACGGGAATGTCCTGAATGTCGTCGGGAAGCGGTTTAAGGAGTTGCAGGTAAGGCAGTTAGAGCACCGGGCGAGGAGTTTCAGATGATACGAAACCGAGACTCCTGTGATACAGAATCGACATTTACACGGATGCAGGTATCTCAAACATTAGTAGGGGCCGAACAGTCGGCCCCACACGCCGACTCACAGGAGCAAGGAATGCTTGGGGAGGAATCGGAATGCAGTGGCGCACTGATGAGCCTTGCCGGCAAGCGCATCGCCGTTCTGATCGCCGACGGCACGGACTCGTCATCACGCCAACAGTCCGAATCGATTCGCTGAAGAGCGCCGACCTCACGTGCGTCGTTCTCGCCGGCGGATGGGCACCGGACAAGCTTCGGCGACACGACTCAGTCAAGAATCTCGTCCGCGAGATGAACGATGCGAACAAGGTCATCGGCATCATCTGTCACGGCGGCCTGATCGCAATCTCCGCAGGCATCGTCAGCGGCCGGCGCGCAACCGGATCGCTCGGCATCAAGGACGACATCATCAACGCAGGCGGAACGTGGGTGCACGAGCCCGCGTTCCGGGACGGCAATCAGGTGTGGGGCAGGGTAGTGGACGACATTCCGGACTTTTGTAGAGAGCTGGTTGCGGCCCTGACGTCATAACCCGTAACCTTTTTCGCCCAGCCGCGTCCCCCCTCTGAGAAGGTCTAAATGGGGGAACTGATGAACCGGAATCGTATAATCGGTAGCGGACTAGCGGCTGGAGTTTTCATTCTCGGCACGAACGTCCTCGTGGCCGAATATGTTGCCCGTCATGTTGCAAACGTACCCGCTGACTCCACGCCGTTTGGCGTTTATGTCGGTCGCATGCTCATCCTTGGCGTCGTAGCAATGCTGCTATACGCCATCATCTCCAAGGCGCGCGGCATGGGAAACGAAACCGCGCTCACCACGGGCATTCTTGTCTTTCTGATCGGCGTCCTGTTTCCGCCGTTCAGCGTCTCGATGAACGGCGCGATGCCGGGCAGAGCGCTCCTTCTATATATAGTATGGAACGCGATCGGGATCCCCATCGCAACGCTTGCCGGCGCACAGTTCTACCGTGAAGTCCCGCTGGTCATCTCCGCGGACGGAGCAGATCCTGAAATGGCGGGTAGTCCAACAGCCCGTCGAACAAGATTATCGTATGAAGGTAATTAGCAAAGTAGCACCCATGCTCGCACGCAACACGAAGCAGCGCGACGGCACGAGCCTTGTCGTTGAGCCCGGCAGCGATGAAGGCACGGGCGAGCAGGAGCGCAGCCGGATCACCCTGGCTGGGCCACGTACGGTACCTCGACTCAATTCGTTTTGCGGCTGCGGTGTCTCCAGTCTCGGCAAGCATGGCGGCGTACTCTGCAGTGGGGAAGGGATTCCGCGTTAGGTGCTGGGCGCGCGCGCGAGCAATGACGAGAGCTTCTTTGGTACGGCCCGCTTCACGAAGGACCTGAAGCTTGTTGAAGAGTGGCGGACCGACCCGCGACGTCGCCGGAAGATTCGGAATTGAATCGAGTGCCTCGATTGCCAGCGCTCGCCCTGCATCTCGCAAACCGTGAGCGCGGAGCTCGCTCGCTCCCTGTCTGGCTGCCCACATAGCGAGCACGTCGGCGCCGGGCACGTTGCGATGCAGCAGTGTGCGCCAAAGCGCGATTACTTCCTGCGGACGGGACAGCGCCGCTGCGGCCCGCATTTTTCCGACGACGACAAATGTCGCGCCCTGCCACTTTCCGGCATTGCGCTGAAGGAGTTCGAGGAGTGCCTCGTTTTCCCCCGCAAGGTGATATGCGTTGGCAATCGGAACGAACACGTTTCTGCTATCCAGAGCGGCTGGCCGGTGGAGGTCGAATGACTTCGCGGCCCTCATCGCTTCAGCCGGTCGCCGCAAGGCGACAGCGGCAGTTGCGGAATACAATTCCCATTCGCTTCCGGGCGTCACGTACCGGCGAAGGCGCTGCGCGGCCTCGAACATCTTGTCGAACTTACCGTTCAACTCCGCCTCCAGGACGTCCGCATACGCGTCGTCGAACGGAGCCATGTGCGGCGCCTTCCTTCGCACTTCTTTAAGAAGGGAATCGGCCTTGGAGGTGCGGTCCAGCTGATTCCAATAGATCTCGGTGGCCATCAGGAGAGGATAGACATATGACGAGTCGAGCGCGCTCGCCTGCTCGAACTTTCGAACGGCCCCCTCGTAATCGTCTCTGTTTCTTGCCTCGAGGCCTTCCGAAAACTCGCGGTAGGATTCGAACGATGGCGGCTGGCTGGCCGATCTGGCCCATTGCGCAAGCGCAGGATCGCGCACTGTGGCGAGCACTGCAATTGCCTTCCGACGCACGCCGTCGACGGCAGCTATGGGATCGTTGACAGGACCGGAGACGGGATTCGTAGTTGCAATCACGTGTCCATCCAAGGGAGAAACAATCGACATCTGGATGAGCAGGCTGTCGCCACGGAGATAGTATCGGCCCTTCAAGAGAGTGCCGACCCGCAACCTGCTTGCCCACTCGCGCTCATCTTCGCCGCGCAATGTCGACCCTGGTGTCATCACAGGTCGTCCCACGTCCGGCTGCGCCGGAAAAACAAGGCCGAGTCCAGTCTCCTGAATGCCGCGCGTGACCCAATCCTGAATCTCGAGTCCGACAAGATCGAGATCCCGCCTGCCCGTATTGTTTTCCGGAACCATCACGGCAATGCGATTCATATCCAGCGAAGGCGTGTCCGCTGCCGCAGTCGGCCGACGGGTCAACGCCGTTACGGCCAGTGCAAGGCTGACGGCCACCGCTATACTGATCGCAATCAACCTGTATCCGGGCAGTCGCGACTGAGTTGCGCGCGCATCTGAACTGGCCCGTTGTGTCGATGGTTCCGGAAGGAAAGGAGCCACAGGCGCTGAATGAACTTCGCGGCGGGAATGTGAATGTCGTTCGCTTGAAGAAGATTCAGCGCCGATCGGATTTGTCGGTCCCGCAAGAGGTCGCATGCGAATCGCCGCGACAAGATCATCTGTCTCTTTGGACGGAGGTAAATCGAGCTCGTCGGCGAGATAGCGCCCGAAGTCCTCGTACGCGCGAATCGCCCCGGTCCGGTCGCCGATTCTGTCCAGTGTTGAAATCAGCCGGCGGGTCGACTGCTCATCATCCGGAGTTAGTCGCGCGGAATACCTGGCCCAGCGCGCGCACGATACGCGGTCGCCCGAGCGCTCTGCTTCGTCCGAAGCCTTCCACGCCGCGCCGGCGGCGGCAGAACGGAGTTCAATGCGTTCTGCATCGAGCCAGCGCTCGAACTGAGGAGCGCCTCCTACGAAAAAACCCGGCAGCAGATCGCCGCGGTAAATCTTCAGGGCATCGATGACCCGTCCCGCATCGAGCGCATCGTGGAATGCGGCGACATCGCACCAAACGGCTGAATCAGCTATGCCGATGGTCTCGCCTCCGGCAACGATGATCGTGTCTTCGCCGATGGTCTTGCGCAGCCGGTGAAGGGCTTTCCGGAGCGCGGCGCGCGCGTGCTCCTGGTCGAGCTCTGGCCAGAACATCGCCACCAGTTCGTCACGCGTATGAGAACCGAACGGCCGGGCCGCGGAAAGAAAGCTGAGTAGCGCCAGGAGCCGGGGGTGCGCGACGAGAGACGGGGAGCTATCTGCCTCGCCCATCCTGAGCTGTGTCACGCCAAGCATTCGCAGCTCGATCATGAGCCTCCGTCTGCTTCTTTTTTCGGCCAGTCAGAAAGAAAACCCGAATTCACGGTCGCGGTACGCGAGAGGAACGGCCGGGGAACCCAAGTCGAAGAGGTTGAACGTACAAGCCCGAAGCCGGAGGGGCAACGAGCTTGTAGGGCCGCGGTCTCGTGGTCCAACCTCAACCATATCCGGGAGGTACGTGACAATGCGGAGAATTCAAGGATGGTACGGGAGCTTCGTCGCCGTTCTGGTTTCGGGTTGCGCCTCGCTGCCGGCGGGCCAGATCGGTACTGACCAGGCGGTGATCACGCGGGACGAAATAGTTAGGAGCGGCGCCGCGACCGCGTACGATGCGATAAGAAACGCTCGCCCGCTGTTTCTTGGCTTTCGCGGAGTGACCACCGTGTCGGGCAAGTCCTCTCCATACCCGACGGTCTGGCTTGACGGGATGGAATACGGTTCGATTGAGACCTTGCGCGGAATTCCCGCTGGTGAAATTCATCAAATACAAATATTTCGAACGGCCATACCTTCGGTGTTCGGGACCCAAAATACGAGCGGCGTAATTGCGATCACCACGCGCCACTGATGGCGACGAACCGCGAGAGCCCGTGACAGTGCAATGACAAATCCACCGTCCCCCTTGTAGCTTTATTTCCAGGACCGTCGGTCTATTCCGCCAACCTCACTAACGGAATGGACCGTCGCCGGGAAGTTGGAGTGTGAGTTGGGGAAGTCTCGTGCGCCGATTGTTTTTGCATCTCTCTCGCTTGCCATAGCTGGTTGCGCTAGCCGCGCGAACACGGTCGGGGCCCCACCGCTGCCACGAGCCGGGCGGCCAGGCACCGCCAGCTCGACGCCGAGCGCTATCGACACGTCTGGAACCACAAAGACGGTAGTCGGCAACTCCCGCTATTCATACACCCCGGCCGACGTCCACTTTATGTCGGCGATGATCGGACACCATTCGCAGGCAATAGCCATGGCCGCCATGGCGCCTTCTCACGGCGCGAGCGACCGGATCCGAACGCTGTCAGAACGCATCATCAACGCACAACAGGACGAGATCGCGACAATGCAGATGTGGCTTCGCGACAGAAATCAGGCAGTGCCCTTACCCGATGAGCACCACGCCATGATGGACATGAACGGCATGGATCATGACAACCTGATGCCCGGAATGTTGACTCAGGCGCAGCTCAGGCAGCTCGATGCTTCACGAGGCAGTGAGTTCGACCGCCTCTTCCTGACCTTCATGATTCGTCACCACCGCGGCGCAGTAACGATGGTGGAGAAGCTCTTCGGAACGCAGGGCGCCGCGCAGGACGAAACGATTTTCAAGCTCGCGAACGACATCAATGTCGATCAGACAACCGAGATCGACCGAATGAACGGAATGCTCGAATCGATCAAGTCACGTTAACTCACCTTCGATGAACCCGCACTCAATGAACTCCAAGTCGTCAATTATCCGCCTTGCACTCGCTATGTCGATGTCCGCAGCCGTGACAGTGCCGCTGGAGTTGGCCGTTGCCCAAAGCGACGTTCACGCATCTTCCAATCGGTCGAACGGCGAGCCCAGTCCCGATCCCCGCGTTGGACTTCGCGGCGGCTTGTCGGATGCGGCAGAGGCATCATGGAACATGCGCCTGCTCTCCAACACACCGCCGTCCGCGAAATTCCTCGGGGAAACAAGCTCGGACCTGGCCTTCACCGGTCACTACGCAATTCAAGGCAGCTACAACGGATACCAGGTCTGGGACATCACCAATCCGCTCAAGCCGACACTCAAGACCGCCTACTTCTGCCCGGCATCACAGAGCGACGTTTCCGTCTACGGAAACCTTCTCTTCGTTTCCGGAGAAAGTCTCACGGCCCGCCTCGACTGCGGAGGCCAGGGCGTCACCGACACCGTGAGCAAGGAACGGCTGCGAGGAATTCGCGTATTCGACATCTCCGACATCGAGCATCCGAGGAACATCGCAAACGTTCAGACATGTCGTGGCTCGCACACTCACACACTGCTCGTCGATCCGAAGGACAAGGCCAATGTTTACGTCTACGTTTCCGGCGCGTCGAGAGTTCGCTCGCCGAAAGAGCTCCCCGGCTGCCTTTCAGCCGCCGGTGATCCCAACTCTGCGCTCTTTCGCATCGAAGTCATCAAGGTTCCGCTCGCGCATCCGGAGTTGGCAGCGATCGTCAGCTCACCAAGGATCTTCAGCAATCTGACTCCAGTCGCGAAACACGCCGAGACGGCCGAAGACATTGCTGCCGATGCGAAGGCAGTAGCGGACGCGCGGGCAAAGGGCGGATTCGTCTCCAATGTCTATGGGCACGAGAGCCCGGTCGCAGATTCGACCGCCGCTTCATTGCTCGACAGCATTGTAAAGGCACGTCACGGCATCGGTGCGCCCACCGCAGCCGACAGCGCTGCATTGCGTTTAGCGATTTCAGACATCATGACGGCGCAACGCGGACCCCAGGATCCCACCAATGCGGGGCCGACGCAGTGTCACGACATCACAGTCTATCCGGGAATCGGACTCGCGGGCGGCGCGTGCCGCGGATACGGTCTCCTGCTCGACATCAGCAATCCGTCCAATCCCGTGCGCATAGCCGCCGCCTCGGATTCGAACTTTTCCTTCTGGCATTCGGCCACGTTCAACAACGACGGAACGAAGGTCCTGTTCTCCGATGAATGGGGAGGTGGCTCGCAGCCCAAGTGTCGTGTCACCGACAAGCACGAGTGGGGAGCAGATGCGCTCTTCACAATCGTGAACGGCAAGATGAATTTCCAGGGTTATTACAAGCTGCCCGCTGCGCAGACGCCGCAGGAGAACTGTGTAGCGCACAACGGCTCACTGATTCCGATTCCCGGTCGCGATGTGATGGTTCAGGCGTGGTATCAAGGTGGTGTCTCGGTATTCGACTGGACAGATGCCGCGCATCCAATGGAGATAGCCTACTTCGACCGGGGCCCGATCGATTCGTCCAAGCTCGCCCTCGGCGGCTCATGGTCGGCGTACTGGTACAACGGCGTGATCGTGAGCTCGGAGATACTGCGCGGGCTCGACGTATTCGAGCTTCAGCCGAGCGCATTTATCTCGAAGAATGAGCTGGATGCGGCTAAGACGATTCACTTCGATTATCTGAACACGCAGGGCCAACCGAAGCTGGTGTGGCCGGCGAGCTTTGCGCTGGCGCGTGCATATGTGGACCAGCTCGAGCGCAGCAAGGGTCTCTCCGTATCGAGAATCGCGACCGTTCGGAATGCCCTGGCGAAAGCCGAATCCGATCCTGTTGCGCATCGAAAGACGGAGCTCCGAAGACTCGCCGCCAGCTTGAGGGCCGACGCAGCGCGCTCATCGGACGCAGCAAAAGTCAGGATGCTTGCGGCTGCCGCGAGGAATCTGGCTCCGTAGTCAACTCAACGTGAGCGGCAGAGGTATCCCGCCCGGCCCGGCAAATGCATTGGAGGGTATACCTCACTCCCCCAATGCAGACGCATAGTTACCAGTCGCGTTCCCTCGCTCGAAAACAAGCTTCGCCCGCCGCGGCGGCCGCGCGACGGCCGCTTGCACCGCATGAAGTAGACGCACTCAGGCGTGCATCCGCTGGCGATCCCGATGCCATCGGATCTCTCGTCGATAGGTGGTCAGGCCACCTCTACCATTGTACCGACGCGCTTCGGATCCCGGCCGCCGAGGCGGATGACATCGTAGAGGAAGTGCTGCGACGGTTAATCTTCGAGGGACCGCGGATAGCCAAGATGCCGTCGCAGCTCGGGCGCTGGATGCACGACACTTTCAAGGCATGCGCCGGCGCGGTGTTGAGCCGTCCCACCGGCTACAATCGCACTATCCCGACTCAATCGAAGGTCGCCCAGGCTTTTGCAGCGCTGCTGGCGAGCGGCGGAATTAACGATGCGCTTCGCTATCTCAACTCGATGACACCGTTTCGATTCACCGCAGTCTACAGAGTCGACGGATTGTGGATCACCAACCTTGTCCTTTTCGACCGTGAGACCGGTTTCGCCGCCAACGGAACACCCTGTCGAATATCCGACACGTTCTGCCTGTGGGTAAATGAGACCCTATCGGTGGTCCAGCTCGAGGACTCACACAAAGATCCTCGCGCCATCGGCCATCCCAAGCGGGACGTCGTTCGCTCATACTGCGGAGGGCCGGTCAGGAATTCCGACGGGCTCCTGATCGGCACTCTCTGCCATTTCGACTACGAGCCGCACTCGGGAACGATGCCGGCCACGGCTATGCTGGCAGAGGTTGGATCACTCCTCGTTCCTCTGGTTGGCTCCTAGGTTCGGGTCGAATCCGGGCATCATCTGCCACTTCGTTCGACCTCGCCATTGCTCATTTCGGGCTCGGGGAAATGGACAATGCGTTCCTGTAGCTCAATCGGGCGTACGAAGACCCGTCGATTCGGCAGGGAACCGGAGCACTTCGCGTTGAGGCCATGCGTGTAACACGATTTCACACGAGCGGCACCCCATTTGCCTATTACATGCCTATGAAACGGGCGCGCATAATAGCATTGGCGATCATTCTCTCGGGCTTCCTGATGAGTTGGGCGGATTCGAAAGAATCTTACGCCGCCGAGCCGACGCACCCGGTCGCGCCAGTGTCAGCGCACCAGGCGACAGAGAGCCTCAGGTAGTCAGCGGCGCCACTCAGCCAACGAGCTGACATTTCCAGCCTGATCGACCGTCTGCACGAGCGCACGATCTGACCCACTCGGCAGCGCCACATTGCGATCCGCACCAGACAGGATTCGCGTCGTCCACCCGCCCGTTGCATGCGAGCGAACTGCAAACCACCTCGCTGTCTCTCCACTCGCAGGCGTGATCTGTAGCTGATCTGACGCAACGGCTATTGAAGGTGCACCAGGCGGAACCGCGTCGAGCCACGGTGATGCCGGCACCAACGCAACATTCTTGTACAAATCTCCCGACAGCGTCGCGGCGAGTCCGTTCTTCTTCAACGTCCACGACGCGTTGTAAAGAAGATTCCCGGTTCCACCGGCCCGCGCACGTGTGGCGCGGATCTGATCGGGAATCTCGGTCAGCGAGAACTGGGTCGACGTTCCATCCTGCACCCGATACGTCGCGATGCCGGGCCACACATGACGGCTTGCCGTGTTTTGCGCGAGCCACCAATCGAGAAGGGCAGTGTAACTCTGCTGCGGCGGAGCAATCGCCCAATAAAGCTGCGGTGCGAGGTAGTCAACCCAGCCATTCTGGAGCCACTTTCTCGAGTCGGCGTAGATGCTTGCGTACGCGTCGAGGCCGGTGATGCCCACCGGATTTCCTGGACGCCAGATTCCGAACGGCGAGAGACCAACCTTGATCGTCGGCTTCAACGCGTGAACTTCGGTGTACATCCGCTGGACAAAACGGTCGATGTTCGCACGGCGCCAATCAGCCAGCGCGACTCCTCCGCCATTCCTTGCAAATGTGGCCGAGTCGGGGAAGGGGACGGGTTTGCCGGCATTGTCGTTGATGACGTAGGGGTAGAAGTAGTCATCAGCGTGAATTCCGTCGATGTCGTAGCGAGTCACGATATCCTTCACGACTGAAATCGACCTGTCCTGCACGTCCGATTCGCCGGGGTCCATCCAGATGTCCGAGCCGTAGACCCGCACCAGGTCTCGACGTGTCTTGAAGATGTGGGGGGCCGCCATAGTCGCCGTGTCGGACGTGTTGCCGGCGCGGAACGGATTTATCCAGGCGTGCAATTCCATCCCGCGCGAGTGCGCTTCCTGGATTGCGAAGGAGAGCGGGTCGTATCCAGGGCTTTGTCCCTGTGTTCCTGTCAGCAGCTTCGCCCATGGCTCGAGCGATGACTGGTAGACCGCGTCACCGGCAGGGCGAACTTGCAATACTATAGTATTGAGCCCCGCTGCCTTCGCCCTCGTGAGCAGATCGACCAGCTCGGCCTGTTGCTGGGCGGCCGAGAGGGTTCGCGAGGAAGGCCAGTCGATATTGGCGACGGTCGCGATCCACATGCCGCGCATTTCGCGCGCGATGGCGGGAGCTGCGGTATCGGCAGGGATAATCGTGCCTGGATCGGTAATGTCGGTGCCGGTGCCCGAGCACGCGGCGGCCAGCGTGAGGGACACGAGAAGGACGCTGTTTGAAAGACTGCGCCGGGTTACGCCATGGAGCATCTCTCACAATGCTCAAAGCTCACTTGCCGGCGCAAGCGCCTCACGGCGGATTGCCCCCGAAAACGTCAATTGGGCACCCATATCACTCCTCGCGCCACGGTGGATGGCATATTGCACTCAGGGTATGTGATCTCCCCTTGAATTCCCGAACCCTGCACCTTTGGAATTGAACATCCTTGCACCGGACCGCCTTGCGGCGGTTCGCGATACTCAGCTTCTCGATACCGCAGCAGAAGAGGTTTTTGATCGCCTGACGCGTCTCGCGGTGAGGCTGGTTGGAATTCCGGCAGCCTTCATTTCCCTTGTTGACGCAAATCGCGATTTCTACAAGTCGGCATGCGGATTTGGGGAGCCGCTTGCGACGACACGCGAGCTCGCGGGACTGACGTTTTGTCATTACACGGTTCAGAACAAGGAGCCGCTGATAATCCCCGACACTGCCGCTGACCCTGTTTATCGCAATGTTCCAACCGTCAAATCACTCGGTGTTGCCGCCTACGTAGGTGTTCCCCTCGTGATAAACGGTCAGGTAGTCGGCGCGTTTTGCACGATCGACACGAAGCCGCGCGACTGGACAGCAGGCGAGATAGAAGTGTTGACGGAGCTCGCAGCCTCCGCCCAGCGGGAGATCGAGCTGAGGATGGCAGTCGTCGCCTCTCTTGCGGATAAACGTCTTCTGGAGCTGAATGCGACAGAGCTTCGAAGCGCGAACAAGGTGCTTCAGGAGCAGACGCAAGAGCTGGAGGCTCAAACCGCAGAGCTGCAGGCGACGACCGCGCATCTCGAAGAACTGACAGATGAGGCGATGGTCGCGACACGCCTGACCCAGCAAGCGCTCGACGACGCAATAGCGGCTCGCGCTGAAGCTGAATCAGCGAATCGCGTAAAGGCAGAGTTTCTCGCCGTGATGAGTCACGAGCTCAGGACGCCGCTCAATGCGATTGGCGGATACAGCGACCTGATCGAGATGGGCGTGCATGGGCCGGTCACGGAAGGCCAGCTCGGAGCGCTCGCCAGAATAAAGCGGAGCCAGACGCATCTGCTGGGACTCATCAACGGTTTGCTGACGTACGCGCAACTCGACGCTGGAGCGGTGAGTTTCGAGATCGAAGACGTGGATATTGACGCAGTGATCAACACGTGCGAGGCGCTCACTTCACCACAGGCGGTGCTGCGCGGAATTACGCTCGAAAAGCGAGCGCCTGACGGTTCGATCAAGGTGAAGGCTGATCAGGAAAAGCTCCATCAGATAGTCGTCAATCTCGTGAGCAACGCCGTGAAGTTCACGGACGGCGGCGGAACGGTCGCGATTACTTCCCACTCCGGTGAAGATGGGAACGCGCGAATCGAGGTCAGTGATACTGGCCGTGGAATCCCTTACGACCAGCTCGAGCGGATCTTCGAGCCGTTTGTTCAGGTCGACGCGAAACTCACCCGCGCGAAGGAAGGTACGGGGCTCGGATTGTCCATTAGCCGCACCCTGGCGCGCGGAATGCACGGAGATATCAAAGCGTCGAGCAAGGTTGGCGTCGGAAGCACATTTACGTTGACGCTTCCTCTTGCCCGAGGGAATTCCGAACCGCTTCAACCGCGCTGAAACGTGGGGCGAAGCCGAGGAGACGCTCGGCCTTGGCGATGCTGGCCGACGGTGAATGAATCATGTGGTCGTGAGTCAGCTCCGCATCTCTCTCACTGACAGTTTTCTTCCAATCCTCCCACGGAAGAAATTCGAGATTCGCCTCCCGCCCCGACCACGATGCGACGGCGGTCGCGTAATCCCGCTGGGTCACTGCCTGCCTCGCGGCGACGTGAAACGCTTCGCCGATGGACAAGTCTGGTCGAGTGATGGCAAGCTCGAACGCCTGAGCAACATCGTCGGCGTGGACGTGTTGAAGCGTTGACATCCCATCATCAGGAAGCGTGACGACATCCCCGCGCGACAGGCGGTCGAAAACGCGAACGTCGAGATTGCCCGCAGGATTTATTGGCGGCCAACCCGGACCCGTGATGTGACCAGGATGCAGAATTGTCGCCGGGAAGCCTCCATCAGCCTCATCCATTAGGTAGCGCTCGATCTCCGCCTTCCTTACACCGTACTCGCCAAACGGCTTTCGCGGAAATGTCTCGTCGTACGGTCGCGTGTTCGGAATGCCGTGAACCCATAAGGTTCCGCAGTGCGCAAAGAGCTCTATCCTGCCGCGGAGCGCCCCGACTAAATGCTCGGCTGAGTCGAGGTCGAAGCATATGAGATCGACCACTGCATCGGATCTCAGCGCGGCAATCGCCGAACCGAACGAGCCATCAGTCTCAGCCGCGTGTCTGTCGATAAGCATGACTTGTACAGCGTCCCACTCCGGCGACCGATGGTACGGTTGCCTGTCGCCACGCGAAACCGCGACGACGTCATGGCCGGCCCGAACGAGGCGCGGGACAAGCCAGGTTCCGATATGGCCCGTCGCTCCGATAACAGTTACCCGCATTTCACTCCTTACGCTTTTTTCTTACGCGGCACGCGCAACTCCGAATGTACCTCGGCGCTGACCGGTTGCCAGCGTTGGCCCTATCACTCGCCGGATCATCAGTGACCAGCCAGCTAATAGACTGGCAGATCGAGAAGAGAGTTGACTTAACGACGACAGTGCGGGAATATCTGTGGGTGACAGCTCCCCAGACAGCCTTAGGCGACAGATACACGATCGAGAATGAGCTCGGTCGTGGCGGCATGGCCACTGTTTATCAGGCCCGTGATCCCAGACACGACCGCACCGTCGCGATCAAGGTCCTCAATAAGGACATTGCGGCCTCTCTTGGAACCGAGCGGTTTCTACAGGAAATCAAGACCGTCGCGAGCCTGACGCATCCGCACATCGTTCCCGTGCACGATTCCGGTGAAACGAACGGCGTTCTGTATTACGTGATGCCGCACATTCAAGGCGAAACGCTCCGAGACAAGCTCTCCCGCGAAAAGAAGTTGTCGACTGCAGAGGTAGTTCGACTGACGCGGACGCTTTCGTCGGCGCTGGACTTCGCTCACCGGCACGGCGTTGTCCATCGCGACATCAAGCCCGAAAACGTCATGATGTTCGAAGGCGAGCCGCTGATTCTCGATTTCGGAATCGCGAAAGCAATCAGCGCCGCCGGCGGCGAGAACCTTACAGGAACCGGCATTGCGATTGGCACGCCTGCCTATCTCAGCCCCGAACAGGCAAGCGGAGAGACCAATCTCGACGGACGGAGCGATCAGTATAGCCTTGCCTGCGTTGTTTACGAGATGATCTCGGGGCAGCAGCCGTTCGTTGCGAGCACGCCGCAGGGAGTGATCGCAAAGCGGTTCAGCGAGGCCGCTCCGTCGCTTCCCTCGAACCTTGGTATTCCGTCTGCGGGATCCGAAGTGATCATGCGGGCGATGGCACTCGAGCCAAGCAGGAGATTCCTGACCGTGTCCGAATTCGCATCGGCGCTGGCTGCGGCGATACCGGCTGCGGTGGCCGAAAGTGGTAAGCGGTCAATCGCGGTGCTCCCGTTCACCAACATGAGCGCCGATGCCGATAACGAGTTCTTCACCGATGGAATCAGTGAAGAGATCATCAACGCGCTGACGAAAGTACGCGCTCTGGATGTTGCATCGCGCACGTCGGCTTTCGCGTTCAAGGGAAACAAGGACGACATCAGCGCGATCGGAAGAAAGCTCAAGGTCGACACAGTTCTCGAGGGAAGCGTACGAAAGGCCGGGAATCGCCTTCGCATATCCACCCAGCTGATCGACGTCGCGACGAGCTTCCAGATGTGGTCGGAGCGGTACGATCGCGAGATGGAGGATGTATTCGCGATCCAGGACGAGATCGCGACGAGCATCGTCAACGCGCTGAAGGTCGTCCTCACCGAGAAGGAAGAGAAAGCGATCAAGAAGGTTCCGACGCAGAGCGTTCGCGCGTACGAGTATTACCTGCGAGGGCGCCAGCTCTTCCATCAACGACGGGCAGAGACGCTTGACGCGGCGGAAGACCTGTATCGACGGGCAATCGCGATGGATCCTGATTACGCGCTCGCTTTTGCGGGACTCGCTGACTGCTCCTGCTTCAGGTTCTTCGAGCACGCCGGCGGAGATGAAGCGCTCGCCCAGGCGGAGTCGGCCAGCCGACGAGCGCTCAAGCTCGACTCTGAGCTCGCCGAAGCTCATGCTTCACGCGGGCTTGCGCTGACATATCAACGCCGGTTCGAAGAAGCATCGGAGGAATTCGAGCGCGCGATGGAGCTCGACGCATCTATTTACGAAGCGCCGTGGTATTACGCGCGGTCGCTGCAGGCTCAGGGAAAAATCGACCAGGCCGTTGCTCTGTACGAGCGTGCCGCGGAGCTGCGTATTGATGACTATCAGGCTCCCATATTCGCGGCGATAGGGTATCGCGATCTGGGTCGCATGGAGGATGCGCGGAAGGCATCCGCGCGCGGAATGGCTGCTGCCGAACGAGCTCTCGCTCTCAATCCTGCCGATTCGCGTGCGTTGTACCTCGGTGCCGGAGAGCTTCAGGTTGCCGGCGATACTGCGCGGTCGGAGGAGTGGGCTCGTCGAGCAGTTCAGTCGGATCCGTCGAATCCTTTGCTTCTTTATAACATTGGATGTCTTCATGCCGTGGGCGGCAGGCCTGGGCTCGCCCTCGACCATCTCGAGAGAGCAGTAGAGCTCGGAATGCGCAACATGGACTGGCTGATGACAGATCCGGATCTTCAGTCTCTCAAGGACGATCCGCGTTACACAGCGCTCATTGCCGGGACCGCCACCAATTAGTTGACGAAAACAACCATGTGTATGTCGCCGGCCTCAGGAGCAACCTCGTCCGCATGAAAAGAACGCTTCGGAGATTGGCGCCGGCCTTTGCGATGGTTGGTGTTTTGGGTTCATCGTCATCGGCTCAAACGTCGTCGCCAACAGCCGCCCAGCTGATCCATAGAATCTTCAAGCAATCAGCGGTCACGCTGCCGACGCCGACTGTGGACACGTTCAAGTCCGGCGATCCGAACACGCGCGTTCGCGGAATCGCGGTCACGATGATGGCAACGCTAGACGTGCTGAAGCGCGCTGCGGCAAACGGCGACAACCTCATCATCACGCACGAGCCGACTTTCTACAGTCATCGTGACACGCTTGGCGTGCTTGAATCGGAAAACGACCCGGTGCTCGCCGCCAAAAAGAAGTTCATTGCTGATCACGGCCTGGTCGTCTGGCGCTTTCACGACACGCCGCACCGAATGCAGCCGGACATGGTCCGCGCCGGCGTCATTCACGCACTGGGCTGGGACAACACAAAACAGGACCCTGACGGGATGTTCTTCTCTCTGGGAGTAACCACCACCATTGGCGAGCTCGCATCAACCGTGGCAAAGCGACTTGGTGCGAACGCGATTCGCATTATCGGCGATCCAAAGGCACGCGTGTCGACCGCCGGATTGACTGAAGGCTTCCCGGGATTCGTGGCGAACCGACACGTGGTGCAGAGCCACAAGCCTGACGTCATGATCATTGGAGAAGACCATGAATGGGAGATGATCGAGTACGCGACGGATGCAATCGAAGCGGGTTGGCTCAAGGGAATGATCGTCGTCGGGCACATTCCTTCTGAGCAAGCGGGGATGGAGAGGGCCACCTGGTGGCTCAAGACTTTCATCACCGAAGTGCCGATCCATTTCGTTCCCGCGCGTGTGAACGACCCCGAACCGTAGAGAATTACATGCAGACACAACAAGCTCCTGCGGCGCCGGGAACACCCGCCGCTCCGGCCGCGACTGCGGCACCCCCAGCGCCGGCAGCCCCCGCCCCTGGAACCATTACGATCGTCGGAGCCGATGGAGTTACAAAGACCATAGTCCTTCCCGGAGGAACCGACCGCATCGTGCAGAGGGCAGCCGAGCGAGCGGCGGAGCGGGCCCAACGTGGAGCGGATCCGCGCGGAAGCGATGAATTCGCTCAGGGCATGGCCGCAGGTGTTGCCCTGAGTCTCGTCGTGTTCACGCTGCTCAGGTTCTGGCAGCGGTATAAGCGCCGGGGAACGCCATCAGCTGCAGTACAGGCTTCGCCGGAATCTCCGCAGCGACTGGAGCGAATGGAGCGCGGAATCGAGGCGATCGCTATCGAAGTCGAGCGTATCTCGGAGGGGCAGCGATTCGTCACGAGTCTTCTCGCCGAGTCGCGCCAGCCGGCAATCGCTGAGAAGAAGTAGCCGGTAGCATAGAGGGCGACTAAGCGCTTAAAATGTGACGTGCCCCGTCACGTCTGTTTCTCATGCATTGAGCTTTTCGGCCTCGGTATCTACGGAGGCTTTGGCCGCGCAACGCGGTTCATAGGACGCGAGCTCATCAAGCGCGGAGTGAAAGTCACAGTCGTCGCTCCGGAGCGAAAGGGAGACAAATACGCGCCGGCCGAAATGGACGGAATGGAGATCCGGAGATTCAATCCGGCCATGCCGTGGACGGCTCTCGACATCTATCGCTCCTGTGATGCCGACGTCTACCACTCCCAGGACACGTGGCTAGGCACCTATCTCGCGATGAAGGCAATGCCAGATCGCGCGCACGTAATCACGTTCCGCGATCCGCACGATCCTGCCGACTGGCGGATTGAAACTGAGCTTTCCGGCCACAAGAAGCTTGGGTGGTGGTCGTATCGCCTCAGCATCGACAACTCTTTCGTACGATCGGCCGTCAATCACGCCGATGCGCTCTACTGCGCCGCCGAGTTCATGATTCCCAAGGTTGTCAAAAAGTATTCACTCGACTCGACTCCCGGATTTCTTCCGACTCCGGTGGCGATGCCGGGTTCAGTCTGCAAATCGGAGCGGCCGACTGTCTGCTTTGTAAGCCGATGGGATCAGCGGAAGAGGCCCGAAGACTTCTTCGCCCTTGCGAAACATTTCCCGAACGTTGACTTCATCGCCGTTGGCGGAAGCCGGGATGCCGGGCGCGATCGGTCGCTGCGTGAACGGGCGGGCGAATCTCCGAACATTCAGCTCACAGGAGTCATCGATCAATTCAAGAGCGATGAGCTGGAGAAGATCCTGTCGAAAAGCTGGATTCTCGTGAATACGTCGGCGCGCGAAGGGCTGCCCAACGCATTCCTTGAAGCCGCCGCGAGCAAGTGCGCGATTCTCAGCTACAGCGATCCGGATGGATTCGCGACGCACTTTGGATATCATGCGTCACAAGGCGACCTCGCCTCCGGGCTCGAGCATCTCCTCGCAAAGTGCGAATGGAGACGCGCCGGCGAGCGCGGCCACAACTATGTGGGTCGGACTTTTGGCGTCGGTCCTGCAATGGATCGGCACATCGAGGCCTACGATCAGGTGCTTGAGCAAACACGCGCGTGAGCGTGCCGGCTCGGGATGAAATCGCGGTCAGCGTAGTGATTGCCACCCGCAACAGACGTCCACTTCTCGCCGAGGCGATTCAGAGCGTCCGTGCGCAGGAAGGAGTGGCGTTCGAGATAATCGTCAGCGACGACGCGTCAGAAGACGACACCTGGGATTTTCTTTCAGCCCAGGACGACGTCCGATCTTTCAGGCAGGAAGAGCGCGGGGAGCGATCGCGGGCACGTAACCACGGACTGGCGAACGCTCGTGGCCGGTACGTGATGTTCCTCGACGACGACGATCTGCTCGAGCCGCGTGCACTCGCAACGCTGTCACGCGCATTGGACGACAATCCTGACGCGATCGCTGCGGCAGGCGCGCGACTGGACTGGTTTGTTGCCGAGAAGTGGGTTCGGCGCGATTCCCATCCGAGGTTTGAGAGAAAGGGAGAATTGTTCGACGCGTTCGTGTTCGGCTGGTCTGCGATTTCCGGGCAGAATCTTTATCGGACAGGTGCAGTCCGCAAAGTCGGTGGCTACGACGACGACATCAGCTATACCGAGGACCGTGATCTCTGGTTGAAGGTCTCGCGACTGGGACCTGTGGTTCTTCGGCCGGAGGCCGTAATGAAGTACCGGATTCCGCGAGTTCAGGACCGGCCGCCGGACATCGCCGAGCTCCGCGAACGGACCGTGCAGCGTGCGATTGACCGAATTCCGGAGGCTGATCGGCCGGCTGCGCGCGTAATTCGGCAGGCGTCAGTTCTCGTTAACGAGGCGGAAGATCATTTGCAACGGCGGGAGCTGTTACTCGCCCTTCGGTGCATCGCTCGGGCGTATTCTCTGGCGCCGCGTCTTTTGCGGAGTCCTTTGATCGGAGCCTGGGTGCTCCGTCGGCTTGGGCGGAGGGCCGGGCACATTCTCAGGCTCCACTGACTGCGGACTGCGCACTCAGCCAGCAATCCGCTCAAATGCGGCACGCCCCTTGAGGGGGTGAAAGCCTCTGTGGCATGTTGATCGTGAAGCCCAAACCCAAGTGAACTCATGGCCCTTAAACGAGTCTGTGAATTTGCCGCCTTTTGTCTGCTCATATCCTCCGGCAATCCCATCGCGGTGGGAAAGGCCAGCGCCCAGCAGCAGTCCGGCGAGACGGCCAGGGCCGTCCCCGGCGCTGAGTACAAGGCCGGCGGACTAAAGCGACTGGTTCTAGGCAAGGGTTGGAGGGATCTCTGGACGACCGAAGTCCGCGCGCCGCTGTTCAAGCTCGACACTTACGCCGGGGGCGTGAAAATCCTCGAGCGAGGGGGAGGCAAGCAGACGCTCTCCCTGCATTTTGTCGAAAAGGACGGCTGGAAAGAATACCAGTTCCGGTCGGTTAACAAGTTTCCTATCGCCCAGGCGATGCCGCCGGCACTCAGGGGAACCCTTTCCGGCAAGATCGTTCAGGACCAGGTGAGTCACCTGATGCCGGCCGCTCCACTTCTGCTGCATCCGCTCCTCAAGGCAATTGGTGCTCTGCACGTCGAGCCCGAGCTGAGGATAATGGCCAACGACCCGCGGCTCGGCATCTATCAGGATTCGTTCGCAAATCTGCTCGGAACGGCGGAGCTGAGTCCGCAGGAAGCGCCGAACAATGAGCCAGGTTTTGCGGGCTCGAGAGAAATCGTGTCAGGTGACAAGTTTCTCGACATTGTCGAAAAATCGCGTGATGACCGGGTCGACGAGCGCGATCTTCTCGCCAATCGTCTCGTCGATTTTCTGATCAACGACAACGACCGGACGACTGACAACGTCCGGTTCGCTCGATTTGGAGAGAAGGGCAGTTCCGTCTGGCGTGTCATTCCGCGCGACAGAGACCGAGCGTTCACCGATAACGGCGGGCTGCTCATCAACTACGTCCTCCGTCCGGTCTATCCGAAGTACATCAATTTCAAGGAGCAGTACCAACTCGCTTCGCTGACGTTCAGTACTCACGACATAGACCGGCGGCTTCTCCAGCGATTGACGCGAAGTGATTTCGACGAAGTTGCACGACGAGTTCAAACGTCCATCACCAACGACGTAATCGAGCAGGTCGTTACCGCGCTTCCAAGGGAATGGCGTGACAAGACGGCTGAAGACGATCGGCTGCGCTCACTTCTTCGCGTTCGTCGAGACCACATTCCAGACATTGCGCGCGAATTCTACGACTGGCTCGCGACAGAAGTGGACGTGCACGGAACGGATCAGGACGAGGTTGCGCAGATCGAGAGAATGTCAGACGGGAGTGTGACAGTTACGCTCGCCGGAAAGGCTGACACGACCTCCAGGGAACCATTCAGCCGCCGAACTTTCTTCCCGGCTGAGACCAAAGAGGTGCGGCTGTATCTGCATGGGGGCGACGATGAAGCTGCCGTGAGAGGTGTCAGTAGCGGCGCGATCACAGTCCGCATCATTGGTGGGGGCGGTGATGACGCGCTGTCAGATTCCACGGGCGGCGACGGTGTCCGCTTCTACGATTTCGAGGGCGAGAACAAGTTTGCTCCCGCTGCCCGCACGAGACTCAACCTCGAGCCGTGGCGTGCACCGAAGCAGGGCGAGGGAGTCCGCTTCGATGCACCATGGCGTCCTGACTGGGGTGGAAGCCGCGGGTGGGGCCCGACAGTTGGTCATGCGTATGGCGCTGGTCTGATCGTCGGGTTCGGGCCGAGAGCCATGACGTATGGTTTTCGCCGTCTGCCGTATCGGTGGAAAGCAAGCGCGAACCTTATGTACGCTCTCGCGAACCAGCGTGGAGGGGTGAACGCGGAAGTTGACTATCGAGGGGAGAATTCTCCGCTCGAGCTGAACTTCAAGGCGAGAGCGACGCGCTTCGAGGCTTTCAGCTTCCGCGGGTTCGGCAACGACGCTCCCGACTTGAGCGACGAGAGAGCTTTGGTCAACCGCGACATGATCGTGATTGAACCGTCCCTCCTGTGGCTAATCGGATTTCGCAGTCGCGAGGGACTGGAAGACGCCCTCCGCATCAATGACCGGGCGCTGCCCGGACTCCGTTCACTTTCCGGAAAACTAGAAGCTGGACCTGCACTTTACTGGACGCGCACGCACGAATCGCCGTCGTCACCGCTTGCGCAGGCGGCTGGCGTCAACGACGGCGGCAAAGGACGTATCGGGGCACGCGTCGGTCTCGATGTCGAGCGGACTACCGCTGAAGTCATTCCAAAGAAAGGATGGCGGCTGAAAACCCAGGTTATCTCATACCCTACATCCTGGGACGTCGAGAAGCCTTTCAATACGGCGTCGATCACATCCGCTGCCTACCTGCCCGTGACGAACGGAATGAATCTCGCGTTCCGGCTTGGCGGCGCGACGGCCACCGGTGATTTCCCGATCGTGCACTCACCGGCGATTGGGGGTCAGGAAACCGTTCGTGGATACGCGTGGCGAAGGTACGCAGGCGATGAAACGGCGTTCGGGTCGGCCGAGGTGAGAGTACCAATGGGAGTTCTGCCGTTTCTTATTCGCTGGAATGTTGGAGTGTTTGGACTGGCTGATGCAGGCCGGGTATGGCTGGATCAGGTCAGCGAAGGCGATTGGCATACTTCCGTCGGGGGAGGTGTCTGGTTCTCGACTCTTGGCCAGACATTCAGCCTTGCCTACGCGCACGGAGAGGAAGGGCGCATATATCTACAAAAGGGAGTGTCGTTCTGATCGGGATTCGAAAAGTGCCAGGAACACTGAGTCTGAGCGGGGCGCGCAACCTTTTCGGAATTGCGGGCGCGTTGTCGCTTGTTTTCGCGGCAGGCTGCTCGCATCGGCGGCCGATTGAGCAACTCGTTCCGGCCGACATCGAAACCACAGTCTTCCTGATTGGAGACGCTGGAGAGCAGGATCCGCGGATGACCAGTCCCGTTCTCGATTCGCTCAAGGCACAGGCGGCAGAAGCTCCGGGCCGAACGATGATCGTGTTTCTTGGCGACAACGTCTACCCGGCAGGAATTCCTGAAGAAGGGCGTGCCGACTACGCCGATGCGCGACGGCGGCTCGCTGACCAGGTAAACGCGGTTCCAGCCGGAGTCCGGGGCATTTTTGTCCCCGGCAATCATGACTGGTCAGCGGCTACCGCTTACGGGCTTTATTCCGTGCGTCTCGAGGAGCGCATGATCACGTCGCTCGCACGAGGCAACAATGTGCGTATGCTTCCGGGCAATGGCTGTCCTGGCCCGGCGGTGCTGGATGTTGGGCGCTTGAGGTTCATCGCACTTGATACTCAATGGTGGCTGCACGATTTCATAGTTCGCGACTCAACGTCAAACTGCGTGAACACCGTTGGCGGAGTGACCGCGGCATTGCGCAAGGAGGTCGAGGAGGTTGGTGACGGACGGGTTGTGATCGTCGGAGGACACCATCCACTGATGACGGGGGGGCAGCACGGCGGATACTGCGGATTATCCGGTGCGCTCAGGCGTGTCGGGGGCCGAAGCCAGGACATTCTTTCCGGGCAGAACCGGACCATGCGCGATTCCATCGCGAGCGCGTTCAGGAACAAGAAGCCTCTCCTTTACGCTGCCGGGCACGATCACAATCTTCAGCTGATGAAAGGCCCTGAGGCTCAGTACCTGCTCGTCAGCGGCGCCGGCTCGCCGTCAAAAACCGAGTGCGCCGTCTACCTGCGCGAGAGTTACTACGTGAGCCAGCATCGGACTGGCTACATACGAGTGGATATCATGAAAGGGAAGGGGGTATTGCTGACGTCCTACGAGTTCGTTGGTACCGGCCGTCGTGGCAATCCTTACTCCCGCTGGCTGGAGCCGAAATGAGATTTCCCTCACGCACTGTCATGCTCGCGATCATTTGCTGTGCAGTGGCTGCACCCGCGCGCGCCACTGCCCAGGCCACGGAAGACCAGCTGCAGATCCTCCGGCTTTTCGCGACAC
Organism: Gemmatimonadaceae bacterium; assembly: GCA_035525975.1. GTDB lineage: Bacteria > Gemmatimonadota > Gemmatimonadetes > Gemmatimonadales > Gemmatimonadaceae > UBA4720. The sequence goes on from DATLDF010000027.1 coordinate 25,162, forward strand.
CAATCGGAGCACTTCCAGCCATCTCCCTTCCGATGCCATCAAGCCGGAACCACAGTAACGTGATTGGCCGGTTTCAGACGGGATATCGAAAGGGGCCCAGCGGGACCTCGCTCCCGGCGACCGCGGTTGGTCTCGATCTGCAGTACCAGGGCGGATCGGTGTTCGGATTGACTGCCGGAGCCCAAAAGCGTGACTGCCGGATCGTCGAAAGCTGCGGCTACCACGCGCTCTTTGGTGCACGCGCGCAGCTGAACATGATTACCGGCGGTTCAACGCTGGCGAAGTTGCTGCGCGACAACAGCACCACCAGCACATTCGGGGCGGAGCTAGGGGCGGGATACGCGCCTCACGTTACGCCGAAGACAAACGCCTGCAGCCTTGACTTCGGGCTCCCGTTTTCGGTTGCGAAACGGCGGCAGCGGCCCAGGTTCGTCGGCTATGTCACGCCGGGAATAGTGTGGGACACCGACTGCGGATCAAACAATCTTCTGAAGGACCACACGTATTTCACGGGGTTTGGATTCGGTTTCCAGCAGGTGATGAATCGCTCGCTCGATATCTACTTCGGGTTTCAAAAGGTCTTTAGAAGGGACACCGGCTCTGAGATCGGAATTACTGTCTCATACGTGAAGCTGCCCAAGTAAGAGCGGCGTGATTTCAGGTGTGCTCTACCGGGAAATCGCGTTACCCCGGCGCCGCCGCAGTCCATCGTCAAGCAGCAATAACGGCGGGCTCGCTAAATATCAGCCGCCGGTTGAACTCGCGTCTCAACAAAAGCAGGCTGAGCGCGAGCTGAACCAGCACTGAGGCAACAGACAGATACCAGATCCAGTCGAGATGAAATCCAGGCTGCTTCGACAGGAGGTAGGACGGAATTGCAACGAGCAGAATTCTGACACCTGAACTAATGAGCGACGGAATAGTATTGCCCATTGCCTGGAACATGCTGGATGCAACGAAGATCAAGCCCGAAGCGATGAAGTTCCACGACACGATTCGCAGATAAGTTTCCGCAACTTCGATAACTGCCGGATCTCTCGAGAATGCCTTGATGAACGCCTCAGGAGCAATCTGACAGATAATCATCAGAAGAAGCATCGCTCCCGCGGCCATCAATGCTCCGTCGCGGAAGGTGTCCTTCACGCGCTGTGCCTTTCGTGCTCCGAAATTTTGTCCAGCGACAGGCGCAACCGCGAATCCAAGCGCCACCACGGGCATGAACCCGGCCTGAACCACTCGCCCTCCTATTCCGAAGCCTGCCTGAGCAGACGCGCCGAACGGACGCATTATCGCGTAGACGATCACGAGATACAAAGCCGTGATCCCGAACTCGAATCCTGCGGGAAGGCCAATCGCGAGAATTCGTCTCCAGATGGGGAGCTGCGGCTTCCAGTCGTCGACGACGAAGCGCAGGTACGCATCCTTCTTCAGATAGTAGATCGCGAACCAGACGATGCCGACGACTATCGCAATCAATGAAGAGACCGCTGCGCCTGCCACACCGAATGGGTGACCCGTCACCCATCCGAAAATGAGAAACGGCGCGAGGACAATGTTGATGATGACAGTCGTTGTCCCGACGAGCATGCCAGGCTTGAAGTTGCCCACCGCTCGCAGGGCAGACCCCATCGACACAAGTGCGAACTGAAGCGCCATGGCTGGAATGAACCAGAGCAGGTACTGTCCCGCGAGCTTCGCCGTTTCTGAATCCGCACTCATTGCGCTCGAGTACTTCGTTCTCACGGCCAGGCCGGCGAGCAGGAACAGAAAGCCGATGACAATCGCCAGCACCTGACTCTGATTGAACAGGAGCAGAGCCTTGTCGTGCTCCCTCCGACCAACCGCGTGTGAAATGACGGTCGTCGTTCCAACACCGAGCATCTGCGTGAGCGCGAGGACAATGAACGACAGATTGCCCGCGACACTCACGGCGGCAACAGCGTTCGTGCCGAGTCGGCCGACCCAGTAAAGATCAACGAGGAAATACAGCGTCTGGAAAATCATCGTCACGAGCATGAAGCCCGTAGTCTTCAGCAGATGCCGGGTTACCGGCCCAATAGTCAGGTCTTGCATTGTTTCACTTAGCGGGCGACTCCTCGTTTTCGCAAGAGTCGGTAAATTCGATACACAAATTGATTGGCCGGGCCGTCTGTTTCCGCGCAGATTGAGGAGTGACCCAACCCGTTACCGATGACGACGACGCCTCCACGGTCGAGGACCTGGCCATTCCGCCGCCTCCTCCTGCCAGGTCTCGGTACGACCGCTCGATAATCGAAGGACCGCTTCTTCCAGCGGTCTGGAAGCTCGCCTGGCCCACGATGCTGACGAACATCTTCGGCGGTCTTCAGGGCTTCGTTGACAACATCCTTGTCGGTCACATGATCGGTTATGAGGCCAACGCCGGCATCGCAGTCGCGAATCAGATCTGGATTGTCATCATCGTCTTCATCATGTCGGTATTCACCGGCATGAGTGTGCTTGTTGCGCGATTCGTCGGGGCGGGTAACGAGGAGATGGCAGACCGCACGGTTTACCAGGCTTTCATCACTGCGGCAGCGATAGCGATTGGCGTTCTTGCACCCATTGGAATCTTTGCGGCGCCGACGTTGCTGCGTCTTGTCAACGCCGCGCCCGCAGTTCAGGCCCAGGCGCTGCCGTTCCTGAGAATCATGATGATTTTCTCGAGCGGCATGCTGATTTTCTTCATGCTGAGCGGTGCCTTACGCGCGGCCGGTGACGCCAGAACTCCGATGGTGCTTGGAATTGCGATGACTGTCATGAACATCGCATTCAACGTCGTGCTGATACGGGGCCTTGGGCCAATCCCCGCTTTTGGTACCGCCGGAGCAGCCATGGGAACGGTTCTCGCCACAGGAGTTCTAGGCGCGTACTCGTTGTGGAAGTTGTGGAACGGCGGATGGGTCGTGCGGTTTCCCCGGCACCAGAGCTGGGCACCCGATTGGACGATCATCAAATCATTGTTCAAGTTCGGACTGCCGACTGGCCTGCAGGGAATCGCCATGAACGTCGGCGGCCTGCTGATGCTCGCCTTCATAGGCTCGCTGGCGCAGAGCGCTGAATCGCAAGCGGCGTTTGGCGTGTCGTACTCGCAGCTGTTCTCGTTCATCACATGGACGTCCGTCGGCCTGCTCGGCGCCGCATCAGCGGCAGCGGGCCAGAACCTTGGTGCCGGTCATCCGGAACGCGCCACCGAAGCCGTTCATGTTGCGGCGCGCATCGGATTGACAGGCGCGGCGTTCATCGGATTGTTCTTCCTGTTCCTGCCGAGGCAGCTGCTTGGAATTTTTGGCATGAACGAGCCGAACGTTGTGGAGATCGCAGTGCCCCTGCTTCGAATTCTCAGTTTGTCGGGGTTGTTCGTTTCTGTCGCGCTGGCGTACACGGGTGGACTGCAGGGCACCGGCGATACGAAGAGTCCGTTCTACATATCCGTCATTTCCCAGATCCTGGTGCCGCTGGGCGCATGCTTCATTCTCAAAGAGCTGAGCACGCTCGATCCGATCGATATCTGGCTCGCGATTCTCGCCGGCCACATAACGCGGTGCACGCTCAGCATGCTGCGGTTCAGGCAGGGCAAGTGGCGGAACATCGCTGTCGTTTAGTCAAACTGCTATAGTTGTGTCGACTTCAGCCGGGGAAATCTGATGGCGACACTGACTCGTCCGTTTGCAGGGCAGCGCCAGGGTGTCGGCTCTCTGCTGGTGAAGACATGGCTTCTCGTCGCAGTGAGCGATGCGTTGTTCGCAGCGGCAACCGGTATGCTGATTCCACCCGCCGTTACGCCGGCGCGCGTCTTCAGGGGCGTCGCCAGTGTAATGCTTGGCAGATCTGCGCTCGACGGCGGTTCGACTACGGCATTGATTGGTCTCGCGATGCATTTCGGCGTCGCTTTGATCTGGTCGGCAATATTTGTTTTCGCGGTGCACAACTCATGGTGGCTGCGAGACGCGCTAAAAACCTGGCCAAGCCGGATTCTCGTAGCGGTTGTTTACGGTATGTCGATCTGGCTGATCATGACATGGATCGTGATTCCGTCGATGGTGCATAAACTCCCCGCCACCTTTCCGCTCAAATACTGGGTCCAGCTTGTCGGTCATCCGCTGTTTGTGGTCGGCCCCATGATTTTCATCAACCGCCGGTCTGCGTAGCAGAAGCGCCGGTCATTCGTGAAACATCACCTTTCTGGGTGCGTAGTTACGAATGAGGCTTTCTCTGAACGCGGGCCACAGCGGGGAACTGAATGAACACAAACGGTCATAAGGAACAGACGAAGATTCTGCTGACGCTGTTCGCTGCGATGTGGGCGGCGTTCATCATCACGTCTGTCACCGGCGGCGGCCTCCTCTGGCTTGGCGTGATTCCACGAACGGTTCTCGGTCTGCGCGGGCTGCTGTTTGCGCCATTTCTTCATGGCAGTCTTACTCACATCGTTTCCAACAGTATCCCGTTTCTCATCCTCGGCTGGCTGGTGATGCTGCGGGATCCGCGTCAGTTCCTGCCAGTCACAATGATCTCGATGGTTGGATCAGGACTGATGGCGTGGCTAGTTGGCGCGCCGGGGTCAGTGCATATCGGCGCCAGCGGCGTGATCTTCGGCTACCTGGGGTTCCTGATGTTGAGCGGATGGTTTGCGCGAAGCTTTGCGAGCATCGCCCTGAGCCTCGTCGTAATCGCGATATGGGGCGGGATGGTCGTCGGCGTAATGCCCGGGTCAGTGGGCGTGAGCTGGCAGGCGCACCTCGGCGGCTTGATCGCAGGCATCTACGCGGCGCGTTACTACAGGACAGTGAGGGTTGCGAGCGCGTTCAGCGCGTGACGTCGACGCCAAGGAAACGCGCGAGATAGGGCGCGGTTCTGCTGCTCGACGATTGGGATACAGTTTGCGGCGTTCCTCGCTCGACGATTCTTCCTCCCTCGTCCCCCGCGCCCGGACCCATGTCTATTACCCAGTCACTGCCGGCGACCACGCGCATCTCGTGCTCGACGACTACGACAGTATTCCCTGCATCGACCAGTCCGTTGAGCTGAATCATCAGCTTTTCGACGTCGGACGGATGAAGTCCTGTCGTAGGCTCGTCGAGGACATAGAGTGAATTGCCGTGCTGTGCACGCTGCAGCTCGGTGGCGAGCTTGATGCGCTGAGCTTCGCCGCCTGAAAGTTCCGTCGCCGGTTGTCCGAGGCGGAGGTAGCCGACCCCGACATTCTTCAGCACCTCGAGAGACCGGCATACCGAAACGTCGTCGCTGAAGAAATCCAGGGCCTCGTCAACAGTCAGGCCGAGAACCTCGGCGATGTTTTTCCCGTTGTATTGAATCTCGAGAGTCTTCGCATTGTAGCGCGCGCCGTGGCACGTTGGGCAGGGCGTGTACACGTCCGCGAGAAACAGCATTTCTACATACACGAAGCCCTCGCCTTCGCATGTCTCGCATCTACCCTTTGCAACGTTGAAGGAAAAGCGCCCCGCATCGTAATGCCGGGCTTTTGCGGCTTTCGTGGAAGCGAACAGGCGCCGCACGTAGTCGAACAATCCGGTGTACGTCGCGAGATTCGACCGTGGCGTTCGGCCAATCGGCTTCTGGTCTACTTGAACGAGACGTTTCACCCGCTCGATTCCAGAAGTAATCCGGCCGCCAAGAGTCGCAACGCTGGAGCGCTCGAGCTCGTGACCTTCATCGTCACCAACGTTTACCTTCTTGCCGAGTGCGTCGGAGACGAGCTCGACGAGAACCTGACTGATCAGGCTCGACTTGCCCGACCCGGAGACGCCGGTAACCGCGGTGAATACGCCAAGCGGGATATCGACATCGAGGTTGTCGAGATTGTTTCGTGTCACCCCTTCCAGTCGCAGCCACGTATCCGGCATCCGCGGGTTGTGCGCCGGAGGTGCGGAATGGACGAACAAATGCGCAGCTGTCTCAGAAGTAGCCACGCGCTCCAGTCCGGCAGGCTCGCCACTGTATAGGATCTCGCCACCATGTTGCCCGGCTGCAGGGCCCACATCGACAATCCAGTCGGCGTGGCGAATTACGTCGAGGTCGTGCTCGACGACGAACAGGGAATTGCCGGATGCCTTGAGCCGATCGAGCGCCGCAAGAAGCGCTTCAGTGTCCGCAGGATGAAGTCCGGCAGACGGCTCGTCGAGAACGTAGACAACGCCGAATAGATTCGACCGAACCTGCGTTGCGAGCCGCAATCGCTGCAGCTCGCCAGGGGAAAGGGTCGGCGTGCTCCGCTCGACGCCGAGGTAGCCCAGGCCAAGGTCGAGCATCACCGACAAGCGTGAGACGAGATCTTCGGCGACTCTTTGCGCTACTTCGGCCTTTTCGGGGTGATGGTCGAATGCCTTCGCGGAATTCGCTGAAGTGCCGTCGGCGTAAGGTGACATGATCTCCATCAACGCTTTCATCGGCAGACGCGACATCTCTGAGATGTCCAATCCCGAGAACTTCACCGTGAGCGCCTCACGTTTCAGCCGCTTGCCGTGACAGAGGGGACACTCGGCGCTCACCATGTATTTTGAGACGCGCGCTTTTATGTGCGCGTTCTGCGTCGTCGCGAATGTGTGAAGCACCCATCGCTTTGCGCTCGAAAAGTTGCCGTTATAGTCCGGCTCCTCTTTTCTGCGGATGGCGCGTTTTACTTCCGCTGATGTGTAGCCCCCGTATACAGGAACGACCGGCTGCTCTTCGCTGAAGAGAATCCAGTTCCTGTCCTTCTTTGGAAGCTCCTTCCATGGGACGTCTACGTCGTAGCCCATTGTGGTGAGCATGTCGCGGAGATTCTGTCCGTGCCACGCGGTGGGCCAGCCCTGAATGGCACGCTCGCGAATCGTGAGATTCGGATCAGGTACGAGTGATTGCTCGGTAACCTGGTAGACTCGCCCCAGCCCGTGACATTCCGGACATGCGCCGGCAGCGGTGTTGGGCGAGAACGCTTCCGCTTCGAGGTGCGCCTGGCTGCGCGGATAGGCACCGGCGCGGGAGTAAAGCATCCGCAGGAGATTGGACAGCGTGGTGACGCTTCCGACAGACGAGCGCGTAGTCGGAGATCCGCGCTGTTGTTGCAGCGCAACGGCCGGTGGAAGTCCCTCTATCTCGCTAACGTCGGGAACACCCTGCTGCTGGAACAGTCGTCGCGCGTACGGCGCGACTGATTCGAGATAGCGGCGCTGCGCCTCTGCGTAGAGTGTTCCGAAGGCGAGGGAAGATTTGCCCGAGCCGGAGACGCCGGTGAATACGACGATGGCGTCGCGCGGAATGTCGAGGTCGATGTTCTTGAGATTGTGCTCGCGCGCACCGCGAACGTGAACGAATCCGTCGTCAGTCGCGTCTGCGCCCGCCTTGAATCGATCTCTGGCCCTGGCTGCTGGCAGTGCACTCCCCGAGATATCGATCATGAAGGGTGAAGAAGCCAACATCGTGCCATGGTCGGGGCTGATGGCAGGACCCGTAGCAGGGCGTTAGGCTCCCGGTCTATCGTTTCGTAGTTTTCAGGATGTGCAATAACGGCGGGGAAAAGAAACGATGATCGTCCACCTGATCGATGGAACTTACGAGTTGTTCCGTCACTTCTACGGACTTCGCCGCGGCGTAAAAATTGACCCGCCTCTCGGCGCAGCACTCGGCGTCGTCCGAACAGTCGTGCAGATGCTGGAAACCGGCGCAACTCACGTCGGTGTTGCGACCGATCACGTGATCGAGTCGTTCCGCAACGATCTCTGGGACGGCTACAAGACAGGTGAAGGGATCGAGCCGACACTTTGGCGACAGTTTCATCCGCTCGAGGACGCGCTTGTCTCGCTCGGCGTCCCAACGTGGCCCATGGTCGAGCTCGAAGCGGACGACGCCCTCGCGTCCGCCGCACATCTCGCGGCCGCTGATCCACGAGTCGAGAAAGTCTGCATCTGGACTCCGGACAAGGATCTCGCGCAGTGCGTTGTCGGCGACAGGGTCGTCCAGATGGATCGCAAAAGCGGACAGATTCGCGACGAAGCAGGCGTCGTTGCAAAGTTTGGCGTGAAGCCGGAGTTCATTGCCGATTATCTGGCGCTCGTCGGCGATACCGCGGATGGATATCCCGGTATTGCAGGATGCGGAGCGAAAACGGCCGCGCGTCTGATCGAGCGGCACGGACACATCGAAGATTTCCCACCTGACGCGCTCGGCGGAAATCAGGCTGCTGCGCTCCTTTTCAAGGATCTTGCAACCCTTCGCACCGATGCGCCTCTCTTCAAGAACGTCGATGAGCTTCGCTTCACAGGCCCAACTGAATCATTTGCAGCAACCGCCGAGAAGCTCGGGGAGCCACAGCTTGTTGACCGGCTCGCGGCGATCGGCACGGTGAAATGATTCAACCACGCCGGATCCTGCTCGCTGACGCCGACGCGTTTTACGTCGCTGTCGCGCGCATGGTCGATCCGGAAGGCGCGGGCAGGGAACCTCTTCTCATAGTAGGCGGAACTCGCGAGAGCCGGGGCGTTGTGTGTTCAGCCTCATGGGAAACAAGACAGTTCGGCGTCAGGTCGGCGATGCCAATCTCGAGGGCACTCAGGCTCTGTCCCCAGGCGATGTGTGTCCCGGTTCCGCGGAAGGCTTGCTCCACCAAGAGCGGAGAGATCCGCAGTGTGCTCGAGAAATTCTCGCCCCTGGTCGAAGGCGCCAGCATCGACGAGTGGTATCTCGATCTCGGTGGCACTGAGGGCGTTTACCACAATGAACATCTCGCCGAGACGGCGCACCGGATGCGAAATGCCGTGAAAAAAGAGACCGCTCTCTCGATCTCGATCGGCGGCGGAACGAACAAGCTGGTCGCGAAGATGGCAGTTGAGCGAGCGAAGCCGAAACCCGGTACGGGAGCGAACGGCGTGCACATTGTCGAGCCGGGCGATGAGGGCGAATTCCTCAAGACGTTTTCTCTCGCGGAGATTCCGCTCGTCGGTCCAAAGTTCCAGGAGCGACTCGCCGCGCTCGGAATGACTGTGGTTCCTGACGTGCTTCAGTACGACGTTTCGCAGCTGAAGCAGTGGCTGGGGACGCGGGAGGCCGAATGGCTTTGGGACAGGGTGCATGGAATCAGTCATTCGGAAGTCGAGTCTCATGGTGAAGCGAAGAGCATCAGCCGCGATGAGACATTCAGTGAGGATCTTCGCGACGACAGGGACATCGAACGAGAGCTGCTCGCTCTTGTCACGAGAGCTGCCTACGACCTTCGGTGCGATGGTCTCACCGCTCAGACCGTCACGGTGAAGATTCGCGATAATGATTTTCGGACGCGATCTGCCCAACGAACGCTGTCAGCACCCGTAGTCTCCGACAGAGTCATTCTCGAAGCGGGTCGCGAGCTGCTTGCTAAACTTCGAAAGGCCCGAAGGGTCCCCGCGAGATTGCTCGGTGTGCAGTTATCCTCGCTCGCGCAGGATCCAGAGGCCGATCAGCTCGCGCTATTTGCGCTCGGCACCGCGAAATCTGATGAAACCGATCGCGATCGCGTGCTCGCGAAGGCGATCGACAGGGTCAGGGAGAAGTATGGGAGAAAAGGAATTCTTCCGGCGGCTCTCGCGAAGGATGAGTAGGGCCGGATGCGGCCGGCCGGTCGAGGAAGGCTGGGGTATGTCGCACACAAATCCTTTCGTATCTTTAGAAAATGGCAGCCAGACCCCCACGTCGTCGCCGCAAGACCGGCGGACCGCGCAAGCCTCAGGAGCACACATCGCAGCCCACGTCGCGCAATGCGTACATGGAGACTCGCGAGTGGCTGCTCAAGACGCACGGGCCTGTCTGTGCCTACTGCGAGCGAAAGATCAAGAAAGATCTCATTACACTCGATCACGTTACGCCGCGGAAAGGCAAGACGGCGTACGATCGACGCGACAACCTCGTGCTTGCGTGTCCAGCGTGTAACATCGAGAAGGCTGACAAATCATTTCTGGCGTTCCTGCTCGCGCGCAAGGCGCGCGCCGCCTCAGTTCTTCGCTACGGGTCGCACTTGAGCGGCATGCTTATCAAGCTCGCCAGCGAAATCGCCGGGCCCGAAGCCACTGCGCGCGCGGCCCGGCTGGCCGATCCCGACTATCCCTACCTCGACTGACTGAGGAGCTCCAACCATGTGCCGCAACATCAGAGTTCTCGTCAATTTCGAGCCGATGGCGACCCACGACGAGATTCGTGCGTCAGCTTTGCAATTCGTTCGCAAGCTGAGCGGAACCACGAAACCGTCCCGCGCCAACGAAGACGCCTTCAATCTCGCGGTCGAGGAAGTGTACGAAGCGGCTCACAAGCTGGTTCACTCGATGATCTCCAATTCGCCCCCAAAGAACCGGGAAATCGAAGCCCGGAAAGCCCGTGAGCGCTCGCTGCGCCGATTCGCGTAAATTGTTCTGGGTCTAGCGCGGCCCACTCGGCGCGGCAACACGAAACACTCAATTCGGTCCGATATTCACACGGGCCAGGAAAGGATAAATCGATGGGAGTTACAATCAGGAGCTTCGGAGCAATCTTCCTCGGGTTCGGGGTAACCTTTCTGATCATCGGGTGGCTTGGTGTGCGTTTCGGTGGCCACGAGGGCCTGGGCAATGCCGGACTTTTTGCTCTCGTCGGGATTGTCGCCGGCGCCGTGATGCTCGGAGCCGGAATGGCAATGATGAAGAAGACTCCGGAACAGGGCAGTTAAGGGAGCTCGGCATGCCGGCTCCAATGAAGCTGGCTAAATACATCGCGAATCTGGGGTACGGCAGCAGACGCGAAGCCGTCGCGATGGTCAGCGACGGGAGAGTTTCCCTGCGCGACGGGACCGAGCTGTCGGAAGGCGACGTCTTTCAGCACGACGACGTGCTCATCAACGGAGAGCCACTCGATCCCCCGCCGGGCAGCATCGTGATGATGCACAAACCGGTCGGCTACGAGTGCACCACCAAAGGCGGCGAGCGTCTCATCTATGACCTGCTGCCCGAGCGTTTCATCCACCGATCTCCCGTGATGGCGCCCATCGGGAGACTCGACATCGCCACCTCAGGTCTGCTGCTCCTTACAGACGACGGCAAGGTGAATCACCGCATCACTTCGCCCAAATCTCATCTGGCCAAAGTTTATGAAGCTCATCTGGCCGAAGATCTTGGCGACAACGCGCGCGAAGTCCTCGCGAGCGGAACGATGCTTCTGGAATCGGAGACAGTTCCGCTAAAGCCGGTGACGCTTGAAGCCCTCTCGCCGCGTCACGTTCGCGTCACGCTCACCGAAGGCCGCTACCATCAGGTCCGCCGAATGTTCGCCGCCCTAGGCAACCACGTCACTTCGCTTCATCGCGCGGCGATCGGAAATCTCGACCTTGGCGATCTTGCCGAAGGTGAATGGCGGGAGCTCGCTTCCACCGAACGGTCGCTGCTGCTCGGCTGATCAGGTCTTTGTCGCAGTGAGAACCTTGAACCGACGGCCGTCGTGAACCATCAGCACGTTTCCGAAACGTCGCCTGATCGGCGTCTCATATGGTAGGGTCCGGTTCGCGACGAGAAATAGCTGCCCGCCTGGTGAAAGGACTTCCCATGCATCCTCGATGAATTGCATCGGCACGCTCAACTCCGTGTGCTTGCCGAGGTGGAAGGGAGGATTCGTCACAACCAGATCGAATCGCTCATCGATCACTGCGCCCGCGACATCGCTCGGCATCGCGCGATAGTCAGCTACCCCCGCAGCATCTGCAGACTTTTTGGCCGAGCGTACGGCTTCAACATCGGCGTCGACCATCGTGAGAGTGCCGCCTCCCGCCAATCGCGACGCAAGAATTCCAAGCGGGCCGCTGCCGCAGCCGAGGTCGAGGACGGAAGCACCCGGGACAACCATCATTTGCCCGGCGAGTACCTGAGTTGCTTCGTCGAGGTGGTCCCACGAGAAGACACCGGGTCGCGAGTAGACTCTAAAGGATTGATCGCGAATGTTAACGTCGATCTCTTTGAAAGCATCACTCGGAAGGAACGGGCTTTCAAAAACTTCGTCGTCGCCGGGAGTGTCCGATTCTTTCACTGCCGAGACGATGCGGTGTCCGCTGTCGTAGGCGAGTAGAGTGGAGTTGCCGAATGCACGCTCGAGCAGCTTTGTGGCTGACTTTATTCCTTCGTTGTTCGCGCCGGATATGTAGCAGACGCCGCCTGTCTTGAGCATCCTGAAGGCGTCGTAAAGAAGCTGGACGAGCGCGAGCTTTTCGTGAGGAATCCGAATCGCAACTACATCTGCAACCGCCGGAGTAGCGATCCCGAACGCACCGTGTCCGGCAACTATCTCCACCGGCTTGCCAGGATTAGCCGCCAGAGTTCGGCGAGCCGCTTCGACGGAAACGATGCTGCGCTCGGTTGAAACGATTCTCCTGGCATTGTTTGCCCGGGCGCCAACGGCGGGAGCCAGCCCGTTTCCGCAATTCATGTAGACAACCGTGTCGCCCTTGGCGACACGCACGTGCTGTCCGAGGAGGATCGACGCGGTATCAGCCGAGCCGTGTGCCGGCACGCCGGGCTTTGTCGCCACGGCGTACGCATCGCCGGCAACGTCCACGGAAACCTGCTCCCACTCCCTATAACTCCCTGACATTCTTCGTCTTTCGCTCGGCTTGCCGGTAATCGATCTTTTCTGCGCCCAATGTCTTTCAATAATAGCGGTCACGACGACCGCCCTCGTCAGCAGGTATCCATGACACGTTCTCTGTTTGTTGCAGTCGCGCTTCTCATCGCAGGCGCCGCCGGCGCTCAGGCACACAACGACTCAGTTCCCGATCTTGCCCAGCTTGTCGCGAGACCCCAGAGCGAGATGACCACTGTCGTTGTCCGCTTCTCGGAAGACCTGAAGTCACTCGAGCAACGATACGACTCTCCAAACTCGCCTGCGCAGCGGCCCCGAATGCGGGTTTTCTACAACGACTGGACCAGGCATCTCAAGTCGATCGATTTCGACAGGTTGAGCCAGGAAGGGAAGGTCGACTACGTGCTGCTCAACAATTATTTCAAGCATGAAATATTCCTGATCGACAGGCAGGAGACTCTGCGCGGCGAGATTGGTTCTCTCGTTCCGTTTGCTGACAGACTCATGGGGCTTCAGGACACACGCCGGGAGCTGAAGCCGATTAACGCGAAGGCAGCTGCGGTCGTTCTCGCGGCGGTGGGCAGACAGGTCGACAGCCTCCGAGCGCTGATCGAGTCGCCTCCGAAGCCAGACACTGCGAAAGGCGCTGGTGCGAAGCCGATGGCTCCTAAAGTGTCGAGAACCGTCGCCAATCGTGCAGCAAGAACTGTCGATCAGATCCGCTTCGTCCTTGGCGACTGGAACAAGTTCTACAACGGGTACGATCCTCAGTTCACGTGGTGGAACAAGGATCCGTACAAGAAGCTCGACGAATCGCTCGCCGCGTATTCGAAGACGATCAAGGAGCGTCTCGTCGGGTTCAAGTCGAGTGAGGCCACCGCGAGCGGCGGAGCGAATCAGGGACCGATCGTCGGCGATCCAATTGGCGCTGAAGGGCTCAAGGGTGATCTCGCCTACGAGATGATTCCGTACACGCCCGAGGAGCTGATCGGGATCGCGCAAAAGGAATACGCATTCAGCCTGAGCGAAGCAAAGAAGGCCGCGCGCGAGATGGGCTTCGGCGACAACTGGAAGGCCGCGATGGACAAGGTGAAGGACACCTATGTCGAGCCGGGGAAACAGCCTGACCTGATCCGTGATCTCGCGAGGCAGGCAGAAAACTTCTTTGCGCAGCACAACTGGGTGACGATTCCGGAGCTCGCGAAGGAAGACTGGAACATGGAAATGATGACTCCTGCGCGTCAGCGCGTCGCTCCATTCTTCCTCGGCGGCGATCGGATTCTCGTCTCGTATCCGACTGACGAGATGTCGGCGGAAGACAAGATGATGAGCCTGCGTGGAAACAACCCGCATTTCTCACATGCGACTGTTTTCCACGAGCTGAATCCGGGACATCATCTGCAGGGATTCATGTCAGCGCGTTACAACCCGCACCGGCAGATGTTCAGCACACCGTTCTGGCACGAAGGACAATCTCTCTACTGGGAGATGTTCCTGTGGGATCACGGATTCCAGGTGTCGCCGGAAGACCGCATGGGCGCGCTGTTCTGGAGAATGCACAGAAGTGCCAGAATCATCTTCTCGATGAAGTTCCATCTCGGACAGATGACGCCTGACCAGGCAGTGCAGTTCCTGGTCGACACAGTGAATTTCGAGAGAGCGAATGCCGAGGGTGAGGTGCGGCGGTCGTTCAGTGGTGACTACTCGCCGCTGTATCAGATTGCCTACATGATCGGTGGTCTCGAGCTTCGCGCGCTGCACAAGGAGCTCGTCGATTCAGGCAAGATGACCGATCTGGCGTTCCACGACGCAATTCTGCAGGGCGGACCAATGCCGATTGCGATGGTGAGAGCTCGTCTTACGCCCATGCCGCTCACGCGCGATGGACCCGCGCCATGGAAGTTTGCTGACGCGCTTCCGCCGCCAATTCCCGCACCGGTGAAATAAGCAATGGAGTTCGTGACGTGAGCGCGACTGTCGAGACGAATGCAAGTGCGCAGGACATCGCGGTAGTTCAGGCAGGCCTGAGACAGTTCAACATCGCCTTTATCGGCGACCCGCACGAAGAAGCGGTAAACGTTTTCGTCCGCGATGAGAACGGAGGTGTTGTCGGCGGGCTACTTGGGCACATCAAGTGGAAATGGCTTTACGTGTCCAAGCTTTGGATATCAGACGAGCATCGAGGCCGTGGGCACGGTGTTGATCTGATGAAAGCGGCTGAAGATTACGCCCGATCCCGCGGATGCATCGGGTCATACCTCGACACTTTCGAGTATCAGGCTCGGCCGTTCTACGAGAAGATCGGGTATGAGATGTTCGGGACTCTCGAAGGATATCCACCCGGGTATCGGCAGTTCTTCTTGTCCAAGTCGCTCTAATTCAGGAACTGCGAAACAACGGCCCGAGAGGCCCGTTGTTTTTTACGCACTCCTGTCGTACGGAATATCGACGAATGGAGGAAGCCCGGCGAGATCAATCATGTGATTCAGTCCTTCGCGGTCATGAAATTCGATTCCATCGCGATTGATCAAAATCGTGTTCGGGTACTGATCAGCCAGCCGGGCGAATTCGTCGTCGATCAAACGAAACCGCCGCACCATGTTCTCCACCTGCTCGTAAGCGCGGTGCCGCTGCTTGATGTGCTTCTCGATCGTATCCGAGCTGGATCGCAGAATGATCGTCTTGTCCGGATTCCAGTTATCGCCGATCGAGAGGACCTTGTGCAGCGCCGGGTGGTCGGCCGTCGGATATTCAACAATGTGCGCCTCGAGCGTGATCTTTGCCCCCTCGAGGAAGATCACCCTGTCCGGGCCATCGCGGAGCGCCGCGTCTCGATAGTTCGCATCGTAAAGACGACCGAAGTATTCAGTCACGCCAACTGCGTTAACACCTCGCTCGATGTCGATGAGGACCTCGGGCTCCCAGACACCTTTTTCACCCTCACCGTACGACCCGTGATGGTACAAGTCTCCGAGCTGGCGGAGCAGCGTGCTTTTTCCAACGCCTGGACCGCCGACTATTGCGACGCGCATTCAGATGGGGTGGTCAAGTGAGAGGGCTGTCAAACTACTCCCGGGCGGGATAACGTACCCACACTGAAGCCCGGATTGGAAACCAATGCAACGACAGCTGGCCGACATAGTCAAGGGATTTGAAGGGGCACAGGCGCGGCTGGACAAGCTTGGGGAGAACATTCCCGATGCAGCGTGGGAAGAACGAACCGAGCCAGGCCATTGGTCGGTCGGCCAGAAGACGACGGCTGTCGTATCGGAGTGGAAGCTGGCGTATTAGGCTTACCAGATGAAGAAAGTCATCGTCGTCGGGGCCGGCGCGGCCGGCTCGATGGCGGCGATTTTCGCTGCATCGTCAGGCGCCGAAACTCTCTTGCTCGAGCGCACTCGCGATGGAGGCAGGAAAATCCTCATCAGCGGCGGCGGGCGCTGCAACGTCCTCCCGATCGACATGGACGAGACCCGTTTCGTCACCGACTCGTCGCCAAATCTTCTCCGGAAGATGTTGAGGTCGTGGCCACTCCACGAGCAGGTTGCATTTTTCGAGAATGACCTCGGCATTCCGCTCGTTGAAGAGCAGGAGCTCGGGAAAAGGTTTCCGGCATCTCACAAGGCTCGCGACGTTCGCGACGGATTGTTGTCGCATGCGAGTGCCAAAGGCGTGACGATCGCCTACGATACAACAGTTTCGGATTTTGGTCCGACCACTGGTGGCTGGCGAGTCGACCTCGAAAATGGCGAGCCGATTCTCGCTGACTCAGTCATTATCGCGAGCGGCGGACTTTCAGTTCCCAATACCGGCAGCGACGGCACCGGGCTCAGGGTTCTGGAGAAGCTCGGGCACAAGATGAATCCGACCTATGCCGCACTCACGCCCCTGACTTCGAACGACGCAGAATTTGGATCCTTGAGTGGAGTCTCGTTCCCTCTTACGCTTTCCGCGCGGGCGCCGGCTCGTTCGTCATCGGCGAGTGGCGGTTTTCTCTTCACGCATCACGGCTACAGTGGTCCCTCTGTGCTCAACGTGTCACACGTTGCAGTGCGCTCGTCCATGGAAGGCGGACCGCCCGCGAGGATCTCGGTGAAGTGGACCGCACTCGGCGAAAAGGAATGGGAGAACGCTCTAAAGCCTCAGGGACTGCGCACTGTGCTCGGAGCGTTGCGCGCGGAGTTGCCCGACAGGCTCGTAAGCGTGCTTCTCGCAAAGATCGATGTGAATCCGGAAAGAATTCTTTCGGAGCTGAGGCGTGACGAACGACTGCGGCTGATTGAAATGCTCGTCCGCGGGGAACTCCCGTGGACAGGCGACGAAGGCTACAGGAAAGCCGAAGTCACCGGTGGAGGCGTAGAGCTTGGCGAGGTAAATCCGCGGACGATGGAGAGCAAGCGACACCCCGGACTCTTCATCTGCGGCGAAGTGCTCGACGCCTTCGGACCCATCGGCGGCTACAACTTCGCGTGGGCGTGGGCGACCGGCCGCGCTGCGGGAATCGGCGCGGCCGGTTAGCGTCCTTCGGAGTTAGAACACCGCTTCCGGAACGAGCTCGCCTATGCCCGGCCAGCCATCGTGGCTGTACTTCGCGATGGTCCGCAGATAGTGCTCGCCGTCGTCACCGTGTTTCTCGCGAACCGCTGCAACGCCCTTCTCCACACCTGCTTTATCGGCGTACGGAGGCTCGAGATCATCGGGCATCTTCCCATTCTCATGCTTGACGCCGGCAGCATCGAGAAACGTCGTCTGTATTCCCGGCTCCAGGTCGACGTACATGAGCTGAAGCAGATCGAGCTCATCATTCGCCGACTCCGCTTTCATGCGCACGATTTCCTTCGCGAGCTTGTCGATCGGCCACGTTCTGAGCGTCACGGCGCGGAATCCGCCGCCGCGCTCGACCAGGCGTTGAATGAAAGTGTCACGGCCTTCACGACTCGCCTTCATTACATGAGTGACGAGAGCGAGACGGCGCTCTGGGGGAAGCGAACGATAGGGTGATAACTTTGACATGGAAAGGAAGTTAGCGCGTTCGTCCCTCAGTCTGAATCAGGAATTTCATGGCCCTTCTGGGCATGCAGGACGTCAGCATCGCTTTCGGAGGCCCAGCGGTTCTCAACCGCGCATCGTTCAGCATCGAGCGCGGGGAGCGAGTGTGCCTCATCGGCCGGAACGGGGCTGGCAAGAGCACGGTGATGAAGCTGCTCGACTCGACGATCACTGCCGATTCGGGCGAGATCGTCCGGCAGACCGGCGTGACGGTCGCCCGGCTCGAGCAGGAAATCCCTTCTGACGTATCCGGGACCATCTTCGACGTAGTCGCTGCCGGGCTGGGCGACGTAGGGCGGCTGCTCGCGAAATACCACGAAGCGAGTCATCGCGTCACGACCGATCACAGCGCGCCGGCGCTGAAAGAGCTCGACCGGCTTCATCACGCGCTCGACAACGCCGACGCATGGCAGGTGAACTCACGCGTCGAGACAGTTCTTCTGCACCTGGGGCTCGATGGTGATGTTGCGTTCGACGCCGCATCGGGTGGAAGGAAGAGGCAGACGCTTCTCGCCCGCGCGCTCATCCGCGAGCCCGACGTTCTTCTCCTCGATGAGCCGACGAACCATCTCGACGTCGATGCCGTCGAGTGGATGGAAACGTTCCTCATCGATCGTGGAATCACTCTCGTCTTCGTCACGCACGATCGAGCATTCCTGAGGCGTGTGGCGACGCGGATCGTGGATCTCGATCGCGGTCGCCTTGTCGACTGGGGCCCCGACTACGACCTCTACCTCGAGCGAAAGGACGCGGCCCTGACGGCCGAGTCGCGCGAGTGGGAGGAGTTCGACAAGAAGCTGGCTAAGGAAGAAGTGTGGATCAGGACAGGAATCCAGGCGCGGCGGACTCGTAATGAGGGTCGCGTGCGGGCACTTGAAGCGTTGAGAAAGGAGCGGGTCGCGCGCCGGGATCGCACCGGAACCGTGAATCTTCGTGCGCAGGAAGCGGAGCGGTCGGGCAGGCTTGTCGCTGACGCCCGCGATGTGAGTTTTTCGCGGGGAGAGAAGGTCATCGTTCGCGACCTCACCACGACAATCATGCGCGGCGACCGGGTGGGCGTCATCGGACCCAACGGATCAGGCAAGACGACGCTGCTGCGCCTGCTGCTTGGCGAGCTGCAGCCCCAATCGGGATCGATTCGAATTGGAACAAGTCTCGAGATCGCTTACTTCGACCAGATGCGGGAACAGCTCGATCCCGACCGGTCAGTGTTCGACAGCATTGCCGACGGTGCGGACTTCATCAAGATCGGCGGGGCGGACAAGCATGTGATCGGTTATCTACAGGATTTTCTCTTTCCGCCCGATCGCGCGCGTGCGCCGGTCGCTGCTTTGTCTGGTGGCGAAAGGAACCGGCTGCTTCTCGCGCGACTATTCACGCGTCCGTTCAATCTCCTCGTTCTCGATGAACCGACGAACGATCTTGACATCGAGACGCTCAATCTGCTGGAAGAACTCTTGATTGATTTCTCGGGAACACTTCTCGTCGTCAGTCACGATCGCGAGTTTCTGGACAACGTCGTGACGAGCACGCTGGTCTTTGAAGGCGGCGGTCGCGTCGGCGAGTACGCCGGTGGATACTCGGATTGGGTTCGGCGGCGACCGGCCCTCGCCACACGCCACGCGCCACAAGCCACACGCAAAGCGGAAACAGTCGCGAGTAAGGCAGGCACCGCGGGCCGGAACGAACCGGCCCCGCGCAAAAGGCGGCTCAGCTTCAAGGAATCAACCGAGCTCGCAGGATTGCTGGAGAAGATTGACGAAAGGGAAAAGGAAAAGAAGACGATCTACGAAAAACTTTCCGATCCAGTTTTCCTCCGTGACGGCGCGGCGACCGCTTCTGCGAAGGCGCGTCTTGTCGCGATTGAGAATGAGCTCACGGTGCTCACCGAGCGCTGGGAGGATTTGGAAACGATCGCATCGGGCTGAGAAACTGCTGTTTCAGCCGGCCACGAAATAAACTTCCCCAACAAGAAAAGCGCGCGTACTCTTGGTAGTGCCCAATACAGCAACACCAGTCGTAAAAGTGTCCGGCTTCCGGAAGACGTACAAATCGTTTGTCGCTGTCGATGACATCTCGTTCGAGGTTTACGACGGCGAGATCTTCGGCCTGATCGGACCCAACGGCGCCGGAAAGACAACGACAATGGAGTGCGTCGAAGGGCTCCGCAGCCCTGATCGCGGAACGATCACGGTTCTCGGCCTCGACCCTGCCCGCGACCTCTACCAGCTGCAGAGCCGCATCGGCATTCAGCTCCAGGAGGCGCAGCTACAAAAAAGAATCAAGGTGAAGGAGGCCGTTTATCTCTGGGCGGCGCTCTACGGACGAAAACCGTCCGACGGCGACCGCCTGTTAGAGCAGCTGGGATTGGCCGAGAAGCGCAATGCATGGTTTATGACGCTTTCGGGAGGGCAGAAGCAGCGCCTCTTCATCGTGCTGGCGCTGATCAACGACCCCGAAGTCGTTTTTCTCGATGAGCTCACCACCGGCCTCGATCCGCAGTCGCGACACGCCATCTGGGAGCTGGTTCGTGGAATTCGCGCCCGCGGAAAAACAGTCTTCCTCACGACTCACTTGATGGAAGAAGCGGAGCGACTGTGCGATCGCGTGGCGATCATCGAGCATGGGAAGATCATCGACATAGATACGCCCGAGCGCCTGGTCAGGCGTCATTGCCCCGAACGATCAGTAGTCCTGATTTCGGAGGACCCGCGTGCCGACCAGTGCTTCAAGGCGATCCGCGGGGTTGACGAAGTAATTCACGATGAGTGGCGCTACACCATTCGCGGCAACGGTGAAGACCTCGTCACAAACGTCATTCACTGTTTGTCCGACAATCACATCCGCGTCACCGACTTCCGCACTATTCTCCCGACTCTCGAAGATGTATTCCTCAGAGTCACCGGCCGGTCGATTCGTGATTAGGAAAATGCCATGATGCTCGGACTCCTGAGACTCACGTGGATCGAGCTGAAGATCTTCGTGCGTGAACCGCTTGGAGCGATTGGCACCGTCGTGGTACCGGTTCTGGTTTTCGTTGCCCTGGGTAAAGTTGGCGCCAGGATGGGACCGGCGGCGCAGTCAGACTCGAGCAGCCTCTTCAAGGTGGACATCCCGGTTTTCGCGGGCGTATTGATCGCAATCAACGCCGTGCTTTCGCTCGTGGCGATAATCTCGATCTATCGTGAAGGCGGAATTCTCAAGCGCCTCAGAGCCACTCCGCTCAGGCCCCACACGATTCTCACCGCGCACGTGCTGGTGAAGGTGCTACTCACGGCTGCGACCTTCGCTCTGACCCTGCTGGCCGGCCAGCGGTATTTTCCGATGGGGGCGAGCACTCACGTGCTGAGCTTTACGCTTGCCCTTCTGCTGTCGACTGTTTCGATTCTCTCGATCGGCTTTCTGATCGCCAGCATAGTCCCGACAGCCAGATTTGCCCAGCCCATTGGCGGCATCATCCTCTATCCGATGATCGCGCTTTCCGGTCTCTTCGTACCGCTGCCGGTCATGCCCCCGGCAATGCAATCGGTCGCCAGGGTTGTCCCGCTCACGTACTCGGTATCTCTGCTTCAGGGTGCCTGGAGGGGGGAGGCATGGTCCGCTCACACCGGCGATGTTGTCGCCCTGGTACTGGTTTTCCTCATCTGTACTGGCCTTTCAGCGAAAGTATTCCGTTGGGAGTAGCCCTCTAAGAGCATATTATTGGGTCCGCCGTACGGGTAATGGCGGCCATTGGCGTCACAAATCCGGCGTCCCTTTTGCACTAGGAGTGCCTCATGCCCGTGTTAGCATCAATAATTGACGTGTTCACTCGCGGATCCGACCGTCCTGTACGTCGGCTCGTAGCGTATTACCTGTTCCTTGGCCTGCTGGCATTCGGCGTCGCGCTTCTGTTTCCGCGACTGATCGAGATGCTTGCGGGAAAAGGGGTCGAGGCCCTGCCTGCCGGGGAAAAAGCCCTGACAGACGGTCTGACTGGCGGTGGCATAACGGCGTCGTTTTTTGGCCCGGGCACGCTCGGGGACGTCGCAATCTCGACATTGGTGATCCTGGTCGGAACGCTTCTGCTGATGCTTCCGGTGTCATGGGTTTACATGTCCGCGCGCTCCGTTCAGGGTCACAGCCAGTCGGTTACGCAGACCCTCATCATCCTGCCGCTGGTGGTCGCTGGAATCATCATCGTCGTCCAGAACAGCCTCGCACTGGCATTCAGTCTGGCGGGCGTGGTCGGCGCCGTCCGGTTCAGGACGAACCTCAAAGACACCCGCGACCTCGTTTTCGTATTTCTCAGCATAGCCGTTGGGTTTGCTGCCGGTGTGCAGTCGCTCGCCGTCGGCGCCATCGTCTCCATGTTCTTCAACTTCGTAATTATCCTGACATGGAGATATGACTACGGCCGGAATGTGCTCACTCCGACGGCGTCGTCCCAATGGGCGGGCCCGCTTCAGGCGCTGGCGAGTGAGACTGGCCAGCATGAGGTGCCCGACCGCGACCTGATCCTCTCGCTGACTCCGGAGGATGCGGACGCACTGGCCGAGCGTTTCGAGCGCGTCAGAGGGCAGCTCGGGAAGAACAAGAAAAAGCCGCGCTACGATTCCGTGCTGACGATCTCAACTGATGAAGTATCCAAGGCACAGGAAGCGGTCAAGAAGGTCCTGGATGAAGCGGCCAGACGCTACCAGCTGGACGAAGTGATCATGAACACCGGCAAGCCATCGGTTATGCACTACCTGGTGAAGCTGAAAAAGTCGATGACTCGTGATCAATTCCTGACGGACATTCAGAGCGAAGCAGGCGGGTTGATCACGTCTGCGGACCTCGAGGTCGCCGAACGAATTCAGGAAGAGGACACGTCGAAAGTATGAACATCGCCGGCGCTGTCGCGTTGATGATGGGCACTGCGATCATCAACGGATGCAATGACGCGCCGCGGGGCGGAGCCGTTCAGCTGGCCAAGCTGGGAAAGACTCGCGAGCAACAGCTGGCGACGAGGCTCGCCGGCGTCGACAAGGGCGAGGATAAATCGAAGCCCGTCGCCATGTGGCTGATGCCGCCGGAGCTGCGTGAGATCTCGGGCATGGCACTGATGGCCGACGGACGGCTGCTCGCCCACGACGACGAAGCTTCGAAGATTTACGTCATCGACCCGCGCAAGGGAATTCTCCTCAAGTCGTTCACGCTCGGAACTGGCATGCGCGGCGATTTTGAAGCGATCGCTGTGGCTGGTACCGACATCTACATGCTCGCGAGTAAAGGGACGTTGTTCCAGTTTCAGGAAGGCGCCAACGGCGTCGGGGTTCCTTACACCACGATCGACCTGCGGACCGGCAAGGAGTGCGAGTTCGAAAGCATGGTCTACGAGGCGGACAGCAACTGGCTCGTAATGCCGTGCAAGGCCGCAGGCAAGAAAGCGCCCGAGGACCAGCTCATTGTATACCGTTGGAAGCTGGACGCCCCTGATTCAGAACGACTGTCCACAGTGTCCACCCCATTTGCCAGCCTGGTAGGAGACCACAAATGGAAGGCTCTGCATCCGTCAGACATGACAATCGACCCGACAACCGGGCATTACGTGATGGTCGCTTCGCACGAAGAGGCACTCGTCGAAACGACTCGCGACTGGAAGCTGATAAGAGCTGAAAAGCTCCCCCACGGACACAATCAGCCGGAAGGAATCGTGATCACGAAGGACCGCGTCATGATGATCAGCGATGAAGCAACCCGGAAACCGGCCGCGATCACACTCTACCGCTGGTATCCGTCTCAACAGGCGGCAACAATTCAGGCAACAGACAGCGTCCAGCGACCAGACAGCGTCCAACAACCAGATAGCACACGATGATTTCAGTGCTCGTGGTCCGCGGCATGGCAACCAGGGCATTGTCCCTTGTCTCATTGTGCGCCGCGATTGCAGGCAATGCGTCCAGTCAGACGCCTTCGACGGCTGTCATTGGACGAGACAGCGTGACGCTCGCGGCCGGTCCGGACTTCGAGGCCGGCGGATTGCACCGCAAGCTGCTGGGCGACAACTACCGCGATCTGTGGACTGCGAAGATCAAGGTTCCCATTCTCGATCTCAGGAATTTCGCAGGTGGCCTGACTCCAACGAAACCTGGCGGTGGCCAGCAGACCAAGTCTCTGCGTTTTGTCGCGCCCGACAGTTCCGAGTGGGTGTTCCGATCGGTTCACAAGGGGTCGAAGATCTTGTCGGAGCAGTTCGACCACACGGTCATCAAATACGTCTTCCTGGATTACCGCAGCGCGTCTCATCCCGCGTCGAACATTCCCGCAGCGTACCTGCTTGGCAAGGCGAAATTGCTACATCCGACGCCTCGTCTGGCGCTGATGCCCGACGATCCAGCTCTCGGAGAATTCCGGAAAGACTTCGGTGGCATCCTGGGAACTGTCGAAGAGTATCCTGCCGCTCCGAAGACGGGGAAGGCGTTTGCCGGCGCAAAGGAGGTCATCGACAGCGATGTGCTTCTCGAGAAAATCAACAAGGATCCTGGAGAGCAGATCAATGCACGCGCGCTCCTGACCGCGCGACTGATGGATTTCTTCCTTGGCGACAACGACCGGCATCCGGATCAGTGGAAATGGGCGCGCCTGGGGGGCAGCGACTCTGCTCCATGGGAGCCGATCGGCCGTGACAGGGACAAGGTGTTCCTCTCGTACGGTGGAATCATCGGCAAGCTCGCCCGCATCGTCGCGCCGAGCCTGGTTTACTACAAGCCGACGTATCCGGCGCCAACTGCCATTTTCGAAAATGCGCTGGAATTCGACAAACGCATGCTGAGTCCTCTGGACAAGGCGGTCTGGGATTCGGTTGCAGTGAGCGTGACGAACCTGCTGAGTGATTCGCAGATCGATGCTGCGCTGGCGACGCTTCCGTCCCAGTATGCGCGGACGTCCAGTGATCTCGCGGTGAAAATGAGGTCGCGTCGCGATTTGCTTCGCGCCGCTGCCGCGCACTACTACGGATTGCTGGCGACTGTACCTGACATTCATGGAACCGATACCGACGACCTCGCCAGGATCGTGCGCAACACCGATGGATCGGTTGATGTCGCTCTGTCCTCGCAGAAAACAGGAACCTATTTCTCGCGGCGCTTTTTGCCTGGTGAGACGAGAGAGATTCGCGTCTACCTGCACGACGGAAACGACTCCGCAGTCGTGAGCGGAACGACCTCAAGCAGCATTCATACGCGTGTAATCGGCGGAAACGGGACCAATTCGTTTGTCGAACACTCGCGTGTCGGTAATGATGGACATCCCACTCACTTCCTCGAATCAGGCACGGTGAGCGGCGTTTCGTATGCAATTGACAGCGCCTTTGTGAAAAAGGATGCTGCCAACGAGCTCAATCATCGTTTCAACAGGCGTCCGTGGCTCAAGGCATATGGCACACTGATTCCGCCGCAGCGTGATTACAGCGTCTCATTCAAGCCCACTGCGAAGCTGAATTCGGGCAGAGGCCTGGGTTGGGTTCCGCGAATCGGCTTTCAGCGGTACACCTACGGATTTCAAAAAGTCCCGTACTCGACGCTTCTCAAAGCCGATTTCGGCTACGCGCTGAAGCACAAAGGCATTTCGTCGAACATCTTCGCCGACAAGAGATTCGAGCGCACTCAGGTACACGTGCCAGTTACGGTGCAGCTCTCACAAATCGAGCTGGTGGAGTTCCGAGGGTTCGGCAACAGCGTCCCGGACTCAAGGGACGAGTTCTTCGAAGTGCGTCAGTTCCAGAGAAATTTCCATCCAGCTGTGGGGTTCTCACTCAATCCGGTGAGCGACATTTCAATCGGACCCATAGTTCGTTACACGACGACCGACAGCGTGAAGAACAGATTCATCTCTCAGCTGAACCCCTACGGTGCGGGCACCTTCGGACAGGTCGGCGCCCAGGTGAAGCTGCATTACGAGTCGCGATACAAACCCGACACCCTCAAGCCGCGTGGAATCATCGAACTCGCAGGATCCGGATATCCTGCGTCGTGGGATGTGAAGAGCGCTTATGAGGCGATCGACGGTTTTGCTGCTGCATTCCTGACGATTCCGATCGTGAAAAAGCCGGTGATTGCGTTGCGCGCCGGCGGAAAGAAGCTGTTCGGTGATTTCCCGTATTTCGACGCGGCGTTCATTGGCGGCTCCCACTCTTTGCGCGCGGAAGAGCGCCAGCGTTTCGCCGGGGATGCATCGATCTATGGAAACGCCGAGCTTCGTATTCCCGTTGCCCAGTTCCCGCTCATCGTGCCGCTCGATGTTGGCTTGATCGGGTTCGCAGACGCTGGCCGAGTATATGTGGATGGAGATTCCCCCGGTGGCTGGCATTCGGCGATGGGTGGGGGGCTGTGGATCGGACTGCTCAATCCGGGGACCAACTTCAATATTGTGTTCACAAACAACAAAGAGCGGCGCGTCACCACGAGTATTGGCTTCGCTTACTAGAGTTCTCGACTTCGGAACTGCAGCGGAACCGCTGAGGCTCTGAGAACCGCGGAGATCGCTGAGGAAGCATTCAACCTTCATTCGAATTGCGGCCCTCTCTGCATTCTGGCTTTATTCATTTGGGGTTAAACTGCGGAAACTGCATTTGCCCACCGTAGTTCAGCAGTTTCCCCCCCAAAAAGGGATTATCATTTGAGGCAATGCCGCTAATCGGAACGGCGTCGATTGTCGTTCTCAGCGATCTCCGCCGTTCTCAGAGCCTCCGCGGTTCCGCAGATGTTCCCGCCGTTGAGGAGTCAGCACATTGGTAAGACAACATCGATGGCACTAGACAGAAGACGCAATCCAAACAGAGCTCCCGGAGAGAAGCCGGAGAACAGCGACTCCCGCGGCAACCACCTCCACACTCCTCCGCACGGGACCGAAATCCCGAGCCAGGACGAGCACGCGCCGACCGACGATCAGATCAGCGAAAGCCGCGAGCGCCTGTACAAGCAGCATCTCTTCGCGGCGGACTACTTCGCGACAAATGCTCAAGAGCTCGAAGATCGGGGACTGGACCAGCTGTCGGAGGAGGAGGTCTGCGCCCACGGAGCGTTCGTAAGCGGAGCGATCTTCGCAGCCGCGGCATTTCTCGAAACCTCAATTACCGACCTGTATCTGGAGCTCCAGAAGTTGAGCCAGTCAGGTCAGAGGAACATGAGACGCGAGCTCGCAATGCTGCCGCGCGTGTGGCCCGAGATCATCGGCGCACCATTGCTTCACAAGTACCAACTCGCGCTGTCAGTTGCCGACGCAGATCAGTACAACGAGAATCGGTCACCCTACTTTGACGCCGAAAGCGTGATTAAACTGCGCGACTCGCTTCTCGACTACACGCCGGAGTGGGACGACAAGCGGGGCCGCCATCACGTCCTCGAGAAAAGACTGTTCGGAAAATTCCCTCCGAATCCGTTCGCGCCGAAAAACTCCCCATGGTTCCCCGATCGGTGCCTGAGCGCCGGCTGCGCCCGGTGGGCCGTCCGTGCCGCGCAATTCTTCAGCGACGATTTCTGCCATCGGATGGCGATTCCACAGCGGGCCCAGGTCAGCTGCGAAAGCCCGTAGAGTCATATAAAATCGTCAGACGCGAAGCCACCGACCTGCGAAAAGCGGCGGTTAAGTATTGATGCGTTCGGGCAGGCCAAGCGGACCGCAGAGCTTCGCCTCAAGCTCAGGGCCCTGGACCCGTTCCTATAAGGGGATCGCCTTACAAAACGCTTGCAACGTCAGTCGCACCACCTCATTTTAGAACCCCGTCAGGACTGAAGTTCGTCAACTTGTTCGCGAGGTTGGTAAGTGGCTCGAGCTTTATCACTACCTGCGCTGGCTGCGTGGATAGTTGTCGCAACTTTGGCAGCCCCGCCGTTAGGCTCTACCTCGGCCTATCCGCGACTCGCGCAGGAAGTGTTCGTGAATCCCGCGGTCCTGAGCAACTCCTCCAGGGCTCCTCATACGGTCGAGGTAACGCTCACAGCGGCTAAATCGCGTGTCTCGCTGACGCCGGGAAAGACCTCCGACGTCTACACGTACAACGGAATGAGTCCCGGTCCGACGATCGAGCTCCGGGAAGGCGATCGCGTCATCATTCATTTCAAGAACGAGCTGTCTGAAGAGACGACAATTCACTGGCACGGCCTTCACATCCCGGCCGATCAGGACGGCAGTCCGATCTATCCGATTCAGCCTGGCAAGTCGCACGATTACGTCTTCACCGTCGAGCACGGAACAGCCGGCACCTACTGGTACCATCCTCACCCGGACATGACCACGGGACATCAGGTCGCGAAGGGATTGTACGGCGCCCTGGTTATCCGGTCTGACGACGATCCGCTCCCCGGATCGCTTCCCGAGAAGATCATCGTCCTCGCTGACAACCGGTTCGCACCTGACGGCTCAATCGACATCCCTGAAAGGGCATCACTGGCTGGATTGATTGACGAAAATAACGGCCGCGAAGGAAATACGATCTTCCTGAGTGGGCACGTCATGCCGACGATTGAAATCCGCAGCGGCGAAGTGCAGCGCTGGCGGATAATCAATGCGTCCGCATCGCGGGTCTATCGCCTCTCACTCGGAGGACAGACCTTCACGCAGGTAGGGACCGACGGCGGGCTGTTCGCGCATCCTGCCGACATGAAGGAGATAACCCTCTCGAACTCCGAGCGGGTGGAGATTCTCGTTCACGGCACCGGCGCTCCCGGAAGCACGACCGTTCTGCGGTCGCTGCCATACGATCGGTACGCGCCTCAAACCAGGCCAAAGGACTGGGACAAGGCCGTCGATATTGCGGCGCTGAGGTATTCGGACGAGCCTCCGGTCACGTCGATGAAGATTCCGGCTGCTCTCCGCGTCATTCCGGTGCTCGACACACTGAAGGCTACGAACACACGGGTCTTCGCGCTTGGGCAGGGCATCATCAACGGAAAGACGATGGACATGAAACGCGTAGACGAGCGCGTTCGCCTCGGCGTGACGGAGATATGGCAGGTCGAAAACATCGTCGGTATGGACCACCCGTTTCACCTCCATGGATTCCGCTTTCAGGTGCTGGATCGCAACGGAGTGCCGGAGAAAGACCGGCGCTGGAAGGACACGATCAACGTGCCGAAGCACGAAACGGTGCGTTTCATCGTGAAGTTCGACGATTTCCCCGGCAAGTGGATGTATCACTGCCACATTCTCGACCACGAAGACCACGGAATGATGGGAATTCTGGAAGTGAAATAAACCCCCCACGGAGGAGACATGACTCGCTCGGCGAACACGTCGCACCGAAGGACATCTCCACAAATTCTGATCGCGTCCCTGCTGGTCGCAGCCGTCGCGTGCACCAGTCCGAGCACGACTGCAAGCACTGGAACCATGCTCACCGGTGATGCGAGAAAAGCACAGATCCTCGAAGGACGGTATCTGGTGATCAGCCACGACTGTGGCGGCTGTCACGGCGGGGGAAGCGATCCTCGCTCCCCGGCATGGCTCTCCGGCGTGCGCGATCCGGCAATTCAAGAGTTCAAGATCGGCCCATTCACGACACGTCCCAAGAACCTCACTCCGGACAACGAGACGGGAACCGGCCGCTTCAGCGAGCGACAGATCTTCAATGCGCTTCGTTACGGATTGAGACCCGAGGAAACCCCAGACGTAGAGATCACGTCAACCGTCCCCGGTCAGGGAAATTTCCCCCTGCATCCGCACTTTCTTGCGATACCCATGCCCTGGCCAGCGTGGCGTCACATGCCCGACAGGGAGCTTTGGGCAATCGCGGCTTACCTGAAAGGCGGTCTGAAACCGGTCCGCAATGTCGTGAAGGATAGCGAAGGGCCGCCTGATTTCTGGGCCGGGTACTACGTCAACGACACGATCGGGACTCTTCCAGCAGCGCCGTTCCCGACCGCGCAGGAAAAAGGAAACTGATTCCTATCGCGGTGAAGAAATCTTCCACCGCTTGTGGAACCAGAAGTACTGCTCGGGGGCGATTCGAACCTGTTGCTCGAGCCGCCGGGCAAGCTCGGTAGTAAGTGCAGTGACGTCAGTATCGAGATCGCCGGTGCGCGTGACATCAACACGCTCACCGGCGATTTCGTATCTCGCATCCCTGCCCGGCAGGCGGCGGGCGATGCATGAGAAAACAGGCGCGTTGAGCCTGAGCGCGAATAGCGCCGGACCGCGATGAGTCGACGCAGGGCGGCCGAAAAACGGAACGAGAATCCCCGTCCGCCGCGCATTCTGATCTCCGACAATTCCCACAACCCCATTCGCGCGGAGAACCCGCGGCACGCGTGCAGGCGCATCGCCCTGATAGATCGTCTCGATACCGAGCATGCGTCTTGTTTCCTGAAGCCGCTCATCGACAAGCCGATTGCCCTGGCGCCTGACAATCGCCGCAATGGGAACTCCTCGGGCCGCAACGGAGGCCGCTGCCACCTCCCAGTTCCCGTAGTGCCCTGTCACGAGAAGCACGCCGCGTCCTTCGCCAAGTGCCGCTTCCATCTGATCCCAGCCGGCCGGAAGTGTCCGGTCGACGATGGTCTGCGGATCGAGCTTCGATAAACGCATCATCGCGGCGGCTTCGCGGCCAAGATGCTCGTACGTCTTCCGGGTTATCTCGGCGACCCACGCATCGCCTTTTTCGGGAAACGCGAGGCGCAGGTTCTCATCTACGACGTCGAGCCTGATGCCCAACCTGTGGACCAGGCGGCCCACATTTTTTCCCAAGGAGTCGGACGCCCGCTCGGGCATAGTCGAGACAGCCTTCTCGAGGGTTCGAGCGAGCGCGTACTCGGCTTTATGCGCCCGGGAATGGTTGTGCTTGCGCGGACGGGATGCGACGGCGGAAGGTTCCATTGTTGCCCATCAAGATAGTCCCTTCCGTGCAATACAGCGCGCAGCCATCGATATTTATCTAACCAGTTAACCGCAAACCGTTCCGGAGGATCGTTGACTACAAGCCGACGCCGTTTTCTCGAATCCGCGGCAGCCAATGCTGCCGCAATTGCCATGATGCCTGCCGCCGCGCTGGCCGCTATCCCGCGCGACAGGGCTCCTTCTGAATCTTCCGAGGACTGGGATCTGAGCTGGGCCGGGAAGCTCAGGGGAAAACAAGTCGTGGTATTCGATTGCACCGAGCCGGAGAGCGGCAACGGTGTGTGGCGCGCAGGCGTTTGGAAGAAACAGTACGTCGACGTTCTGAAGGCGGCGCCCGGCGACCTCTTGCCCGTGATCGTGCTGCGTCATACGGCAATCATCCTTGCAATGCAGCAGTCGTTCTGGGACAAGTACGACATCGGCACGGCAAAGAAGGTCACCGATCCGATGACGGACCAGCCAACGAAAAAGAATCCAGCGCTGGACAGTCTCAGAAGCCAGATGAACAGCGGGGCGATCGCCCTCGCCTGCAACCTTGCTTTTCAGCAGTGTGTCGACCTTATCGCCACGAACGACAAGGTTGGAAAGGACGAAGCGAGGAAGCGCGCAGTCGCGTATCTGATTCCCGGCGTGATTCTTCAGCCCTCGGGGGTGTTCGCAGTGACTCACGCGCAGACCTCCGGCGCCAATTACATCAAGGCGAGCTGAGTGAATCAGGGATCCATCATGCAGGTCGCTGTTCTGCTGGCCGCGTCGTCGGCGATTCTCGCGGTTTCAGGTTCGCAGGTCGCAGCACAGCAGCAGCGCGTCGAGTACGACATATCGTTTCCCAACGCCGGGGTTCACGAAGGGCACGTAGTCGCGACATTCACCGGCGTGCCGCGTGGAAGAACGCTTCACGTCCGGATGAGCAAGTCATCTCCGGGCCGGTATGCGGTCGCGAGCTTCGCAAAAAATGTGTACGACGTCGTTGCCACCGACGGGAAGGGGAAAGCCCTGACCGCAGGTCGTCCGGATTCGCACGGTTGGGACATCGCCGGGCATGACGGCACTGTCCGCGTCGAGTACACCGTGTGGGGCGATCGCATCGACGGCACGTACCTCAGCATCGATCACACGCACGCGCACATGAACATG
This sequence comes from Gemmatimonadaceae bacterium, assembly GCA_035525975.1. Classification (GTDB taxonomy): domain Bacteria; phylum Gemmatimonadota; class Gemmatimonadetes; order Gemmatimonadales; family Gemmatimonadaceae; genus UBA4720. Next base: position 56,788 of record DATLDF010000027.1, read on the forward strand.
CCGGCGACGTTCATGTGGGCGCGCGGGCTGGAGAATGCGCCGGTCGGTCTCACTATTCATCCGCAGCCGGGATGGAGTGTCGCGACTCAGCTCGAGAAGACGAAAGACTCTACGAGATTCACCGCTCCAAACCTTCAGTATTTCTTTGACTCTCCAACCGAAGTCGGGCCGGTAACGTGGAGGACGTGGACCGGCACACACGCCGGAAAGACATCGACCTGGCGCATGGCCGTCCACCACCTCGGCACCGAAGCACAGGTTGATACGTTCACCACAATGGCCAGGGCCATTGTCGCTGAAGAAGTTGCAATGTGGGGTGAGCCTGCAGGATACGATCACGGCACGTACACGTTCATCGCCGATTACGTACCGTGGGCGACTGGCGACGGCATGGAGCATCGCAACTCAACATTCATATCCCGAGGCGGCGATCTCTCTGACAATGCACGGCGCATGTCCGCGCTTGGCACGCTATCCCATGAGTTCTTCCACTCGTGGAATATGGAACGGCTGCGCTCCAAGGAGCTCGAGCCGTTTGACTTCGATCATGAAGACATGTCGAACGCGCTCTGGTTTGGTGAAGGGTTCACCCAATACTACGGCGATCTCTTCATCCGGCGGGCCGGATTCAGGACAGACAGCCAGTACGTTGCGCGGCTCGGTGCAAGCGTCATCGGAACGATCATGTCTCCCGCCAGACAGCACGGCTCGCCGATAGACATGAGCCGGCAGGCAATATTCTTTGACGGTGGATCGTTCCTCGACGCGACGATTCAGTCGAACATTTTCATCAGCTACTATCAGTGGGGCGCAGTTGTGGCAGCCGGCCTCGATCTCGCCCTGAGGTCGCGTTTCCATTCATCGCTCGACGAATACATGCGTCTCCTGTGGCGCGACTTTGGAAGCCATCAGTCCAGGGCGCTGGTACCTGAGCGTCCGTACACCGTGACCGATCTGAGGAATGAGCTCGCAAGGCTGACGAAAGACGAGGCATTCGCGACCGAATTCTTCAGGCGCTATGTCGAGGGAAGAGAAGTCCCTGATTTCGCAGCGCTTCTGGCGCCAGCCGGATATTCAATGGTCAGGGAAAGCGTTGCACGCCCATACCTCGGCGCATCACTCGATAACGATTCGCTCGGAGTTTTCATCAACTGGTCGGCCGGGAACGGATCCGCTTTCGCGGCCGGATTGGCCAGCGGCGACATAGTCACCTCGATCGACGGGGAGCGGGCGGCGTCGATCGACGGCCTGAATGCAATTATCGCGAAGCACAAAGTCGGCGACGTCGTGAAAGTCAATCTGCTTCAAAAGGGCCACATTCCCGGCACTGTCGACATGAAGCTGGTGGGTATGAACGCGATGAAAGTCGTTCCGTTCGAAAACGCCGGAATGCCTGTAACCGACGCGATTCGCGCATTCAGGCGCGACTGGCTTGGCTCGAAGGTGGTGCATTGAAGCCAGCAGTATCGGTCCTTGCGGTCGCCTTCGCCGTTGCGACTGGCGCTCAGGAAACGAAACCGGTACTCACTGCTCCGGCGCAAGCGATGCCCGGAGCGGTGGTCCGGATCAGTCTCAATTCCAGTGGCGCTGACTCGGTAATCGCCGTTGAGGGATCGATGTCCGGCGAGCCGTTGCACTTCCATCGCGCTGCAACAGGTGCATGGCACGCGATTGGTGCAATCTCGCCCGATGCGAAAACCGAAGCGACGGCGCGAGCAATTGTGTCGTTCGCGTCCGGTCGCAGCGACACCATCTCTGACGTCGTACAAATACCAGGGTCTCCACCATCCCGCGGAAAGCCGCGTGCGCTCGCCGTGTCTCCGCGCTTCACTCAGCCGCTCGACGCCGAAACTCAGGCTCGCATCGACCGCGAGAACGCTACCGCACGCGAGATCGGCCGCGCGTCGCACGATACTCCGAGGCTGTGGTCTGCTTCATTCATGCGTCCCCGATCTTCTGTCGTCACCAGCCGCTTCGGTTCAGGCCGCATGTTCAACGGCACGCTCACCAGCCGCCACCTCGGCGTAGACTTCCGCGGCAAGACGGGAGATCCCATCGTTGCTGCCAACCGTGGAGTTGTCGCCCTGGTGGGGGACTTCTTCCTGGCGGGGAATGTCGTCTACATCGATCATGGAAACGGAGTAGTCACGGCTTACTTCCATATGAGTAAGCCGCTCGTTGCCAAGGGAGACACGGTTGCTCGAGGACAGACAATAGGTCTCATTGGTTCCACGGGACGCGTAACCGGTCCACACCTTCACTGGAGCGCGAGATACGGCGCGCTGACAGTCAATCCGCTCGATCTCGTCGCACTGAGCAAAGGCTGGTAATGAAAAAAACTCTGAAGGAGATTCTGGCCGAGTACGGGGCGATCGCAGTGGTCGTGTATCTGGTGTTGTTTGCATTGGTATTAGTCGGGTCGTACTTCGCGATTCGTTTCGGTTGGACCACTGAATCCACAGCTGGAACGGCAGGCATTTGGACAGCGGCCTACATCGTCACGAAGATCACGCAGCCGCTGAGAATCGCGGCGACAGTCGTGTTGTCTGCTTTTATCGGTCGTCTGTGGGAGAAGCGTCAGAAATCCTGAACGGTTGTTTATGTCGCCGTTTCCCCGAAGGGTATCACCGAACGTTTACATGTTTCGGGAAACTCGAGTGAAACATTCCGGGGTCGTACTGTCGTAATGCGCACACAGGGTATTCCCGTTCGATACCCTGCGCACGTCAGACAACCCCCTTTTTCTCGGTTCCAAACCATGAAACGCGTAATATTCGCGATTCTCTCAGTCAGCCTGATGAGCGTTGCCCCATCGGTCAACGCACAGGCGCCAGCAGTACGACCACCCCAGAGCCAGCCGCCGGTTGCAAACGGCGAGGTTCGCGGCGTCGTCACCGATGGCGATTCAAATACCCCACTCGCAAGAGCCACGATCGCAGTGCGCACGAAGGGCAGCGCCACGCTCGTTGCCGGGGCAGTTGCAAAGGGTGACGGCACCTTTCGCATCCAGGGACTTCGTCCAGGCATCTACTATCTTCGCGTGACAACGATCGGTTACGGCCCCAGGTCGACCGAAGAGTTTACGATCACGCCCGCCGCTCTCGCTGCGACCCTCGCTCCAGTCAAGCTCTCCAAAGTCGCGGTGGCACTCGAAGGCGTTCAGGTAACCGCCGAGCGTGCTGCGGTTGCGATCGAACCAGACCGTAACACCTACAACTCCAAGCAGGTCGCTCCTACTGCAACGAACGCCAGCGATGTGCTCGACGCAGTTCCGTCCGTTCAGGTTGACGGCGACGGAAAGGTGAGCCTCCGTGGAAACGAGAACGTCGCGATCCAGATCAACGGACGCCCGACTCCGATCGCGGGTGCACAACTTGGCGCCTACCTCAAGCAGATTCCGGCAAGTATCGTAGATCGCGTCGAAGTGGTTCCAACACCCTCTGCGCGCTATGACCCCGAAGGCATGGCCGGCATCATCAACATCGTACTGAAGGCGAATGCCGATCTCGGCATGAGCGCGGGCGTGACCGTCGGCTCGGCCACTGTCAGTGGCCGCTACAACGGATCAGGTAACCTGGGTTATCAGTCCGGCCCGTGGACCACGTTCACGACCGCCGGCTACAACTCAGACGACCGTGGCATAGCTGGCATCAACAACCGGGAGCGCTATCTGTCTGGCTCGCCGCTTTCGTTCACGAATTCAGACGTTGACGGGCGCAACGGGAACAACGGCTTCAACATCACGCAGAACGTCGATTACAAGCTCCTCAACAATGACGTTGTGACAAACGCGTTAGCGGTGAACGTGCGCAAAGGTACCGATAACTCGCTCAGCGCTTACACCGAGTTGAACGGAGCGGGTGCTTTCCTGAGCAAGTACAACCGTACACGTGACGACGAAGTGAAGTCGTACAATCTCGACTACACGCTGGCTTGGAAGCGTACGCTCGAGCCGCGCAAGCACGAGCTGTCGACAGAGCTGCGACTCAATCGCTCGCACGACGACGACAATACGCTGCTGTGGCGCCAGCCGTTGACGGCGACAGGCACGGTCGCATCGGGACCGCTCGAAGGCGAGCGCGACGTAACGGGGAACACAAATTCGCAGGCCAACGCGCAGATCGATTACATGAAGACCCTCCGTCCGCGTACGAAGATCGAGACAGGTTTCAAGGGAACAGCGCGCTGGCTCGACAAGGACTTCCAGGTTACGAAGGACGCGCTTGGCAACGGAACCTGGCTGGCGAGCAACCTTAGCAATCAGTTCAGCTTCAATGACCAGGTTGGAGCCGTTTACGGTGTCCTGAGCCAGGGCGCCGGCAAGTTCGACCTGCAGGGAGGCCTTCGCGCTGAATACGCGAACCGCGATTTCTCGCTGAAGAATTCGACGGCGAAGTATCCGTACAGCTACACCAGTCTTTTCCCGAGTGCTGTTGCTCTCTACAAGTGGAGCGACATGACTCAGGGCAAGATCGCGTACTCGCGGCGCATTCGCCGGCCCGGAACGCAGGAGCTGAACCCGTTCCCAACGTTCTTCGACGTGCAGAACGTGTTCATCGGCAATCCGAAGCTCAATCCGGAATACACGGATGCGATCGAGTTCGGTCTGACGCGGACTGGGCAGTTGGGCACGTTCCAGCTTTCGCCCTTCTACCGCCACACGTCGGACATCATCCGCGTGGCAATCAACACGGCCGATGTCGTCGACGGCCGCGAAGTCACCTCAGTGAGCTTCCAGAACCTCGCGACCAGCAACTCGTATGGAACCGACGTCAACGGATCCTTCAAGCTCGGCAGGATCTTCAATGGTCTCGCCTCGTTCAACGTCTTCAAGCAGGTCACGGACGGCGGATCGCTGTCGAGCCTGTCGTCGAACGCGGTGACCTGGTCGACACGTTACAACGGTACATTCACGGTGAATCCGGACCTGACGCTGCAGGGCAGCTACTTCTATCGCGCACCGGTGAAGATCGAGCGAGGTGAGTTCTCGAGCACGCAGATGGCAAATTTCTCGGTTCGCCAGAAGCTGCTTGAAGGCAAGGGAGCGGTCAGCCTGCGCGTTCAGGACCCATTCAACACGATGCGCTTCAAGATCAGGACGGGCGACGACAATCTCATTCAGTTCACCGAGAGGCAGTTCGGTGTGCGTGCTGTGTTCCTCACGTTCCAGTACAATTTCGGGCAGACGCCGAAGTTCAGAGTTCCAAAGCAGGATGACCAGCCACAAGCGCAGACGGGTTTCCCGCCTCCGTAATGTTTCGCTGATCAAGTTGAAAAAGCGCCCCGGAAAACCGGGGCGCTTTTTTTTACAAACCCACAACAAAGAGCCGGGGGCGTGGGCTTAGTGAGCCGAGGGCTGTGGGCAGCCCCGAGCCCGTAGCCCACTAAGCCCAGGCTCCAGGCCCTCTGTTCCGGGTGTGATATTTTCCGGACATGATTGATATCCGCATTGCCCATGATCCCGAAGCCCTGGTGACCGCCAAGCGATTGATTCGCGCTCACTTCGCGGCAAACTCCAGTGCCCACGACGATGCGAGCTCCTTATCGGCCCGACGAGTTCGGGCACACCGTCTTCTACGAGCTAATTCTTGACGGCGACGCCACCGGTTAGCTCCCTGATGTCGTCGACGATCGCTCCGCGCATCGCGATGATGTCGCCTCCGTCAAAATCGGGAAAGGGCACGGCAGAGGTTTCGGAAAGAATGTCGACATCGGTCCAGTGGATCTTGTCCAGCTGCAAAGTGAGACGACTTCGCGCTGAAGAGCCGCGCTCGCGCACTTCCGGATCGTCGCTCGACTCGGCCGCTTCGATCGCTGAATTCAGCGTCGCGATGTAACGCAGGTCGGTAAGACCGTCGGCGAGTCCTTTCCATTGGAGTGTGTGAATTACGCCGCGCCTGGCCGGGTACGTGGCCATGTGATCCTTGAAATGGCGGCCGAGTGGGTCGTGGTGTGTGGAGGGATCCCACGGGTCGAAGTCATCGTATGGGGAGTATGGAAATCCGGGCAGGTGCTGGTAGCAGTACGGCGAAATCCCGTCGACACCGCTCTTCCATAAGAGCACGCCGGCGAGGAGCCGATGCAGGAGTGGCTTCTCCATATGGGCCTGCCAGTAGTAATAGATCTCTGCGTCGCCTGGTTTTCGAGGTGATGGAAGCGCAAGCCGAGTCTGGTTTTCAGGCGCGTAAACGCTCACAATGTCGGGCCGGATGCCGGACGTTTTTGTCATGGCTCGCTCGATCGTACGCCAGTCGAGCACCGACGCCATGGTCCGGACGCCGTGGTTCATCGCGTGTCTCATTGTCGCAACGTGACCGTCGAGCCGGTCGGCGTGACCGTCGAGCTCGTCGCTCACGTATGCCACCGGTCTCAGCTTGCCAAAATCGACGCTTGACCAGAGCGATTCGCGAAAGCCATCCATGATCACGTCGCGGGCGAATCCGACCGAGTTCGCGACATCCAATGCCTGTTGAAGGAGTTTGGTGTCGGTCTCCCACAGCGAGATGCTTCGAAACCCGTGGTCGTAGATGTCCTGGAGCTGGGTTCGGAAGATTTCGGGCCGAACGTAGTGGTGCGGGTGGTGGCAGTTGATGGTTCCGCGGTACCATAACATCGCGTTTTGCAACGGCTCAACGAGGCTCAGGTCGAGGACTTCGATTTGCACCTCGAGCTCGAGAAGGGTGGTGTTCTTCTCGCGAACCTGGATCGATCCTTCGTAGGTGCCTGCCGCGGCATTTGCCGGAATGGGTATCGAAATCCAGAACTGCTTCGTCGAGCCCGCCGCGATCGACGTCTTCACCGGACCAGTGAGTCGCACGTCGGGCGGGTGATATCGGGATCGGGACTTGTGGATATGGAGGGGAGCGCCACACCGGCGGACATAACCGTCGCGGAGTGGCTCGCGATCGTCCTTGAGGAGCAGCTCGCTCACCTGTAAAGAGGCGGACTGGAAGACCCCAACACCCGCCTGCCGCCATTTGTGTACCACGTACAAATCGGCGTGCAGACTTGAACTTTCCGCCCCGGACACCGTCAGAGGCGTAGCGGAAAGCTCCAAATTTTCAACAAATGCCCCAGAAAGGAGGGAAAACCCTAAACAAGCTATTTCGCCGCGAGCAGCAGATACCTTAACTTGCCGCGTCACTTCCAGTTGCGCGGTTCCGTAGGGCAGGTGAGTGCAGGCGGTGAGTGGCTTCATTTTACTTAGTGGAGATCAGCAGATGGCATCCGAAGCACCTAATGCCAGCCTGGCCGGGTTGAATCCCGACATCCTGTGGCGGGTAGTGGGTGACGAGGCGCTGTTGCTGGATACGATTTCCGGAAACTATTTTTCCCTCGACCCGATCGCGACCGAAATCTGGGTCAGGCTCAACGGTGGTGAAGATGCTGACCGGATTGCTGCAGCGGTCAGTGAAAGGTATTCAATAGAAGCAGGACGGGCGCGGGACGACATATCCGACCTGGTGAAGGACTTACGCGACGCAGGAATCTGGAGGTAGTAAATGGACGAGAAGCAAACGGAGCCAGTGTCTGCGCAGTCGGCGCCGGTGTACAGCAAGCCCAAGCTTCGCCGCTACGACCAGATCGAGCAGGTGAAGCCTTATGGTCCCAGCGAGCGCAAGGCAGGCTGATTCTTTTCGGGCGCTAGCGTGGTTGCGCCCGCCTGCACCATAGAAGTGGATTGGGGACCGCAGCCGTAATCGCGGGTCCGGGACCAGCCGATCCGAACGCCGCCATTCTCACGGCCGAACAGGCCTGAGCGCCCGCCGCGGTGAGCTGATAACCTGCTATCGATCCTTTCGCGCTCCCCATGCAATCGCGGACGCGCCCCGACTCGGCAATCATTATACGCTGCTCACCGTTGGTTACAACTTCCGCGAGCCGCGGCAGTGAGAGAACACTCGTGCATATCATGAGGCCGAGTGCGAGTGTCACCGGCGTCCGCAATCGCCTCGAAACTGCAAACGAGGAATCGATCGCGACGGAGGCAATTATCGCGATCACCACCATCGAAGGCATCCAGTAGTAGACCAGCCGGCTTTCCGCCCACGTGATCGAAGTCAGCTTGGCGTACATCGCCACGTAGAATGCGAACAGCATTCCGGCGACGACGAGCAATACCACGAACGATCGTCGTTTCTGGAGCTTGGGCCCCGCCGGTCGAATCCAGTAAGCTGCGCCAGCGAGGATCAGGCATGCCGCACCTCCAATCACGCCGGAATTCCCAAAGAAATGACCGATGTTATCCAGCCACAGCGACAGCGCGCTTGTGTAGTGGTGAAGCTGCCCGAACGTGTATCTCACCGGCACTCGCTCGTATGTGGAGTCAGGCTCAAAGCCATCCGCGATCAGGCTGAGCTTTGGACCAATGGCGATCCGCCACATCGTGTAGGCGACCAGAGCTGAAAAAAGGGACAGGTGTGCGAGCCGCACCGGACGTGCGCGAAACCCGGCAAAGCCGGCAATGACCGCAATAAGCACCAGGATGAAAAAAACTCCCTGCGGGTCGCTCAGCGCCATGAGAATCGCGCAGACGAGGAGCAGCGCTGCGTCCCGGCGGGAGGACCGGCCCTGAGCATCAGATGTCAATCGAAAAACCTGCCACGACGCCATCATCAGCAAAACGGCGACGAGGGCCTTCGCCGGGCGATAGTAATAACTCGACAGCTCCACCGCCGGTGTCACGAGCATCAGCGAGACCAGCAGTCCTGAGTCCGTAGTTGTCAGCCGGGGAGCGATTCGGGGAATCAGTCTCCAGAGAAGAACGGCAGTGACGAAAATTGAAACGACAAACGTGGCCGAATGCAGGAACGATACGCCGAGCCGGGCTCCAAGGACTATCGCTTGCGAGTCGAAGAGGCCGAAAAGAAAGCTGACCTCCCGAGCCTGGTAGCAGTCCCAGTTGTTGAAGTGGGTGCTGAAAATCTTCTGGAAGAGTCCGCGGCCGTCCAGAAAGTTCGACAGGAAGAACTGTCCTTCGTAGTGCACGTAGCCGCCGCGGAGCAGGCTCAGTCCGTACGCGACGATGAGGACGAAAAGCGCGGGCCAGAGAATATTCTCCTTCAGCGTTGGCCGCTGGAATGCCTCCGGGTGTTGGAGCCCGTCCGAATCTGTCAGTGCCTAGCTCCGGTCGATCACAACGACTCCGGACTTCGCGAGCTCGTCGACAAACTCATCGAGATCGATTTCCGCATCACACCGCGTAATTCTGTATTTCGAGATAAGCAGCTGAACCGTCTGCTCGCGCGATGCGCCCTTGGCGATCTGGCGCCAGATGAGGTCGGCTGACTGGTCGAGTACGATCCGCGATCGTGACGGATTGTGAACGATGATCGACACTGATTCGCCACGAAACCAGTAAACTGCGTCACCCGAGATCGACATTCTCTGACGGTCGATCCACGTGAACGGGGGTCGCGTCTCGGCGGCCACGCGAGGGAGTTTCTCATTTCGCGCTGCCTTTGATCGCCCCGCCACAATGCGGGCCGCTTCGTAGCGGTAGCCGCCCCAGTACTTCAAGGCGACCATCGAGCGGTCGCGCCCCTTGTGCCAGATCATTGAAGGCTGGAACGCATTACTGGCACCGTGCGGGAGATAACGTTTCGCCAGCACTGCGGATCCGCGGCCCTGTCTCCACGATTTCTTCACGAACTTCTGCCAGTCATCGTCGTTCCAGTGGACGACAGATGCATCGGGGCAATTGACGAGCAGATATCCGGAGAGCACGACCTTCCACGAGAGATCCACGTCTTCGCATGCAGGCAACTGTTCGTCAAACCCGCCGACGCGCTCGACGATGTCGCGACGAAACATGCAATTCCCGCTGAGTATCCAAGGATAGACATTGTGCGTTCCGTAGACCGTGTCCTCGAGGACATGGTCGTAGCTGTTCATGCTGCTGCTCTCCAGGTAGGCAATTACCCGCGAGTCCGTCGCCGTGTTCTCTATACGTGCCTGTGCGCCTCCGACACGCTGGTCCTCGAATCGCGTGCACATGGAGCTGATCCAGCTCTTGTTGGCGATGCAATGACCGTCGAAAAAAGCGATGAGATCGGCCTTGCTGCTGCGTATGGCGTTATTCCGTGCCGCGGCTGATCCCGGCTTGTGCTCACGCACGACTGTGACCGCGTAGCGGCTTGCAACCTCGACGGTCTCATCGTCCGAGCCGTTGTCGGCGACGAAAATCTTCACGAGCGCCTGCGGATAGTCCTGCGCCAGCAGCGATTCGATGGACTCGCCGATTCGCCGCGCTTCGTTGCGCACGGCGAGCACTACGTCGACTGTTGGAAGGTTGGTCACGCTCATTGCAGCGTATCGAACAGCTTCGGGAGATTTTCAAGGTGATGATTGTCGAATTCAAGCGTGAGAACGCGCGAATCGCGAATCAGCGAAGTAATCACGTCAAAGCTCAAGCGCGAATGCCGCTCAAACATCTCGTTTCCCGCAAAAGCGCCCGAGCGAAACACCGTCATCGCTTCACCGAGGAGCGCAGCAGTGGCATGCGGCGCGTTGTCATCGAGGAATCGGGGCTCGGTCACGGATTTTCTCGACAGATGCACGAAGTGCGTTACTCTCCTTGGCTCTCTCCAGAGGTTGTTTGGCTGGAGGGTCTGCAGTGAGATGCTGTATTTCCCGCGATGATCGATGTCGCCGATTATTCCGTCGCGGAGGCGGGGAAGAAGGTCTATCGTCGCTTCCGCAGCGTGCGCACTGTCGAGCGAGGAGAGCGCGAGCGCATGGTCGCCGCATGTCGTGAAAAGGGCTGTGTCATCGGCGAGTAGAGCGTAGTCCGCAAGCATCAGCCGCAAAGCTGTAGTGCTTTTCCCCGCACCGCCCCTGCCGCTGATCATTATCGTCTTGTCGCCGCGGGCAACCACTGCTCCGTGAAGGGATTTGAGATGGTAGAACGGTAAAACGAAGCTCTGCATGATCGGCTTCACGACGAGGCCAAGAAGCCCGCTCGGCGGTACCTCCAGGAATCGGCCGCCGATATTCATTCTTATCAGGCTTGATTCGGGAATGAACTCCACGCGATTCGAAAACTCCCCCTCGCATTCAGAGTAAAATCGACCGTCACGATAAAAACACATCCCGCCGGACAATGGAATTTCCGCAAACGTTCCGTTTGTCGCATCGATTGCCTCGATGTCGAGCGCGTCGCTCGATCCGGCACGCTCCACTTCCAGAGAAAGTGACGCAACGTGATCAGGGAACACCTGCGTCAGGTCATTCGATCTGTAAATGCGGTCCGGCCAGTCGCCGAACTCGATGCTACGGCTGCGTATATCGAACTTCAGTGAGTGCAGTAGCATTCGTTCCGGCGTTTGCGCCACGCTGTGGATGGACGAGGCGCTGTATGTAGACGCGGTCGGGAGACCCGGCAAGCTCGATCAGCAGTAGACAAAAGTCGTACTTTGCCTTGAATGCTGCGTAGTACTGAGTTCTGCTGTTCGAGACGTACCGTTTGAGATCGTCCCTGATTACGGCGAGGTCATGAATCTGGCCGTTGACGGCCACGCCATTCGCAAGCTCGTCCGCAGCGCGCGAAAGCTCGCGATCGAGCCGGTGAAATTCACGATACGTCGCTATGGGAGTGAGAGAGCCTTCGCGCTCGAGCTCTTCGAGTAGATCCTCCAGCAACGGCGTATCGAGCTCACCCGCTCCTGTGTAGGTCGCGTCGATATCGGTGATGGCGCTCATGAATGCAGCGAGCGAAATATCCCATTCATAACGGCCTTTCATCGTTTTGAATCCGCCCTGCACGAGGCGCTCTGCGAGATTGGCGTCGGTGAGAAGACGCTGAAGCTTGTCTCTCAGGTCGTCAGGATCGCTGGGATTCGCCAGCAGGAGATTGTTTCCGTCCTCGGCGTAGTCGTCGACGCCAAGTGTGCGCGTGGAGACTACAGGAGTGCCAACGCAAAAAGCCTCGAGAGCCGGCAGCCCGAGTCCTTCGTACCACGACGTGCAGCAATAGGCATCGCACGAGGCGATGATTCGCGGCACGTCAGTTTCAGCAGGACAGAAATGCACTTCCTTGGGGAAGCTGTAGGAATCGAAAAGGTTTCGGCCCCGTTCTTCCTGAGTGATGAGCACAAGTTCCACAGGGATGTCGGCAGACAGTTTCTCGAGCGCATCGAGGCCGTCGCGCATGCCCTTGTACGGCATCAGGTAGTTGCCGACGAGAAGGACACGCTTCCGATCGCCGGAAACGGCATGTGCCTGCGGTCGGAAGACACTCTTATTCAACCCGACCGGCAGGTAATACGCGGTCTTTCCGATTCTCTCCTTGATCAGCCGCGCAATTGGCCGCGAAATAGAGATGATCGGCACCGGTAGCGAGTAAAGCGCCTTGAACGCTGGTGACTCGGCAAGAAACGATTCGTATGTTGTATCTGTTGCGTGATGGAAGCTCTCGTAATCTTGCGCGAGGAAAACGCATCGCGCGCCACCGAGCACCGGCAGTACCATGGGGATGAATACAGCGTTTGATACGACGACGAAGTCGTATCGCCGCATGTCTACGCTCGAGAGGTCCTTAGCTTCAACAAGGCGCGCTTGCTGGCTGTACCATTCTGGTGCGTTGGCGTAGGAGAACAGGTCAACGTCATGGCCGGTTGCGACGAGCATGTCCGTGAGCGCGAAAATGACTTTCACGCCCCCGCTGAGCTGGGTAGTTGGTACGCAGAATAGGAAGCGGTAATGCTTGTCGGTCACAGTGCTCGAATGCAGGCTGGATGAAGTTCGCATAACATAACCTTTGGGGCTGCCCCTTAAACAGAATGAGCTCACTGTCTACCGCGGAAAAAACGACAGATCTGGTGCGCCTTCGCCGCTGGGCCATGGCGCAGATCTGTCGTGAGCGCGCGCCTGACAGAGACTCGCAGCAATGGCTCAGCTCGGTCCCCGAAGAAAGCTGGCGGATGTTTCTCATTCTCGAGCGATGCGCGTCCCCATTGCTCGCCGCGCTGCTCGATGCACAGACTGCGAAGAATCTTCCGGCACCGGCTCTTTCCCTGCTGAAGCACGAAGCCGCGCGGGAAACGGAAGGTGTTCTCAGGGCCGAGCGCGATGCAAGATGGATCGCGGCGTTCTCGCGGGAAACGAAGGTCAGGCCGATCGCGCTCAAGGGGCTTCTCCCCGCAATGGCGGAAGCGACCCCGCCGCTTCACTTGTTCGACGTCGACATTCTCGCCAGCGCCGCCGACGAGAAAATCATCTCCCAACACCTGAAAAATGCTGGATTCTCAGCCGCGGCAGACAACGAGATTCATCACGTCTACTGGGCGCCGCCGCCAGGACACCTCCCGATCGAGCTGCACCAGACCATCTTTTCAACAGGAGCGCCGCTCGCCGACGATGCGTGGATGCGTGTTACAGAGGTTGCAGCCGTGCCCGGGATGTATCGCCTCGCGTACGCCGATCAAATGCTGCACATGCTTCACCACGCTCTCGTCCAGCACACAGACCGTCACGTGCGCATCAGGGATCTGCTGCTGATGGCGTGGGTCATGAAAGAGATGAACGAGGATGAGCATCGTCAGCTCGACAAGCTTGTTGACGCGCTCCCGTCGGGGGAGGCGTTCCGCGGTCTGTTGCAATTCGCAAAGGGGTTTGCCGACAAGTCCGCCAACGACGAAATCGTCGATCCGTACGAGGACGACGCGATCCTCTTCTTCGCGGCTACGATTCTCTCACAGGACTCGCATATCTGGAGCGGAGGACCTCCGCTCGCGTGGCAGGGAGCGGCGAGCGTTGCGGCAGGGCGAAATTCGCTCGCCGACTTGACGAAGTTCGCAAGCAGAAACCCTGTTACTGGAATCAAGGCATTCTCGAGCCTTCAGCGTAAAGCGCCGCTGGCAGGGCAGGCAATTACCCGGGTTGGCCGAGCCGCCCTCTACTTCACCAGTGCGACAGTGGGCTCTCCTGTGCTGCTCGCCATCCGCCGCGAAGTGACGCGTCGACTCAACGCACCCTTTTCGAGCCGATAAATCGCGTCCGCTTCATCGATGACCGACTGATCGTGGGAAATGATCAGAATCGACATCGATGGCGAGCGTTCCCTGATTCTCCCGAGGATAGCGCGGAAATCAGATACGTCGAGATGATTGGTCGGCTCGTCCATGATGAGAAGTGCAGGCGAATGAACCAGCCCGCGCGCGAGGGCGATGCGCTGCCTTTCGCCTCCTGATACCGTCTGCCCTTCTTCGCCAATCATCGTTGCGAGTCCAGCCGGGAGCGCGCTTAGAAGGTCATCCGCTCCGGCGATCTTGATTGCGTCGTGCATCTGCTCTGCCGAGATATGCTCGCGACCGTAAGCGATGTTCTCTGCAATAGCGCCGGCGAAGATCACTGGATCCTGCGGAAGCAGTCCGACTCCCTTCAGGAGATCTTCGAGGTACAGGGTATCGTACGGATTTCCGTCTGCCAGAACGCGGCCAAGCTGCGGTTTCTGCCAGCCAAGCAGAAGCTGGACGATCGTCGTTTTGCCGGCGCCGTTAGGACCATGCAGCGAAACAATCTCACCGGGCCTTATCGCGAAGCTCACTCCGCGAAGGAGCGGAACGTTGTCGTAGCCGAAATGAACGTCGTCGAGCTCGAGTCCGCCCGCGAACGTGAATCGCGTTTCGCCTGAGTATGGCGACGACTGTTCGAGGCTCAGCAGGTCGTCGATGTTGCGAAGCGAACGATTTCCGGCAACTGCCGTCGGAAGTGACGTCCAGAAAGTGTTCATGGCTCCGGCGAACAAGAGGGCAGCAACGTAGAACGAAGCAAGCTCTCCCAGCGAAATCGTCCCGGCCGATACCTGGACTCCGCCAACGGCAAGTACGACGAGCATTACCAGTGAAATCACCAGCGTCTGGATACCGCCATATGCGGACTGAAGCCACGCCATTCGCGAGCTCGTCTCTCGCAGCTCCGAGGTCGACTTGTCCTGTCGCGCGAGCTCGCTAGACTCTGCCGCCGACGCCCGCGTCAGGTCCATCGTCCGAAGCACGAACAGCACACCGGAGCTGAAATTCTCGAATGCCGAGCGGAACTTGTCGGTTCTGTCGCGGAGACGACCAGCAAGGACACGGTGCACCGAATACAGAACCGGCGCAGACATCGCGACGATCAGAAAGAGCTGCGGACTGAGCGAGAAAAGAATCGTCGCAAGCGCCACCGTTGTCAGCGCTGAGGGAATGAGCAGGGCGACGAGCGCGTTGCTCATGACATCGACCCGCTCGGTTTCCTGAACGATGGTGGTGTGCAGGGCCGCGTGGTCAGCACGGTGAATCCATGCGTGCGGCAGGCTATACATCTTCTCTAGAAGCGCGTGTCGCATTCTCTGAATCGCGAGCTTCGTGGTCTCAAGCGACAGCCGGCGGAGATACAACCCGGTCCCGGTGGCAATCAGGCGAAGCCCGGCCAGTATCAGCACCGTCTGAACTATCTCCCGAACACGTCCATTCCTGATGTCCTCATCGAACAGCCTCCGGATCAACATCGGTACGGGAATGACCATCACCAGCTCGGCCACGCCCAGGAGGATGGCAAACGCTATCCAGCGTCGGGACCCCGAGTAAAACTCGGCGTACCGCGCCCAGGCGCCTTTCTCGTTGTTTGCCGTCATGCTGTGTAGGCGGTGAGGCATCGTTCGACTACCATGTTCCAGTCAAAATGTGTCACCGCATGGTGTCGCCCTGCTGTTCCCATTCCGAGTGTCGAGTCGCGGTTTTCGCGAAGAAACAACAGTTTATCGCGAATCGCCTCGGCGTTTCTCTCCGGGACCACGAATCCTGTTATGCCATCCACCACAACTTCCGGCATGGCGCCGACATCCGTGCAGATCGCCGGAAGTCCGCTGGCCATTCCCTCGAGCAGTGTTTGGCCAAGCAGTTCCGGCGCGAAGCTCTCTCCTCCATACATCGTCCGATAAACGCTGGGCAGCACTACGCACGACGAGCGACGATAGGCGTCGGGCAGGGCGTTATCGGCAAGGTCGGTGATGAATGAAACGCGCTTGCCGGCGGCTCGACTCTCGAGGTCGTTGAAATAGCGTGCATCGTAAGCATGCCCGATGACGTCGAGCTGCATGTCGTCTGGCATTGCGTCGATCAGCACATCGATGCCCTTGTGCGGAAGAATCCTTCCCACGAATATCACGCGAAAGTCGGCGGGTGGCGCGTTGGCCGGATGAAACGTCTCGGCGTCCACACCGCCCGAGATCAATGTGCTGCGACTGGTGGAATTTTCCCAGAGTCTCTGGCTGAATGCACTGATGTGGAGGTGGGCATCAAACAGTGCGTCATGGGCCAGGCTTCTGTCGCCGCTTGGCCCGCCGCCCAGGTCAGTAACGAAAACTCGCCTGCCTGTGCGCCTGCAGAATTCAGCCGCCATTATCGAAGATGTGGCGTGAATCTGGTGACAGTGAACGACGTCGGCATTCTCCAGGCTGTCGAACAGCGCCGGAGAAAATTTGTCGTAGGGATCGTTACGAATCGTGCTAGCTCCGCCTATCACGCGTACGCGCAAGTTACCGTGGACGCGGCCCTCGTCGGTGTCGCCAAACGTCAACAATTCGGTCGGCGTCACCCGCGCCATAAAACGCGCGAGCTCGTACGCGTAACGTTCAGCGCCTCCGATTATTCCGATACGCTCGTCGAAAAGCGCGGGAACAACGTGCGCGACTCGCAGCCTAACGCGCCTTCGCCGAACCTGCCGTTTGCGAAGTGAACACTTCAACGGAGAGTGTGAATGTTCGCTGCTCCGCGGCGTGAAGAGATCCTACACCGACCATCTGACGCGTGATCTCTTCGCCCTTCTCGTTGGTTACGGTGACCATCAGAGCGTATTCCCACGCCTCGTCGGCAGGCGGGTGTTTTACGGATCCCTCAACACGCAGCGCCGAGAAGCTCGGCGCTTTGTGTTTTTCTGTGTGAGGGTCCCATCGCAGACTCTTGCGGCATATCGGACATGCCGTGGAGCTCTGAAGGATTGTCGCTCTGCAGTGCGGGCAGGTGCGCGTCTTTCCCGCCGTGCCCTGTCCTCCATTGCTCATGCGGCTGTGCCGGTCTCCACTTTTCTCGCGGACTGGCCGGTCTTGTTCTCATCCCAGCCGAACTCCGCGTTGCCACGCATGCGTGAGCCGGCGGCGACTGTGAGTGATCCTGCCTTGAGGTCGCCATTGAGAACACCTGAAGCGAGAAGCTCGACCCGTGATGCTGCGTCTACGTTGCCTTCGAGCTCGCCGGCGATCGTGACAGTCTGCGCGCGAACACCACCAACAACCTTCGCGCCCTGCTCGATGGTCAGATTGCCTTCGACGTTGACATCACCCTTGAACTGTCCGGCAACACGAACGTGACCTGCTCCCTGAATCTTGCCCTCGATCGAAAGATTGGCGGCAATGAGAGTTTCTTTCTGGTCTGTCATACTTGGGCGAGATGGTTGGTTGTAGGATGGCGTGGCGGATGCGAATGGCTCTTCCTTCGCAGGCGCAGGCTGCTGGGGCATGATGGGTGGCTCTTTGCTGGCTGTAGTCTGTTCCTTCCAGATTGCCATGGACTCGTACTCCTCGAAGGCGCGGGTTGGGGCAGGGTGCTCACAATCATTGACGACAGCCTCGCTGCCGAACGTTATCACGGGCACTGGCACTTGGCACTACCTGCAGCGATTGCTCCCAGAGTGCGCTAAGCCCTGGCAGCAACATGTTTCACCCGCAAGATAGCGGCCTCAAGGGGCGTAATCCTACCCGTGAGGATCAGGAAAATGCAGCAGCCGATATGGCCGCACGAAAGGGACATCGGGAGATATACCCAGCTGTCCCCATCTTCAGGCATTCTTCGCAGCGCCTCTTGCAGGGCGAAAGTAGCTTGAGGGATGTCAAGCCCGCAGGTTACAGCTGCGACTTCCGCAGCGCCAACGCTTCCGAACGAAAGCACCAACTGAGGAGAAATACGTGAAACCGGGCTTCGCCCCCACACCGATTCTTCGACTCGCGTCTTTATGCGTGGCTGCTGTCGCGATCCTGTCGAGTGATATCTCCGCGCAGGGCCGGCCAAACGTTTTGTTCATGATGTCGGACGACCACGCAGCACACGCGATCTCGGCTTATCGGTCGCTGCTGAAGTACGGAGTGAAGCTTCCAGGGACGCCGAATCTGGACAGGCTCGCGAAAAGCGGAATGCTGTTTGTGAATTCGTTCGTGACGAATTCCATCTGCGGTCCAGCGCGCGCAACGGTTCTCACCGGGCAATACGGTCACCTGAACGGCGTAATGTCCAACAACGAAGCACTGCACCCGATGACAGTGACATTTCCAAAGCTCATGCAGGCTGCAGGATATCAAACGTCACTGTTCGGGAAATGGCACCTTCGCACGGACCCGGAAGGTTTTGACCGGTACGAAATCCTCCCCGGCCAGGGCACCTACTACAACCCGGTTCTTCTCACTGGTCGGGACAGCGTTCGCTACACCGGATACACACTCGACCTGGTAACCGACCGCGCGATGAAGTGGCTCGCTGCCCGCGACAAGAGCCGCCCGTTCCTGATGATGTTGACC
Organism: Gemmatimonadaceae bacterium; assembly: GCA_035525975.1. Classification (GTDB taxonomy): domain Bacteria; phylum Gemmatimonadota; class Gemmatimonadetes; order Gemmatimonadales; family Gemmatimonadaceae; genus UBA4720. The sequence continues at coordinate 75,335 of DATLDF010000027.1, forward strand.
TTCAACGCACCGCATCGGTATTGGGATCCCGGGCCACAGCAGCTCGGACTTTATCGCGACACGACATTCTCAATCCCCGCGTCGTTCTGGGATGTCGGAGCCGGCCGCGCGGAAGTATCACGCGATCCGGAGATGAGAATCGCGCTCGACCTCGTCCCGCGCGACCTGAAGCTCTCGCCGCCAACCAACCTCACGCCAGAGCAGCTGGCTGTATGGAACGCCGGCTACGCGCACGAGAACGAAACTTTTCACACTGCAGGGCTCCACGGTGACGCTCTCGCGCAATGGAAATATCAGCGGTTCATCACCGATTACATGCGCGTCGTCTCTGCGCTCGACGGGCAGGTTGGACGCGTTCTCGATTCTCTCGATGCGGCCGGTCTCTCGAAGAACACCGTCGTCGTGTACACCTCCGACCAGGGATTTTTCCTCGGCGAACGTGGATGGTTCGACAAGAGATGGATGTACGAAGAATCGCTGCGCACTCCGCTGATTGTCCGCTGGCCAGGAGTCGTGCGGCCGAATTCGAAGAACACCGACCTTGTGATGAATCTCGATCTGGCGGAAACGTTCCTGGACATTGCGGGCGTCAAAACGCCCTCGTCGATGCAGGGAGTCAGCATCGTGCCCCTGCTTCGCGGCAAGACGCCCCCGAATTGGCGCGATGCGATCTACTACCAGTATTTCGAGTATCCCGGATGGCATGCAGTCCGGCGACAGAACGGCGTTCGCACATCACGCTACAAGCTCATCCACTACTACGAGGTCGATCAGTGGGACATGTTCGATCTGGCGAAGGATCCAACGGAGCGGAGGAGCGTCTACTCAGATCCCCAATACGCCAGAACTGTCACTCGGATGAAGGCGCGCCTCGTTGCGCTCCGGAAGCAATACGCCGAGCCAGCCAGGGATCCCGCGCCCCATTATCCGTGGGAGCTGCCGCCGGAATATCGCAGGCCCGGAGTTCCGGGCAGCACACGGAACGGCGAGGCTGACGCGATAAAGAAGTAGCTAGACCGCGGTGTGCGGTCTCGCTACCAGGATTCCGGTCGACGTCTTGATTGCAGCAACGTAGTCAGGAAGCGACTTCCGGCTTATCTCGACAGCACCGCCCGAGAGTGGCGCGTGCAGGACGCCCATCACGCCATCGGCGCGGCGATAGGCGTATGCCGAATGAGTGACGTCGATTCCGGCTATCGATGTCGCGAAAGCGAGGACATCTCCGGTTTGAAGCTTGTCGACGATAGACGGAATTCGATCCTTGGGAATCATGTACCGCTTGTGTGAATCGAGTCGCCGCTCCATTTCGCCGATCTGCCTGAACACTTCGTCGTTGGCCAGAGCCGCATAACTCTTACGATGGTCGGTCATGAAACGGAGCGGCCGCGGGTCGACGACACCGCCAAGCTCGCGTGCCATATCAGTCACGAGTCCGCGCCTGGCTCCGTCGTATATCCACTCACTGAAGTAATGAAGCCTCGAGGCGTATCCACGGCGTACCCCCCCACGGTACCGCATTCGCTCGATCTCATGTCCAAATGCGTTCCAGCCAGGCGGTGTTCGCCGCGCGGCGACGCGCGCAACGGCCTCACACGACTCAACGAGAGTGACGCAATCGAATTCAGTGAGCGACAGAGTGAGTGGCTCGCGCCTGGGATCGCCGCCAGCACGGATGTAGGCCTCGAGCGCGTTGGGCACGTATGGAGTGCCGATGGCGAGCTCACCTACATGCGCCGCCTTCCGCCCGAATGATGCGGCACGCGCCTCTGGATCATTTCTGAGGGCGAAAGTCCAGGCCTTCAATCGCGCCTGGTCGTCTTTGGAGCCGGGTGGAACTGATCCCGGCTGACGGTCTTCTTCAGCCCTCGCGGAAACGGGCAGGGCGGCAGCCGCAGCTGCAACAGCCAGGGTCTTGAGAAGCTCTCGGCGGGAGATGGTCATTCCTTTAACCTAATTCCGGGAATTCCCGCCGCATCCTTGTCTCTGCTAGTTCTCGCCGGTCTGGGAATCGATGGTCGCCTGCCGGGCAGCCTCCTGGTCGGCCATCTTGATCGCCTTCGCTGCAACCCCTGAACCAGGCAATCCGCTCGCGGCAAACACGCTGTCCTTCTCCCTCTGGGTCATCTGGTCGCGCGGCTTGTCGACCTTCGCAGGCGCCGCGCAGCCGCCAGCCCCCAGCGCGAGAACGCTGATCCAGAGAATGTGGCTTTTCATGAACAATTGACGCTTTCGACCCTTCGACAGTCACGTGTGTATGGGAATCGAGAGCCGACAAGAGGAAGAATGAATCCGCTGCGCAGCTACATGCCGGGAAATCTTTTTGTGGGAACGGCAGGGTGGAGCGTTCCCCAGCCGCTGCGTGAGAAGTTTCCAGAAACGGGGACTCAGCTCGAGCGTTACGCATCGGTCCTCAAAGCCGTGGAAATCAATTCGTCGTTTCACCGGTCGCATATGGCCGACACGTATCAGCGTTGGGCCATCAGTGTACCTGACGAGTTCCGCTTCTCGGTAAAGCTTCCCAAGACGATTACTCACGTCGCGCGGCTCGTCGGATATGAAGAGAATCTCAAGCGATTCATTGGCGAGGTCTCCGGACTCGGCTCGAAACTCGGCTGCCTGCTCGTTCAGCTGCCGCCGAGCCTCGAGTTCGATCCCGCTGTAGCCGGGAATTTTCTCGTTTCTCTCCTCGCGGAGACCTCCTCTCCTGTTATCATCGAGCCGCGACACCGCACCTGGTTCGCAGCAGATGCGAGCCGGCTGCTCCGCACGCTTGGAGTAAGTCGTGCCGCGGCCGATCCCGCTGTAGTTCAGGCGGCAGCCGAGCCTGGGGGGTCTTCGACGGTGGTATACTTCCGGCTTCACGGCTCGCCCAACATCTACTCTTCACCCTACACGGCGTCGTATCTCGACGGATTGGCGTTCCGCCTCCGCAAGTACGCGAAGACGAACTCTCCGGTATGGTGCATGTTCGACAACACCATGAAGGGTGAAGCCGCGGCTAACGCGCTGTATCTCGACACGCGTGTCGCGCTCGAGGAAATGGGCGCGGGCAGGTAGTCGTTGTAGCTTTCGGTTTGACCTGACTGAGCCGAACCCGTGACTGACTCCCGCCGCCTTCTTCAACATTTCCTCGCTGCGCTTGCCTATCGCACGCAGAAAGCGGTTCGCGATGCGCCGCCCGGATATTCCGACTACTGCGCAGCAGCTCGCGTAGTCAAAACAGCAAATCGGAGTGCGAATTGAGGACTCTTGCTGTCGCTGCGTGTGTTCTGGCGACTGCCTGCGCCTCAGCAGGCTCAACCATTCAGGAGCGACTAGAGTCAGCGCCTCATTTGGCCGAGGCGATCGTATTCGCTGATTCCGCGATAGAAGCGTCGATTGGCAAGCTCATGCCCGGGGCGGTATTCGTGGTCACAAAGGACGGAGAGATCGTCCACAACCGCGCCTTTGGATCAGTAAAGACGTCGACAGTGTTCGACCTGGCGTCGGTGACAAAGGTCATGGCGACGACATTCGCGATGATGATGCTTGTCGATCAAGGCAAGGTTGACCTCGACGCTCCCGTGTATACCTACCTGCACGATTTCCGCGGGCCGCACCTCGACAGCATTACTCCGCGACACCTGCTGCAGCACTCCGCAGGCCTCGTGCAATGGCAGCCGCTCTACTACCAGGCGAAGAACACACAAGAGACGTACGCTGCGATCCGCGATATGCCTCTTCAATGGGGCGTCGGAGAAGGTCGCCATTACAGCGATTTCAGCTTCATGCTGTTGGGCGACATTGTCGAGAAGGTGACTGGGAAGCGACTCGATGTCTTCATTGACAGCGCCCTCTACAAGCCGCTCGGACTGACGAAGACGACGTTCAACCCCAGGAAGAAGGGTCTCAAGGAATTCGCTCCGACTGAACTGGGGAACGGGTACGAAAAGCACATGGTCTACGATTCGACGTTCGGGTACAGGTATCGCGGCGATCCGACATCGTGGAATGGCTGGAGAAACTATCAGACAGTGGGCGAGGTAAACGACGGGAATTCTTTCTACGCGAATGGCGGCGTGGCAGGACACGCCGGGCTTTTTTCAACCGGTGCCGAGCTCAGCGTGCTGCTCCAGGTCCTCCTGAACGGCGGAACGTACGACGGCCGTACTTACGTGAGTCAAAAAACGATTGATCGCTTTTTAGCCTACGACAAATACAAGAACTTCCTGGGGTGGCAGTATCCGGCGCAGCTACGTAATCCAATGGCGTTTTCACATACTGGCTTTACTGGCACCTACGTGCTCGGCGACCGGCTCGACAGGCTCTCCGTAGTATTGCTCACGAACAAGCAGGCTCTTGGAACCAACGAGAAAGGTTTCTTCCCCGATCTCGCGCCGTTGCAGCTTGCAATCGCGGGGGCCATTATGAACGCCGCTCACTTGGACGGAGGTCGATCCGACAGCCGCTGATCGAAAGAACGAGTATTGAGGTTTCGCATTCCGGGCTTTTATGGAAGTGTGTTGCCATCATCGATCGATGCTGAAGCGACCAAGCGTGACATTGATGGCAATACTTTTATTGGAGCCCGGAATGCGACCCCCCTCAATCATCCTGACGTGACGCATCTTCCCGACGACAATCCAGAGCCCGAAATCGATCCCCTTAGCGACGCCAAGGTAGTCGACTCGTGGGACCATAACGCCGAGCCGTGGACCAAGGCGATCCGCGAAAATCGGATCGAGAGCCGCGGCCTCGTGACGAATCAGGCGATCCTGGATGCCGTCGAAAGCCGGTCGCCCGGCACGATTCTCGACATCGGGTGCGGTGAAGGCTGGCTGATCCGGGCTCTCGCTGCGAAAGGCATCAAAGGAATCGGAGTTGACGTTGTTCCTGGACTCATCGAGCAGGCCGCGCGCGCGGGAGGCGGAGATTTTCGCGTAATGTCGTACGAGCAGATCGCAGCCGGCGCACTCGACGTGAGGGTCGATGTCGCCGTCGCCAACTTTTCACTGATCGGCGAGGAAGCTGTCGCCAGGCTTATCTCGCGAGCCCATCAGCTCCTGGTCCCGACAGGATCGCTCGTAATCCAGACTCTCCATCCGGTGGTGGCCAATGGCGAAGAGGCGTACGTCGATGGATGGCGGCCAGGAAGCTGGTCAGGCTTCAGTTCCGACTTCACCGATCCGGCCCCGTGGTACTTCAGGACGATGGAATCGTGGCTCGAATTGCTGAGGAAAAGCGGCTTTTCGCGCGTCGAGACCCGCGAACCGACCCATCCGGTTACAAAAAAACCGGCTTCAGTGATTTTTATCGCCGATTTTGCTTGATTGATTCGCGCCCCGACAGTATCGTACCGCGCCCATAGCATAAGCTGTCTCTCCATCGGCAAACGGAGAGAACTCCACCCGGAGAACGTCGTATGACCCCCTCTAACGTCCGACGCGGCGCGACTAGTCTCGCCGTCGCCCTACTTGCACTACCATCCCTGCTCTTCGCCCAGGCGACGACAGGGTCCGTCAAAGGTCGAGTTACCGACGCCGCGAACGGACGTGGCATGGCCGAAGTTCAGGTAGTCGTTGATGGAACGCGCCTCGGTGCTGTCACGAACGGAAACGGTGATTACACAGTGAACGCCATTCCGGCCGGTAACCGTTCAATCACGATTCGCCGCATCGGGTACCAGCCGGTAACGCGCACGGTGAACATCGCCGCCGGCATCGGCGCGACACTCGACGTGACCTTGAGGGTCAGCGCGATCAACCTCAATGAGGTAGTCGTTACCGGTACAGGCAGTCCGACCGAGCGCCGAAAGCTCGGGACGAGCGTTGCGTCGGTTGACTCGTCGTTGATCAACCGCGCGCAAGCTCTGACTGTCGACCAGGCGATGCAGGGAAAGATTCCCGGCGCCCAGATCAGCCAGAACTCGGGCGGACCCGGCGGCGGTGGAATTTCAGTCCGCCTGCGCGGAGTCAACTCGTTCATCTCCGGCTCCGATCCGCTCTACATCGTTGACGGAGTGATCGTCGACAACGGATCGTCGCAGCTTGCCGACCTTGGAATCAGGTCCAATCCGCAGAACCGTCTTGCCGATATCAATCCGTCGGACATCGATCACATCGAGATCATCCGCGGTGCTGCAGCGGCTGCGCTCTATGGATCACGCGCCAACAATGGTGTCGTGCAGATCTTTACTCGCCGCGGAACAATAGGAAAGCCGCACTACACCTACACATCGCGGTTTTCGCGAGGCCAGCTCCGTGAACAGCAGGCGTTCAACTTCTATCCCTACGATGTAGCCGGTTTGCCGAGTCTGCGGTTCAACTACCAGAACGACATTTTCCGTGACGCTCCGGCCAACGAGCAGAACCTCACGGTCGAGGGAGGCAGCGATCAGACTCGCTACTTTGCGAGCGGAAATTTCGCGAATGAAGACGGCATCATGCGCGCGACGTCATCACGGCGCATGGGGGCGCGACTCAACCTTCAGCAGCAGCTCAGCTCACGGCTGATCGGCAACGTCACCGCGAACTATATCCAGACATCGAACGCGGTACAGGCATTCGGCGAGCAGAACGACTACGGAATCATGGGCTCGATGTTCTTCGCCCCGACAAACATCGACTTCCGTCCGGTCAACGGCGTCTATCCACTGCCGCCGTCACTCGGTACTAATCCGATCCTTGCTATCGATCGCATTCGCAATCCGCAGCAGATCGACCGGTTCATTGGTTCAACGAAGTTGACGTACACGCCGTTCACGAAGCTCCTGCTTGACTATACGATCGGTATCGACAACACCGGCTTCGAGCAGCGCCAGTTCGTTCCACGCAACGCAGTGCTCGGCACGGCTCCACTCGCTACGGGCCGTTCCCTCTCGGTGTTCTCGGCGACACGCGTCATCAACCAGGACGGCGTCGCGTCGTACAACTGGGGCACCATGGGCAACATGGAGCTCAAGACAACCGCTGGATTCAACTTCACTGACCAGAAAGTCAGAACGACAACAGCGCAGGCCACAGGACTGGCGCCGGTTGGCGAGCTGGTCTCCGCAGGCTCGGCACCGTCTGCTGCGCAGGCAGAAATCGAGCTGAGGACGCTCGGCTTCTACGGCCAGCAGGAGCTTGGCTGGAACGACAGGCTGTTCCTCACGGCGGCCGTTCGCTATGACGCCTCATCGACGTTTGCACCGTCGGAGCGCTGGCAGGCCTTCCCGAAAGTCTCGGCGGCTTACGTCGTGATCGACAATCGACCGGGGATGTTGAACAATCTGCGGCTCCGCTCGGCGCTGGGATGGGCGGGAAGCCAGCCCGGACTGGTCAACGCGTACTCGCAGTACATCACATATGCTCAGAGTCCTTTCGCGGGACGCCCGGGTTTCGTCAATGACGTCACGTTCGGAAACCCAAACCTCAAGAACGAGAGAGCGCGGGAATGGGAAGTTGGAACTGAAGTCGGGTTCCTCGGCGGACGCGCGAGTGCGGAAGCGACTTACTATGACCGCCTTGTGTCAGATCTTCTGTTCTTCCGGCCGCTGCCGACGAGCACAGGATTCTCGAGACAGTTCTTCCCGATCGGGACGATGTCGAACAAGGGCGTCGAGCTTTTGCTTCACACGAATAACGTCAGCGCGAAGAACCTCGAGTGGGGATCGACAGTTACGTACACTCGCAACAGGAACCTCGTCGAGAGTCTCGCGATCCAGGACTTCCAGTCAGCCGGCGGATACCCGAACAGAATTCGCGCCGGTGAGGCTGCCGGGGTGTTCTACGGATCGTACGCTGCACGTGATTGCATCAGCGGAGCACTGCTGCTGGATTCGCTCGGCAGGTATCGCCGCAGCAATAACACGGCTGACATGGGCGCCACCCTGGCGCAGCGACAGGCGATCAGTCACGGCACGTGCAACGACTCGCTCAGCAAAGTCATCGGCAATCCGAATCCGAAGTGGATGGGGTCGTTCCTCAACGAATTCACCGTCATGAGAAAGATCCGTCTCCGCGCGCTGCTCGATGGCGTATTCGGAAACGATATCATGAACCTTTCCACGCGGGCTGAAAACGCCGGAATCGCGAGCAACTCCAAGTCGTACGAGCGCGAGATTCTGCCGTACGGCGACGCGCGCAAGCTTCCGCCAACGTTCAATTCGCGCACGCAGGGCATCTTCGAGTACTGGATCGAGGACGGCAGCTTCGTGAAGCTTCGCGAGGTTTCGGCCAGCTACAAATTCGAAGGTCTGCCGATCAAGCGCTTCTTTGGGGACGGCATCGACCTGACGTTGTCCGGACGCAACCTGTACGTGTGGACGAACTACAGCGGTTATGACCCCGAAATCAATCTCTTCGGCACTAACGCCGGAGGACGCGAATCAGTGCAGACAACTGCTGCCGACCGCGGATTCGATTTCGGCGGATACCCGATACCTCGCGTCTGGTCGTTGAGCGCGAAGGTCACCTTCTGATCAATCGGAGACTGAAAATGAAGATGATCAGAAATTGCGCAGTGGCTCTTGCCGCTGTTTCGCTCGGCGCCTGCTCGCTCGATCTGCAGAACCCGAACTCGCCAACTGAAGGACAGGTCACAACATCGGCCGACGGCGTCATCGCACTCGCCACGGGATTGCAGGGAAGGTTCGCGCAATCGTACGGCAACTACGCGTACATGGCCGGTCTCGTCACTGATGAGACCTCAGCCACGTCAGCCGCGCTTATCTCCATCAGCGATGCGGAACAGGGTCAGGTTGCACCTGGGACAGGCATAGCGGAAAACGTTTTTACCTCCGAGTACAGGACCGTTCGCACCGCGGACGATCTTCTCGCTGGTGCAGCGGCACTCTCCAGCGACATCGAGGCGGGAACAGCCAGCGGACTGAAGGCTCTCGCCTATGCGCTGAAAGCCGAGGCACTCGGTGAGACTCTGCAGGAGTATCAGAAGCTGCCCATCAACACGTACAACGTTACTCAGCCCGTGTACGTCGGCCGTGCGGAAGCCCTTGCGTACGTTCGCGCGCTGCTCGACTCGGCAGCTAATCAGATTGCGACAACGCCGCCGAGTACGTTCTTCAACACCAGCATCCTCACTCCGGGAGTGAGCCTTCCCAACATGGTCCAGATGTTCCGGGCGCGTTATGCGAGAATGGCTAACGACGATGCAGCCGCGCTTGCAGCGGCCAACCTCGTCAGCCGGACTTCGCTTTCGCAGCTCACGTTCCCGTCGCCCGCGGTAAACTTCTACGCCAACGTGACCGGCGGAACGAACGGTGTTGCACCCCGCCGCTCATTCAGGCAGTCGATGCTGCCGGCAGATCAGAGGGCGGCTTACTTCGTGGTTCCGTCAACGCTGACAGGCCGGCTGGCTACGCCGCTCGACACCTGGAACAGATACGCGAATCCGCAGGCTCCGCTGCCGGTCTATTTCCCGGACGAAGCGCTGTTGATCAAGGCGGAGGCGCTGGCCAATCAGAACAACCTCGCGGGCTCACAGGCGGCGCTCGATTCAGTCAGAACCGATTGCGCAGGCGGACGCGGGCTCGACGATCCGAAAGCGTGTCTGCCCCCACTCTCCGGTCAGCTCACGAAAGATCAGCTCATCGCCGAGATCTATGTGCAGCGCCGGTACGAGCTTTTCGGCACCGGACTCCGCTGGGAAGATTCGCGCAGGCGCAACCTCGTGCGCGGCCCGGTGTCGGCACCGTCAATTCCGTCGGATGCGCAGCGCTGCTGGCTGCCGTACGCAGTTGGTGACCGCAATGCGAATCCGAACGTCCCGGCCGATCCGACTGAGCCGACGACGTTTCCATCCGGCTGCACACTGTGAGGCCGCGATCAATGACAAATCAATCGACCATCGGGAGACTTCGAGTGTCCAGCAAGCTTAAGCTCGGCGCACTACTCGCGGCGGCGGCGATGGTCACCGCTTGCTCGACCACTGAGGCGCCAGGCCCAATCGAACCCACCGGCACCTTCGGCAGAGTGAGGCTGGTGAACGTGATTACCGACGCCACTCGCGGTTTCGTTAACGCGAGTCTCGAGGGACTCGTCTTTACGGTAAACCTTCAATACGCTCAGGCCGCCCCGGCAAACCTGGGCGCGCCGGCGACAGCGCCGTACGCGCCGGTGTACACAGGAAATCGTTCGTTCGTGCTCAAGAGAACGGCGGACACGACTGTGACTGTTGCGACATTGCCGTTCACGATAGCTGCCGCACAGGACCTGAGCGTGTATGCGATTGGTGGAGTGGGAGGGAGCGCAATTACCAGCGTCATCATAACTGACGACAACACCCTCGGGAGCTCCTCACAGACGCGTTTTCGTTCGGTAAACATGAGCCCGACAGGTGGCGCGCTCGACTTCTTCGTCACCGCCGCCGGCGCCGACCTTGCCACCGCGAATCCAGTGGCGAGCAATGTGGCCTACAAAGCCGCGTCAGCGTATGCTGTGGTCGCCCCGGGTACGTATGTGGTTCGAGCCGTCCCGGCTGGAACTGCGGCGGCAAACAGAAACGCTGCCGTCGTTTTCACTTCAGCGAGTACCGTATTTGGTGGAGCCACAGTTCGGACGGCGATTGCAGCGGATGCTGCAACCGGCGGAACACCACTTCGAGGGTTCGTGCTTCTGGATCGGTGATGCGAAATCCGAAGCCAAAGGGCGCCTTCGGTGCGTTCTTTTTTTAACGGCTGGATTGCCGGAGCGAGGCGGGTCTGATACGTTAGCGACCCGCTGGTGCATTGAGGACCTCAACTCAGGAGGCTGGATGTCGCGAGTTGCACTGCTTTTGGTTCTGCCGATTGTTTTCGGCTGCGCAAAGAAAGACGAGCCCGCCGCAGATACCGCGATGTCGGCAGCGCCGACTGCCGCCGCGCCCGCTCCGCTGAATGTGGCTGGCAAGTGGACGATGCAGGTTATGCCGGCCGATAAGGACACCACCGTTCTCACTTACACGCTCGACGCGACCAACGAAACGACTGGCTGGAAAATGACGCTGCCGGGCCGAGACGCGATGAACATCCGCGTCATTCACATGGACAACGACAGTATCGTGAGCGAGAACGGACCCTATTCCAGTGCCTTGCGTAAGAACGTCATGGTCACGACGCACAGCAACATGCACATGGAAGGCGACAAGCTGGTTGGGACAACGATCGCGCGCTATGACACGAAAGGCGCCGACTCCGTCGTCAACCTCAGGACAACAGGAACGCGGTCACAGTAGCGGATTGACTACCGGTCTTGCGCTGGCTCACCGTCCGTGGGCCCGCGCGGGATCGATCTCCCGCAGACGATGGTGATGTTGTCCTCTCCGCCGCCATCGATAGCTTCCTGAAGCAAGGTCTCGCAGACCTGCTTCGCCGATGTCATGCTGACAAGCACTTCGCGAATACGATCGTCGCTCACGTGACGCGTTAATCCGTCGCTGCACATCAATCCGACATTCTTCCACGATTGAGGAACCTTCGTGACTGTCGGGGCCGCTTCCGGGCCCCCGATAGCGCTCGACAGGACGTTCGCCCATTTCTTGAACGCTGCGTCTTCGCGATTGAACACTCCCTGCTTCACGAATTCCTCGGCCATTGTCTGATCACGCGAAATCTGGATCAGCTCGCCTTCACGGAGCACGTAGCAGCGGCTATCGCCTACCTGCAGCAGATAGGCATTCGGCCAGACGCCGAGCCATAGAGTCAGCGTCGTCGCCATCCCCCTTCTTTCAGGGTCTGCGGCTGCCTCTATCGCGATATCCGAGTGAACCTTGAGCGCTGCCTCTTCCAGCTCTTTCACGAAATTCGAGTCGTCTTCCGCATTGCTCGTGTAATAGCACTCGAGTGACTGAGTCACATAGCGGGTCACGTGCTCGAGTGTTGTACGGCTCGCTTCCTCTCCGGCTCTCGCGCCCCCGACTCCGTCGGCCACCAGCGCCATGAACGCGAGGCGCTCGCTGCGCTGAAGAACGCTCGGGTCGGGAAGACTTGTGTGGTACACCTCGACGCGCCGCTGAAGCGAACAGATCAGGAAATGATCTTCATTGTTCGGCCGTACCTTGCCGGGATGCGTGAGGCCGTAGACGTCCAGCTCATTGTCAGCTGGCCGGCGTCCAATCCCTGAAGTCATCGGTTTGACCTGGTTGGTCACAACTCAACGGGTCGTGCCAGCTTTTGCTGATTCTCAACGGTTCGCACTTCCGCCCCCTGTGCGCAGCGAATTGGGACTACCGATCCTCATTCAATCTGCAAACAGTGATAGTGCACCGCCAGCAGAGCGGTCGCCCGAAAGGCCTTCCAAAACCCCAACCTGTCGGGCGGCCGATAGCTCCTAATTGAACTGACGCAGCTCTACGCGGTTGTTGTTGAGGAGCACGCCATAGACGCGGACGTAGTCGCCAGACCGAAGATTCTGGAAACGATTTACGTCAGCCTGCCTCGGATTGTAGGGAAGCGAAACGACCAGCGTACCATAGTTGCTGCCCGTTATCTGGAACGTTCCGTTCGTGCGGTCAATATTGCGAGCGGAGCCTTCGAACAGCTGCACGTTGGCCGACGAGCCTGTTCCGTTGGTCGACGTGACTGACTGGTCGACCTGGATGAGATCTGTGTAATACTGATTGTTGCTCGTTGTCGAAACTCTGGCGGTCACCTGATCGCCGTATTCGAGGTTGCTGACCGAGTATTTCTGGTTCTGATAAACGACCTGCGTCTGGTTGTCGTATCCAAGAGTTACATTCTGCCCGTTGCTCTGCTGGAGCTGGAGTTGCTGGGATCTGGTGTCGACGTTTCGGACGGTGCCTGAAACCTGACCTTGCTGTTGCTGACCCTGGCCGAGCACGCTGCCCAGAATATTGCCGAGCCCGCCCGTGCTCGAGCATGCTGCCGTCGCCGCGACTGCCAAAACTGCCATGCCGCGCATCGCGGCTTTTTGAATCGAAATCACGTTGCCCTCCCGAGTGAATTACGACCTCGATAAAGGCAATCATGGTGCCATTCAGGCCCTTTTTTCGCGGGGGTCTGGCCTCACGACGAATGCCTGCGAGAGCGTCCTGCCGCCGGCTGTGAGCTTCGCCGTGAAAGTGCCGAAGAGCGGAGGCTGCTCGCGGAATCCCTGCGCAGCGCCCGGTGCGGCCGCGGGAGGAGGAGCCACGGGATTCCAGACAACGCGGTGCATTCCCGCAGCGCCCGAGAACCGCTCGGGCGTGTTTCTCCAAAGCGGCGACACATTTGGAATTCCGGTCGAATCTCTTCTGCCGCCCGCAACGCCAGTCTCGACTGCGGCGTCAGTGCTGTACTTCCGCAGACTCGCTCCGGTAGCGTCGAGAATCTCGAGCGTTACGGGCCCTGTCGCCGCCGACCTGAGGAAATAGTCGATCGTCGCGCCATTGGGCGCGCTCTGCGCCTGGGGCTCATCTTTCTGCGTTGGCGTTCCGTTGTCGCCCGAGGAAATGAAGTTGATCGAGTCGGCCGGCTTGAATAGCCACATGTCCGACTTCATCACTGCTGCATCAAGCTGGCGGAGCGGCGTGATGTCGTCGATCAGCCAGAATCCGCGGCCATGCGTGGCGACGATGAGATCATTCATGTAGATCTCCATGTCGCGCATCGACGTGACGGGAAGGTTAAGCTGCAGTGCCTGCCAGTTGTCACCGTCGTCGATCGAGAAATACACCGCGCGCTCGGTGCCGGCGAACAAAAGTCCCCGGCGCTGCGGGTCTTCCTTGACCGTGTGAACGTAGACTCCGCCCGGAAGACCTTTCGTGATCTTTTGCCACGTCCTGCCCATGTCGCGTGTGCGGTAGATGTACGGATCGTAATCCTGAAGCTGATGACGATCGACACTCGCGTACGCCGAGCTCGCGTCGAAATGCGACGCTTCCATCATGGTGATTCTGCTCCATGAGGAGATTGCGGCTGGTGTAACGTCCTTCCACGTCTTTCCTTCGTCACTCGTGAGCTGGATCAGGCCATCGTCAGTTCCAAGCCAGAGAAGAGGAGCAACGAGCGGCGACGGGGCGATGGTGTAAATCACACCGCGCTTCTGGTTGCGATCAACCTGTGCCGCCGCTGCCGCGTCGAGCGATGCCGGAATTCCAGGAGCCGGGCGCGTGAGGTCCGGGCTGATCTGCGTCCACGTTTGTGCGCCGTCAGTTGTCTTGAACAGGAACTGATTCGCGTAATAGAGCGATTTCGGATCCGCCTTCGAAAAAACGAGCGGCTGAGTCCAATCGCTTCGCGCTGGCTCGGGTGACGTCGGTGCCGTGGTCCCACGAATCGGGGTGTTACTCTCCAGATCGTATCGCGTACCGGTGCCGCCGTAGACGATTCCCGGATTGAGCCTGTCGCCAGCGGTCATGCCGCTTTCGCCGCCGGGAGCGATCGGCTCCCAGTCGCGCATTGTGATCGTCGCAAACTTTCCGCGCGAGCGAACTGCAACGGCGCCGCTGTCCTGCTGCGCGGCTGTAACCCAGTATGGAAAGCGATAATCGACGGACAGGTGGTAGAGCTGTGCCGTCGGCTGATTGAGCCATGAGCTCCAGGTCACGTTACGCGGGTCGTCGCTCTTCGCGTTATGAGTGATGATCGCGCCTTGATCGCTCGCGACAATCATGACGTTGGTATCGTCAGGGTTGATCCATGCCTGATGGTAGTCGTCGCCACCGGGAGATCCACGCAGAACGTCCCACGTTTTCCCACCGTCCCTCGACCGGCTCACGGCAACGTTTGGCACGTAGACGATATCTGCATTTTTCGGATCGACGCTGACTTTTTCGAAGTACCAGCCTCGACCCCATAGCGCGTTGTCGTTCGACATTCTCGTCCAGGTGTCGCCCGCGTCGTCGGACCGAAAGAATCCTCCCTGTCCAGGAGGCGCTGCGGCGCCAGTGCGCACTCCAGCAACAGGGGTCGGGACCGGCGTTCCCTGCGGTGGCTCAGCAGTCGGTGGCGCCTCAGGCAATAGACAGTCAACAACCGCGTAGACTCGCTTCGGATTCGCGGCCGATAATGCAATCCCGGTGCGGCCAATTCCTTCCTTTGGCAAACCGGTGGTCAGCTGCTTCCAGGTGTTGCCGCCATCGGTTGACTTGTAGATGCCACCACCAGGCCCATTCGTCGGCGCATATGTAAACCAGGGTGGACGTCTCGTATTCCAAAGCCCGGCGTACACGATCCGGGAATTCGTTGGATCGATAACGACTTCAACTGCGCCAACGTTTTCATCCTTGTAGAGAACTTTCTTCCAGCTCTTTCCGCCGTCAGTAGTCTTGAAGACACCGCGCTCTGGATTTGCAGCGTAGAGATGCCCAATGGCAGCAACAAATACCACGTTGGGATTCCTCGGATCCACAGCGATCTTACCGATATGCTGCGTCTCGTCAAGACCGATGTGAGTCCACGTCTTTCCTGCGTCGGTTGACTTGTACATGCCGTTGCCGAATCCGTTCGAGTCGCGGAGCGTCGACTCTCCGCTGCCCACATACACGGTGTCGGGAGACGAGGGAGCAACTGCAATCGCCCCTATTGAAGCCACCGGCTGTGAATCGAAAACTGGAAGCCACACGCGTCCCGCATCGATCGACTTCCAGACGCCGCCGTTCACATGGCCGAAGTAGAACTCCGCAGGACGCCCGGGAACTCCTGTCGCCGCCGCTACTCTGCCACCGCGAAACGGTCCGAGCATTCGCCAGCGCATCCCTGAGTAGAAGCTGCTCAAGCCGGCAACCGGAGCGTCGGTCAACAATTCCTGCGCTGACGCGGCTGACGGCAAGAGCAAATCCTCGAGCGACGGACCAACAATGGCCATCGCATAGCCAACCTGCCCGGCGCGTAACAGGAAATCACGGCGATTCAACATCGGTAGGGTCTCTGCGTGAGTAGTGTGCGGGCTGCAATAATGCAGGTATGGCTGAGCAGGCAACAGGATCGTTTGCAAACGCCCGCAATATCGAGCAGTTTGAAAGAGAGACCTGAGTCTCTCCCTTATGCAATCCGAGTACTATCACCTTCGACGCACGGCGATAAAGGATCTCGCAGCCTACTGCGGGTTCCTCATGGGCTTCCTCGGCTCAGCGCCGTTTGCATGGGAGCTGCTGGCCGACCAACTCGATGCCGGAAGTTTCGCGCGCGGCCTCTGGTACTTTTTCGGAATTGTCACGGCCGCTGGAATTTTCGCCGGAATCGCCGGCCTCGGAATCGGCTTCGTGATTGGCCTGTCGTGGGAGCAGATACACCGGTTTCGCCGCAACAAGCACGCAAAGCAGAAGGCGAAGCTCGATGCGATGAAGACCACGGTGCGTGAAGCAGCCCCGGGCCCTGTCCGCGTTCCCGGGATGACCGGAAACGACCATGGCGCAGGACCCGGGCTTCGCCTCGTCACGCCCTCCGAACCGTTCCCCGATCTGACAGGACGGCGCGTGTCATCGGTGAGATTTCTCGTGCGCGCGATGGAGATCGATTTCGGCGGTCTCGTCGTAGAAGTGTCCGGCAATCCCATCGTCACAGCCGGACCGAAGCGCTTTCGCTACCCCGACACAGGGTCGCGCGATGCCATCTGCTCGCTGATCGGCACGCGTGTGGAGCGAATGAGATTCACGCAGGGTGACCGAACGGAGATCCGGTTCGAGAGCGGATGGGAGCTCGCGATTGCGAGGAGCGGGATCGCAGTCGCTTAAGCCGCGGGCGAGGTTGCCGGCATCCTCAGAGTGAACATGCTTCCCTCGCCGGCCGCGCTCTCGACAAGCAAATCACCTCCCATTCCGCGCGCTAGATCTCTGCTTATCGCGAGGCCGAGCCCCACCCCTTCCTGCGTGCGCGTGAGACGCGCATCGACCTGGACGAACGGCTCGAAGATGCGCTCGAGATGGTCCGGCTCGATTCCGCGACCATTGTCGCCAACCATGATGTCGATGTGCCCATCGTTCGCAACACAGCTGAGCGTGACGACTCCGCCGGGCTGGGTAAACTTCATTGAATTCGTGAGCAGGTTGAGGACGATTTGCTGGAGTTTTTCCCGGTCTGCATATACGGTTAGCGAAGGCTCAGAGGGTTCGGCCTTGAGGGTCAGTCCCTTTGATTGCATCTGAGGCGAGGTAAGCGCTTCGCAGGACGACAAGGCTTCCCCGACGGGCACAGCCTCGCAGTTGTACGAGACGTTTCCCGCTTCGACCCGCGTGTAGTTGAGAACGGCGTTGATAAGGCCGAGCAGGTGACGCTGGCTCATCTGGATTCGCTCGAGCGCTTTTCTCTGATCCGGCGTGATTGGTCCGTGAACACCGATCTCCATGAGCTCAGCATAGCCGCCGATAGCATTGAGCGGAGTGCGCAGCTCGTGACTCATGACAGCGAGAAACTCCGACTTGCCCTTGCTGGCTGCCTGAGCTTGCGCTCTTGCTTCCCGCTCCGCTTCGAATAGACGGGCTCTCTCCAAAGCCTGTGCGCACTGGCTTGCCAGGGCGAGAAAGAAGTTCCGGTCTTCAGGAGCGAATGTGCGCGGAGTGTCGTACGTAAATGAAACCGCGCCCGTACACTCGCCGCCTATTATCAGCGGCATGATCGCAGCAGCCTGCGAGCCTACGGCCTCCCACACATGAACGACTTCCGGGAAACTATTGTAGAGGTCTTTGCGGTTCTCGAAAAATATCGGCTCGCCGCTCCGGACGACCGCTGCGCCTGGTGTGTTCGCCGACCCGGTAAACGCTGCATACTGTCCGCTGATTTCTTTTGGCAGTCCCGCGCTGCCGAGCATTACCAGCTGTTCCCGGTCACCGACCAATCGGGCGAAAATCGCTGATGTACGAGCGCCGGTTGCTTCCATCCCCTCCGAAGTAACGACTGAAGCAACCTGCTCGGCCGTGTTCACAGCAGCCAACCGTGCAGTAACCCGCTGTAGCCGCGCGGCCGAGTCGCGGGCTTTTTCGATCTCCGCACGTGTTTGCACGCTTGCTGTTGTTTCCTGACAGATGACAAGCGTGCCGTTGATATTGCCGTCGTCGTCGCGAACGGGGCTGTAGCTGTAGGTCCAATAGACGTCCTCCATTTGCCCGTTTCGCAGGATGGGGAGAAACTGATCCTCGTACCACGTGGCTTCCCCGCGCTGCATCACTCCTTCGATCTGCGGGCCGATAACGTCCCAGATCTCAGTCCAGAAGTTCTGAGCCTTTGCCCCGAGCGCAGCGGGATGCCGTGGCCCCTCGGCGAAGCTCGGCCGGTAAGCGTCGTTATAGAACTGGACGAGCTCTGGTCCCCAGAACAGGAACATCGGATGCCGCGAATTCAGGAGGGCGTTGACGATGGTCCGGAGGCTGAGCGGCCATTTGTGAACGGGGCCGAGGCTGGTCTTTTCCCAGGGAAACTCGCGGCAAAGAACTGCCATTTCGCCCGGCCCTTCGAACACGGTAGGAGCGATCCAGGACGTTACCGTCTGCTTCATTCAGACGCCTGGCGCGGGCTCAATTCTTGAGTCGCTGGCGATGGACCGCGACGACATGGAGGCACGTATGATTCGAAAGCTCAACTCGGGCGAGTATCGGCTGTACTCGAGAAAGGTTGACGCGAAGACTGGCAAGCGGAAGAACCTTGGCACTTTCAAATCCCGCGCGGCGGCTGAGAAGCACGAAAAAGCGGTGCAGTACTTCAAACGCGCCGGATAAATCGGGCGGGCTCGAGCACCATTACTGAATGATTGCATTCAAGGCGAATCTTACGACCTCAGGTTGATCGCAACAACATGCGGCGGCAGGCCTCCCGATCGCGAGGGTAGCCATGTACAAGAGGCGGTTTGCGCCCGCAAGCGGGTGCGCGATCGTCCGCGCTTAGCTCCGGCTGAGCCCATCGCGCTAACTGACCTCAGATCGCTGACTCTTCGCTGACGCGTCCGCGTTAACATCCCATTATGACTGACGTCTAACTGTAACTTGGTTGCCGGCCAGGACGACTTTTGTCGGGCTGAAACAAACGTTTAGACTCACAATGGGAACTCCGATTCGCATCACCGGGCTGGCAGGGCGGGCTTATTTGCTTCGAGGTGCGTGGCTGTGGCTCGCCGTGCGCATTGGCCTCGGCGCGTTGCTGATGCTGTTCAGCGCAAGTCCGGTTCGACTCGCTGCGTCGATCTCTTTTGCTGTAATCGCAGCGGTGAGCATGGTCAGCTACGTTTACCTTCAGCGCCGGCACGAGGTCAATCTGCTCCACAACCTCGGGATGCCGGTATTGGTGATTGTCGCGATCTCGGCGCTCCCTGCAATTGTTGCCGAGTCGGCGATAGACATCGTCCAGTCGCTGGCCAGATGAGCGCCACACTCATTGTCGATTGCGTCGCCAAATCATACGACGGCAAACCTGCGCTGGAGGGAGCTTCGTTGCGCGCGGTTCCGGGGGAACTTCGAGCGCTGGTTGGGGCAAAGGGCTCGGGAAAGTCCACCCTGCTGAAGATCGCGGCGGGCGTCGTGATGCCCGACACCGGGTCTGTCTATTTCACAGGGCAGACTTACAAGAATATGCTCCCGGGGCACATCGCTGATCTCGGTCTGTTTTACATACCTGATGAAAATCTTCTCTCGAACGCATGGTCGGTCGGCGCGCAGCTCGAGATGATCAGGGATCGATTCGACGGACGTCAATCGGAGGCAGCACTCGAACTTGTTGGACTCGCGGATTTCCGCGACAGCATGCCGTCGCGGCTCACCGCTGACCAGCGGCGCCGGGCTGAACTGGCCGCCGCAATCGTGCGTCGTCCGCGTTGCGTTCTCGTGGATGAGCCGTACCGCGGAATAGAAGCATCGGATGCTCGGACACTTACGCGACTGTTCCGCGAACTGGCGGCGAGCGGGGTCGCTGTTGTTGTGAGCGGGTCTGAAGTCCCTGAGCTGCTTGCCGCTGCGGATCGGGTTACGTGGTGCAGAGGCGGCAAGACGCAGGAGATGGGGCCGCCGAGGTCGGCCGCACGCTCGCCTGAATTCCGAAACGAGTGTCTTGGCCCTCATTACGAACCACAGGAAATGACTGCAGGTTCAAATTGTTAGTTTCCCCGTATGACACAGGAACTCTGGAATGCTGTCGATCAATACGTGAGGGATGAGCTTGCGCTTACGGATCAGGTTCTCGCGGCCGCCCTCGCTGCCAACACTGAAGGCGGCCTTCCCCCGATCGACGTAACCGCAAGTCAGGGCAAGCTCCTTTATATGCTCGCGCGCCACGGCGGCTTTGCCATCTCCACTGTCGTGTGACGCGCTATTTCTGCTTTCTGAGGGCAATCAACGTCGGCGGACACATAGTGAAGATGCCGAGACTCAAGGAGCTTTTCGAAGAAATGGGTTTCACCAATGTCGAGACGTTCATCGCCAGCGGGAACGTGATCTTCGAGACGTCAAAGCGGGATCCGAGAAAGGTCGAACAGCTCATTTCGAAGAACCTGCATGATACCCTGGGATACGAAGTTCAGTCCTTTATACGGACCCGCGAAGAGTTGGCAGCGGTTGACGCGTTCAAGCCATTTGCGGTGGGAAAAGTCGAAAACGCGGTGGCGTATCACGTCGGGTTTGGAATAGGTCCGTACGGCGACCACGAGAAGAAAGGGATCGCGGGCCTGCAAACTGCCACAGACGACCTGTGTGCCGAAGGACACGAGATCTACTGGGCGTGCACAACAAGGTCGAGCGACTCCAGAGTCTCCGGTGCGGCGATCGAAAAGGCGCTCGGCGGGCGCACAACGCTTCGCAACATCAACACAGTCAGAAGACTTTTAGCCAAGTACCCTAAATGAAAAGCCTCTCATACTTTGTCGCATCGCTGTTCACGATCGCGGCCGTCGCATGTAACCCACCAGATAAGCAGGCGGCCACGGTCGATTCGGCAGATGTCTTCCCCCGGGACGAGCACTCGTTCGCGCAGCCCGGGAAGGCAAAAGTCACCCACGTCTCGCTTGACCTGACTCCCGACTTCACGAGTCACCAGATTCGGGGAACTTCGCGACTCACTGTCTCCAGGAGCGCAGGCGCGGACAGCATCGTGCTCGACACGCGCGACCTTACGATCAAGGCCGTCACCGACGCCGCCGGAAAGGGGCTCACTTTCAACATGGGCGCGACGCAGCCGTTCCTTGGTGCACCGCTGACGATTGGCCTTCCGGAAAGCAGCGACACAATCGTCATCACTTACGAGACTTCACCGGAGGCTGCAGCCGTCCAATGGCTTGATCCCGCGCAAACTTCGGGGAAAAAACTTCCATTCCTGTTCACTCAGGGTGAATCGATTCTGACGCGGACCTGGGTGCCGACCCAGGACGGCCCGGGAATTCGTCAGACGTACGACGCCGCGATTCATACGCCCGCGGGAATGCGCGCAGTGATGAGTGCGCCGCATGTCGGCGCCGATGGTGAGAAAGACGCTCAGGGTCTGACCGTGTACCGCTTCAAGATGGAAAACCCGATTCCTCCTTACCTGATCGCGCTCGCCGTCGGCGACATCGCATTCCGTCCGATCGGTACTATGACGGGGGTCTACGCCGAGCCTGCGGTTGTGGAGAAGGCGGCAAGCGAGTTCAAGGAAGTAGACCAGATGATCGCCGCAGCGGAGAAGCTCTACGGTCCATATCGATGGGGACGCTATGACATTCTCGTGCTCCCACCGTCTTTTCCGTTTGGTGGAATGGAGAATCCCACTCTGACATTTGCCACACCGACGCTTCTTGCGGGAGACAGGTCGCTTGTCAGCGTGATTGCGCACGAGCTCGCTCACTCGTGGTCGGGGAATCTTGTAACGAACGCAAACTGGAATGACTTCTGGCTCAACGAGGGATTCACCGATTACCTCGAGCGGCGAATCATGGAAGAGCTCCGCGGAAAAGAGTACGCGGACATGCTGCTCGTGCTTGGAAGGGAATCACTCGCCGAAGCGGTTAAGGGCGCAGGCGGTCCGACATCGAAGGACACACAGCTTCATCTCGACTTGAAGGGACGCGACGCAGACGAAGGAACGACTGAGATCGCCTATGAAAAGGGATCGGCGTTTCTCCAGACCGTTGAGTCGGTTGTTGGAAGAGCCCGGCTGGACAAGTTCCTGCGCGGCTACTTCGACCATTTCGCGTTCCAGCCCATGACCTCGGAGAGGATGGTCGCATACATGGAGGCGAACCTTCTCACTCCGGAAGAGGTGAAGAAGATCGGGGTAAAGGAGTGGGTCTATGAGCCTGGAATTCCGGCGAACATCGTCCCGGTTCATTCGGCTGCGTTTGCAAAGGTTGACAGCCAGGTGGTTACATGGAAGGCGGGTGGATCGGCGTCGGGAATTCAAACCTCCAGGTGGACGACACAGGAATGGCTGCATTTCCTTGGCGCTCTCACGGATACCATCACGTCTGCGCGCCTCGAAGATCTCGACAAAAATTTCCATCTCTCGCAGAGCGGAAACAGCGAGATCGAATTTGCATGGCTCAGGATCGCTATTCGCAATCACTATACGCCTGCCTTCGGGGCGCTCGACCGGTTCCTGACTTCGCAGGGGCGCCGAAAATTCGTCCGGCCGCTCTTTACCGATCTCGCAACGACCGACTGGGGCAAGAAGCTCGCGCTGGATATCTACAAGCGAGCGCGTCCCACCTATCACTCCGTAACTACGGGGAGCGTCGACAAGATCCTCGGCTGGAACGGCGCGAAGTAATCGGCTGCAAAAGATCCGCGCGCTGATCGACGATGAGGCCGAAGCTGGTCATAGTAAACGACCTGATGCAGCAGGGATACGAGTATTACCGAACGGAGCCTGTCGGTAAGAATTTCGACGAGGGATTTGAGCCGCACCTGACTCCGAAGGAAATGCTCGAGCTCGGAGTGTTCGGCGGGAGATACATGACTGACTGCCGCGATGAATTCCCGGCGTCGTGGTTCCGAAAGGCGAAGCTCTCGCCCGGTCATCACGACAAATCGGTCAACTACTTCGGCGTCCATGCATCGCAGCCGCTCGCTGAATGGCGCCGCAAGAAATGGATCCGCAGGCAGGACCCGCGTGGCTGGTTCCAGTGGTACTGCCGCTACTACTCAGGCAGGCGAAGCGAAGACGACGAACGCCAGATCAAACGATGGCGCCAGATGGCGCGCCACGTCGCTCAGGTTAAACAGGGTTGCATGCCGCGCGATCTCGACTGCCGCCGGCGCCAGCGCCAGGCACTGCTGCACTGGGCTTACGACAGTCGATTGATCTGAGCTGTTGAGACCTAGTTCTCGTAGGCGGGCGCAAAACCAACGCGAACAGCGAACCGAACCAGCGCTGTCACGTCGTGAACTCCAAGACGCTTCATCAATGCAGTGCGATGCGATTCGATCGTCTTCACGCTGAGCTTCAGCGTATCGGCGATGACGCGAGTCGTGTTGCCGCTTGCGACGAGCTTCAGGACTTCAAGCTGCCTGCGGGAGAGAAGAGTGAGCGGCTTCCGAACTTCCAGCGCCTTCTCGATCACCTCGCGGAGCTTGTCAAAATTGCCGCGAGTAATCAGGCTCTCCGCACCGGCGCGCAACGCGCTGAGCGCTCCTGCGTCATCGATCGAATCGACGACAAGAATGAGCGGTGCGGCGGGACAAAGCTCCTGAGAGATTCTTACGTACTCGAGGGCCGAGCGTTCGCTACCGGCGGGCACAACGATGACATCCGGCTCAGAACGCAGAAGTGCAGCCGCAAACGAATCGGGGCAGCCTGCCTGGTCCTGTACGACCTTTAGATCATCCGTGCCAAACTGCGGTGCATTTGTGACTTCGTCGCTATTATCGAGAAAGAGAACGCGAACTGCCGAATTCCTGGCCAACTGTATACCTGCTGTCATGGGATGTATCTACCGGTCTATGGGCATCATTTGTACGAGCATCTCGTACACTACCCGAACGAGCATTCGGCAAACCATCCGTATAAACCCCTAAATTTTTCTGAATCTTCCGATTCGAGCGGTTTTCCAGGGCGGCTGTCTTGTCATTAGGCCATTTTAGGGTTCGCCAATGCCCGCCAAATCCACTCATCCTGTCCTGAAAATCCGGCTCAAGCGTCGATCCGACGGCTCCGCCGCGATAACGTGCGAGCGAGAAGACGGCTCAACCACCTGGCAGCGACAGGAAGGGTCACACGGTCAGATCTTTCCTGCCCACGATCTCACGCATTACTCAGTTGAGACTACGTTCGGTTACACGCGGGGATTCTTCGGACTCGTTGCCGACGGCTGGGAGATTTCGGATTTCGCGCCACCATGGCCCCGCGGGCCAATTCCGCCGGAAGCACAGGAAGTCGAGCTTCTTGTCGGACTGCTCGATATGCAGCGGCGAATGTTCGCAAACTGGAATGCGGAAGAAATGCTGGAGCAGGGAAGGCTTTATGTCGCCGGCCGCGGCGACCGCCTGACGCTACCGTCGCTCACCGACGAGAATCTGGCAAGGGTTAAACAACTCCGCTCCGACGTCTTCTCGAAATGGGCTGCAACCGAGCCCGGGGAAACTCTCGAGCTGCTGTTTCAGCGCAAAGTCAATGACGCACAGGACTGATCGTGAATTCGATTTTCTGTGAGTCGCCTGCAGCATGTGATGATGATTGTTCCAGTAGATCGCCACGTAGATGAAGCTTTCTCATTCAGTCGATTGGCTTGAGGTTCGCAACGATGGTTGCCCGGTGAGACTCGAGAAACGGAGGCAGCACGACCTTCTCACCGAGTGTCGCTTTATCCTCGTCGACTGAAAAGCCGGGACCGTCGGTTGCGATCTCGAACAAAATTCCTCCCGGCTCGCGGAAGTAGAGACTCCGGAAATAATACCGGTCGATCTCACCGCTGTTTCTTACGCCCATCGACTCGAGCCGATGATACCATTCGTGATACTCCGCTTCGGATGGAGTTCTGAATGCGACGTGGTGAACTCCTCCGGCGCCGAGTCGCGCCCGCGGCAGGGCCGGCTGCACGGCAACATGCAGCTCGGCGTGGGGGCCCTCACCGGCCATCTTGTAAACGTGAACCGTGTGCGGTGTATCGACGGAGCCCTGGTATTCGCGAACGCGCTGCATCCCCATCACACCAGTCAGTACGGCGTGCGTTCTTTCGAGAGACGGAACACTCATCACGATTGGACCGAGCCCTCTGATCTGAAACTCCGCGGGCACCGGACTCTGCGCCCAGGGCGTTGGCGGATCGCCCAGTCCGCTGTCGTCGATCAACGACAGGCGCTGTCCTTCTCCATCCTCAAAGTCGAGAACGAGACGCCCGTCGCGCTCGGCGACTTTGTCGTGCGCCACGTCCATCGAAGTCAGCCTGTCGGCCCACCATTCGAGAGCGGTCTGGTCGCTCACACGAAAGCATGTACGCGTCACGCTGTTCGTGCCGCGCTCTTCACGCGGCATAGCCCAGTCGAAGAACGTCATGTCAGTTCCGGGTGTGCCAACCGCATCTGCGTAAAACAGGTGGTACGCGCTTACGTCATCCTGATTCACGCTTCGTTTGACGAGGCGCATCCCCATCGTTCGTGTATAGAACCGGAGGTTCTCGCGAATGCTCGCGGACACAGCCGTCAGGTGATGAATGCCGTGTAATTCCATGTAGTCCTCACTTTGGATGCGGATGCAGAATAAGGAACGATATTGCGAGTCCTGCTGTCAGCACCAGATTGAATGACGGAGGCAATCCGATGAAGACGCCGGATGGGAACATTGAAGGAAGGTTTCGCGGGCATGACGGGCTCGAGCTTTCCGAGCAGACTTGGCGGCCCAGGGGCGCGGTGAAGGGCGTGGTTGCCATCGTTCACGGGATTGGGGAGCATTCCGGCCGGTACGGTTACCTCGTTCAGCGACTGACGGATAGCGGATTAGCCGTATCCGCGCTGGATAACCGCGGGCATGGCCGGTCCGCCGGACAACGTGGCCACATCGAGAGCTGGGCTGATTATCGCGAGGACGTCCACTCCTTTCTGCGCTGCGTGTGCGGAAAGTTTCCCGGCTCCCCATTGTTTCTCTACGGTCATAGTCTGGGAGCGCTGATCGTTTCTGACTACGTCTTGTTCTACCCGCACGGACTCGATGGGCTGATCGTCAGCGGTCATCCCCTGCAACCAACCGGCGCAGTTAAGCCCTTGCTCGTTCTTATAGCGAGGCTCCTTTCACGCTTTCGACCAAAGACCTCGCTCGGACTCGGTCTCAATGATGAAATGATCTCCCGCGATGCGGAAGTTGTGAAAGCCTATCGCGACGACCCGCTGGTCCATGGAAAGGTGACAGCGCGCTGGGCAACCGAAGCACTCGCGGCCGTGGATCGCGTGCGGGCAAGGGCGCATGAAATTCGAATGCCGCTTCTCGTCCTTCACGGAGACGCCGACAAGATCAATTCTGCCGACGGGAGCAGAGAGCTTCTCGATCTGGTATCAAGCGTCGATAAACAGTTAATCCTGTATCCCGGCGGCTACCACGAACCGCACAACGATCTGGGCCGCGAGCGCATGGCACTCGATGTGATCGAGTGGATCAATTCCCGCGTTCACCCGTCCTCTCACTAGATTTCCGAAGTATCGAAGGACCCCAACGCCAGGAACTCGAATGTCAGTGATCAGATATTTCCTCGGAGCCGCCGCAGTCGCCGGCTCGATTGCCGTTCTTTCTTCAAGCTCGTTCGCGCAGACCACTGCCAATGCGTCCGCGCCAGCCGCTGTCGCTCCGGCACCGCCACCGCCGCCTGAAACGATCGACATCGGCAAGATCGCGCCGGATTTCACGCTGCCGTGGGCGGATAGCATCGGTCCGAGATCGGCCCCCCTCAGGCTCAGCAGCCTCAGGGGAAAGGTCGTTGTCCTCGCGTTCTATCCGGGAGACCGCACCACCGGTTGCACCGCAGAGCTGACGAAGTTCCGTGACGAATACGCAAAGATGTTTGCCGGCAACACTGTCGTCATCCCGATTTCCGCCGACAGCATCGCGAGTCACGTGTCGTGGGCCCAGGACATGAAGTTTCCTTTCTCCCTTGCTTCAGACACCGATCTTTCGGTAGCAGATCAGTACGGCTCGCACATGGCGGGACGGAAAACTTCTGGCCGGACAGTCTTTGTGATCGGCAAGGACGGAACAATTCTCTGGCGGAATCTCAAGTTTGGCGCGCTGAACGAGGGTGCCTACACGGAGCTCGCTGCCGAGGTGGCCAAGGCG
Organism: Gemmatimonadaceae bacterium; assembly: GCA_035525975.1. GTDB lineage: Bacteria > Gemmatimonadota > Gemmatimonadetes > Gemmatimonadales > Gemmatimonadaceae > UBA4720. The sequence continues at coordinate 102,438 of DATLDF010000027.1, forward strand.
CAGTAGGCCGGCGCGAGCGTTCGCGCTTGCAGGAGCGATAGCGCCTCTGTAAAGTCCGCAATGCAATCTGCCGACAGCCCGCGCCGACATTTATCATCTGACAACTGGTCGGGTGTTCATCCCGAGGTTCTGGCCGCGCTGGCTGCGGTCAACTCGGGCCACGTGCCGTCCTACGGGCACGACACCTATACTGCCGCGACGGTCGCCCGCATGCGCGACATCTTCGGCGAGAACGCTGAAATCTTTCTTGTCTTCAGTGGCACCGGAGCGAACGTGCTGGGCCTCCAGACAGTCGCTCTCCCATTCAATACGGTTATCTGCGCAGAGACGGCGCACATCTATACGTCAGAATGTGGTGCTGCCGAAAAACATCTCGGGATCAAGCTCTCGCCTGTGTCTACCCGGGACGGAAAGATCGATCGTGACGGAATCGCTGAACACCTTCATGACATCGGTAACGATCACCACGTTCAGCCGAGTGCGGTGTCAATCTCACAGGCTACTGAATACGGTACCGTCTACTCGCCCGATGAGATCAGGGTTATCTCTGCGTTCGCGCGCGACCGCGGACTCAAGCTGCACATGGACGGTGCGCGTCTCGCAAACGCCGCTGCGCATCTCGGAACGTCACTTCGTGAGATTTCCGGAGACGCAGGCGTGGACGTGCTCTCGTTCGGCGGAACGAAAAACGGAATGATCGCCGGCGAAGCCGTTGTGTTTTTCGACTCCGAGCTCGCAAAGAACTTTCCATTCCGGCGCATGCAGGGAATGCAGCTCTCTTCAAAGATGCGCTTCATAGCGGCGCAGTTCGACGCGCTCCTCGACAACGATCTTTGGCTCAGGAGTGCGACGCACGCCAATCGGATGGCGTCGATGCTTGCTGAAGGACTGCAGTCGATCAATGGAATTCAGCTGACGCAGAAAGTGCAGGCAAACGAGGTCTTTGCGATTCTTCCGCGCCAGCACATCGCTGCGCTCCAGGAGCACGCATCTTTTCAGGTCTGGACTGAAAGCATCTCCGAAGCCCGGTTCGTGACATCATTCGATACGACGGAAGATGACATTCGTGCGTTCGTCAACATGGCGGGCGCGACAATTACTGGCTGACCGGACAACAGGGAGAAAGAATGGATCTCAAGCATGGCAAGGCACTCGTGACCGGGGGCAGCTCCGGCATCGGATACGCCACGGCACAACTTCTTCGCGACAGAGGCGCCGACGTCGCGATTTGTGGCAGGAAAGCGGATGCGGTAGAGCAGGCGGCCTCGGAGCTTGGCGCGCTTGGCATTGTCGCCGACGTTTCTCACGAGGATGATGTCGTCAGAATGGTGGAGCGCGTCATTGGTGAGCTCGGCGGTTACAACATCCTTGTCAACAACGCAGGGTTCGGGAGCTGGGCTCCCCTCATCGACACGAAGGCCGACGATTTCCGCCGCGTCTGGGAGACCAACGTATTTGGCGCCATGCTCGTAGCGCGGGAATCAGCACGCCATTTCGTAAAGCACAGCACAGGCAACATCGTGAACATCGCTTCGACGGCCGGAAAAAAGGGATACGCCGACGGCGGAATCTACGCCTCGACGAAATTCGCCGTGAATGGCCTCACAGAGAGCTGGCGTGCCGAGCTCAGGAAGAACAACATCCGCGTGATGCAGGTGAATCCCAGTGAAGTTCAGTCGAATTTCTTCGTGAGGGCCGGCCGGGCGAGGCCGACAAATGCGAGCAAGCTCGAGTCGAGCGATATCGCATCGGTCATTTGCGACATGCTCGAGATGAGTGATCGCGCCATGGTAACGGAAGCGACTGTCTTTGCTACGAATCCGATCGACTAGACAGCGGGACTGTTACCGGTAATTCCAAACCGCATTCGAGCAGTGGACGCGACAACGTCTGACGCTCCAGCTATTCCCAATGTCTCCGTATTTACCGAAAGATCGTAATTGGCTGGATCACGCCAGGCGCGATTCCAGTGACGCCTCACCCACTGCTCGCGGTGATCGTTCGTCTCGTCAACCAGCCCGGCGGCGTCGTGCTCGTTGAGCTTATCACGCGTCATCGAGCGCCTGATGAGCGCCGAGCGCGGCGCGTAGCAAAAAACGTGTAGGGCGTCACTCCGCGCAGCAAGCATTGACTGCGCGCCGCGGCCGACGATAACCAGCGGACCCCGCGCAATTGCCTCGTCCACGATGAGCCGTGTGACCTCGACTAACTGTGCGTCAGTCGGCGCGCGTTTTCCGTCACCGCTGATACCACCGGCCCAGTCCTGCGATCCCAGAGCCATTGTTTCGACAAGCCGCTCCACAAGCGACGGCATTCGTTCTTCCCGCGCGGCCACCTCATCACGCGTTACGCCCAGTCTCGCAGCAACCGCGTCAACGACGGCATTGTCGAGCAGGGCCCAGCCAAGTGACTGCGCGACCCGCGCGGCTACTTCAGACCCGCCCGAGCCATACAGACGCGAGACGGTGACGATCGCCATTTATTCCTGGTACGGCCGGCGACGCTTCTCGTCGTGCGAACGCGTGTAGAGGCCGGCGTCGCTTCGAGAGATCTTGCGCCGTGCAACCAGCGACTCGAGGACCAGCTCGCACGCCGCGGCGACCAGCGGGTTGTCATTCTTGTCGGCGAGAGCGGTCATCTCGACGATTCCGAGCAACCCGGGGACGGAGCGGAACCCGTCGACGACAGAGTCGGCCGACACGTCATCGTTCACCTGGAGAGCGCCGCCCGCATCGAACCACATGATGATGTCATCGGCATTGACGCCGCCCGTTCTCTCCAGAAAAGTTGCGTCGGCTGCGCGCCTGATCAGCTCGCGGGCGATGTTGTGTCCGCCGACCAGCTCGCCTTCGTACTCCAGCTCGATCTTTCCTGTGATAGCAGGCAGTGCAGCGTAGATGTCGCCAATTCGCGGCACGATCTCGGATTCACCTGTCGCAAGCGAACGGCGCTCGGCGTTCGAGACGATATTCTCCAGGACGCTGATCGGCATGCGCTGTGAAACGCCGGAACGCTTGTCGATTCGCTTGTCCTCACGCGCCTCGAAGGCGATGCGTTCGACAACCTCAGCGATGAAATCCGGGACCCGAACAGGCTTTGCTCCACGATCGACCCAGGCTTCCTGCTCGGTGATCGCCATGCCTGTTGTCACTTCTTCAGGATAGTGGGTCTGGATCTCGCTTCCGATTCGGTCCTTGAGCGGCGTGATGATTTTGCCACGGGCGGTGTAGTCCTCGGGGTTTGCCGTGAAGCAGAGCAAAACGTCGAGCGGAAGCCTGATCGGATATCCTTTGATCTGGACGTCACCTTCCTGCATGATGTTGAACAGGCTCACCTGTACCTTGCCGGCGAGATCCGGGAGCTCGTTGAGGGCGAAGATTCCCCGGTTCGCGCGCGGAAGCATTCCGTAGTGGATCGTCAGCTCGTCGGAGAGAACGTGTCCCCCCCGGGCGGCCTTGATCGGGTCAACGTCGCCGATAATGTCGGCAACGGTGACGTCAGGAGTTGCGAGCTTCTCGATGAACCTGCTGTCGCGCTCGACCCACGTGATCCTCGCGGCCTCTCCACACTCATCGAGCATGTTTCGGGCATAACGGGATATGGGCGCGAAAGGGTTGTCGTTGACCTCACTGCCAGCGACGATCGGAATAACATCGTCGAGGAGCGTCGTCATGGCGCGCAGAATCCTGGATTTCGCCTGTCCCCGAAGTCCAAGAAGGATCAGATTGTGCCGTGAGAGCAGGGCATTGACGATCTGAGGCATCACGGTGTCTTCGTAGCCGACGACGCCCTCGAAAATGGGTCCGCCGAGAGCCAGCCGAGTCAGCAGGTTGGATCTCAACTCGTCTTTGACCGACCGCAGGGCAATCTGGGGCTGCGCCCAGCTTGAGCGCTTCAGCGCGCCGAACGTTTCCGGGAAATGCGACGACAAGATGACTCCGGAGTGCTGCGTAAAGGGGAAGGCGGTAATCTAGTACCGGGGATTTGGTCCAACTACTCCGGGGCCCTTCTGCGCAGGCCCCGAATGGTTATCTTTATCTGCTCTTTCCGGGGGTGCAGTGGTCTTGACACCCATTTCGGAAAGGATAACTTTTTCGCCGCGCCATTAACGAGCATCGCGACTTGCGTGCACGGACCGGCGTTTAATCACGTTGGCCCCCTCTCTATGGAGATTTCCAAATGAAGCGCATCGCACTCGTCGTCGCAGTTCTCGCACTTGCCGCCTGCACAAAGAAGGATGAAGCTCCGGTCGACACCGGCGCAGCAATGGCACCGGCACCGGCAGCAATGGATACCGGCATGAAGATGGTCGATTCAGCCGCCATGAAGGATTCGATGATGAAGGATTCGGCCGCCAAGGCAGATTCCGCCAAGAAGTAAGCTTTTTCTTCGGCAGTAAAGAAAAAGGCGCGACTAACCAGTCGCGCCTTTTTCTATTGCGGCAATCTGCATCGTGCATTCGCCGCCATCCCACCTTGCCTGGAGCGTCGTGCCCGGCGGGACCTCCCGCCTGACCATCGCCAGGGCGACACCGCCCTGACGCGGTGACATCGCCACGCTCCGAACGTCTCCAACGACATTCCCCATATCGTCGGTGAGCTCCGCGTTGGTAGGCGGAATGGACGCGCTGACGAAATGGAGCCGGCGCAGAAACCGGTTTACGTGCCCGCGGAAATGCAACCGGGCCACTGTTTCCTGTCCAGTGTAGCAGCCCTTCGTGTACGAGATCGCGCCCAGCGTGTCGAGGTTCGCTTCCTGAGCCAGGGTCGCGTCAGTCATATCGATTCCCCACTCGGGTCGCCCTGCCTCGATTCGTGCGATATCCCACGACTGGGTGGAACCGGGAATCGCGCCGTTTGCCAGAAGTTTTTCCCGCACTGCCTTCTCGAGAGCAGCTGGCAGGAAGATCTCGAATCCCCCTGGCTCGATCTCATTCACGCGCACGATGATGAGGCGATCGGAGTCAGTCCCAACGGTCAGGTTGCCGTAGGGGGGGAGGTGTTCGAGCGCAATTTCGTCGGCGCCAGTTGCAAGTGACACAACCTTTCTCGCTTTGGGTCCGAACACTCCGATGTCACGCGTTTCGGCGGACACGTCGCGGTAAGGCGCGACCCGGGGATTCACGTACTTGGCGACGATCTCGCGCCAGCCGGCCGCCGCTCTCTCAGAGGTGTCAGTGAGCAGGCCGTCCTGATCGGCGAATATCCTTACGTCCGCCGCAATCTTTCCTTTCGGCGTAAGCGCTGCCGCGTACTGCCCGTGGCCGGGAGTAAGTGATAGAACATCGTTGGTGACAAGCCCTGTCACGAGTTCCGCGGCTCTCGTTCCACCAAACCGGATCCGCGTCCTGCCGCTGCGATCGATCAACAGCGCACCCGAGCGCATGGCCGCGTACTCGCTGGCGTCGGACATACATTCAATTAAACTGGCCGCAGCGGCAATGCCAACGGCTTGAACCGCATACTGAAGATCTGAGAGCGGAGAGGCATAGACGGGGGATGCCAGTAGGGCTGACATCTGAGATCTCAGGGAGCAGATGCCAGGGCGTGAGACGAGAAGCCGGCATCTATTTCCTGGGAACTCCGCTCTGGCATCTCAACCTTACTGAAATCTCGGCTCTATGCTTCTCAGCTCTGAGATCTTCCGTTCAGTTGGTAGTCGTTTGCATTGCGTAAGAGGCATCAAGGAGATCGACAGGATGAATAGCCCGAGCCCTCGATCCCGTCCTCATCAGTCCGGCCCCGATCTGCATGAGGCAACCGGGATTACCTGTTGCGACAAACGATGCCCCGGTGTCCGCAATGTTCTCCAGTTTCGGTGCGAGCACTGCGTCGGACGTCTCGGGCTCGATCAGATTGTAGATGCCCGCGCTTCCGCAGCAATTCTCCGAATCGCGAAGCGGTATCAATTCCAGTCCAGGAATCGCAGCGAGTACGGCGAGCGGCGCCAGCGTCACTCGCTGTGCGTGAACGAGGTGACACGGCGCATCGTACGTCACCCTCAACGGCATCGGCCCGCCGGGAATGGGACCGGCGGCAGCCAGCAGCTCGCTGATGTCACGCACTTTCGCTGAAAAAGCCACTGCCCGGTCGTACCATGCAGGATCGTCCTGAAGCAGGTGACCGTACTCCTTCATCATCGCCCCGCAACCGGACGCGTTCACGGCGACGAACTCGGTCGGCGCCTTCTCGAATGCTTCGATGTTGCGCCGCGCGAGCTTCCGCGCGTTCTCGAGATCTCCAGCGTGCGCGTGCAATGCGCCGCAGCAGCTCTGGCCGGGCACATCGCAAACCTTATAGCCATTCTTCGCCAGCACACGCTCGGTCGCGCGATTGGTCTCTGTAAAAAGCCCCTCCATCACGCATCCCAGAAGGACCGCGGTAGTGCCGTGCTCACCGTTGCCTGTCGCGTCATACATCTCCCGCTCCAACGGCGCGCTCGCTGATGCGAGCATGGCCATTCCAAATCCTGAGCGGCCGGCGACGCGGGACATAAGTGACGGAATTGGCGTTGCAGCGAGAAGCCTCGACGCGAACATCGCAAGCTTGAGCAGAACCGGCCGCGCGAAGACGAACAGAATCAGTCTGGCCGTTATCGGCGGGAGCTGCGCCTGGTTGAGGGTCGCGCGCGTCGCCTCCAGCAGCTGCCCGTAAGGAACGCCCGAAGGACACGCAGTCTCACACGCTCGACACCCCAGGCAGCGATCGATGTGCGTGCGAACAGCCTGGTCGTGCGGGGTGACTGTTCCCTCGAGAAGAGAGCGCATGAGGAAGATGCGTCCTCGCGGACTCTCGTTCTCATCTTCGAGCGTCAGGTAGGTTGGACACGCCTGAAGGCAGAATCCGCAATGCACGCAGGCGTTGATTCCGGGCAGCGCAGCAGCGAGCGGAGTTCCTTCGAGCGCGCAGGGACGCGTCGCGTCCGATGGAGTCGGAGAATCCTCCACAGAAAATGTTGCTACGGTCATTTCATTATCTGCCGAGAATTCCGGGATTGAGAATGTTGTGCGGGTCGAACGCGTGCTTGATTCCCTGTGACACGCGATCCCCGACAACCGTTGGCGAAATGAGAGGCCAAAGCTCTCTTGGCATTCGTTCTCCGACGATCGTCACGCGTCTGACTGCCTGAGTCAGTGAATGAACGGCTTCGAACCCCGCCGACGGAGGCAAGATACAACGAACGATCCCCAGTCCAGGACTCGCATGCATGCGGCCGTCAGGTATCTCTGCCATCACTTTCTCGAATGCACTCCACGCCTCGCTTACTCGAGCTGGCAGAACCGAGGCCCTGAATACGATGTTCGGTGCAGGACGATCGTACGGCTGGTTACCCGCAGGCACGTCATCAACGATTCGGAGCCGCCGCCAGACCTCAGGAAAGATTTCCGACATTCCGCCAAGTGAGTTGATCGCGTCCGTCTGAGCTGCAACAGCGGCGCGGTTGCCACCCAGCGCGACGAGAATTGTTTTTCTGCAGGGCAGCCCAGTAAGACCTGCGACTTCAGAATCAATGAGCTCGACGGCGAATGGATTTATTGGAAGCGCGAGCAGCGACTTCAAACGCTGCGCAAGTCCGGCGGGACTGCCAGGTACCGTCAGCGCCAGGCTCACTGGATGCGGAGGCAGCGAATAAAGTCTGAGGGTTACCTCTGTCACCACGCCGATCGTTCCCCAGGAACCCGTCACCATCCTTGTCAGATCGAACCCGGCGACGTTCTTGACGACGCGTCCGCCGCCGCGAACGATTCGCCCGTCGCCGGCAACGAACTCAACGCCAAGAACCAGGTCTCGCGCTCGTCCGAACGAATGAGCGAGCGGACCAGACGATCCAGTCGCAATCGTTGCGCCGATAGTGCCATCATCATCTCCGTAGGGATCCAGCGGAAACCACTGGCCCTGCTCAGCAGTGATGCGCTCCAGCTCACGCAGCGGCGTTCCAGCCTTGAGCGTGATCGTGAGATCACCCGGTACGTAGTCGACGACCCCACTGTGCGCTGCGAGCGCAAGAATCTTCTCGGCGCTGACCGGCCTGCCGGCTGTAATCCAATGCGACCGTCCCGAGATACGCAGCGGAGTCGCACTCTCGATGGAATCGTATACCACCTCCTGGACAGCCGTTGCGACTGAGGATGGCGCGAGTGACATGAGACTGGTTGCCGTCACGTGGACGTCCCCGCCAGCTCGTTCGCATCCGAAGCGCGCCCGGCTGGAGTCGCCCGCCACTCCTGGCACGAGTGAACAGGAACGACCTTGCCTGGATTCGATCGTCGCTTCGGGTCGAACACCTCTCGCAGCGTGCACATCGCGCTCAGCGAATCCTGCGAGAAGATCATCTCGATGTAACCGATCTTGTCGAGACCCACGCCGTGCTCGCCGGTGATGCTTCCGCCCGCATCGACACACGCGCGCATGATCTCGCCCATCGATTTATGGACGCGTTTCGCTTCGTCGGGATCGTCGGCGTTGTACGGAATGTTGGGATGGAGATTGCCGTCTCCCGCATGGAAGACATTGCATACGGTCACGTTATTCTCGGCGGCGATCCTGGCGATCCTGTCGAGAACTTCAGCGAGCCTGGTGCGAGGTATCACCGCATCCTGCACAACCAGGTGAGGAGCCATGCGTCCCATTGCGCCGAATGCTTTCTTCCGGCCCTGCCATAGCTTCATCCTCTCTGCATCGTTTCGAGCGACCTTCACGGTGCGCGCACCGCCTTTGATGCAGATCTCCTCGATCGTGTCGCGGTCGGAGTTGACACCGGCTTCAGTTCCATCGACTTCGATCAGCAGAACCGCGGCAGCATCTGCCGGATAACCTGCCGCGTAGACCGAAGACTCGACGACCTTGATGGTCGGGCTGTCCATGAACTCCAGCGCCGCCGGAACGATTCCCGATGCAATTATCGCCGACGTCACATGCGCAGCATCATCGACCGAAGTGAAATCAGCGAGCATCGTCCGTACCGCTGCGGGCTTCCTGGTGAGGCGAACTGTCACATCGAGCGCGATTCCGAAACACCCCTCGGATCCAATGAACGCTCCACGCAGATCGTACCCATCGATCTCGCCTTCTGGATTCCCAAGCGTGACTATCTCGCCATCCGGAAGAATTGCCGTAATCGCGAGCACGTGATTCAGCGTCACGCCGTACTTCAGGCAGTGAGGACCACCGGCGTTCTCGGCAATGTTCCCACCGATCGTGCATGCAGCTTCGCTCGATGGATCCGGTGCGTAAAGAAGTCCAAGGAGAGAAACCGTTTTATTCAGCGCGAGGTTAACGACTCCCGGCTCTACGACTGCCCGGAGATTCTCATGATCTATGGACAGCACTTTCTTGAGCCGGTGAAGACCGAGAAGGACGACATCATCAGCCAGCGCGCCACCCGAAAGCCCGGTACCAGCACCCCTCGGCACAAAGGCCGATCCTGACTCCGCCAGTGCTCGAACTACGGCTATGGTTTGCTCGCGGCTGGCCGGAAATACAGCAATGCGCGGCTTTCGCCGGTAGCCGGGTAGACCGTCGGAATTGTAGACGAGCAAGTCGCCATCGCGCTGAAGTACGAAGCGCTCGCCAACTATCGCGATCAGTCTTTCGACAAGTACGGTGTCGCTCATCGAGCCTTACGTGCGGGGGGAGCCCTCTCCGGGCGGACGACTTGTCTCGCCGCCGACAAGTAGGAGTATATCCCTCTCAAGCTGATACTCCAGCGGCGTTTCGGTGACTTGTGCCTCTCCGTCGAACGAAATCCGCGTATGGCTGCGCCTCATTGAGATCCTGCAGCCCTCGACCATGAAAGCGTCGAGCTCAGGAGCACGGGACGCAGTTCCAACTCCTCGTGAGAATGCGTCGAGCGCCAGAAAGAAAAGTCGCGCCCGCCTTCGGCCGCGAACGACCATAACGTGTAGCCCGCGTTTGCCGCCTTTGACTCGTCCGCCGAGGGTCGGGATTTTCAGCTCGCGCTCGCCAACGGCCACGAACACCAATGGCGTGCGATAGATCTGTTTTTTGCCGTCGACGTCGAGCTCGACGGCGATCGTCGGCATGGTAAAAAAAGTCCAGATTCCGGCAATGAACGTCGCGAGTTTGTAGCCCAGCCTTGATTCGAGCTTGTCGCGATGCCTCATGAATTTCACGTACGCGCCGATCGAGCTCGTCCCGTGGAACAGGTTCTCGCCGACGCGCCCGACATCTACAGAGCCGACGGGGTCACCGGCAGCCACCACTGCCGCTTCATCGAGATCGGCGGGAAGCTCGTGATCCTTGGCAAAATGGTTGAGCGTTCCAGCGGGGAGCACTGCTAATTCAACTCCGCTTCCCGCAACCGCTTCGACCGCCGTCCGAATCGTTCCGTCGCCACCGGCGATGAGGATCCGCCTGGGACCTTTCTTCACTTCTTCCGCGATTTCGTCCCTGAGCTTGTCAGGCGGAACCTCCCTGACGTCGAAAGGGCCCGTGGCTAATGCCTTACGGGCCCCATCTGCGGTACCTGATTCCGGGTTGACGAACGCCGGGATGCGCTGAGCATCCGTCATTTTCTACTGCTCCCTTTTAGTCGGCCGTCCAGAACCCCGACAAAGCGGCGCCGTCTGGTGATTCACGAAGCTTTTCAAACGCGCGCTCGCGGATCTGACGGATGCGCTCGCGTGTGACACCCATGAGCGCGCCGATCTTCTCGAGCGTCATTGCGTCCGATCCCTGCTCGAGGCCGTAGTACAGGTGAAGGATCTTTCTCTCTCGGGGCGTCAGGTACTTTCTGAACACCTTGTCGATGAACTCCTTCATGAGATGGAAATCGGTGACTTCTTCGATCTCGTCACCATTCACGCCGGCGAAACGCTCGCCGAGGGTGCAGGCTTCGCGGTCGGAGCGGTCGATAGGAGCGTCAAGGGAGATTTCGGTCGCGGACATTTGTTTTGCAGAGCGCACCGCCTCAGGAGTTTCCTCGAGGAGTCGGCCGATTTCGTTGTCCGTGGGGTCGCGCTTGAGGACCTGGGAGAGAACTGTCTGAGCGCGGGCCAGCTTGATAAGCTGGGAATTCTGGTTGAGCGGGATGCGTACTGAGCGGGTTTGTTCGGCTAGCGCCTTAAGGACTGCCTGGCGCACCCACCACACGGCGTAGGAGATGAATTTCACGCCCTGTTCCGGGTCGAACTTCCGAACCGCCTTAAGAAGTCCCTCATTCCCGATAGCGACAAGCTCGCTCAAGTCGAGCCCGTGACCCTGATACTTCTTCACGTACGAGATAACGAACCGCAGGTTGGCAGTGACCAGTCTTTCAGCTGCCTTCTCGTCTCCTGCCTGGGCACGTCGTGCCAGCCGGCGCTCTTCTTCGGCGTCGGTTATCAGCGGGAGCTTTTGTATGTCTTGTAAGTACTGGTCGAATGCCGTGGAGGGGGACGAACGGAAAAAGCCTTTAGACTTGCTCTCGGACGAAGTCTGCATTCAAGCCCCAGATGAGTTGTTTGCGCACAAGCGCGTCTTTCACCTTGTATGGGGCGCACGCTAACCACCGTGTTTGATTCAGTCAACAGCCACGTTTCATGCCAATCCGAAATGTGATGTTGACAGTTGTTTTGGAGCTTTTTTACCGAAATCCCACCGAAACAGGCTAGGGCGTCGGCGGATCTTTGGTCTTCGTTCGGCTCGTACCCGTCAGAATGCCAATTCCGATCAAGACGATCACCCCTACGCCGATCCACATCTGCGGAACGCCTACGAGGTAGGCCGCAACGGCCAATCCGATGATCAGAACGACGAATCCGATCAGGTAGGTACTGAATGATGACATTGGATTTATCTCCGGTGTCGGTACGAACACCTTGAAAGGCAATTCGGGGGCCAGTCTCCTCAACTGCATTTAGACACAGAGACCACAGAGACCACAGAGACCACAGAGAAGGGCGCCCCAC
>DATLDF010000050.1:0-8540 GCA_035525975.1 Gemmatimonadaceae bacterium
TCGACGCACTTCCTCGACAACATCATCGACGTCAACAAGTACCCGCTACCGGAGATTGATGCGCTGTCGAAGCGCATTCGCCGGATTGGGTTCGGGGTGATGGGCTTCGCCGACGCACTCGTTCGCCTCGGCATCTCCTACAACAGTGACGAAGGCGTCGAGTTCGGACGCGAGCTGCAGCGGTTCGTTGATGTGGAGTCGAAGCGTGAGAGCGAACGTCTCGCCAACGAGCGCGGGCCGTTCCCCGAGTGGGCGCGTTCCATCTGGGGTCCCGACGAAACCTGCGCCCGCGACGCCGAAGGAAATCGTATTCGCCCGATGCAGATGCTTCGCAACTGCAACGTGAACACGATCGCGCCGACAGGAACGATCTCCATCATCGCCGGCTGCTCATCGGGCATCGAGCCGCTGTTTGCCGTTGCCTTCATGCGCAACCAGGCTGGCGCAATGATGCCGGACGTGAATGAAGACTTCCTCGCGATTGCAAAGGCAGAAGGCTGGCACTCGGCCGAGCTGATCGAGAAGATCGCGAAGCAGGGTCACATCCACTTCGAAGAAGTTCCGGAGAAGTGGCAGAAGGTCTTTGTCACCGCGCATGACATCACCCCCGAGTGGCACGTCCGCATGCAGGCCGCTTTCCAGGAAAACTGCGACTCGGCAATCTCGAAGACGACGAACTTCCCGCACACGGCTTCACGCGAGGACGTTCGCGCGATCTACGAGCTCGCGTACGATCTCAAGTGCAAGGGCGTCACTGTGTATCGTGACGGCTCGCGCGACAATCAGGTTCTTTCCACCGGCGCGACCGAAGGTGCAAAGGCCGAGCGCGATGGAACGGCCGATATGCGTGGCGAAGTCGGTGACCTGAAGGGAACGATCAGCGAGCTCGAGGCAGAGATTTCCGCGCTGCGCAAGAATCTGTTTGACGCGGAAGCCGAAAATCTCCAGCGCCGGCAGAAGCGCGCGCGTCCCGATACGCTTCGCGGCACGACGAGCAGAATGGAAACGCCGCTCGGCACGATGTTCGTCAACATCACCGAAGACGATCGCGGGCAGCCGTTCGAGGTGTTCATCAATCTCGGAAAAGCCGGCGGCGCTGCGATGGCCGACGTGGAAGCGATCGGAAGATTGATCTCGCTTGCGCTTCGTTCAGGAATTTCGATCCAGGCGATTCATCGTCAACTCCGCGGCATTGCTTCTGATCGCGCGATCGGACTCGGACCGAACAAGGTTCTGTCGGTTCCGGATGCGATCGGCATCGCGCTCGAGTCGTGGATGCGCCAGAAGCAGGGAGTTCAGCAAGAGCTTCTCCGTGCCGAGACGCCGACGTCTCCGCAATCGGCGATCGTTCCCGCAGAGCCAGTGACCGTCACGACGGGTGCAGCGCAGACGCAGTACGAGTTCGAGAGTGTCAATCGTGATCAGTCGTTCATGGGAACGTGTCCTGATTGCGGATCGCAGCTCGAGCAGGCAGAGGGCTGCGCGAAGTGTCACGTCTGTGGTTTCTCTGAGTGCGGCTGAGTAATTAGCTGTCACTTGGAATGAGGGGCCCGCCGCTAACTGCGGCGGGCTTTTCATTTGCCACACCCACAAAGCCACAAGGCCACAGGCCACGAAGCTCACTGCCGCTACCAGCCAATCAGCTAATGTTGCTAAACGCCAAGAGCAGAGCGCCCTACCTGATTCGATCCTATCCGATGCGAGCCGCGTTTTTGTGGTTCGCACTTCATGCATTCCTGTTTGCCGTGAGCGGTGGCGAGATCCTCGCGCTCGGCACAAAGGCGACTATCGTCCTTGCAGTGATTGGCGCGGTAGTTGGACATGCCGACACCTCGCGACGCCACGAATACGGAATGCTCGGCAATCTCGGAATTGCAAAACGAACTCCGGCGACGACTTGGGCCGGTACGATGGTCATTCTAGAGATTGTGTTGCGAGTGGTTTCGTCTCTCGCAGGTGCCAGCACGTGATACTCTGTGCCGACTCGATCAGCCAGAGTTTTGCGGGACAACGTGTGCTGAGCTCCGCCCGGCTCGCAGCAGAGAAGGGAGAAGTTGTCGGACTGCTTGGACGAATGGGAATGGGCAAGTCCACGCTTCTGAAGATCTGCGCGGGCGTGATGACGCCCGACAGCGGGTGGGTGGAGTTCGACGGGGTGCAGTACCAGCGACCACTCCTGGCCACTCTTGCTTCGAGAGCCCTCTACAAAAACGCCGGCAAACTCGCCGGGCGAAGTCACTCCACAGCAGTCGCAGTCAGCAGTCAGCCGTAGGCGCAAAAAAAGCCCGCCGTTTTTCCGGCGGGCTTCTTTTGCGTTCTATTAGTTCTTCTTCCGCTTCTTGTCGACGTTGTTGCCGATCACGCCGCCGAGGACTGCTCCGGCCGCGCCACCGATAACTGCGCCTTTCACTCCGCCTGTCGCTCCACCGATCACGGCACCGGCTGCTGCACCAATCGCTGCGTCACGCTTCGTATTCTTCTCGATGTGCGTTCCGGCGTTCGGATCTCTCGTGGTGCTGCTCGCCGTGCTCGAGCCGGAGCTCGATGAGCCCGAGCTGCGGTAAACCGGCCTGTCCCGATAAACGACTCGCGTCTTGGCGGGCGCCGGTGTTGTTACAACGGCGGCTGGAGCAGCGAGGTTCGCTGCACGAGCCTGCTCGGCCGCCGATACTGAATCGAGCGGAATCGCCATGTTCGGATTGACCGCAAGGGCGGAATCAACAGGCGTCGTATCGGACTTGCTGCAAGCCGCCAGCGTCAACGCGGCAACTGCGCAAAGCAGGTATCTGGTCTTCATTAGTCTGGTCCTGAAAAGGTTATCCAACACCTATTCTGGGGCACTTGCCGTGCCAAGGGACCCAGGGTTGTTACTGATCCCCGCGATCCCGTCGGCTGATCAGCTCCTGAATAGAAACTGGCCTACCCTCCCGGCTCCGCACCCGAGCCGCAAATTCAGGGGTTACGCCGTGATCCCGAAGCCTGACCAGCTGACTAAGGCTGATCGAGGTGTAGCCGAGCCTCCGGAATCCCTCCGAGAACGACGCCGTAACACCATGGTCACGAGCCGTAAGCAAGTCGTCCGTGGTCAGGTTCGTGTACCCAAGCCGGGCCAGCGACGCGATATAATCCTGCGTGACTCCGTGGTCGCGAAGCTCCACGAAATCGTCGGCGCCGAGCTTGTGATACCCGGCGTCGCGCATCGCCGATACATACGATGGTGTAACACCGTGGTCGCGCATCTCGAGCAGCTTGTCCGCCGTGAGCTTTCCGAAGCCAAGCTTGTTCAGTCCAGTAATGAACGACGGCGTCACGCCGTGATCGCGCAGGTTCACGAGATCTTCAGTATTCCGAAGACGGTAGCCCAGCTGGCCCATTCCGCGGAGGTACTCGGCATGCACGCCGTGCTGGCCCATCGTGATCAAGGCGTCGATCGACGGACGCCCGTAACCCTGCGACTTGACTTCTTCGAGGTATGAAAAGCCGATGTCGTAGATCGCAAGCTGAAATTGCTCTCCGGCATCGGGCCGTGAATATCCACGCGCAACCAGCGCCGCAGCAAATTTCGGATCGGCTGCGAATGTGAATTGACCCGCTCCGCGGTTGTAGCCGACTCTTCCGTCGAACGTGAAAGTTCCCGCGTCCCGCTTCAGCCGGAAATGCGTGTCGCTTGATGCGCCCCGCAGCTGGCCGATCGAAAGTCCTTCAAGAGAAGAGACCGCGACCCAATCGCCGTGTGTCGATCTTCCATTGCCATCCCGCACTTCGATCTGCAGCTGGGTACGGCCATCGCTTTCGTAGTAATCAATTTTCCACGTTCCCGTCTGGTCTCGCTGGGCAGATCCGGAGAGCGGTGCGAAGCCGGCAATAGCGGCCGCCACCGTAAGTCCGACTCTGACGGAACGTCGATTGAAAAAACACGTGAACTGCGATGCCGTCATGATTGTCGTCTGATTTGGGACCGCCAGGAAAATCTCTACTGTTACGATCGATTCCGCCCCCAAAAGGTTTGAACCAGATTCAGTCTTGCGGAACCGTGCGAAAAGTGAGTCAGTTAGGGAACTCCTTCAACGCCCAAACATGGACAAGAAGCAAATAGAAGCGCTTGCGAAGAAGAACGCCGCCAAGGCCGCGGGTGGATCGTCGGCTCCGAAGAGATTCGGGAAAAAGTACGATCCAAACCTTGCCGACGATCCCACCGACGAAGCGACGATCAAGAAACTCGCCGAAAGCGAGCGATTCTTTGCGGAGATGAAGAAGCGGGACTTCTAAGTCGAGGTGACGCATGAAAAGACTTTACGCGGCTGCAGCAATCCTCCTCGCCCTGGGCTGCGGATCTGCCCCGCAGTCAGTCGTTACAGGCGCTCCGGGCCATCGGGACGTGCTCTTCCAAGCCGAGATCCAGTCCAGCCGCGTGCCCGGGCAGAGCGCTTATGACCTGGTCGCTCACCTCAGGCCCCAATACCTGAGGGCGCGGGGAAGCAACTCGTTCAGGGATACGACCCCGCTCCGTGCCATCGTTTACATCGACGGCTTGAAGTACGGATCGGTCGAACAAATGAAGAGTCTGAGCGCTGACCGCGTGTTCCAGGTTCGGTACCTGTCGGCGGCCGATGCTACCACGCGCTTCGGCATGGATCACGGTGGCGGTGCGATTCTGATCACGACCCGGTAGGCCTCCAGATCACAATTCGGCGGTAGAATCTTGTCGACGGACTCTGTCCCCCGCATTAGCTTGGAGGCTCACGCCAGGGGGAAACGCTCGATGAGGTCAGCCGGACTTTTGATTGCCGGGTTGTTTTTGCTGGGCTGCGGAGGTCCTGCCTCCGTTGACCCAGAGCCGACGCAATCTGTCCAAGCCTATTTTTCGGGCATCGATGACACGGGGGCACTGCATGTCCACGTTCATTTCTCTCAGTCAGGCCCTCAACTCACCCTGCCAACGCCCTGCGCTGACAAGGATGAGTGCCGGATCTATCCTAACAGTGACCTCGGGAAAACGCAGGTCGGAAGCGAGTTTTCAGTCGACCTTGCTTCCGGAAGCGGAACTTTCGGGGACCCCGAAATCAACTTTACGGTAACGACCACGAACGGAAAGACTTTCACGTTCAGCGGTACCGTAATCCAATCGAAGCAGATGGTCGGAACCATATCGGGACCGACTCACCCGGCCTCGCGCCTCCAGCTCGACAAGCAGTAGACGGAGCCATTGATGATCGCGCGTTTTGCGCGCACGCGACTGATCCGAAACGCAGCCCGATATGTGACTGCCGTCGGAATCGCCGTGAGCGTCGAGTCATGTAAGGACACTACCGGACCGGTAACTCCAGAGACCCCAACTGGTGTAACTGCGGTTCTCCTCAGCCCCACGTCCATAAAAGTCATATGGACGCCCGCTTCTGATCCTTCGAGCATTCGCAGTTACAACGTGTTTCGCAACGGAATCAAGGTTGGTGAGGTAAACGGGCCGCTGTTTGTCGACACGGGGCTGGCGGAGCGCGTAACGTACCGCTATGGCGTATCTGCCAACGGCGTGAGCGGCCTCGTTTCCGCCACGTCGGATGATACGCCGGCAAACGTGATAGCCACGCCCGATGTGACACCTCCGGCGCTCGTCTCGACGAGCCCGTCGAATGGAGCCACTGCAGTAGATCGCGCGACGAAAGTAGTCGCAACGTTCACCGAGGCACTGGATGCAACGACGGCGATCGCGGCGAACTTCAGCGTGAACGCCGGCGGCACGGTGACTCCCGGGACCGTCACTTATCTGCCCGCAACAAACGCGATCGAATTCACGCCGACAACTGCTTTTCCGAGCGGCGCGGCCATCTCCGTATCGATCTCGACCGGCATCAAGGACGCCGCGGGCAACGCGATGGCTTCATCCGCCACCTTCTCGTTCACCGCCCGCGACGAGGTTCCACCAAGCGTCGCGTCAACGACAATTCCGGCAAGCGGCGAGGTTGCCCTCTCGCAAATCATCTCCGTTACGATGAGCGAGCCAATCGACGCGACATCGCTCACCGCAACAACGGTCCGACTCGCGGCGGCGGGATCACCCGTCGCGGGATCTATCTCGTACGATGCCCCGAGCCGGACAGTGACGTTCTCGCCGGCTGGCGGGCTGGCAAGCGCAACAGATTACATCCTCGTTGTCGGGCCTGGGATCAAGGACGTCGCGGGCAATGCATCAACGACAGCGTTCGTCAAGACTTTCAGAACTGTTGACACATCGCCGCCCACCGTCACCTCGGTCACTCCAGCTAACCAATCAACAGCTGTTTCAATCAACACCGCGGTGAACGTCGTGTTCAGCAAGGACATGGACGCGTCGACAATCACGACATCGTCAATGACGCTCAGCCTGTCCTCGACAGGCGCTATCGTCGCCGGCTCTGTCGCCTACGACGCGGCGAGTCGCACGGCCAGCTATCTGCCATCGAGTGGACTGTCTTTCTCCACGCCTTATACGATTACAGTCTCGAATACGGTGCGGGGGTCGAACGGTGTATCGCTTGCGCAGAATCTCCAATCGACGTTCACGACAGCCGCGCCGGCAGATGCTACGCCTCCCACGGTAATCTCGGTCACGCCGTCCAACGGATCGACGGACGTGTCAGTCAGCACCGGCATCGCAATCAAGTTCAGTGAGGCGCTAAACTCGGCTTCTGTCACATCCTCGACGATACTTCTCTCGGGCGCCGGACTGGGCAACGTGTCGGGCGCAATCAACTACGACGCCGGCTCCTCGACGGTGACTTTCGTTCCCGTGTCGGCGCTCCTGAATGACGTGCTCTACACGGTCAGCCTGACTGGCGGCCTGCGCGACCTTGCGGGTAATGCGCTTGTCGCTATCTCGACGACATTCCGCACGAGCGCAGCCCCCCCGGCGGCCGACGTTATCGCGCCGACGGTGCTTTCGTCAGTCCCGTCGACAGGAAGCACCGACGTCGCGATCAACACGCCGCTTCGCATCAACTTCAGCGAGCCGATGAAGGCTGCAACGATCAACAGCTCGACGATTTTCCTGAGCGGTCCGAGTGGAACGGTCGCCGGCGCGGTGAGCTACGACAACGCCACGCTTTCGGCGTCATTCGTTCCATCTGCCGCGTTGCAGAACAGTGGGACTTACACGCTGGTTGCCACGATGGGCGTCACGGACGTCGCAGGTAATAGTCTATCATCGCAGTTCGCGGCGGGTTTCACTACCATCGCGGCGTTGCCAGGACCTGACACCACTCCTCCGAGAGTGATATCGACACTCCCTGCGGGCGGAGCGACGAACGTGTCGGTCCTCACGCCGATCCGCGTGACGTTCAGCGAGCCGATGACCGCGAGCAGCGTCGATGCTACGACGCTCACACTCTCGGTCGTTGGTATTCCCATCGGCGGAACTGTGTCGTACGACCCGGCTTCGAGAACGGCGAGCTTCACACCGTCGGCAGGACTCCTGGCCGAGAACAGGACTTACACGGTTACGGTCACGACGGGAGTGAGAGATACGTCGGGAAATCCGATGGCGTCGAACTTCGCTTACTCGTTCCTGACAGAAGACAACACGCCACCAACCGTTGCGTCGAGAAACCCGACGCCGGGATCGTCAGGAATTGCAGCGAACGCAACGATCAGCATCGGCTTCAGCGAGGCGATGACTGCGTCAACGATCAACAGCTCGACGCTGACTCTTTCCGTCGGCGGCTCGCCAGTAGCCGGATCGGTCAGCTTTGATCCAAACACCAATGTCGCGACGTTCACGCCCTCGAGCCCGCTCGCGAACAATCAGACCTATACAGTGCTCGTGACGACCGGAGCGCGCGACTTGTCCGGTAACGCGCTCGCCAGTAACGATTCCTTCACCTTCACGACCTCGGCGGCACCGCCGGCCTTCGACATCAGTGGCAGCACCGGCTTCCTTGGATGGTGGCAGACGACGACTACGGGTTCAGTTGGAATTCACTTCCACATCGTCTTCGACCAAAGCGGATCGACCCTTACGCGCTCGCCATCAAACTGTGACAGCGGCGGTCAGGACGCGTGCATAACGCTGGCTCAAAACGCGGGTGGCCAGGCAGCGATTGGACCAAACTCTCCGGGCTTCGCCTGGGTTCTGGTTCCGAGCGCTAACGGCGTGCTCAGCGGAAATCAGATCAGTTTCACGATGATCAATGCGAACGGAAGAACATTCACCTTCAACGGAACGGTGAACTCCCCATATCAAATGGTCGGGACATTAAGCGGACCTACTCTCCCGGAACAGGCAGTAGTCTTCGACCGGCCGATGCCTTGAGGTGCGCCGTCCGGATCTGCGCGATAGCGGCGGGCTTGCTCGCAGCGCTGTCGCGCGCCGGAGCTGCGCAGAGCGACTACAGGAATCTCGAGGCAGGCCGCCCGCTCAGGGTAACCGACGCGAGTCCGACGGAGCGGTATTCACTCGATCTCGACCTCACGACATTCCGACTCGAGCGCTTGTCACTCGGCCGCTACCGCCTCCAGTACGAGCCGAGGATCGCGTACGGAATCATGCCGCGGACGGAGGTTTCCTT
>DATLDF010000061.1:0-33184 GCA_035525975.1 Gemmatimonadaceae bacterium
GACGGCAAACCCGGGGAGTCCGGGGTCATCAGTAGTAAGTCTTGAGTAGTCGAGTAGTGAGTAACTGACTTCTCAAGGACTCAGGACTTATAACTCAGAACTCCGGACTCTCTGGGTTTGTAGTTTCAGAGCATCTGACCATACAACTTGATCCGATTATATTACTGGTGCCCCAGGTCCCGGAGGGCGAAAGCCCGCTAACTCCGTCAGGACCCCGAAGGTAGCAGCGGCATGCGGTGTCTTACGTTGCTCCGTCAGGCCTGGGGTATTTTTCTCCCTCCAAAATGTCGCTCGCACTCGCCCGTAAATACCGCCCCAAGAACTTCGCCGGCGTGGCGGTGCAATCCCACGTATCGGACACTCTCCGCGGAGCCATAGCCCGCGGAAGGGTCGCGCACGGCTATCTGCTCTGCGGCCCTCGCGGTACCGGTAAGACCACCCTCGCCCGCGTGCTCGCGATGGCGCTCAACTGCGAGAACAAGGGAAGTGACGGTGAGCCCTGCGGAGAATGCACCTCCTGCACGCGCATCTGGAGCGGGAGCTCGAGCATGGACGTCGTCGAGATCGATGCCGCCTCTAATCGCGGCGTAGACGACGCGCGGGAGTTGCGCGAGCGGGCGATGTACGCCCCATCAGGCGACGACCGCTACAAGGTCTACATCGTTGACGAAGCGCACATGCTCACGCGCGAAGCATGGAATGCGCTGCTCAAAATTCTCGAGGAGCCGCCCCCGCGTGTGGTGTTCGTTTTTGCTACCACCGAACCGCAGAAAATCGCGCAGGCCGCAGCCCCTGTTCTGAGCCGACTTCAGCGCTTCGATCTCAAGCGTATCGGCGCATCGGAGATCATTCGGCGCCTGGAGACAGTTCTCGCGTCGGAAAAAATCGACTTTGCACCGGACGCACTTTCGATGATCGCGCGAGCGGCAGATGGATCAATGCGTGACGCTCTTAGCCTTACTGATCAGGTCATCTCGATCGGTGAAGGTGAAATCACGAGTGTCCGCGTTCGCGATGCGCTTGGCCTGGTAGCCGAAGACGAGTATCTCGGCGTCATCGACCTGATCGCCGGGCACCGGGCGGGAGATATTTTTTCGACTGTCGGAAGGCTTGCTGACAGCGGCATCGATTTCGGCGTCTTCCTGTCGGGTCTGGCAGACATGCTTCGCGCGCAGCTCGCCGTCGTACTGAGCGGTCGCGCCGACGGCGTGACGCCGTCGGCACTCTCAGCACTCGAAAAGCATCGCGACGATTTTTCGCCTGGCGACTTGCTTCGCATGCTGTCGATAATCAGCGGCATCGAAATCCAGTTCAGGCGCAGCACGCAGCAGCAGCTTCTCGTGGAGATGCTTCTTGTGAGATTCGCGCTGCTCGATCGCTCGATATCGCTCGAAGAGGTTCTGCAGGGGTTGGGAGGGACTTCCGGCGGATCACCGCCGGCTCGCTCCGCTCCTCCTACAGCCACAGCTGAAAGGCCGGCCGTGCGCGCGCGTCCTCCGCAGACGTTCTCGCGCCCGGCCAGCGAGGCACCGGCGGCACAGAGTCGGCCGGCCCAGCCTCCCCCTGTTCCTACTCCCCCAACCCCGATCCAGGCCACACCTGCCCGGCCCTCACAGGCCGTGACGACGCCTGACTGGAAAGCGGAGTTCGACCAGTCCTCCAAGAGTCCCGATAAATCCCGCCTTACCACCGAAGCCGTGAGAGAGGAACGCCTTTCGCGGATGAGGGCACAGGACCCGGTCCTTGACGCAGCCGTCAGAGAGCTCGACCTGGACCTGCTGGACTAGTTTTCTTTCAAATCTCAACACTCAGGACGAATGGCAGATTTTTCCAAGATCCTCGAGCAGGCGACGCAGATGCAGAGCCGGCTGGAGAAGGTCCAGGACGACCTCGAGAAGATGACCGTCACCGGCAGCTCCGGCGGCGGGATGGTCACAGTCGAGGCCGACGGAAAGGGCCAGATTACGAAAGTGCGGGTTGATCCGTCTATAGTGAATGCATCCGACGTCGAGATGCTCGAGGATCTCCTTCTGGTAGCCCTCCGTGATGCCCAGCAGAAGTCGACAGACCTGGCGAAGCAGGAGATGGGGAAGCTCACGGGCGGCATGTCTCTGCCATTCAAGCTTCCGTTCTAGGGTGTCTGCGATAGACACACTCGCGTCCGAGCTGTCGCGTCTGCCGGGAATTGGCAGAAAGACGGCCATGCGGCTCACGTATCACCTCCTCAAGCAGCCGGCCGAGCAGAGCAAGCGGCTCGCCGATGCCTTGGTGACGCTTGCCGAAAAGGTT
This sequence comes from Gemmatimonadaceae bacterium, assembly GCA_035525975.1. Lineage (GTDB taxonomy): Bacteria > Gemmatimonadota > Gemmatimonadetes > Gemmatimonadales > Gemmatimonadaceae > UBA4720. Next base: position 2,290 of record DATLDF010000061.1, read on the forward strand.
CGCCCGTGCTCGCAGTGCTTCAATCTCACCGAAGAAGAAACCTGCTCGATTTGCCGGGATCCCCGCCGCGATTCAGCGCTGATTTGCGCCGTTGAAGAAGCATCCGACATCGGAGCGATCGAGCGGGCCGGCGAATTTCGCGGCATCTATCATGTGCTCGGCGGACGGCTCTCGCCGCTCGATGGAATCGGTCCGGAAGATCTGACTATCCCGCAGCTGGAGCACCGAATCGCAAACGGTTCAGTCCGCGAAGTCATCCTCGCAACGAACCCGAGCATTGAGGGTGAGGCCACCGCGCTGTACGTTCAGCGCAAGCTGTCGCCGTACAAACTGACCGTGAGTCGAATCGCGCGCGGTCTTCCGGTTGGCGGAGATCTCGAATACGCGGATGGGGTTACGATTGCACAGGCACTTTCTGCACGGCGGACGATGTGACTAGGACGCGAAACAGCCAGCTTGCGGCGCTTGGATTTCTCGGTGGAGCCGCGTGCGGAGCCCTCGCCTGGAGCCATCTCCAGAAACAGTACCGCCGCGATCTTTTCAGCAAGCATCCGCTCCGGCGTTTCGCCGCGCTCAGTTACCTGCGGACCCGCCCCTCTGTTGGAACCGTACGGCTGTTGCGCGAATACATCGCGTGGGAACAGAAGCCGCTTCTGCGCCAGCGGGGCGTATCGCTGATGCGCCACGTTGAGTCACAGCTTTCCTGATCGGTGACTAATCCCGGCGCGGCAACCTGGTCTTTCGACGAAGAGGACCTCAATGCGCTCACCCGAACTGTCTCGAAGTTTCTCGATGAGACGGGGGCGCATTCGGCACTCATCGCCGATCGCGCAGGACAGCTCGTCGCAACAGTTGGAAAGCCATTGTCTTTCGACCCGCGAGTTTTTGCAACGCTGACGGCGGCGGACTTCAGTGCCAACGACCAGCTCGCACGCCTCATCGGCGAGACAGACTTCACGACGCTGTTTCACCAGGGAGAAAACGAATCGATGTACGTCGCTGATGTCGCGCGACGGCTCATCCTCGTGACCCTGTTCGATAATCACACACCCATCGGACTCGTGCGCCTGAAAATGAAGCCCGTGGTTGAGGAGCTTACTGCGCACCTCGATCGCGCATATTCACGAGCGCGTGAGAACAGTACCACCCAGCCGAACATCCTCGCCGGTGCCGGCGAAGAGATCGACGAGCTGTTCAACTGGTAAGGAGATAGAACTGCGATGTCGATGATCAACTACGCGGCGCGAGAGATCAACTGCAAAATCGTCTACTACGGCCCGGGATTGGGCGGCAAGACGACGAATCTCGAGCACATCTACGGAAAGGTTAAGCCCGACACGAGGGGCAAGCTCATCTCTCTCGCAACCGAGACAGAACGCACACTCTTCTTCGATTTTCTTCCGGTCGATCTTGGCACAATTCGCGGATTCAACACGCGGTTCCATCTCTATACCGTACCCGGACAGGTCTACTACAACGCCAGCCGCAAGCTGATCCTGAAAAACGTCGACGGTATTGTCTTCGTGGCGGATTCGCAGGTAGAGCGCATGGAAGCGAATCTCGAGTCGATGCAGAACCTGTACGACAACATGGCCGAGTATGGCTACGACCTTACGCGGATGCCGTTTGTGGTTCAGTACAACAAGCGCGACCTGCCTAACGCCGCCCCGATCGCCGAGCTCCAGGCGGCGCTTAATCCTGGCTGGGAACCGGGTGAAGCATCGAAGGCCCGAATCACTCCCGACCCGTATCACGCGGGTGAAAATCTTGTCGAGCAGGTCGCGACAGGCGAATGGGTGGAACGCGTCCCGTACTTCGAGGCAGTCGCCATCGCCGGAGACGGCGTGTTCGACACCCTGAAGGCCGTCAGCAAGCTGGTCCTCAAGGCGCTAGCCTGACGCGAGATTCGCGCTTGAATCTCCCGAACGCCATAACGGTCGGAAGAATACTCGTGGCGCCGCTGATCGCGGCGCTGCCATTCATCAATTCTCCGTTCGCCCGTCTCGCTGCATTCCTCATCTACATAATCGCCGCCGTATCTGATTATTACGACGGCATGCTGGCACGGACGCGAAACCTCATCACCGATCTCGGCAGTCTGCTCGATCCGCTCGCCGACAAGCTTCTTCTGTTCGCGACTCTCATTCCGATGTTCGTGCTGATGTCGCCGCCTGCCGACCCGATCGGTGCGACTACAGCATCGTTCGGCGCGGCGCACAGCTTTCGATTTCAGACTCCGCTGGGGCCGATTGGCCTCCCGTGGTGGGTAATGGCAGTCGTCCTTGGCCGCGAGCTGTTCATGACGATCTTCCGCCACCTGGCCGCGAGACGAGGTGTCGTCATCTCGGCCATTGGTCCGGCGAAGTGGAAAACGGGCTTTCAGTCTGTCTGGGTTGGCGCCGCATACTTCTGGTTCTTCGCCGCCACACTGGCCGCAGTGAAACACTGGGAAAACGCGGCCTGGAAAGCGTTCGCGTACTTCAATGGAATTGTCGGAACGGTGACGATGGCGGCCGCTGTATTTCTGACTATCTATTCGCTCGGTTTATATATGCGGAGATACCGGCACGTCTTCACCGACTGATTCGTGAGAATAGAGATCGTCACAATCGGTGACGAGCTGCTGCTCGGCTTCACCATCGACACCAACGCTGCGCACCTCGCGCGCGAGCTTGCGGCCGTCGGCGTCGAGATCGTTCACCGCACGACGGTAGGAGACTCGGCTCAGGACATTGCCGACGCGGTGAAGTCCGCACTCGATCGAACCGGCGCCGTCATTACTACCGGCGGACTCGGCCCTACCAGCGACGACATGACGAAGCCGTCGATCGCAGCATTGTTCGGCCGCAAGATGCTTCGCGACGAAGCGATCCTTGAAGCTTTGAAAGCGCGCTGGGCGAGATATCGTCGCCTCGGTCCATTTCCCGAATCGAATGTCGCGCAGGCGATGATTCCCGAAGGCGCGACGATCATCCCCAACCAGCACGGAAGCGCCCCGGGCATCTGGCTCGAGGACACCGCGGGTCGCTGGGTCGCGATGCTGCCGGGTGTTCCGCGCGAAATGAAGGGGATGCTCGCCGACGAGCTGCTGCCGATGATCGTTAAGAGGATCGAAAGCCTAGGCGGGTTTCCGACGGTCATCAAATCGAGAACCCTCCGCACAACGGGAGTTGCCGAATCTGCGCTGGCGGATGAGCTCGGAGTTCTGGCGAGTGGGTTCGACGGACTGAGCCTCGCGTTTCTCCCGTCCGTGGAGAGCGTTGACCTGCGGCTTACCTCGCGTTGCCTGACGGCCGATGCAGCCGACGCCGCTTTGGCTGCCGGAGTAATGAAACTTCGTGAGGCCGCGGGACGATATGTGTATGGTGAAGACGGCGCCGATCTGGCCGAGGTCGTTCTGGACGCATGCAGACGGCGCGGTGTGACAATCTCGGTGGCCGAGAGCTGCACCGGGGGCCTGCTTGGGGCCCGGCTCACAGCTGTTGCCGGCTCGAGCGATGTGTTCATCGGCGGAGTCATGTCGTACGACAACTCAGTGAAGCGTGACTGGCTCGGCGTGTCTGATACCGATCTCGAAGACCATGGTGCGGTGAGCGAGGAAGTCGCCGTCACGATGGCGAAGTCGGTTCGCGAAGGCATGAAGACCGACATCGGAATCGCGATAACCGGGGTTGCCGGACCGGGCGGTGGAACTGCAGCGAAGCCCGTTGGTATGGTATGGCTGGCTCTCGACGGTGCAGACACGCAGGCCCGTTGTGTGCGACTGTTTGGCACCCGGGATGAGGTGCGCCAGAGGGCCGTTCAGGCTGCCCTCGACATGATCAGGCGGTCACTCCAAACGAGTTAGATTCAAGCATGAAAAGGAGCAGGGACGTAATGAACGATTCAGAAGTCAGGGATCAGGTTGCGGGAATGGTAGACGCAACGGCGGACGTGTCCGATGAAGCCAACTCGCTTCTGGACAGTGCCGACGATTTGGTCGCCCAGGAGGCGAGCGACGCGAAGATCGGAGAACTGCAGCGCGAGCTGACGACCGAACGCGACAAGCACCTTCGTCTCGCTGCCGAATTCGACAATTTCCGTCGCCGGAACCTGAAGGAGAAGATGGAAGCCGAAGCACGAGGCCAGGCAGAGCTTGCGCGCATGATTCTCGATCCGCTCGACGACATCGCGCGCTTTGCGCACGTCGATCCGGCTGTCACAGAATCGAAGACGGTTGTCGAAGGCGTCGAGATGGTCGAGAAGAAGCTCGACAAGGCACTGAGGGGCGCAGGCCTAGAGCCGGTCAATCCCGTCAACGAGCGCTTCGATCCGGCGCTTCATGAGGCAGTCGGCACCGAAACAGCCGACAGCGCCGATCTCGACGGAACGGTTGCACGCGTGTACCAGCTCGGCTACACGTTCAAGGGACAACTTCTGCGGCCCGCCCGCGTAGTTGTCCGCCAGCATCACGACTAGGACAGCAAACCAAGTTCATGGCACAAACCAAGGACTTCTATGCGGTGCTGGGAGTACCGTCCACGGCGACGCAGGACGAGATAAAAAAGGCATACCGCAAGCTCGCCAAGAAGCACCACCCGGACGCCAACGCTAACGACCCGAAAGCAGCCGAGAAGTTCAAGGATATCTCGGAGGCTAATAACGTCCTTGGCGACGTGGAGAAGCGGAAGCAGTACGACGAGATGCGCCGGCTCGGCGCGTTTGGCGGGTTTGGCTCAGGCGGTTTCGGCCGCGAAGCGCAGTCGCGAGGCGGTTATTCGCAGCGCACCGCAAGCCAGGGTCCGAGCTCCAACGCAAACTTCCAGGATTTCGATATCGGTGGTCTTGGCGGGCTCGGCGATCTCTTTGGGTCGATCTTCGGCAACCAGGGCAAGTCACAATCGCGTCCGACGGGACCACAGCGGGGACAGAACATCGAGACGAGTCTCGAGATTCCGTTCAGAACCGCGGCGCGCGGCGGAAAGGTTCCGGTAGAGCTCGAAGTGAACGAAGAGTGTCAGACGTGCCGCGGCACTGGTGGGGCCCCGGGAGCGACGGTGAAGACGTGTCCCGAGTGCTCGGGACGCGGAGTAGTTTCGTTTGGACAGGGCGGATTTGCGGTCAATCGTCCGTGCCCGATGTGCCTTGGCCGAGGCCAGGTGCCTTCAACTCCGTGCCCGACGTGCAACGGAGCAGGTGAAGTCCGTACGCGGAAGAAAGTGCTGATCACTGTTCCACCCGGAGTCGATACCGGCTCGAAGATTCGACTCAAGGGACAGGGTGGAAAAGGATCCGGCAACGGACCGGCAGGTGACTTGCTCATCACGTTCACCGTTCTGGCCGACAAGTTCTACAAGCGTGAAGGGCTCGACGTGATCGCGACAATTCCGATCAACATCGCGCAGGCGACGCTTGGATCGACCGTCAGCGTGACGACGCTCGAGGGGAAGAAAATCCACATCAAGATTCCGCCGGGGACGGCTTCGGGAAAGAGATTCCGCGTGCGCACCCATGGAATGCACAAGGGAACACAGAGCGGCGATCTGATTGTCGAGGTGAAGATCGAGGCGCCGGAGAAGCTGAGCGAGGACCAGGAGCGAATGATGAAGGAGTTCGCTGCGGCCGGGGGTATGAAGTATTAGCGCCAACCTGCGGGCATGGGGCGTGACGTTTCTTGGCGCCTTTACGATTTCGCTGATTTACACGACGAAACCCAATAGCAGCACGTCCGTCACTCTCGCGAGGACAGGCGATACCTCGCTGGTGATAGACACCTCGGGCGCGGCAGGAAGGGTTTCGTCGGGGGATTCAGTCGTTTCAGTCAATCCGATCGAATCGACGGGAGATACCACCGCGACCGGGCAGCGGCCTGCGCCCGTCTTGCCAGGCGGGACCGGTTCGCCTTATCCGGCGGTGGTTCCTGCTGACCTCGAGGCCTTGAGGAGCCAGGGCCCGATCGTTCCGGTCGCGGGCGTCCCGGTGAAGGATTTGTACGACAGCTTCGACGACGCCCGGGGCGGCGGCTCGCGTAAGCACGAGGCGATCGACATCATGGCGGCCCGGAATACTCCAGTGCTCTCGGCATTGTCCGGCGTGCTTTTGAAATTCCACAACAGCGTTGCAGGTGGACTGACTATCTACGCTTCAGACCCGAGCAACCGTTACGTGTTCATGTACGGACATCTCGACAGCTACAAGGCGGGACTCAGGGAAGGCGACAAGCTGCAGAAGGGCCAGGTCATCGGATTCGTTGGATCTACTGGCGATGCGAGTCCGACCGCACCGCACCTTCACATGGCGATCAACCGAAACGACAACGTGAAGGAGTGGTGGAAGGGAACACCCCTCAATCCTTTTTTGGTTTATCGCTCGAAGTAGTAGTTAGTTCCGGCATTGTTATTGATGGATCGATGTAGGCCGGGTTTGGCAACGCGCACTTCTGCGCATCGTCGATCGAATTGATGCGGGCTATCGCCTGCTGGAACTCGCCGTGTCTTCCCCTCACAGTGACGATCCGCATTCCCTTCGTGGTGTAAATCGCTCCAGTCGAGCGCAGGTATGGCGTGGCGATCTCTATCGCCTGCTCCGGCGTGATGCAGCGAAGCGAGATTGTCTCAGTGCGGATTTTCTCCGACTGCCGGGAGAGCGGGAAAATGAAGTTCTCCATGAACACCAGCAACGTCACGCCTCCAGCGGCGGCAAGAAGTCCCCGAACCCACCGTCCGACGACCTTGCGCCGCGCGCGCTCGGACCCAACGAGTGCGCCGTGTGACAGCTCTTCCGGTGTGAACGACGACTGAGTCTCAGCCAAAGCGGTGGTAAGCCTTCGCTCGGCGTAAGCGATCTCTGCAGCGATGCCTGCACATTGCGGGCATGATTCGAGATGCCTCGATGCCGATGTCCCCTCGCGCAGATCGCTCACGCGCATCGTCGAGAGGTCGCTCAGGCATTGTGCGCACGTCGTCACTTGAGCTCGCTCCATTCGGGATGTACAGCCAATAGATGAGCGCGAATTGCGGCGCGCGCCTTGAAGAGGTTGGCACGCACGGTGGCCGCCTTCATTCCAATCAGGTCAGCGACTTCAGCGGGATCGAACCCCTGAAGGTCGACGAGGTCAAAAACCTCGCGCTGGCGGGGTGGGAGCTCGAGGAAGAAATGCCGGATGTAATCGGCCACACGCTGGCGATCGACGCGCGCGCCCGGATCCGTGTTGTAAACCGTTTCGATTCCTGGGAGTGACGCTACAGAAAGCAGAGTCCTGCGTTTCTTCTTTCGATTCGTTTGCAGCGCGAGGTTTCGCGTAATTCCGTAGACCCAGCCGTCGAGCGACGAATCTCCGCGATATTGATCCAGCTTGCGGTGCACCTGGACAAAGGTCTCCTGCGTCAGCTCATCTGCTTCGTCCGCGTCGCGGGCGAAGGTCAGCGCCCAGCGAAACACGCTTGATTGAAGCGACCGCACCAGCTCGGTGAAGGCCTCGGTGTTACCCGCTTTGGCGGACCTCAACACTCCGTCCATCCGGCGAACAGCGTCAACACTATCCACGGAAGCTCGCTCGAGGTCGTTGAAGGAAAGCTGGGGCATTGTCATCCTGTCCTATGATGTCAGGACATGGCCGAGCGTTTACTGCCCCCGCGGGAGCAGCCTTAGCCGTCAGGCAGCCAGAATAGGAAGCGCGCTGCGCAGCGGCCGCGCCGCCGACTCGATGAACCCGCCGCCCAGCACTCGCTGTCCGTCGTAGAGAACAATAGACTGGCCAGGGGTGATTGCCGAAACCGGTTCGTCCAGCGCGATCTCGATCTCCCCCGCGTCGTTGCGAATGAGCTCGCCTGCAGCGAGCGCCGCGCGATGTCTCACACGCACCTGCACCTGCGAGCCTACGGCCGGGGCATCGCTGAGCCAGTTCACTTCACGAGCGATCACTCCGCTGCCAAGCAACTCTTCGCGCGGCCCGATAACGACCGCGCGATCGTCGGGCCGGATTCCTACGACATACATCGGAATCCGAAAACCACCGGGTACTCCTCGTCGCTGGCCGATGGTATATCGCGCGAAGCCCTCGTGTTCGCCCACGTATTGTCCGTCAGACGTGACGATGGGACCCGGGATCAGAGCAGGTGCATCCGGCGAAAGCCGCTGCCGCAGGATCTTCATGTAATCGCCATCGGGAACGAAACAGATTTCCTGACTTTCAGGCTTCTCCGAAACGACTGACAATCCAAGCTTTCTCGCGAGCGCCCGCGTTTCCGATTTTGTCGAGTCACCAACGGGCAGAAGCATGCGCGATAGAACCGACCGGTCGATTCCCCACAGGAAGTACGTCTGGTCCTTGTCGTCATCGGCGCCGCGGAGGAGCTCACCGTTCGCAACGCGCGCATAGTGGCCCGTCGCAATCCACCTGGCGTCGATTGACTCCGCCTTCTTGACGAGATCGCGAAACTTCGTGAAAGTGTTGCAGCGCACGCATGGAATTGGCGTGCGTCCCCGTGCGTACTCGCTCACGAAGTCATCAACGACGTCGTGTCCGAAGCGGTCCTCGAGATTGATGACGTAGTGCGGAACTCCCAGCGTCTCGCAAACTCGCCGGGCGTCGTTGACGGAGTCGAGGGAGCAGCACGGACGGTCAGGAACGTCGTCACCGTGGCAGAACAGCTTCATCGTCGCGCCGACGACGTCGTAACCCTGCTCGACGAGAAGCGCGGCAGCAACCGATGAATCGACGCCGCCCGACATGGCGACAAGAACTCTTTCTTTCATTGCTTGCGCGCTATTCAGCGTTCGCGAGCTCGCGGGCCCTTTCGACGAGGGCAGGGAACACCTCGGCAACGCGATCGACGCACTCCTCGGTGGTCAGTGAGCCAAGGCTCATCCTGATAGCGCCGGAGGCAAGGTCGGGACGAACTCCCATTGCGAGCAAGACGTGCGATGGCGAAATGCTTCCGCTCTGACACGCCGACCCGCCCGACGCGGCGATTCCCTTGAGGTCGAGCGCCATCAGCAGGGACTCGCTGTCGGTTCCGGGAACGGAAACGTTGAGAACGTGCGGCGCACGCGGTGCTCCGCGGCCGTGAATCACGGCGTCGGGGATGCGCTCCATGATTACTGCCTCGAGCTTGTCGCGCATCGTCTCAAGGCGCTTTCCTTCGGTCTCGTGCTCGGCCAGCGTCAGCTCGGCTGCGGTTGCAAGACCAACAGCGCTCGCCACGTTTTCTGTCCCGGGCCTGCGTCCACGGTCCTGACTACCGCCGTGCATCAATGGCTCGAGCTTCGTCCCGCGTCGAATGAAGAGAGCGCCGATACCCTTGGGGGCGCCAATCTTGTGGCCGGAGATCGAGAGAAGATCGAACTGCTGCGAAGCTGCGTCGATGTGGACTTTCCCGAACGCCTGAACGGCGTCGGTGTGCATTACGACGCCTTTGGCTTTCGCCCGTTCTGATAGTTCGGGAATCGACTGAATGACGCCGATCTCGTTGTTCACCCACATCACGGAGCAGACGGCGACGGCGTCATCTACCAGAGTGTCGAACGAGGCGTCAACCACGACTCCGTTCGCGTCTATCTCGAGGTAGCGCTCGGCTGCGCCTTCTGACCCGGCGTGGTGAACGGCGCCGAGGATGGCCTTGTGCTCGATGGGGGTCGTAACAATGGCCGTACGGCCGCCGGCTTTAGCGGCGCGCCAGGCGCCCAGGATGGCGAGATTGTCGCCCTCGGTGCCGCCTGAGGTGAAGCACACCTCGTCAGCCCGTGCGCCGAGGCACTTGGCAACCCTCTCGCGGGCCTCGTCCAGCGCAGCACGGGCCTCACGGCCCCACCGATGGGTGCTCGACGGATTGCCGAAGCGAGGCCCGAAGAACGGGCGCATCGCTTCAAAGACTTCCTTCCTTACGGGGGTCGTCGCGGCATGATCAAGGTAAATCGGGGAGGGCGTCACGGGTCCAATTTAACTCGCATCCTCCCCTCTGAGAACTGAAAACTGAAGATGTGAGAGCTGAGACGCTTGGTTGCCAGATTTTAGTAAGGATCAGATGCCAGTGCCAAGGCTTTAGATCCCGGATCTGAGCTCAGATCCGGGATCTGGAATCTCCAACCTCAAATCTCATCCTTACTGGGACCTCACCTCTATGCGTCTCATCTCTGACATCTTCCGTTCAGCCCTTGAAGAACTGAGCCCTGACCGCCCACAAATCGGGAAAGAACCTCTGAGACACTGTCCTCTGAAGGTACTTCGACCCCAAAGTCCCTCCGGTCCCGCCAGTGTTCGGCCCGATGATCCGCTCGACAAGCTGAACGTGAAGGAATCGCCACATGGCAAAGCCCTGCTCGTACTCGAGCAGACTTTCGGCGAGCATCTGAAGCGGCCGCTGATTCTCTTCGGTGTAGACCTGCTCGACGGTAACCGACTCGTTCGCCAGCAGCCGGTTGAACTGCTCCTGAAGCGAAGGCCTGTCCAACGCGGCGCGAATCAATGGATCAACCGAGCCATGCTCTTCGATAACCTGGATGAAGTGCGGATCCCGTAACCCCGACATCGCCTCAATAGCGCGGAACTGAACGCTCTGCGACCCGCTCGAGGTGCCGAGGTAGCCGCGGAACTGCGCAAAACGCTGTGGCGGCAGGGTTTCCAGCGCATTGAGCTGGGAAGTCACGATGCGAACGAGAGCGTTCACCCGCTTCACGGAGCCAAGTGCCCCAAGAGTGTCGTTGCCTTCCAGCCGGGCGTGAAGCGCGTCGAGCTCATGAAGGATCAGCTTGAACCAGAGCTCGCTCGCCTGGTGAACGATGATGAACAGAAGCTCGTCGGGATGCTCCGGGCTGGAGCGGGGACGTTGGAGCTTCAGCAGCTCCTCGAGAGCCAGGTACGACGGGTAGTTCACTTCATCATCTTTCAAAACGATGCAACCTCCAGCGCTCCGACGTCGTCGAATCGCATTGTTTCCGGGGTGAAGAACGGCTCGCCGTACCGCGTGCGAATCAGTGATCCGTAATGCGCCGCCTGGTGCCTGATGATGTCGTAAAGCGGCTCGCCATTTGGGAAAACCTCTCCCGCCTGAATTGCCTCGTCGAACTGCGATCCGTAACAGCGAATCGCTTCCATCTTCTGCTCGAATACGTCAGTGATGTCAACGACGAACGTCGGCTTCGGCGCGTCCTCGCGATAAGCGATCGTGTGAATCAGTTTCTTCGGGCGATGCGGGGGAACGTCGGGCTCCACCCTCATCAGGCCGGCGACGAAGCACGCGTCTCGGATCAGTTGTGCGCTGACGGTATGATCGGGATGCTTTCCCTGAATCGACGGAGCGATCACAACCCTCGGCGCAAACCGCCGAATTGCTACTGCCAGTTTTGCACGCGTCTCTGGTGTGTTGAGCACGCCGCCGTCCGGCAGGCCAAGATTCTCTCGCGCGGCGACTCCGAGCACCGCCGCAGCGCGCGAAGCTTCTTCGCCACGCAGGTCGGCCGAACCGCGCGTGCCCATCTCGCCGAGCGTGAGGTCGATAATGCCGGTCGTGCGTCCGTTTTTGGCGGCGACGAGAAGCGTCCCGCCGCACGAAAGCTCTACGTCGTCGCGGTGCGCTGCGATGGCAAGTATGTCTACCGTTGGCATTCGGCGAATATAATCGTCACCCGTTTGCCATGGCGTGAATGCTACTCGTACCTGAGCGCTTCAATCGGGTCGAGCTTTGCGGCACGCCGGGCCGGCACCATTCCGAAAACTATCCCGATGCCCACCGATACAGTCACCGCCACTGCCGTGAGGGCAACAGGTACTCCGGCATCGATGTTCATGAACATTGTCACAAGGCGTCCGAGGGCGAGTCCGACGATGATTCCGACGATTCCCCCAATTCCTGTCAGCGTCGCTGCTTCGACCAGGAACTGAAGCAGGATCTCGCGCTGGGTTGCTCCAACTGCCTTGCGAATGCCGATCTCCCGGGTGCGATTGGTAACCGAAACCATCATGATCGCCATGACTCCGATTCCGCCCACCATCAAGCCGACGCTCGACAGCACGATCATCACTAGAAAGAAAACTCCAGTGATCTTGTTGAATGTGTCGAGAATCTCGTCCTGCGTGATGAGGTCGAACGTGTTGCCTTCAGCCGGCCGCAAACCGCGCATCTCACGCAACGCTATCGTCACAGCCTCCTGTGCATCCTCCGCCAATACTCCCTTTCTCGGCTTTACCGGAATGAAAACAGCATTCGTCTTGTCCAGCGTGAACTGATGGTCGAGCGTCAGGTAGGGCATGATCACGCCGATGGCCTGGCCGGGCGGCTCGAAAATGTTTCCGGCCTTCTGATAGATGCCGATCACTGTCATCGGAATGCCGGCGACTTTCACCTGCTTGTCTACCATGCTCTCGGCGCCAAAGATCTTTCGCGCCGCGTTCTCTTCGAGAACCACAACCGGCGCACCGCTGATCACTTCCGGCCGCGTAAACCACCGGCCCTGGACGAGATCGCCGCCCTGAATCTCGATGAAGCGATCGTCAGCACCGTTGATGGACAGGTTTTGGGTTCTCTGGCCCTTATACTCGAGTCGGCCCACAGTCTGTCCCCAGATCGCCGCATATCCGATCTCGGGAAGCAGCGCAATTCGCCGCGCTTCTGCGTCACTCAGGTTCGGACGAATGCGGATCCATTTTGGAAGACGATCGGGATTTACGGGCGTGCTCGAGTTGGCCTTGATGACGTAAAACGTCGTGGGCCCGGCGATCTCGATCGTTCTAACGATCTGCTCTTTGATCCCTTGAACGATCGCTGCCATCATCATCACCGTCGACACGCCGATCACGACGCCAAGAATTGTCAGGCCGGACCTGAGCTTATTTGCCCTGAGGGTGTCGATTGCAACAACGATATTGCTCCTGATTTGTTCAGCGAGCATTTATTCCTGCCTCAACGCTGCGATGGGGTCGAGCTGAGCTGCCCGCGACGCCGGGTAGACACCGAAGATTACTCCCACTCCCGCGCCCAGCAGCAGGGCAACTCCGACAGACCAGGGCGTTACGCGCGCCGGGAGCGGCGAAACGGAGGAGATCATGAAAGCCATCATCCAGCCGACGGCGACGCCGGTGAGGCCTCCGGCGGTCGCAAGGACGATTGCTTCGGCAAGGAACTGCCGCCTGATGTCACTCGATCGCGCGCCGAGCGCTTTGCGGACTCCGATTTCACGCGTGCGCTCGCTGACGGACATCAACATGATGTTCATGATCACGATTCCGCCGACGACGATGCCAATCGCGACGATTGCGGGAATTACCGCGAAAAGTATTTTCGTGAGACTCTTCCAGAAGTCGATGAGTGCATCGGCCGTCTCGACACTGAAGTCGCTCTCTTCGCCTGGCCGAAGGTGATGTGCTTCGCGCATGGCTCCTTCTGCCGCGGCCATGCCGGTCGCGACGTCTTCAGGCCGAGCCATCTTCACGGAAACTGTTGTAGTTTTGCGCCTGCCGTATAGAGACTCGAAAGTCGTCAGCGGCAACAACACAAAGCCATCGAACGACTGGCCGAGGACGTTCCCCTTTTTCGCGACGACGCCGACGATGTTGAAGTGTCGGCCGAGAATGCGAATGTCTTTTCCAACCGGATCGACGTTCTCAAAAAGCTTCTCCGCAACGTCGGCGCCGATCACGGCATCATGACGCTTCTCCAGAACGTCGACATCGCTCAGCGGGCGACCCTTGTCGAATGCATAGTCCTGCACAACCTGAAACGGTGCGGTGACCCCAAACACGAGCACGTCGCCAAGCGTGTTCGTGCCGTATTGAATGTCTGCGGCCGGAGTGGGGAAGCCGGACTGGATGCTCACAGCGACAGCCTGGGGAACGGCGGCTGCAACGGCCTCGGCGTCGCCCTCCGTAAGGATCGGACGCTTGGCAATCCGCCGGTACTGCTCGTCGTCGAACAATCCGATCTGAATCGGCGATCGGCGAACCTGAAACGTATTGGCGCCGATGAGCGCGCTCGCGAGATTCTCCGACACGTAGGCGTTCATTCCCTGGATGATCGCGACGACCGCAACGAGGAACGTCACGGACACGATGATCCCAAGCAGGGTAAAGAACGACCGGAGCTTGTTTTCCCTGAGCTGCTGGAGTGCAGTCAAGACGACGTCCGCGAACGTCATGTCGCGGACGTCACGGGCTCACTCGTAGCGCAGGGCTTCCACGGGATCGAGACGGGAAGCGCGCGCGGCCGGCAACATTCCGAAGACGATGCCTGTAACAGCGCTGACTCCAAGTGCCGCCGCGATTGCCAGGGGCGGCGTAGACGCCGGAACCGGCGTGAATTTGTTGACCAGAAAGGCGACAGCCGTGCCCGCAACCAGGCCGATTGACGCACCGATGCAGGTCAACGTAGCGGCCTCCACGAGAAACTGCCACAGGATTGTCTTTCGCGTCGCGCCAAGGGCCTTCCGGACACCAATTTCCCGCGTTCGCTCAGTGACGCTGATCATCATGATTGCTATAACGCCGACTCCGCCGACCATCAGGCCAACCGCCGACAGCGCGATCATGATGATGAAGAACACGCCGAAGAAACCATTGTAGATGGCCATCAGGCCATCCGATGTAACGATCGAAAAATTGTCCGGCGCGCTTGGCCTCAGTCCGCGTGTTCCACGCATTACCGCCGTGACTGCATCGATCGCCTCATCCCTCGGGACGCCAGGCGCGGGCTTGATGATCAGATCGAGCCTGCGCAGCTGAAATCCGAGCTGCCGCTTGCCAGCCTCCAGCGGAATAAATGCCTTTGGACCATTGCCGGCCGACGACGACGGTTTGCCAAGAAAGCTGCCGATGTTGTGGTAGAGTCCGATTACCTTGAACGGACGCCCTTCAATTTCGATCGTCTTCTCGAGCGGATCCGACTCGCCGAAAAGCCGCTTGGCCATCTCGTCATTGATGACGACGACGTTTGCGCCGGTCAGGGCTTCAGCGTATGTAAAGTCCCGCCCGTCGGTGATATCTCCGCCGTCGGCATCCAGCCAGCCGGCACTGTAACCGTCGAGGCCGCCCTGGTTGACTTCCTTGTCCTTGTACTTGTATTTGCCACCGACACCAAGGTGACTGGTCACAGCTGCAATTTCGGCCAGCTTTGAGATCCTGTTAGCCTCGGTGAGTGTAATCGGCGGATTACGGCGCCATGCACATGTTTCGTCCGTTCCGTCGCAGATCTGGGTGAAACCCACCGGCCTTCTGTACATGTAAAAGCTGGTCGGTCCAGCTGACTCGAGATCCTTCGCGACACTCTCGTTGATTCCATGCACCGCGGCGGACAGCGTAACGACAACGAACACGCCGACTGCAACACCAAGAATCGTCAGTGCGGCGCGCACCTTGTTTTCGACAAGTGCCGAGAACGCGATCTTGATCCCTTCAGAGATGTTGTAAACCCACGACGACAACATTTACTCGGCCCTCAATGCTGCGATCGGATCCAGTCGTGACGCCCGGCTTGCAGGGTAAATCCCGGAAATGATTCCGACTCCAGCTCCCACGAGCACGCCCGCGACAATCGACCAGGGCGCAACCGTGGCGGGAAGAGGAGACACTGCCGCGATGAACTGCGCCAGAAGAATTCCCAATACAATTCCGATCATGGCGCCGACCGTGCTTAGAGTTGCCGCTTCCACAAGGAACTGCGACATGATATCGCGACGCTTGGCGCCCAGCGCCTTTCGAATTCCGATCTCGCGAGTGCGCTCTGCAACAGCCACGAGCATGATGTTCATGATGACGATTGCCCCGACGATCAGGCCAATCGCAGGGAGAATTACTCCTGCAATTTGAATCTTGCTCTTGATCTGGGTCCAGAATGACAGCGCGGATTCGGAAGTCTCGATAGAGAAGTTGTCTGCCTGGGACGGGCGCAAATGCCGGCGGCCGCGCATCACCTGCCTGACGGTCTCCTGAATTTCCATCATGTCTGCGTCACCGGTCGCCTTGATCTTCAGCCCATCGATGACGAGGGGGCGATTTACTGCGTGGCGCAGTGGTGACCGGTACGGCGCAATCACAAAGCGATCCAACGACAGCCCGAAAATGCTTCCTTGCGATTCCGCAACGCCCACGACGGTGTAGAGAAGGCCTGCGACCTTCAACTGACGGCCGAGAGGGTCAAGCTTCGGGAAAAACCGGTTCGCGATTTCCTGGCCAATTACGACGACTGGTGTGCCCAGCCCCATCTCCTGAGTAGTGAGGACGCGGCCGCGTTCGATCTTCATTTCGCGAATCTTGAAATAGTCGCCTTCAACCGCGCTTGCCTGGAGGTTTGTGGGCCTGGCCCACTGCGACGACATCATGACGTTGTCGTAACCCTCTGCCGACCAGAGGGTGCCGGGCGGCAGCGCAGCAACTACAGGCGCGACATCGGTGATCTTCACGCGGGGCCAGCGCTGCATCGCGCGCCATTGTTCCTCGGTCATGTCGCCGCCGATCTCCGGATTCCTCGCAAGCGTCAGTGTATTAACGCCAACCAGCTTCCCCACGAAATCGTGCTCCATGTAGCTGCTCATGCCTTCGACGATGGAAACGACGGCAATGAGGAACATGACCCCGATCACAACCCCCAGCAGCGTGAAGAAGCTCTTGAGTTTCTGCACGCGGATCTGGGCGAGAGCCAGCCGCACCGCATCAAAGAAGGGCATTACTTACTTGTGAACGACTGACGGACCCGCGATCTGCATCTTCTCGGCGAACTTCTCGCGCCGGTCGTCGCTCTCGATCATTCCATCGCGCAGGACAATCACACGCCTGGCGTGCGCTGCGATGTCGGGCTCGTGCGTTACCATGATGACCGTCTGGCCCGAGCTCGCAAGATCCTCGAACACGCGCATGATTTCTTCGGATGTCGTCGAGTCGAGGTTGCCCGTCGGCTCATCAGCGAGAAGAATTGAGGGCTCGTTTACCAGCGCACGTGCGATTGCAACGCGTTGGCGCTGGCCGCCGGAAAGCTCGTTTGGACGGTGCGTGATGCGGTTCCCGAGCTGCACTCGCTCGAGCGCCGCGATGGCGCGCTTGCGGCGCTCGTCGGACGGAACTCCGGCATATACCAGCGGAAGCTCGACGTTATGGAGAGCCGAAGCACGCGGGAGCAGGTTGAATGTCTGGAAAACGAAACCAATTTCGCGGTTGCGAACGCGCGCCAGCTCGTCATCGGCCATCGATGAGACAAGATCACCGCTCAGCCAGTATTCGCCGGCATCCGGTGTATCGAGGCAGCCGATGAGATTCATCAGCGTCGACTTTCCCGATCCCGAAGGACCCATGATCGCGACGTACTCGTTGCGCCGGATGGCCACGTCCACGCCACGGAGCGCGCGAACTATTTCGCCGCCCATGTCGTACTCGCGTTTCAACCCACGTGTAACAATGACCCAGTCCCTGTCAGGCGCCTTGCCGGCCTGCTGTGTCACCACAGCACGCTCGGCAGTGTGGCTCATCGGTGCTTCTTCAATTGTTGCCATTACGATTTGGCCCCCTCGGGCTTCTTCTTGTCGTCGGCCTTCATGGCTTTGACGCGGCTGTCGTCCTTGAGCTCACGAATCGCCTGGTAGGTTCCGCCGACAATCTTTTCGTTTTCCTTGAGGCCGCTCACCACCTCGAAGTACTTCTCGCCGGCTATACCAACCTTTACGGGCTTGAACTTCACTTTGTTGTCCGTGCCGACGACGAAGACACCCTCGACATCTCGCTTGCCAACCTGTTTCGTCGGAGCTGCCTTGGCGAGCGTAACTCCGCCGCTGTCCTGCTTCACTGAATCCTCACGAACGGTAAGAGCAATGATCGGAATCGATAGAACATTCTTGCGCGTGTCAGTGATGATCTTCGCGGTGGCGGAAAAATCGGGACGCGTGGTGATTGGAGCATTGACGAGAGTTATTGTCACTTCGTAGTTGATCGCCTGATCGGCAGGATTGGTCGAGCCCGAGGCACCCGCCTTCAGGGAGCTGTTCGAGATCTCCGAAACGCGGCCAACAAACGTCGTATCCGGGAACGCGTCGATCTGAATCACCGTCGAGTCGCCGAGCGTTATGCGGGACACGTCGGTCTCGTCGACCTTCACCTTGGTCTCGAGCACGCTCATGTCGCTGATCGTCAACAGCGTTGCGGCATCCTTGTTGAGCGTTCCCATGATTGCCGTCTCTCCCTCACGAACGTTGAGACGGGTGACCTTTCCCGTCATCGGAGCGAAGATCGACGTCTTGCCAAGCTGGCTCTGCGCATCGCGCAACGAAGCCGATGCCTGAGCGATGCCATTCCGTGCGCTTTCGAGCTGAGCCTGTGCAACATCAACCTGCGTCTTGAGCTGCTCGACCTGCTCGTCCGAGACGAGAGTCGGGTTCTCTTTCTTGAGCGCGAGCAGGCGAGCGTAGTTTCTACGTGCCTGGGTCAGCGTCGGCGTTGCAGTCGCCGCCTGTGAGCGGGCGCTCGCAACTGCGGCTGCCGCGCGCTCTGCCGATGCACGGTACTGCGAGGGGTCGATCTCCAGAAGAAACTGACCCTTGGTCACGTTGTCGCCTTCCTTGACGACAAGCCGCACGATGCGCCCGGTGATGTCCGACGCCAGGTCAACCTTCGTGTGCGGCTGAACCTGTCCGCTCGCCGTAACCGAAGCCACAAGGTCCCGCTTCTCGACCTGCTCCATGCGAACTTCAGTCGCCTTGTTCCGCCCCTTCATTGCGCTCAATCCGCCGATCAGCACGATCGCCAGAAGAATTCCACCGCCTACTCCCCACTTGGTCCGCTTTGACATTTGTGTATTCCGTTATCTGAGTGGACGGCCGACGGCGCTTTCGAGCGCGGCGTACGCCTTGTGGTAATCGTAAATCGCGTTGATGCGGTCACTTTCTGCGCGCTCATAAGCTGCGCGCGAAGTAGTCAAGTCAACGAGTGTAACCGAGCCGGTGCGATACCGGTCCTGCGTGAACTTCAGCTCGAGCTTCGCCTTGGCTGAGTTCTGCTCCTGAAGCGTTGCAGTCTTGGCGGCTGCCTGGAGCGTGAGGTAGGCGCCCGTGACGTCCGCTACCAGAGAAAGCTCGGCCGCACGAACATTGAACCGCGCATCATCGCTCGATGCAATCGCTTCCTGCACCCGCTGCTCACGTGCGAAGCCGTCAAAAAGCGGCAGCGAGATGCTGGCAGTGATTGACTTCGGCGAATTCTGGAAGTTGAACGGGAACTGGCGATTGCTGCTGCGCAGAGCCGAGGCCTGTGCGTCGGTAAACGTGATTGCCTGACAGGCTGCAAGCTCATTGGAAAGCTTGAGTGCAGCGCGCACTTCTTCCGTCCTGATGCAGGAGGCCTGCGACTGAGCGCTTGCCGCGGCCGCTTGCTGCGTGAGGAAATCCGAATTCGCATACGAATACGTGTAACCGGAGATTCCGGTGCTGACGTTCAGCGTCGGCGAGTACTCACTCCGACTTCGCCTGACGTTCAGATCCGCGACTTTCTCCCTGGATCTGTAAGCAAGTATCGTCGGATTGTTCGCGCGTGCCGATGCGACCAGCGCGTCGAGCGCCGGCGGCTCTGCGAACGCCCCGAATTTTGTGGTGAGTACGACATCCGACGGCTGTTCCACTCCCATGTACAGGAAGAGGCGCAGCTTTTCGATCTCGATAAGATTGCGCGCCTGAATCACTTGCACCTGCTGCTGCCCGACGGAGACCTCCGCGCTGCTTACGTCCAGCTGTGTGCCTGACCCAACGAGGGCCCGCGCCTTTGCAAGAACGAGCTGGCTCTGCGCAGCGATAAGAAGTGTGTCCTGCAGCGACGCTCTATCCTGCGCCTGCAATACAGCGAGGTACTGTTGCGTTACATTCGCGCGCAGCTTCTGAGCGCTGCCGGTAATGTCCGCCTCCACCGCGTTGCGACTCGCGCGCTGGAGTCGCGGCGTGATGAAAGTCGCCCGGTTGATCCGATATCCGATACCAATGGAGTACTGCGACTGGTTGACGTCGGAACTTGCTCCGAGGCTTGTACCGCCGAAAATTTGACGCCCGCCCTGCTGCCGCGAAGCGCTCAAGCTGGCGTCTGCGTTTGGAAGAAGCTGGCCGCTTGCCGCTCTCACAGCAGCGTCAGCGGTTCTGCGGTTGTTGACCGTAGCCAGATGGCCCGGATTGTTTCGTACCGCCAGATTGAGCGCGTCCCCGAGCGAGAGAGTCGCTGGAGCACTGGATTGAGCGGACGCAGTTACCTGAGCCGAGGCGAGTCCGGGAAGGGCAAGAGCCAATATGAGGAGCAAACGCATTTGCATTGTTGGGTGCAGGGTAGAGTCAGCTTGCCGTACGGTTGCGCAGGAGAACGGGTTTCAGGGGTGTTTTCATCAGGCAATCGCCGGCGCGAGAAAAATTCTGTCGCTGATGCGCGACCTGATTCTTTCATAGAGGATCTGGCCTTTTTGTGCGCTTGCCAGTGACGGTCGACCTATGGAACCGGCGCTGTTTCCTGGAACCTTCAGCGTCCCGCGGCGGTAACGCCGAAGCTCCTCGCGCGACATCATATAGTCGCGGGCAAGTTCCATGTGAACCATTTCGGGTGCCAGGTAAAGCATGATCGACGTATCGACTTCATCGCCGTGCATCGCCTCTGTCTGGCCTTCGAGCAGCTCCGAAAGATTGATTCCGAAGATGTCTACCACCCTGACTCGCGCTGCGGCCGTCACCACAGTGGCGAGCGCTTCCTGGTGTGGATCGTGCCCGTGCGCCGTGAGGAGTATGAACTCCTTGAACCCCGTCGCTTCCCATGAATCGAGAAGATCGTTGAGAGATCGATGCAATGTCTTTTTTCTCACCGATGCGTTGCCGATGAAGCCGCGCTCGGTGTCGACGTTCACGCCATATTCCACAGTTGGCGCCCTCAACACTCCGTACTCCGCCGACAGGTCATCGGCCAGTCGCTCCGCGATAATCGTCGCCGTGCCGAGGGGCAGGTGAGGTCCATGCTGCTCGCAGGTTCCGACAGGAATGATGAGCCGCGCGTCGCCCGCAATAACGGCCTCGATCTGCATCGGGAGAAGCTCCTTGATGCGAAGCGGCTTGTTGTGCGGAAGCGGAACAATTGGGGCGTGCGGCGCGGGTGCCGGCGACAGAGCGTCGTCTACAGCGCGAGATTGGAGCGGTGATGTGCGATTCATGCGCGGGGAGCGGCCATTAGGGTACTGAAGGGTCGATGGGCACCTCACCTGACACTGGTCGCGACAGGCATCGCGATCATTCTGCTCGCGTGGTGGCTCCGAAACCCGCTTCTACCTTACGATAGCGATACGTCGGGCGCCAGCGGTTTCTCTGAGGGTTTTGGAGCGCATGACGATCCCGAAGTCCGGCGCCTCGCCGCCCTCCGCGAAATCAGGCAGGAGGTCTCTGCGGCAGAAGGTAGACTATCAGCCGCCACCGTCAAAGCTCTCGGTGCGCCCGTCGGCCGGGAAGAGGCGTTCGAGTACCTGAAAAAGATCCCAGTAGGGCGCGAAAGCGGGATCGTCCTGATGGAGCAGCGGATTCCAGTTGCCTGGAGCGGCCAGCTCCGAACGCAACTCATTGAATCCGCTGACGGCACCGGCGTAGTATCGACGCCCTTCTATACGGTACTCCAGGTCTCAGCCACGCGCGGCTCCAGACGAGCCGTCGCCTTGGCCCTCATTCATGCCGAGGCCCCGGCCAATCGCATCGCCAGGGCCCTGGATGACCAGATATCGGGCACTAAGCTCGTCGAGTCATTTCGCTTCGGGCTTCCTGCGGATTCAACCGGAGAGCTGATTCGCTCGGCCGCGGGCACGCCGCTGATGCGGATCGACGCGACACCAGTTTCGCCCGGGCTGGTCAGCTATGCGGCGACCACGAGGGCCCGCGCCCGCGGGATCATCCTTTTCGCCGTCGCCGTCCTCCTGATGCTCGGTTTCGCATGGACCGACCGGCGCGCTCTGGGGTTCCGGGTCGTAGCCGTGGTGATCGCCCTCGTGGCGATCGCCCTGGTTCCATGGAACAACTTCTCCAATTACTTCCGGGCCTTCGACCCGGCTTACTACTATATCCCGGGTGGCGGCCCGTTCACCGCCAATGCAGGCGTCCTGGGGATTTCGGCGGCGCTGGTTCTGCTCGCCGTCTTCGCGATTGTTCGTGCCCCGCATCGCCGGATCGCCAGGCCACTGGCGTGGGCGGCTGCCCTTGTTGCGGCTGGGGTTGGTGTCGCGACGCTCCTGCTTGGAGCGTCGGGAATCTCGCTTCCGCGGTCGGGATCGTCGATTTCATTATGGTTGTCCTGGGAAGTGCCGCTGTTCCTGATCCTGTTTGCCTGCTGGCTCACTGCCGCCTGGCTCATCGGCCTCGGAGGAGACTCGAAAGGCGCTCCCAGGATGAAAACTGCGGCGCTGCTTGCCACGGTCGCCGCGACTCTGACCGCGTTTGTTGTCTGGCAGACAACCACCGACCAGCGGCGCGAGCTCGCAGAGCGGGATGTTGCGTCACTCCAGGTTCCCGACGGTGATGCGGCGACGCTGCTCGAGCGATTCGCGTTTCAGTTCCTCGAGTACGATTCGCCGGGAACGCGTGCCGATCTGCTCAAGCGATACGTGAAGTCGGATCTAGCCGCAGCGGATCTCCAGGTTTCACTCGGCAGCTGGTCGAAGGATCGGCTACAGGAATCGCGGCTGGATCTCGCGTCGCTGCCATACGATTCAGCAGCATTGAGTCTGGCTGTTACCGTTGCGGCGACAACGGGAAAGCCGATCATCAGACAGGTCCCTGGTCCGGCTGGTCGTGAAGTGATGCTCGCTGTTCCGCATCGCGGAGGTGGAGCTACATCAGTTGTCGTCTCGCCTCGCACCAGGCTGATCGAGCAGAATCCCTACCTCGCATTACTCGGTCTCGACATGCCGTCACAGGCTGAGCCTCCATATACGCTTACACTGGCTGACGTCGCTCAGATTCCCGGCATCAAGCCGGGCCGTCTCGTGTGGCGCAAGAACGCTGACGAATGGCACGGTGACGAGCTGATCGCGACGTCGCGCGGTGAAGCCCGCGCGCACGTCGAAGTCGATTTGCGTTCAAGGGAGACGCGCTTCGTGAGAGGATGGCTCGTGGTGACACTCGACGTCGCCATCGCCGGCCTTCTCTGGGCACTCGGCGCGATGGCGGAAGGCGGCTTCTGGCGATGGGTGAGGCGCCGGACCTCACGCTGGCTACGCAGCTATCGCGGACGTCTCAGCCTTGCACTCTTTCTCTTTTTCATTGTTCCGGCTGTCGCATTTGCTACATGGTCGTATCAGCGATTGCGCGGCGACGATCGCGGAGTGCGCGAGCTTCTGGTTTACGAAACTCTTCATCGCGTTGCCGGCGATAGAGGGGACAGTGACGCGCAATCCGTCAGTGACGACACTCCATTATTCCTGTATTCCAGCGGCATGCTGGTGGGAAGCAGCGACACCCTCTACACCATGATTGCCCCAGGTGGCCGCGCGCTTCCTTCGGCTGTGCAAATGAGTCTTGCCACCGGCGGAGAGCTTACAGCGAGCTGGCAGCAGACAATGGCGAAGACCAATGTGTTCTGGGGTTACCGCGCGACAACAGGTGTAACCGGACAGCGCTTTGTTCTATCCGCGCCGGCGCGAAGTGACGAGCTCGTACTCGACCGGCGGCGACGCGATCTCACGCTCCTCGTTCTTTTTGCGACTGCACTAGGCGCCCTGGCAGCGTTCTGGTTGAGCGGTGTTGCCGCGCGCATCCTTGCGCGCGATCTCGAGCTGAGCAGAATCGAAGTGTCGAGAGCTGAGCGCGTGCTGGCGTGGGGTGAAATGGCCCGGCAGGTAGCGCACGAGATCAAGAATCCGCTTACGCCAATTCGACTTGGTGTTCAGCATCTGCGCCGGGCGAGGAGCGACCCGCGCGTTGACTTCGACAAAGTCCTGAACGAAAACGTGACGCGCATTCTTTCAGAAATTGACCACCTCGACGAAATTGCCCGGGCGTTCAGTCGTTATGGGAGCGCGCCCGCTGATCTTCCGCCTGCTGAGGAGATTGACGCTGCAGCCATCATACGCGACGTGGTTGGACTGGAGAAAATTGGAATTAGCGGGGTTTCATGGATTCTCGAAGGCGCCGAGGGCGCAGTATTCGCGCGCGCGCGCAACGACGAGCTGCGTGACGTTCTGTTGAATGTGTTCGAGAATGCACGACTGGCGCGAGCAAGAACGGTGCGTGTCAGGCTCGCACGCGATGAGAAAGTCGTGACCGTCACCGTGTCCGATGATGGAGCGGGAATTCCGTCGGCTGCCTTGAACAGAGTCTTCGAGCCTCACTTCTCGACGCGAACGACCGGAAGCGGACTCGGACTCGCAATCAGCCGCCGGCTTCTCGAATCGTGGGGCGGGACGATCGATCTCGAGAGTGTCGAAGGACGTGGAGCGAGAGTGTCGATAACGATGCAGGCGGCAGCGCCGTGAACCCGCCGCGTCGCACGCCTGTCGAGGCGAGGAAGGCAGCGGGACTGCCGCCCCACATTGCCAATTGGCAGCTGCCGCCGGGATGGGCGTGGGGAAGTGAAGGCCTCTTCGGCGACCAGCGTCACTATCAGCAGGTTACCGACGGGCTCGGCCGATCTCTGTCGCTTGTGACTGCGCCGGATCCAGCGCATCAGAAGTGGATCTTTTCCGAGGCGAAAAATCTTGCACACCGCGGTCATCCGACGATCCCCACGACCTATCACTTCTGGCATGCTCAGACGGAGCCAAAGCGAGGCCCCGGTTACCTGAGACGCTGGATCACGGGCGAGACTGTCCGTGCTCACCTCAATCGACTGGGACGAGCGGAAATTCCGTACGTGCTCCAGATACTGCGTGGCGTCGCGTCAAGCTTGTCTTCCCTGCACGACAACGGAACAACGCATGGAGCGTTGACGCAGGACACAGTGTGGGTCGCGCCCACGGGGCGACTGTGGATGCTCGAGTGGCAGTGGGCGATCCCGCGTGAGGAGATTCCAGCCGGGATGCGACCGCTCCTGCCGGGAAGCGTTGCGGCATCGGAGCGTCCGCCGACCACGCGTCCACCGGAGTGGGCAAATGATCTGTGGCTTCCGACTCCTGCGAGCGACCAATGGCAGCTCGCGTCGATTTGCTTTGCAGCGCTGACCGGAGAAGAGCCTCCGTCGCAGGACATTCCTCCGGTGCGATTGATAAGGCCTGAGACTCCCGCATCGGTCGCGACCGCGATCGACCGCGCGCTGTCAGCGAATCCGCAGGATCGATATCCGACCACGGCGGCAATGCTTCGCGCGGGAGACAGAGGGTACGCAAACCGCAGCGCTACACTCGTTCCGTTGTCGGAGCATTCCGAATCGCAAGGCGAATCGCACGAGACGCGCGTCCGCTGGGCGCTCGGCGATGATTACGAGTTGCTGTCGCCACTGGGATCCGGGAGTTTTGGCCGGGTGTGGCGCGCTCGGGATCTGTCTCTGGAACGGGAGGTGGCACTGAAAGTTCTGCATCCGCATGTGGCTGCAGATGCGAAAGCAGTGAACGCATTCTGGAGTGAAGCGAAGCTCGCCGCCCAGCTCGCGCATCCGTCGATCGTACCGATTTACGATTGGGACAGCCGGGATGACTTGTCGTGGTACACGATGGAGCTTGCTGACGAAGGCTCGATCGCCAATCTCGTTGCGCGAAGCGGCCCGCGGTCACTCGATGAAATCGCGCCGCACATCGAACAGCTGCTCGAGGGACTTGCGGCAGCTCATGGCGTTGGAATCGTTCATCGCGATTTGAAGCCGGAGAATATCCTCATCGATCGTTATGGGCGATGGAGAATGACTGACTTCGGAATTGCGAATGCGACCGGCGAGGACACCGTTGGCACGACAGGCACGCCGGCGTTCGCGGCGCCTGAGCAACTCCTTGGGGAGCCACAGGGCGCGTCAGTCGATTACTTCGCGCTCGCTGCGATTGTCGCTTTCGCACTCAGTGGCCAGCCTCCATTTGGTGATGGAGATCCGGAAACGATAATCGCGCGGCAAATGAGTGGAAAATTCGACGCGAGTGTGTTTTCGCCGAGTATTGGTGAGTGGCTGAAGAAGGCGATGATGCTGAATGCCGACGATCGCTTCGCTGATGCTGCGGGGATGAAGGATGCCTGGAAGAGCGCAGTGCGCGCGGCGCGTCGACGGGAG
This sequence comes from Gemmatimonadaceae bacterium, assembly GCA_035525975.1. Classification (GTDB taxonomy): domain Bacteria; phylum Gemmatimonadota; class Gemmatimonadetes; order Gemmatimonadales; family Gemmatimonadaceae; genus UBA4720. Next base: position 28,427 of record DATLDF010000061.1, read on the forward strand.
AGGGCTGCATGGTGGAGAAGGAACTCGGGACGTTCCAAAGTCTGAGAGATTTGGGAGTCTCAGCAGGCTCTGAGTTGTGCTTTTGGTGGCTCCGAAATTGCAAGCCGGATGGTCGGCTACTGGTAGGACAGGATTTGCGGATTACTCAACGCAATGGCTGACATATGTTTGTAACGCCTTCAAATCGAAGCCAGAGACCGTGATATTCAGCGGGGGTTGGCTGGCGCGTCGAGAAAAGCTCGCTAAGTTTTCCGGCGGACGGTTGGGTTCTCACGGGGGCCTATTTTGTCTACCGGCATACATCCTGCCTAACGGCAATCGCGATAACGATGTCCCGGTTGTAGTAGCTGTATCCACCATCAGAAAGAGGTAATTCATCATGTTAAGAAGACGTTGGACCGTCTGTGCTATGACGGCCTTGCTCTTCGGCGGAACGGCCGCTGCACAAGAGCCGGGCACGCTGTTGCTGGGCGGCTTTGGGCAGTACACCAAGTTCGACGACGCACTGAAACTGGATAATGTTTTCGGCGTTGGCGGACGCGTTGGCGCCTATTTCGCACCGAACTGGAATCTTGAGTGGGAAGATTCCTTCAACAAGCCGGAACAGAAGGCAGCTGGCCAGACCGGAAAGATCTGGTATGGTCCAGTATCGGCTCGCGTGCGTTACAGCTTCCCAATCGCCGGTCTCGCCGCGTTCCATGTCGGCGCCGGTGGTGTTCTCACGTCCTATGCCGGCTTCGAGCCGGATGAGCCGACAGCACAGGAACTGATCGTCAAGCGTCAGAACAGCCGTGGATATAACTACGGTGTTGAAGGCGACGTCGGTTTCTCCGTTGGAATGGGCCCCGTCTCGCTTCGCGTTGACGGTATCGTCGACTACATGCCGAACGGCGGAGTCGTCGGCGGCACGAGCGGCTTGAAGTACGATGGACACACGAACCTCCGCGCTCAGGCCGGACTCGAGTTCCGTCCGAACATCGGCGCGCTATTCGCAGGCAACGCCACGAACGCCAGCCTTGCTCCTTGGGCACCGTACATGTGGTGGGACACACTCGGACCAGATGAGTGGGCCCTTCCAGGCATGCTCGAAATCGGCGCTTTCGGCCAGTACACGCACTTTGACGACGATGCCCCAGGCCGTCCGAAAGACGGAATTGGCTACGGCGGCCGCGTTGGTATTTTCCTCTCCGATCCGCATTGGGAGCTGGAAGGCGACGGACAGGTCACGCCCGATCGCGAGCGTGAAGTCACGACGGCAGCAGGCAACAAGAATGACGTTACCTACTCTTCGTTCGCGCTTCGCATGCTCTACAACGTTCCAGTTACGAACCGCGTTCAGTTCCTGATCGGCGCCGGTGGCGTCCGCTCGAACTACAGCGCTGAAGTCGTCCCCTCAGGTCGTCAGTTCCAGTTCAACTACGGTGTAAGCGGTGATGTTGGCCTTCGCTTCGGCCTTGCCAACCGCGTCGCCCTCCGTGTTGACGGTATCGCCGACTACATGAAGGACACGAAGAACCTGAACCTGATCGGCCGCGCTGGCTTGAGCCTCCTCGTTGGTGGCGCTCGCCGCGAAGCTATGTGCACGTACGCTGGCTTGGAGAACATCCCGGCATCCAGCACGCAGTGCGTAGCCCCGGCCCCGCCGCCGCCGCCAGCACCAGCAGCGGTAATGTGCCCGTACCCGGGTCTCGGTGGCATCCAGCAGTCCGATCCAGCTTGCGTCGCACCGGTAGTGGTAGTCTCGGTTGACACGGCTGCGATCACTGGCCCGATCTACTTCGATTACGACAAGTCTGACATTCGCTCGGACGCCGCTGCCACACTCGACAAGAAGCTCCCGTGGCTCAAGGCCAACCCAGGCATGAGAATCCGTATCGAAGGCAATGCAGACGAGCGCGGCTCGGATGAGTACAACCTGGCCCTCGGTCAGCGTCGTGCCGCCTCCGCGAAGCGTTACCTCGTTGAGCATGGCATTGATGAAGGCCGCTTCGACCTGGTCTCCTATGGTGAGGAGCGCCCGGTATGCACCGAGCACGATGAGAGCTGCTGGCAGCGTAACCGCCGCGATGACTTCGTCATCGTGACGGTGGGCTCCGACGCCATCGTCGTACCGCCCGGCAACGAGTAGGCAGTAGCTGCTCGAGAAAGGAAAACGGGGCGTCCGAAAGGGCGCCCCGTTTTTCTTTCCACTCCAGTTGAGACCTGGTGCCGTCCACGTTCAAGACCGCTCGAAACTTTGTCTAAACAGATGTGTACCTAACATTGTTTCCCGTTACGTTTGGCCTGGTGACGATGTCAGTTATTTGTCTTCAATTACTCCGATAAATGCGACCTTTTCTTTCTCTGGCTTTCATCGCGCTGGTCACGTCGGCATGCGCCAAGGAGCCGACAGCTCCTCCGCAGACATTCCACATTACCGCGACAATTGCGGGTGCTACTGGCTGTACCGTGAACGCGCCGGATACTGTCTACCGCTCGGTGGGAAACTTTTCGGGGGACCAGCCCAAGAAGTTTATTTCAACATTTGACACCTACTACCACGGATTCTGGTGCTGGGTGTCGGTAGATGGCGGCGTGTCAGATAAGGCCGGCGCGGCAAACCTGTACCTGGTTTTCTCGGGGAACACATTTGGCAAGCCGCTCGCGGTAGGAAGCTACCGCATAGGGTTCGATATTCTGGACGACACGCCCCCGATGACGGCGTCGCTACGGTTCCAGGCCGGTAACCTCAATGGCGACGAGTACCGCGCACTCGACAATGCCCCTGGCTCGATCGTGGTTGACAGCGCCGCGGACGGGACGCGCACTGTCCGCGTCGACCTTCAGGTGGTCCGCTACAGCTACCACCTGTAATTGCGGGAGGCGTGGGGCTCCTGCCCCACGCTTACAGACTGCGGCGAAGTGACTCGCCGCAGTTACTTCTTGAACAACGGCAGATACTTGCTGTACCCCTGCGCCGCCAGCTGCGAAACCGGGACAAATCTCATCGCCGCCGAGTTCATGCAGTAGCGCAGGCCGGTCGGCTTCGGACCATCATCGAACAGGTGACCCAGATGGGAGTCGGCGTGCGCCGACCGCACTTCTGTGCGCGGATATCCGAGCAGGTAGTCGGTCTTCGTTCGCAGGTTGCTCGATTCGAGCGGCTTATAGAAACTTGGCCACCCGGTTCCTGACTCGTACTTGTCGAGCGAGCTGAAGAGCGCTTCGCCGGAGATGATGTCCACGTAAATACCGGCCTGGTGATTGTCCCAGTACTGATTACGGAACGGCGTCTCTGTGTCAGCGCGCCGCGTCACGGCGAACTGGAGCGGAGTCAGCTTCTTCTTGAGCTCTGCGTCGCTCGGCCGCCGATAGCCGTCGGCGGTAGTCGCGCGGGGCGCTGGCGTCTGCGCAGAGCACGACGGCGCTCCCAGGGCGATTGCTGCACCGCCGGCAAGCACTACTGCGGCTGAAAGCATCTTTCTATTCATTTATGAGTACCTCGATCAAAGATCAACTTGAGAACCAGGCAAGCCGGCTCATGCGGATATTATACGCCGCAGAGCACCATTCGGGTTCGTTCCATTTTTGTGAGCCTTCTCGCCGCGGGAATGAGATGAAACACGCGGGGCTTTGATGCCAGCCTCCGGAGAGCCGCCGGTGAAGTTGTCGCATGCTTGCAGCCGTCCGCTCTGCCGCGCTCATGGGAATCGACGCGTATGACATCATCGTCGAGGTCGATGCCGCCGCAGGACTACCCCAGTGGACAATCGTCGGATTGCCTATCGGTGCAGTAAAGGAGAGCCGGGAGCGCGTCGGCGCGGCCCTGGTCAATTCAGGATTCAAGCTTCCGCCGCGACGAATCACGATCAACCTCGCGCCTGCCGACGTACGAAAGGAGGGAACGGCGTTCGACCTTCCAATCGCCATAGGAATTCTCGTCGCGACTGGTCAGCTCGAGCCGTCCGTGGTCGAAGGCAGGCTCTTTGTCGGCGAGCTTGGCCTCGACGGAACAGTCAGGAGCATTCGCGGTGCCCTTTCGATTGCCAGACGCGCTGAATCGTGCGGATGTGTGAAAGAGCTCGTGCTTCCAAGAGCGAACCTTTCCGAGGCAGGGAGAGTCAGCTCGCTTCGGTTGTCGGCGCCGCCCGACTTCCGCACTCTCACAGCTGAGCTCCGCGATGAGTGCCTGACGATTTCGGTCCCCGAGTCAATCACTCCCTCTGCTGCGACCGAGTCGATGGACTTCTCCGATGTTGTCGGTCAGGAGAGCGCGAAGAGAGCACTCGAAGTCGCGGCTGCCGGCGGGCACAACATCCTGATGATCGGACCGCCAGGCGCCGGAAAGACGATGCTCGCCCGACGTCTGCCCGGCATTCTCCCCGAGCTAAGCGAGTCTGAATCTCTTGAAGTGATTGCCATTCACTCAGTCGCCGGAACTTTGACTAATCAGGCAATAGCATCTGGCGCGCGACCATTTCGCGCGCCGCATCACTCGATCTCGAGTGCCGGCCTGATTGGCGGCGGCGGTACGCCCCGCCCGGGAGAGGTGAGTCTCGCGCATAACGGAGTGCTATTCCTCGACGAGATGCTTGAATTTCCGCGGTCAGTTCTCGAAGGACTCAGGCAGCCAATGGAAGACGGCAAGGTGGTCATAGCACGAGCAACGATGTCTGTGGCATTTCCTGCACGATTTACGCTCGTCGGCGCAAGCAATCCCTGTCCCTGTGGGCGACTGGGAGATCCCACAGGCAAGTGCATCTGCTCACCGTCCGAGGT
>DATLDF010000031.1:0-56544 GCA_035525975.1 Gemmatimonadaceae bacterium
ATATTGCAGCCAACCACGACGGCAGTCTGGACCGCGCGGTCGAGCTGATTCACGTCGCGGCGAAAGCGGGAGCTGACGCCGCGAAGTTCCAGCATTTCCGCGCCGCGAAAATTGTCAGCAGGCGCGGATTCGAGTCCGGCCCGCAGCTCTCGCATCAAAGCAAGTGGAAGAAGTCGGTGTTCGAGGTCTACCAGTCCGCATCAGTCCCGTGGGAATGGACCGAGACTCTTCGCAAAGCGTGCGAAGAAGCAAAGATCCACTTTTTCTCGTCTCCCTACGACACCGAAGCAGTGGACATGCTCGACGAGCACGTGCCGGCGTTCAAGATTGGTTCAGGCGATATCACATGGATCGAGATGCTCGAGCATATTGCGAGAAAGGGAAAGCCGGTTCTTCTCGCGACCGGCGCCTCCGACATCGGTGACGTGCAGCGTGCCGTGGATGCAATCCTGGCGATCAATCCGCAGCTCCTCCTGATGCAGTGCAACACGAATTACACCGGCTCGCTCGAGAACTTCAGGTTCGTGAAGCTCAACGTCCTTCGCACGTTCGCGTCCATGTATCCGAACCTCGTGCTCGGCCTGAGCGATCACACACCGGGCCACTCGGCCGTGCTCGGCGCCGTTTCACTCGGAGCGCGCGCAATAGAGAAGCACTTTACCGACGACCGGAAGCGAGAGGGACCAGATCACCCGTTCTCTCTCGATCCCGCCGCCTGGCGCGAGATGGTGGATCGCACGCGTGAGCTCGAGTATGCGATGGGCGACGGCAACAAGATCATCGAGCCCAACGAGCGCGACACTGTCGTCATTCAACGTCGCTGCCTTCGCGCGACGCGCGACCTGAAAGCCGGCGAAACTCTGGCTGCAGCGGACCTCGAAGCCCTGAGACCCGCGCCGGCCGATTCGATTCTTCCGTATGAGCTTGGCAAGGTTGTCGGACGCAAGCTTCACCGCGACATCCCGCAGGGCGATTACCCGAAGTGGACGGACGTCGGCTGAACGTTCTCTACGTATCCCGCGGCTACACAACGCACGACCGCCGCTTCCTTGGCTCCTTCGCCAGGGCAGGCTGGAGTCCCACGCATCTTCCAATGATGGACGAACGACTGGATTCGCGGCCGTTACCGGACGGCGTGAAGCAGATGAGCTGGGGAAACAACAAGTGGCCGGACAGCGCCGAAGACATGGCATCGAGGGTCGAGCACCTTCGCGGCGTGCTTCGCGAGATGCGTCCCGATGTGGTTATCGCCGGGCCAATTCAACATGGAAGTCTCATCGCGGCGCAGGCAGGTGCAGTGCCGCTGGTGAGCGTCTCATGGGGCACCGACCTGCTTGTTGACGCCGACGCGTCGCTGGAGAGTCAAAAGGCGACGCGAGAGGCGCTCGGCGCGTCGGCTCTCGTGTTCGGCGACTGCAGAGCCGTGCGCGAGGCAGTGAAGGCACACGGCGGTCCCGACGATGATCACATCGTCACGTTCCCGTGGGGAATCGATCTCGACCGTTATCATGCGGGCCCGTCGAGCCTGGGCATCCGCGCCGATCTTGGCTGGCAGGACGCCGCCGTTTTCATCTCCACCCGCACATGGGAGCCCGTCTATGCGATCGATGTCCTCCTGGACGCCTTTGCCGCGCTCCACCAGGAACGGGATTCCGTAAGACTCGTTCTCCTGGGCGACGGCTCGCTGGCACCGCAGATTCGTGCGCAGATTGACGAGCTGGGTATCCGCGATCTCGTGCATGCGCCGGGACGAGTTCCACAGTCAGACCTTCCCGAATGGTTCAGAATGGCCGACGCTTATGTCAGCTCTGCCCTGAGCGACGGTACGTCGATATCGCTTCTCGAAGCCATGGCGACAGGTTTGCCGGTTGTCGTGAGCGAGAGCTTCGGAAATCTCGAATGGGTGGAGCAGGGAGTGAATGGCGCACTCGCTAAACCGGGCAGCGCCGACTCACTGTCAAAGGCGATGCGCCTCGTGATCGAAGACCCCTCCAAATCGGCGGGAATGAGCTCAACTAATATCGAGACAGCAATGGCTAAAGCAAACTGGGACAATAACTTCCCGGCTCTCGTCAAAGCTGTCGAACAACTCGTCAACAAATGAGAAGCGTCGCAATAATTCAAGCCCGTGTCGGCTCGACGAGACTCCCTGGAAAGGTGCTTCTCGACCTCGCCGGAAAGACTGTCCTCGGCCGGGTAGTCGAGAGGGTCGGGCGCATGCAGCGAGTGAAAGACATGGTTGTGGCGACTTCGAGTCTCGAGACCGACGATGCAATCGAGGACGAGTGCCGGCGGCTTGGCGTCCCCTGTTTTCGTGGAAGCGAGGACGACGTCCTCGACCGGTTCAAGGGCGCAGCCGACACCATGAGTGCCGAGCAGTGCGTTCGGATCACGGCGGATTGTCCGCTGATCGATCCCGGCGTCAGCGACGACATCATCGAGCAGTTCGAAGCAGCGGATCCGCCCGTTGATTACGCCAGCAACAAGATCCCCCAGTCCTTCCCGCGAGGGCTCGATACGGAAGTCTTCAGCCGCTATGCGCTGGACCTCGCCGCCAAATGGGCGAAGAAGCCATATCACCGCACGCACGTGACGGCGTACATGTACCAGACGCCTGAGATCTTTACGGTGCTGAGCGTCACAAGCGATGTAGACAGGGCTGGCTGGAGATGGACAATCGATACGCCTGAAGATCTCGCCTTTGTGCGGTCTGTATACGAGCGGATGGAGGGCAAGCCCGAGTTTACCTGGCTCGACGTCGTGAAACTCGTCGAATCAGACCCAAAACTTGCCGCGATCAACGCGAATGTCGTTCAGAAGGAGATCGAGGAGGGATGAACGACCTCAAGCGACCGCGCGTGGTCTGCATAATCGAAGCGAGGTATCGGTCGTCGCGCCTGCCGGGAAAAGTGACGAAGCCGATCATGGGCTCCCCAATGCTGGCGCGGATGATCGAGCGCGTGAGCCGCGCACGAACGCTGGATGCGATTGTTATCGCTTGCCCAGCCGGCACTGAGGACGACGTAATCGAGGAAATCGCTTTCGAGACCGGCGTGTTCTGCTTCCGGGGAAGCGAGGACGACGTGCTGGCGCGAGTCGTCGGTGCGGCGCACGCAAACAGAGCCGACGTAATTGTCGAAGTGACGGGGGATTGTCCGCTTCATGAGCCCGGCCTCATCGACAAGGTTGTCGGCGACTACATGGTGGGCGGAGCTGATTTTGTCAGCAACATTCTTCCTTACAGCACCCCACGCGGTACCGACGTTCGCGTCTTCTCGGCTGCCGCGCTTGCTGAGATCGCCATGATATCCAACGACCCGGCGGACAGAGAGCATGTCTCGCTGCATTTCTGGGAGCACCCGGAGAAGTACACCCGGCGCAACGTCGCGACCCAGCTCCCCGATTACGCTCACGATCTCCGCTTGACTGTCGACACCGAAGACGACTTCACGTTGATAACCGCGATCTACGAAGAACTGTATCCGTCGAACCCGGCGTTTTCTCTCTCCGACGTGATAGAGCTGCTTCGCAGGCGACCTGACATGCGGGCGATCAACGAGCACGTGCAGCAGAAAGCGGTGCGGTAGGTGTATCGCGCGGCGGTGATCGGCTGCGGAAAGATCGGCAGCGAGCTGAGCGTCGATCCTTTTCTCAAGGGCGATGTGTTCACGCATGCGGAGGCGTACACCCGCTGCGCCAGGACTGAACTGGTGGCTCTCTGCGACTCGGACCTGACGAAGCTCGACGCCGCAGCACAGCTGTGGAAAGCGGAGGGGATGTACGCGCACGCCAGCGACCTGATAGCAAGCGAGAAACTCGACATCGTCAGCATCTGCACGCCGACGGCAACTCATGGCGAGGTTCTGCGAGCCGTACTCGACAGCGCCAATCCCCCGCGGGCGATTCTTTGCGAGAAACCGCTCGGGATGACGCTGGCCGAGTCTGAGATGATGGCGGAGTTGGCGGCGTCGAAGAAGGTGATCCTGGCGACGGTCTATATGCGACGGTATGCAAAAAACTTTCGCGCGCTCAGGAAGTTTCTGGATGAAGGCGGCATCGGAAAGCTTCAGACAGTGACCGGCCTGTACATCAAAGGCACGTTCCACAACGGGACGCACTGGTTCGACATGCTTCGCTATCTCTGCGGCGAAGTCGGGATGGTTTCGGGACTCAACATGATCGGCGAGACGCGTGAAGATCCAACGCTTGACGTTGCGCTTTTCTTGAGGTCGGGGGTGCTGGCGACTCTGCGCGCGTGCGATCACACGGCGTACACTGTCTTCGAGATGGAGCTCTTCGGGACCGAGGGCCGCGTTCGAATTGTTGACTCGGGATTCGAGATCGAACTCTACAAGCCGATGCCTTCTGAGCGTTACGCGGGGTACGTCGAGCTGCAGCGCGTACCGATGGATTTTGGGGATCGGCGAGATCTCATGCTGCACGCGGTGGAGGACATTGTCGATTGCCTCGAGACAGGGAAAGACCCTCTTTGTACGGCAGCAGATGGCGTCGAGGCGGCTCGGATTGCGGATGCGGCGATGCGGTCGCCTGACGGAGGGGTTGTTTCAGTAACCGATTGAGTACTCAGAAACCGATTGAGTACTCAGAAACCGATTGAGTAAGGAGACAACAGTTCTCGAGTAGACAGGTGATAAGCAACAACGAGCGAACGGTCTGTCAACGGCATCAGCCCACAGTTTGTCAACGGCATCAGCCCTGTGTACTCGTGTAGTTGGTCACTTGCTACTCGTCGCTGCTGATCACCTGTCAACTCGACGACTGTGGTCTCCCTACTCAGTCGGTTGCTCAAAACTCGGTTGTTTGCCTTCCCCCTTTATGCCGTCGACTATCCAAACCATCTTTGACTCACGATGACGCTTGCGATTAAAGGCGGCTCCCCGATAAGAACTTCCCCTTTCCCCGTCTACAGCACACTGGGCGAAGAAGAGAAGCAGGCCGTCATGCGCGTGCTCGACTCGGGCAACCTGAGCGGGTTCCTCGGCACCTGGTCCCCCCAATTCTACGGCGGCCCGCACGTCCGTAAGCTGGAGGAGGAGTGGCAGAAGTACTTCAACGTCGCGCATGCAGTGACGATGAATTCCGCCACGTCCGCCCTGTGTGCGGCGGTCGGCGCAGCGGGAGTCGGACCGGGCGATGAGGTGATAGTCTCTCCGATCACAATGACGGCCTCGGCAACGGCGGCCCTGGCTTACGGCGCGATTCCCGTATTCGCCGATATCGATCCCGAGACGTTCAACATCACTGCGAAGACAATCGAAGCGTGCATCACGCGAGAGACTCGCGCGATTGTGGCCGTCGACATCCTCGGACATCCGGCGGAGATGGACGGGATCATGGCCCTTGCGGAGAAGCACGGGCTCGTCGTCATCGAGGATGCGGCCCAGGCGCCGGGCGCTACCCGCAACGGCCGATTTGCCGGCACGCTCGCGCACATCGGCGTCTTCAGTCTCAACTATCACAAGACAATCCACACCGGAGAAGGCGGCGTCGCAGTCACCGATGACGCCGTGCTGGCCGAGAGACTTCAGCTCATTCGCAATCACGCCGAGGCCGTCGTCGAGGGAAAGGGAACGGTCTCACTCGTCAACATGGTCGGCTTCAATTATCGGATGACAGAGATCGAAGCGGCAATTGGTAGCACTCAGCTACTAAAGTTGGATAGCCTTCTCTCCGCCCGTATCGAGTGCGCCGATTATCTGTCACAGCGGATTGCCGCAATTCCTGGCCTGACGCCGCCCGTCGTGCAGCCGGGAGTGAAGCATGGTTACTATCTCTACGCGATTCGCTACGACGCCAAAGTCGTCGGCATATCGCGGGAGCAGTTCGCCGAAGCAATTCGCGCAGAAGGGATTCCACTGGCAACGCGGTACGCTCCGCCGCTTTACTTCATGCCCGTCTATCAGCAGCGAGTCGCATTCGGCAGCGGCGGCTTTCCCTTCACTTACGAAGGCTACAAGGGAAAGGTCAGCTATGAGCGCGGCATTTGCCCGGTAGCAGAAAGGATGTGGGAGTCCGACGTGATGGTTGGAAATTTCTGTCACGCTCAAATCGCGAGAGGTGATCTCGACGATGTCGTCGCGGCACTCGAGAAAGTCGTCAGCGGGGCGGGCAGCCTCGCCGGCCAGGGCGCGGAGACCCTCGACGCCAGCAGAATGGCCGAGGACAACGCGGCCTGAGAAAGGCAACGCTGGACGACCTGCCGCGTTACTCCCCCTGGCCCGCCAGGCTCCTTGGCAGCGAGCCATGGGAGCAGCGGTTTAAGAATCGCTCAGAAGTCCAGAGAGAGTATCAGGACGAGAAGTGGGGCAGGCTTCTCACCCAGGTCGATGAGAGTCCATGGCCGTTAATGCTGAAAGATCTCGATGCCATCATGCAGGGCGGCGACGAGCTGGTGCTGTTCTCGGATGGGGCCGATCTCTTTGAGACGACCGCGCGCGACGCTCATCTCAGATATCGTGACTTCGTCGCCGAGACGCTGAAGCCGTGGGTGAACCCGACGGCCATAGTCGAGTTGGGGGCCGGGTATGGGAGCGTGATAGTCGATCTCGCGAAACGCCCTGAATTTGCGGGCGTACCTGCATACGGCCTGGATCTGACGGACGCGGGCGCCGAGCTGATAGGCCGGATGAGCCTCGCCGAAGGGGTCAGCGTTACCTCGGGACTTTGCGACCTGCTCGCGCGCGAGGTCACTCACGCCCCGATTCCAGAGGGGGCGCTGCTCTACACTTCGTACGCGGCTCACTATGAGCCGCGACACGTGCAGAGCTTCGTTGAGGGTATCTCCGCACTGCGTCCAAAGACAGTCGTTTTGATCGAGCCGTGCCATGAGCACTGCGACGAGTCCACCCTATTAGGCCTCCTCAGGCAGCGCTATATTGAGGTGAACGATTACAACACCAATCTGGTGACGCTTCTGCACCAGCAGAGCGAGGCTGGAACGGTCAAAATTCTGGACGAGCGAAAGGCTGCGTTCGGCCCGAATCCTCTGCTTGCCGCGTCGATAATTGTCTGGGAGCCAGCGGACCGGCGTTGACGCTCCGATTTGCCACTTCATAAAAAGCAAAGTCAGCTAGTGCCGAGATTTCTCGACAAAATTCCTTTACCCGTAAGAGCCGTCGCATGGCATGCAATCAACCGCATGCCGGCGCCTGCCCAGCGCCTCTTCCCGCACACCGATGAGTACCGGCGGTGGAAGATGGAGCAGCTTTACGACCATGCTCCGACACCCTCGCCTGGCGCCCCGACCGTTCTGTTCTGGGTCCCGGGCGGCATGCACGTGCTCCTTCACGTCGAAACAGTCATTGCGGCGGCTTTGCGTTTTCGCGGTTACAACGTTCATGCGATCATCTGCGATTCGCCCTACGTAGCGTGCGTTCGCCGGGAGGTAACGGACAACGTTCCGCTCGAGAACTGGCGTGACTCATGTGCTGCCTGCATCGCGTCGAACAGGAACGTCCTCAACATCATGGGCATTCCTTATTCCTCGATCGGTGATTTCGTCTCCGTGGAGCGTCGGGAGGAGCTGAAGCGGCGCTCACTGTCGGTGGATTCGAAGAACGTGAAGTCGCTGTCACACGAAGGGCTTTACATCGGCAACAATGTCTGGTCGACCATCACTCGTTTTCTCCAGGGCGCCGAGCTCGGCGACCGCGACGACATTGTTCGCGAGTACGCGTACAGCGCGATGGTAACTGCCGAAGCGGCGGGCAAGGTGCTGGACCGCTTCAAGCCGGATCGCGTCTTCATGTCGCACGGCACGTACGTCGACTGGGGTCCGGCGCTTCACTCGGCGATGGAACGGGGAATTCCCGTTACCGGGTGGAAGGCATCGTACCTCACATCACGATTCTTTTTTCGACACGTTGCAGACTCGTCGCGAGTTGATTTTCACAAGCTCAGCGATCGCGTGTGGGATGAGCTCAGGCAGCGGCCGCTCAACCAGGAAGAGGACGCGAGCCTCCAGAATTTTCTGGCCCGGCGTTATCACCAGGGCGTGAGCTTCGACATGAAGCGCATGGCTGCGTACACCGGGGAAACTGACGCCTTCCTTGACAAGTACCAGCTCGACCGAAGCAAGCCGATATGGGGCGTCATGGCCCACATCAACTGGGACAGTGTCTCCGACTATTCACCGATGGCCTATCCGTCATTCGACGAGTGGATGGTCGATACGATCGAGACCGTGTCCAGGATCACGAACGTGCAGTGGCTGATCAAAGTTCATCCGATCGAAGCGTACGATAATCCTGCTGCCGGCGTACAACGACTGATCGATACGCGCTTCCCGAATCTTCCGCCTCACGTACACGTAATTCCGGCTGAAGAGCAGGTGAGTCCGCTCGAGTTCTTCCACATCGTCGACGGAGCTGTCACCGTTTACGGGACCGCCGGTCTCGAGCTCGCGCTACAGGGCAAGCCGGTGATCCTTGCCGGTGAGGCCCACTACGGCGGCAAGGGATTCACGTACGATGGACTCACTATCGAGCGGTATCGCGCAATGCTGTACCACGCGTCTTCGTTGCTGCCGCTCGACGAAAACCAGCAGGCACTTGCGCGGACGTACGGTCACTCCTACTTCGTGCAGCGACAGATTCCGCTGCCGCTTGTGCGCGACCCGAAGTCGATCTGGTGGAATCTCCAGCATGAGCGGCGCGACCAGCTTCTGCCAGGCGCAGACCCATTTCTCGATTTCATCTGCGATCGGCTGATGAAAGGCGAAGACTTCGTCATGGATCGCAAGCTGGTCGAGCTTGCAGACTCGGACGCGTGGGCGTGAGCAGCGAAGAAGGAGTTTCGAGGCTCGTCGGTTTCGACGACCTCGGTGAAACGTTCGTGAGTGATGGCCGTGTGCTGCGGGGGATTTATCCGGGCAAGGCGGCGGGTGTTCGCAGCGTCCTCAATACGTGCATGGAGCACGACCTGTTCAAGGACGGGATCGTCGCAACGCGCGAGGCGGAGGCGAATCTTCACGCCGGGCTCGGCTACGAGATGGTGCTCGAGCACGCACGAGTTCCGTTCGTGACGTTTCCGCACGAGTGGCCCGCGTCGATGCTGCATGCTGCCGCCAGACTGCACGTGAAGCTTTTCGTTCGCCTCGGTGAGCACGGGCTGACACTCAAGGACTGGCATCCGTACAACATCCTGTTCGACGGAACGGAGCCCGTATTCGTTGACTTCACGTCAATAATTCCGGCGACAGAGCTTCCCCGGCAGGGATACCTGGCCGGCGCAAAGGCGCCGGGTGGATTTGGCTCGTCGTGGGACGAATACTCAGTCGCGCTGTACCGCATGTATCGCCTCACGTTTGAGCCGTACTTCGGATTGCCGCTCGTGATGATGCAGCAGGGTCGTCATGCGGAGGCGCGTGAGCGTCTCGTTGCCACGGCGCTCAACGCGGCCGACTCTGGAATGCTTCGTGGAGAGGTGTTCGCGGGGCGGTCGGCAGCACGAGCTGCATATGAGTTGATGGATCTGCGGCTGCGGTTGACGCTCAACGAGCGCGGTCCCGTGAAGCGTCGCTTCTTCGCGCACATCTCGAAGATGCTGGACGGAATGAAGGTCGCGGTTCGGGGCAGCGCATACAGCACGTATTACGAAGACAAGAAGGAAGCCTTCGCCTCCGAGCCGTCCATCGACTGGACCAACAAGCAGAACGTGGTCCACGACGCCCTTGTGAGATTTGATCCGGCCACGGTGCTCGACATCGGGAGTAACACCGGGTGGTTCTCCCTTCTTGCATCAAAGCTGGGCAGCAATGTCGTTGGCGTGGACCTTGATGAGGCCTGCATCGATTCGCTTTTTGCAGCGGCAAAGCGCGAGCGGCTTTCGGTGTTGCCGCTTGTTGCGAACCTGATGGCGCCGCCGCCGGACATCTTCGCGAAGACCTTTCCGAACGAGCCATCGCTGTCGAAGATCGGCGGCGAGAAGCCGCTGTATCCGTCTCCGGAGAAGCGTCTCCAGTGTGAGATGGTGATGGCACTCGCGATCGTGCATCACCTTGCTTTAGGACAGGGGCATTCCTTTGAGCGCATCGCCGCGACGCTAAGCGGGCTGGCTTCGCGACATCTTTGTGTGGAGTTTGTTCAACGGGATGACAAGATGGTTGTCGATGACCCGGGCTTTTTTCCTTCTATGATGAAATCGCCTGAGTCATTTGACTGGTACCACGTCGATGGGTTTGTCGCTGCGCTTCGTCGGCATTTTGACGAGATTCAGGTCTTGCCGTCTTTTCCGTCAACGCGCTTGATGCTGCTTTGTTCAAAGGCCTAACTGCGGGAACTAACGGTCGGCCTTCGGCCTCCCACACGGATCAGACGGATTGAACGGATTAAGAGCGGAAAAAATAAAGGGGAACAGCGGAAAACCAGGGGCGACCAGTTGCCGTTTCCGCAGTTACCAATAAAAAAGATGAGCGTGCGGCGGTATTGATTTTTTTTGGAGGTTGACCCTGCGTTGACGGTGTCTCTGATCCGTCACATCCGTCCAATCCGTGTGGGAGGCCAAAGGCCGACCGTTAGTTCCGTACCTTTATTGAAATGATCTTGAGGAAACGCAATTGCCCGTAGGTAAAGAAGAAGTAGAGAAATTCATAGTTGACGAAGTCTCGATGCTGATCGGTGACGCGAGCTCACAGATCAGCACTGCCACGCCATTGATCGGCGCCAACAGGGCAGTCGACTCGGCCGATCTCGTCGTGCTTCTTCTCGCGGTCGAAGACTACGCCCGCGACAACCTCGGCTTTCAGTGGGACTGGACCAGCGATAGCGCGATGTCCGAAGCACGCAGCGTCCTTAGAAGCATTGGCTCCCTCGCTGAGCATCTCGTGAATCAGCAGGCCCGATAACAACAATGGACACCGTAATCGTCACGGGGGCATCACGCGGGCTGGGCAACCACGTCGCGATGAGTCTCCACGAGCGCGGTTATCGCGTCATTGGAGTCAGTCGAAGCTCCAAAGGCGACACTCCGTTCGAGGTACGCGCGGCCGATGTCGCTGACGCCGCCTCAATGTCAAAAGCACTCGGCGACCTCAAGCGCGACAAGTCAGTCTACGCGCTGATAAATGCAGCCGGCATCGCATCGATGAACCTCGTCATCACGACGCCGCCGGAAACCGTCACGAAGATCATCAACACGAATCTCATCGGGACGATTCTCGCCTGTCAGCTCGTTGCACCCGCGTTGATTCGGCGCGGCGGCGGGCGCATCATCAACTTCTCGACCCTTGGTGTTCCGCTGGCGATAAAGGGAGAGGCTATCTACATCGCGTCCAAGGCGGGAGTCGAAGCCTTCTCGAGAACGTTCGCTCGTGAAATGTCACCGCACGGCGTGACGGTCAACACGATTGCACCTGGCCCGATCGACACCGCGCTGATCGAGAAAGTGCCGCGCGACAAGATTGACGCCGTCGTCAGCCGCCAGATAATAGAGCGGCAGGCCGAGCCTTCGGATGTCTGGAACATCGTGTCACTGCTGCTCTCGCCCGAAAGCTCGATGATCAGCGGAGAGACGATACACGTCGGCGGTGCGTGAGTGGGAATTCTCGACCAGCTTGCGGCGCGCAACCAAGGGAATGACGCGCCGTTCCTGATCACGCCGTCTGATCGCCTCACCTTTCAGGAAATCGCGGCTGCGGCAAAGGAGTCCGAGAAGCTCACCGCCCAGGTAGGCCCTGGTGAGATTGTCGCGATAGTCGGCGACTTTGACCGGCCGAGCATTGCGGCGATGCTCCAGCTTCTCGATCGCAACGCGATTGTCGTTCCCCTGACTGATGGGACAAAGGCCGACCACGATTACTTTCTCGAGAGCGCTGGTGCTCAGTGGCTTCTGCGAGACGGCAACCTGACGCGCCTTGAAACTCCGGGAAAACAAAACGAGCTGATCGATGAGCTTCGTTCACGCGGACATCCCGGCATCATCTTCTTCTCGTCCGGCACCACCGGACGCCCGAAGGCGATCCTCCACGACTTCCAGAACTTCCTCGCCCGATACGCCGAGCCTCGGCCGGCGCTGAGAACCCTGAACTTTCTGCTTTTCGATCACGCCGGGGGCATCAACACGATGCTTCACACGCTGTTCAATCGCGGCACTACCATCGCTCCGCCCGAGCGGACCCCCGATTCGGTGGTCGAGACAATCAGCCGGGAGCACATCGAGCTTCTCCCCACAACGCCGACATTCCTCCGCATGATGCTGCTGGGCGGATCATTCGAGAAGCCACTTCCGTCGCTGCGGGTTGTCACGTATGGAACCGAACGAATGGACCAGGGGACCCTCGACCGGCTTTGCGCGCTGCTTCCTCACGTCGACTTCAGGCAGACTTATGGACTGTCGGAACTTGGTGTTTTCCAGGTGAAGTCAAAGGCGCGCGACAGCCTGTGGATGAAAATCGGCGGGGCAGGGCTGGAGACACGTATTAGTGACAATGTGCTACTAATAAAATCGGCTAATCGTATGCTCGGCTACCTCAACGCGCCGTCGCCGTTTGTGGACGGCTGGTACAACACCGGCGACATCGTCGAAGAGCAGGACGGCTTCATCAGGATCGTCGGGCGCGCGAGCGAAGTATTCAACGTCGGCGGATTGAAGATTCTTCCCGGCGAGGTAGAAAGAATTGCGCTGACTTACCCTGGTGTGCTTCGAGCCAAGGCGTACGGCGTCGCCAACCCGATCACCGGCCAGCACATCGAGATCATCTGCGAGCCGGAAGAGGGCGTGACGCTCGAGCGTCGTGCCCTGATGATGCATTTCAGGCAGCATCTCCAGAAACAACTCTGCCCGCACAAGATCATCATAGGGGCCGTGCCGGTGAGTCACAGGTTCAAGCAGCAATGAGCGACTCGATCGCCCATCAGATCGGCTCCCTCGCTTCCAGACTTGGAAGAGGTCCGCTCTTCGTGCACTCGGATCCATTCCGCGCTGCCAGGCTTGTCCCGCGAAGCCGCGACCGTTTGGGACTGCTCGACTGTCACGTGGACGTCCTGATGAATGCGGCGGGCGACCGTGGGCTATGGCTCCCATCCTTCAACTACGATTTTCCAAGGACCCATCGCTTCGACATGGCGAACGATCCGTGTCAGCTCGGTCCGCTCCCGGAACACTTTCGTCAACACAACGAAGAGTGGCGGACGCCAGTGCCAATGTTCTCGGTGAGCGGTATCGGTGCGAATCCCGGAATAACCTGGGGTGAGATGACAGATCCTTTCGGGCCCGAATCGATATTTGCGCAGCTCGAAGCACGCGACGGAGTGGTTGTCTACTACGGCGGGACGTTTCACTACAACACGATCGTTCATTACGCCGAGCGAAAGGCCGGCGGTCCCGTTTATCGGTACGATAAGGTGTTCAGCGGCATCGTCGTAAAGGAAAGCGGCAGGGAGATGCCCGGATCACTCAACTATCATGTTCGGCCGATGGGGTCGGGTCTCGATTACGATTGGCCGAGGCTGCTGGCTGATGCGATCGATGCCGGCGTGTGTGTTCGTCTCCCCGGACACCCTGAAGTTCTCGCAGCTTCGGCTCGCGCATTGACGGCGCACTGGGTTCGGGCGATCGAGGCAGATCCATTCAGCCTGCTGGACGACAAGACACAGGCATGGGCCCGGCTTGCGCACGAGAGAACCGGACGGAGATTCACGATCGGTGATTTCGAGTCACAGCCCGCGTGAACCTCACGGTCAGCAGTGCGCCGTCGCCGGACGAAGCAGGTGCAGAAATGCACCGCTGGGCCACCGACCTCTTTCCGATCTGCCGAAGCCTGACAGGCAACGGCGTTCGCGAGACACTGGCCTATCTCAAGAACCTCGTGCCGGAGATGGTGATTCACGAGGTGCCGAGCGGAACGAAGGCATTCGACTGGACGGTGCCGGATGAATGGAATCCGCGAGCGGCGTGGATTGCAGACGAGAGCGGTAAGAGAATCGTCGACTTTGCCGACACCAACCTTCATCTGCTTGGATACTCGGAGCCCGTCGACGCGTGGATGACGCTCGATGAGCTTCAGCCGCATTTGCATTCTCTGCCCGATCAGCCGACTGCGATTCCATATGTGACGTCGTACTACAAGCGGCGTTGGGGTTTCTGCCTTACGCAGGAGCAGCGAGACGCGCTCGAGCCGGGCCGATATCACGTTGTCATAGATGCGACGCTCGAGCCCGGTTCGTTGACGTACGGCGAAGTGATCCTGAAAGGACGGGAAGAGAAGGAGATTCTACTCTCGACTTACATCTGTCATCCGTCGCTGGCAAACAACGAGCTGTCGGGTCCGATGGTGACGACCGCGCTCGCGCGCCTGATCAAGTCATGGCCGGAACGGCGGTACACGTATCGAATTGTTTTTATCCCCGAGACTATCGGATCGATCGTCTACCTGAGCCGGAACATCGAAGCGATGAAACGGAATACCATCGCGGGCTTCGTTCTGACATGTGTCGGCGACGACCGGGCGTATTCGTTTCTCCGGTCACGCAATGGAGATACGCTTGCGGACAGTGTCGCGAAGCGAGTCATAAGCAAGCACGCGCCGAATCATGTCGAGTATTCGTATCTCGATCGCGGCAGTGACGAACGCCAGTACTGCAGTCCCGGAGTCGACCTGCCCGTCGTGTCGATGATGCGCACCCGATACAACAGTTATCCTGAGTACCACACGTCGCTCGACGACCTGACCCTCGTCACGCCATCGGGACTTGATGGGGCGTATTCTCTTTATGTGAAGACCGTCCGTGCGATTGAAGCAGCTGAAGATTTACCGGTAGCTCGTCGGCGACCGCCGGCCGCCAGTGGCGGGCTGCCAGTGTATCGGGCAACAGTCCTGTGCGAACCGCAGCTCGGCAAACGTGGTCTTTATCCCGACCTGAGCACGCGCGGATCGGGCCTCGAGGCAAGGACGATGACCAACCTGCTTGCCTATGCCGATGGGACGAGAGACCTGGCTGAGATAGCCGAGGTGATCCGTTCGGACGTTGCAGCAGTCAGCGAGACGGCGAGGCGCCTGACGGATGCCGGGCTGCTCGAGATCGTGAACCGATAGTTAGATGAACCCCGTCTCCGTGCTGGGCCGCGACTCCAGGCGGACGTTGGAATACCTCTGGCCTGCTGCCCTCGGAGTGGGCGGAGTAGTTCTGGGCTGGTGGATGGTTCCGGTTGCGATTCACGCAATCGGACGCGGCGGTCAGCAGGAAACAGTCGAATGGGCGCTGTACATGTCCCTCCTCGTGATCTTTCCGCCGGTGGTGTTGTTGCTTGCACGCGGAGGACAAAAGTTTTTCGTCCCGCGGATGGCGATGGTAATCCTGCCGATCGTTTTGGGCGCGGTGTTCGTAATGCGTTCGCCGGACAGGCTCGTCAGCGTCGCGTTGGCGCTGCTTGGCGGGGCCGCAACGGTTTTCCTGACTCGGACCGAAACTGAGTCAGGCAAGCGCGGTTCGGCGTCCGTCGTTCTTCCAGCGTTGGTTGCCGCCACCTTCGGATGGATGGCCGTTGCAGGTCTCATTTCGTGGGACAGTCCGTCGCACTGGCTATTCACGCGAATTCAACCGACGCTCGCTCTCGTTGCTATCGGATGGTGTGCCGCTGTCGTGTTGCGCGAGACGAGGGTTGACGGAGTGATTCGCCGGGTAGACATCACCCTTGCCGACTGGATCGGGATCGGCGTGCTGGCGCTGTTCAGCTTTCGCACTTATCCGATCATCGAGTTCTATCACTGGGGCTTCTACATCGGTCCCATAGAGCAGATGCGTCAGGGTGGCCAGCTTCTCTGGGACACGCCTTCACAGTACGGTTTGCTGTCGATACTGCTTCCCACGGTGTTGCCGGGGACTTCGTGGGAGTCTTTCTGGTTCTTCCAGTCGGTAATTTTTGCGATAGTCGGCGCTGTGATGTACCTCGGCATTCGCAAGATCGGTCGGGGACAGTCGAGCTCTCTTCTGGCGTTTGCTGTCGTCTTCACGACGCTCTTCTTCAGGCCCCGCAGCGATTCGCTCCTGCTTTCGGCGCAGATGACGCCGTCGGGCGGACCGGTTCGCTTCCTGCCGATGTTCGTGCTCCTCGCTGTTGTAGCGCACTGGATCCTGGATCGGGACGGCCCGCCTGACGATGTGAAGTTCATGATTCGTGGATCGGCTCTCTGGATTTTTGGAGCTCTCTGGTCGGCTGAGGCCGCGATTTACTGCTCAGCGATCTGGTTCTCTGCGCTTGCTGTGTACCTGATCCAGTCGGCGTTCAAGCCAGGCGAAGACGGCGTCACGATCGGGACCAGCGTTGGCCGGATTCTGAAGCAGCTGCTTATACCAATCGGAATGGCTGTCGCGACTGGACTTGCGGTAGTTGTCATCTATCGGTTTGCCGCTGGAAGGATGCCGGATCTTTACGGATACTTCGAGTACCTGCTTCTCTATAGCAAGAGCGGCTTCGGTGCTCTGCCGATAGAGCAAACCGGATCGGTGTGGTTTCTACTCCTGATATTCTTTGCGATCTCGATGGCAGGGGCGCTCTATCTTGCCGCCGACCCGTCGAACAAGCGGCTTGTCATGATCGCAGCGTTGTGGGGAGGCGCCTGGTCAGTCGGCAGTTATTTCACCGGACGCAGCCACCCGGTGAACGCCCTGAGCCTCGCGCCGATCCTTCTTTTCTCGGCGGCACTTCTATTGAGGTCGCTTCGGTCCGACTTCTCGTCGCCTTGGCATTCGATAGTGTTCGCTGCGCTTGTGCCGGCGTTTGCGATGCCGGTGGTGCTGACACTCGGTCACAGCAAAGCGTTGGGAGAGATTACTCAGACGCAGCTTGCTCCCTCCGCGATTGTGACTCAGGTCCCACCGGCTGACGCGTCGCTTGCAGTACTTCTAATGCGAGAGGGCGTGAAGCCGAGCGATCCGGTGGTGCTGATTGGAGACGGGCGCTTGATGCTTCCACCTTGGAAATCCGGCGGCACTACTGTAATAAGTGACCGTTCCTGGCTCCCTAAGCCATATGAGATCATCGGAAGCCTCCCGGAAGCTCGGCGAAACGTCTACATACACCGAAACCGGGCTTCGAGTCCCGGCGGGTGGCTGATTCACAGCAAGGCCGACACGATCTCTCACTTCGACGATCTGCATCAGAAGCTTCTCGAGGGCAGGGTGGAATCGCGGCGCCTGGAGAATGACGACTGGGTTATCTCCTGGATCGGCCGTCGCTGAAACCGCGTGACAGGATTGAGGCGTGTTGTATTCGGGGCTCTTTATGGAAGTATTGCCATCACCCGTAACCGCCGCGGACTCAAGCGGAGCAGTGATGGCAATACTTTCATTGGGAGCCCCGAAGACAACACGCCTCAATCCTTTTCGAGACAAACGCTTGCTATGACACCAAAGAATTCGGCATTCTTCGCCCCGCATGTCTGACCAATCCAGCGAAGTTACCTCCGGGCCCCAGAATGGGCCCCAGAACGGGCCCCAGAACGGGCCCCTCTTATCGGTTGTCGTCCCCTGTTTCAATGAACAGGACGTCATAGAGCCGCTGCATTCGCGGCTCCTTCAAGTACTTGGTCCGGCCGCGTTCGACTTCGAGATCGTTTTCGTCAATGACGGCAGCAAGGACCGCACTCCCGAGATGCTGGATTCCATCTGCCGCTCGGACAACAGATTCAAGGCGATACACTTCTCCCGGAATTTCGGGCATCAGGCCGCCGTAACGGCAGGTCTGCATGCCGTGACCGGCCAGTGCGCAATCGTCATCGACGCGGACCTCCAGGATCCACCGGAGCTCATGCTCGACATGCTCAAGCTCTGGCGCGAGGGATATCAGGTCGTTTACGCCCAGAAGACCGAGCGCGAAGGTGCGAGCTTCCTGATCGGACACGCATACCGGATTTTCTATCGAATCGTCGGCCGGCTTTCTGAAGTGGAAATTCCTGTCGATACGGGGGACTTCTCCCTGATGGACCGGCAGGTAGTAGATCTTCTCAACTCGATGCCCGAGCGCAATCGATATGTCCGCGGACTTCGCGCATGGCTCGGCTTCAAGCAGACGGCGATAAAATTCGAGCGCCCCTCGCGGTTTGCGGGGGAGACAAAGTACAGTTTCTCCAAGCTGGTGGGCCTTGCTGTCGACGGACTCATGTCTGTCTCAAAGGCCCCGCTGCGACTTGCGATGTACATGGGCTTCTTTGCGTCGGCGGCGAGCTTCTTACTCGGACTTTTCTTCGCTCTCCAGCAAATCCTCGGCTACTCGCACACCGCGCGCGGTTGGGCGTCGACGATCGTCGTCGTCCTTTTCCTCGGCGGCATTCAGCTTATCTGCATTGGCGTCATCGGTGAGTTCATCGGCCGCATATACGACGAGGTAAAGCAGCGACCCCTGTATGTCGTCGCCCGATCAACCGGCCTCTGACGGTCGGAGGATGGGCCGGTTGAGCGGAAAGACCGCGGCTGGGGACACGCGGACGCTCGTCGTCCTCGCTGGAGTGGTCGCAATCACCATTGGCGGTGTTTACTGGATTCTCCGAACAGGCTTCGAGAATCCTCCTGCTCCAATAGTGAAGAGTGTCGCCCTCTCACTTTTTCTGATTGCGTTTCCCCTGATCGCGCGGACACTCGTCGTGCGCACTTTGTCGGCGGACGCAGTCGCAGGATGGGCCGCATCGTATCCGTTTCTCTGGCTGGCCGGCATCGGCGTCACAGGATTAGTGGGGCGTCTGGTTCCTGTCGCCGGCTTCAACCCGTTCCTGATTCTTGCAGTCGTCGGCGTTACGGCCTACGTGCTGACGCTGGTGCGATGGATAGTCAGCCAGGGGATCCTGCGGTCGATCGGCTACATCGCCGCCGCCGCGTTATTTGGAATCTGGACGGCCGGGGTTGTGTGGGGACGCATTTACCTCAATCCCCTGTTCTTTGAGAAGTTCATCGTCGACGGAACCGTCCATCACGACACGCTCAATCTCGCCGCGCTCGGCAACATGCTGCGCACTTATCATGTCGCGAGCACCGGAATCGACGGGCTGAATTATTTCCCATATCACTGGGGAAGCCCGTGGCTGTTCGTTCAGTTTGCGAACCTGGTCGACATCGACGTGATGCGTTTCTACCAGCTCGCGTTCCCGGTGACGATTATCCCGTTCTTTTTTGGCGGTATCGTCGCGTTTGCGATTTTCCTCGCCAGCCGGCGCAGCCCTGAAGAGGAAACATCGCGCCGGCTCGGTGGATTCTTCTGGGCAGTGCTCGTCGCGGTCGCCGTCGGAATTGCGCCGATCGCCGGACTGGATGCGATGGGGGTGTGGACATCCAACGTCATGATCTCGGAGTCGTATACCATCGCCGTTCCAGCCGCGCTGCTTTTCGCTGCGGTAGTAATCTCCTGGGCGGATGGGGTTTCACCAGACCTCCAATCATTGCGCTCCGCGAAACTGACGCCGTCGGATATCCTCTTCCTTATAGTCGGGATTCCTTTCGGGATTGTCCTCCTGGGCTACCTCAAGATCTCCCTGATGGCGCTCGCTGTCGCTGCGGCCGTTTATCTGGTGATTCGCCTCGGGCTTTATCGACGTCTGCCGTTCCTGCTGTCGATCGTTATTACGGCCGTGGTTTTCTACCTGACATATGTGCAGGTCTCGCTGCCCGCGCACCGTGAAGGTTTGGCACCTCTGGACTATCTGTCGAATTTCGTTCCGCTGCCATGGTGGCCGTTCTTCGTATTGGTCCACCTCGCATGGACGTGGATTTACGCAGCCTATCGCATTCGACAGGAAGAAATCCAGGACCTCGCCGGACTCGGCAGCGCCATCAAGGCGCGTCGGTTGATAGACGTCGAGCTTCTCGTGGCGATTGCCCTGACAGGAATCGTTCCAGGACTGCTGATTCATATCGACGGAGGATCGGCCTTCTACTTCTCCGACGTTCAGCGCTGGCTGGCCGGTGCGATGCTCCTGTCATGGATAGCCTCGGCCGGACATAAACTATGGCCTCGTCCCACAACGACAGACAAGCGTGGGATTGGTGCGCTGCCGACGCGCTCGCTCTTGATCGCGTTCCTGTTGCTTGCAGCTGCCGGCTCGGTCGTCGCGAACGCGTTCCACTGGCCCGCGATCATGATCCGCCAGAATGTTGCTGTGCGACAGCAGCTGTACGCGAACGCAGGGAAGGGAGACTTGCCCGGTCGCCTTAGGGACTTTGCGTCGATGCGTGACCCGGCGGTGTTAGCCGCAGGACTTCGGGCCTCGCCCAACTACTCGCTTGCGCATGCCCTCGACGATTATCAGCGCACGCCTGTGTCGATCAGGCGGCGTGAGGCGATGTTCATCCCGCAGGCAGACATTCATTATTGGACGAGCCTGGCCCGTGCGCCCCAGTGCACGTTCCAGCCGTTCGTGGCGCCAGCGCTTTCGGGAATCGCGATGATCGACGGAATGCCGCCGGCGGGGTGCAAGCTGAGCAAGTACTACGGAATCGGGTCGTTCACGCCGAGGGCGTCTGGGTCCGCGACGCAGGACACGACTTCGGCTGCGCTGTGCGCGCGCGCGAAGGCGATCGGCGCGGAAGTAGTGATCTCGATCCGATTCCCAGGCGATTCAGTGATCGCATCCAGCGTCCAGTGCGGCGGGGCGCTGAAGTGACGCCGGCCGTCAGCACGATGGGTGCGTGGCGCCAGCGAGACCACGTCACAGCCGCGGTCTTCGGTAGCATGCTGTCAATCGGGCTCGGGCTTATCTACTGGCTTGGGCGCGTCGGATTTTCAAATCCAATCCGGCCCATCGCGATCACTGTTGGCCTTGCCCTGTTCGTGGTCTGCGTCCCAACGGCCATCTCTGTGGTTGGTCGTGGAAAGACGGAGGTTACCGAACAGCCGGGAATCTGGCGAAGTGTGTCTCTAATGGTTCTCGGCTGTTTCGCCCTCACAGCCCTTGCCGGAATACTTGTCTATCCGACGAAGATCAATTTCGGCATTCCGATTCTGGTTGTTGGAGTTGCCGCTTTTGTCTTCACGCTTTTCTTCTGGTTAAGAAACTCCAGAATAAGTAGCATATTGCTACTAATCAGTCTGGCAGGGCTTTTTACCGCATGGACGGCGGGCATTGCGTGGGGAACGAGATACAAGACACCACTTTTCTGGGAACAGCTTTCGGACAAGGCCGACGTCCATCACGATCCGCTTTACTACGCCAGCATGGCGAACGCGATGCGGTCATACGGAGTGCCGAGCACGGCGCTGGATGGCGTTCCGTACACGCCGTATCACTATGGATCGGCGTGGTTGAACGCGCAGTGGTCCGACCTCGCCGGCGTTGACGTTCTCACGTTCTACAGCCTCGGCCCCACTGTATTCATCGCACCGGTGTTCCTCTTTGGTCTGCTGTTGTTCGCGAGTGAAGCTCGTTCGGTATGGCGGTCAGGAAAACCTGACACGCAATTATCGGAGTTGATTCAGGAAGACTGGCTTGCCGTCGCTGCCCTGATTGGAGCGACGATCGGGTTCATCCCGAGCACGACGATGGACGCGTTCTCCATCTGGAATCGGCATCTGCTGATTTCAGAGTCGTACCTGACGGGCTTGTCAGTCATCATGCCTTGCGCTGCGCTGGCGGTCGGATGGTGGTTCTCCCGCACGGAGCGCCGAAGGCCGCGCGACCTGGTTTTTCTTTTGGCCGTTATTCCTATTCTCCTCGCCGGGCTCGGCTTCCTGAAAGTGTCGCTGATGCTCCTTACCCTTGCGGCATTTTTCTGGACGCTTCTTCGCACCCGCGCTCACAAGGATCCCGTTTATCTCGCGAGCGCGTTACTGGCTCTCGCGGCGTCGCTGGTCACCTTCAAGCTCGTGTCGAATCCTGACCAGAATCAGGGGCTCGTTCCGTTTTCGTTCATGCGTTACTCCGCCGACGTGAGGGCGTGGCCCTGGTTCATTCTGGCGCACTTTTTCTGGTCCTGGGTCTACATCGCGCTCCGTGTTTACGAAGAGAAACTTCCGACGCTGTCTGACGTTTGGGACGCGATAAAGACGGGAAGGCTGCTCGACGCCGAGCTGGTTGCGGTAGTCGCGATCTGTGGCTTCCTGCCAGGTGAGCTGATCACGATTCACGGCGGGTCGGCAGTTTACTTCTCCGACGTTCAGCGCTGGGTTGCTGCGCCGCTGGTAATCGCGTCTGCCACTCGCATTCTGCGTCAGCGCCGAGAAGGATTTACCGGAAACCGGCTTACCTCCATGTCGTTGCGCACCGTTGCCATTTGCGTGATCGCCGTTCCGGTTGCGATCACCGTTGTGCTCAACGTCTCGCGTGCTGTGAGGGGAGCCGTTCTTCAAAACGCGGCGCTCAGGGGAAACTTCTACACATACGCTGGTGCCTCGCCGGCGAGTCTGCGCGCCATGACCAACCCGCACATGCTCGCCGCAGGAATGCAAAAGGCCGCGGACTATCAGCTGATATCCACGCTCCGTTCGCTCGACGCCGAGCCGCGCGAGCTGAAAGGGAAGACTCTCCTTTTCGTTCCTCAGTCCGACAGTGCGTTCTGGAAAATTTTTGCTGAAGCAGATCGATGCAGCTATGTACCGTTGGTCGGCCCGGCTACCTCGGGCATGGCTTTACTTGATGGAATGCCACCGTCGTCGTGCGATCTGACTGACCAGTACGACATGACCGTCTATTCGCGACGCACGCTTCCGCAAAGTCCTGCGGATGTAACACCGGGTTCATTGTGTGCTCGCGCGGCGAGGAAAGGCTTCCGCAGGATAGTGGTGCTGACGTTTGACGGCCGGGGGGAGTACTCGACCCCTGCCATCACATGCGGGGCCGTTGAATAGCGTGACGGGCGTCGACCAACCGGTCGGCCGGGACAACCAGTCAAGTGAGTCGAACGCCGGCAGGGAAGTTCACGTCGTTCCGCTCGACGGACTTCGCGGGCTCGCCGTGCTGATGGTGATGTTCGGGCACTTCTGGCTGAAGCAAAGCCCCGTCAACGCACTTCAGGAATGGACCTACACGTTCGTGCAGAACGGCTGGGTTGGTGTAGACCTCTTTTTCGTGCTTTCAGGATTTCTGATTACCGGAATTCTTCTCGAAGCAAAGGGCTCAGGCCATTACTTCAGAAACTTCTACGCGCGGCGGACGCTGCGAATATTTCCGCTCTACTGGGGGTTTCTTTTCGTCTATTTCGTTGTCCTTCCGAACGTCATAACAATCGCCCCCGGAAGTCCGTTCGCCACGGAACCGGGAATCAAGCCGTGGTTCTGGCTGTACGCGTCGAACATGCTGTCGCTGGTTCCGGGCGCGATCATCCCGCCTGGACTGAATCACTTCTGGTCGCTCGCTGTCGAAGAACAGTTCTACCTGATCTGGCCGGCAATCGTCTTCGCCCTGTCGATCAAGACCCTCGAGCGAACCTGCATCGCGCTCGTCGTCGCAGCATTTGCGTTCCGGCTGTTTCTGCTCACGACGCCGTTTCACCACACGGGCGGATACGTTTTGCTTCCCGCTCGCATCGACACGCTTGCCATTGGCGCCTGGCTGGCCATCGTCGCGGGCGACGCGACCCGCCGGGATCTCGTCGAGCGTCTCGCACCACGGTCCTTCGTCATCGCGCTTGTCGCGCTCGCGGTCGCGAATCTTCCTGACCTCAGGATGTTCGGGCACCGGGTCTCGATGCAGACAGTCGGCTTTCCGCTGATGGCGGTGATCGCGGCCTCGCTCATCGCAATCGGTACAGGCAGGGCGGGGAAGAATTCCGGGATCCGTGGATTCTTCAGCTCGCGTATTCTTGTCACGGCCGGCAAGTACAGCTATGCCATGTACGTGTTCCACCTGCCGCTCGTCATCGTCCTCGAAATGGCCGGGTTGCACATGAAAACGTTTTCGGGCGGAGAGCCGCCCGGAATTCTCGCCGCCCTGGCCTACAGCGCGGTTATGTCGGTCGCCACATTCCTCGTCGCCCTCGCCAGCTGGCACCTCTACGAGAAGCATTTCCTCAAGCTCAAACGCCTCTTCCCGCGCCGGGAAACGTTATCTTCGTCTCCATGATCGAAACGCTGAAAAACGGTGAGCAGCTCCTCGCCGTAATCGTGTCACGGAAATTTGACACTCCGGGTATCCACTTCTTTACGCCAAACGATCTCTCCCAGCAGCTCGCGTACATGCGTCATCCGAGCGGCAAGGTCATCGAGCCGCACGTCCACAACGCGGTCAACCGGGAAGTTCACTACACGCAGGAAGTGCTTTTTATCAAGCGTGGGCGTTTACGCGTCGACTTCTATGACAACGACCAGAAGTATCTCGAGAGCCGGATTCTCGAAGCAGGAGACGTAATTCTCCTCGCAACCGGAGGGCACGGATTCGAGGTCCTCGAGGAAGTCGAGATGGTCGAGGTCAAGCAGGGCCCCTACGCCGGTGATCAGGACAAGACCCGCTTTACCGGGGTCACGGCGGATCAAGTAACACTTCCCGGCTGATTCTCAGCACCTACAGCCAATGATCAACGGAAAGCGGGTCATGGTCGTGCTTCCGGCCTACAACGCAGGGCGTACGCTCGAGCGTACTATTGCCGACATTCCTTCCGAGGTCGTAGACGATCTGCTTCTCGTCGATGACGCGTCGGGTGACGACACCGTCGAAGTTGCAAAGCGCCTCGGCATTCCTTACGTCGTGCATCCGATCAATCGTGGATACGGCGGAAACCAGAAGACCTGCTACACCGAGGCACTGAAGCGCGGCGCAGACATCGTCATCATGCTGCACCCGGATTACCAGTATTCACCGCGTCTTATCGGTGCCATGGCGTGGCTCGCTGCATCCGGCGAGTTCGACATCGTGCTCGGCAGCAGAATCCTCGGGAAGGGAGCAAGAGCCGGGGGAATGCCGTTTTACAAATACGTTTCGAATCGCGCGCTCACTGCGTTCCAGAATATCCTTTTAGGCATAAAGCTTTCGGAGTACCACACCGGTTACAGAACGTTCACCCGCGAGGTGCTCGAGACGCTGCCGCTGAACGAATGCTCCGACGATTTCGTCTTCGACAATCAGATGCTTGCCCAGGCGGCGCAGTTTGGATTCAGGATCGGAGAGATCTCGTGCCCGACTCGATATTTCGCCGAGGCGTCGTCGATAAACTTTGGAAGGTCGGTGGTTTACGGTATGGGTGTTCTTTCCACGTCCGCAAAATTCCGCCTCCACCGGACGGGCCTGAAGAGATACGCACTGTTTGATCAGGCCGGAAAAAAGCTGGAGTCGAAGTCATCCTGACCAGCGGCGAGCCATCTGGCGACTACGCGCCGACGAGGCGCCAGGTCTGGCTACCGCTCGCAGTTTTCTTCACGCTCACCTCGATCCTTGTTCTACGCCACGAAATGTGGCGCGACGAAGTGCGCGCGCTCACAGTTGCAACGAGGGCCTCGAGCTGGGGTGAAATGTTCGCCAGCCTGCACCAGGAAGGCCATCCCGGACTGTGGTATGTGATTTTGCGCTGCGCTTACGCAGTAACGCATTCAAATCTCATCCTGCCGATCATCGCGCTCGCCGTCGGCACCGCACTGGCTTACCTGATTCTCAGGCGTGCGCCATTTCCATACTGGCTTCGCCTCTTGACTGTATTCGGCGTATTCATCAGCTACGAATTCACTGTCATGGCGCGCAACTACGGAATCGGGATTCTTTTCCTGCTCATCGCGTGCGTCCTGTTCAGGCACAGGTCAGAACGCGGGCTGGCACTGGGGTTCGTGCTCGCGCTCATGGCAAATACGAGCGTCCACGCGGCACTCGCGTGCGCCATGATCTCGCTGCTGTGGGCGTTGGACGCACTGGACGCCGAGCGACGTTCTTCGTTCCTGCGAGTCAAGCCGCTCCTGGGGTTGGCGATTGCGCTCAGTGGAACAGCCTTGGCAATCTGGTCGGCGAGTCCATCACCCGACATGAGTTACGCTGGCCAGCTCCATAACCTGGGGATTGGGGACATTGCCCGATCGGTGTTTATCGATCCGAGCAGGGGCCTCAAAGGTGTTTACGTCGCGGACATCGCGGCATCGGCGGAGATTCCGTGGAGTCGACTGGGGCTCGACGAGACGATCGTCTCGCGCGTGATCGTCGACATCGGACTCCTTGCTATCGCATGGGGACTTTGGCCGTCCAGGAAACATTTCGCCGTCTTTGTCCTGTCAATTCTTTCGTTCGAGGTCCTGTTTCACGGCGTCTACCCGGCCGCGATTCGTCACATGGGCGTCGTAACGTTCCTGATACTGGCGATTTGCTGGATCGCCGTCCGCGACAGAAATGAATCGGGCGGACTCTTCACGCGCCGCGTCGCCATGGGACTTCTGCCGGTGATGTTGATCCAGTCGATTGGATTGCCCATCGCGGCCAGGCGCCACATCATGCACCCAGCATCGTCCAGCAAAGCGCTCGGCGGTTTCATCCGAGCGACGCCGCGACTGTCAAACGCAATCCTGATTGGAGAGCCGGACTACCTGATGGAGGCGCTGCCGTATTACGTGCCGAACAGGATTTACATGCCGCGACAGCACGAGTACAGCAGGACTGTCTACTTTGCGCGAGGCGGCCGGCACCAGGTCGACCTTACGCTTGGCGGTGTG
The DNA here is from genome assembly GCA_035525975.1 of Gemmatimonadaceae bacterium. GTDB lineage: Bacteria > Gemmatimonadota > Gemmatimonadetes > Gemmatimonadales > Gemmatimonadaceae > UBA4720. The sequence continues at coordinate 26,563 of DATLDF010000031.1, forward strand.
ATTGACATTGCTGACAGCATCGGCTGCGCGACTCGGAGTCCTGTGCTTTTCGCCATAGCCTATCCTGAATTTCCGCGTCAGCCCGCTGGGATGATTCGAGGTGCCTACAACGCTGCGAACTTCGCCTGGACCGCCGACGACAAGAAACGGCTTTCATCCCGTGCGACCATGCTCGGCGATTTCCAGGGCGCCACAACCAATGAGAACTACGAGGTTTTCGAGCTGCCTGCGCTGGACGCGGCCGCCTGCGCCTCGCGGCCGGGAGCGGGTCAGTTGAGTCGCTAGCGCGATCGCGGACCCAGGATTGAGGGTCTTCGAGATCTAAGGACTGCAGACTCAGCGGCCTCAGGACTCACTACAACCGATGATCGGCGATTAATTGCGGACTAAGGAGATTGAGGACTGAGGATCGAGGACTTGGGGCGCATGGCGGCAAGCTATTTCATTGTCTTGCCGCGCTCGCGAGGGATGATCGCGAGCAGCAGTCGGCGTATCTCTTCGAGGCGGTTCCGGCGATCCATCGTTATTTCCTCTCCAAGCACCGGCTTCGCTCCCTTGTACCAGCTCATGCTCTCGCGAACTTCGCCAAGTGCATACTCGAACCTGAGAGCCCGCTCCTTTCCCGAGCTACGCGAGTACGCCTCACCAATGTTTGCCTCGATGCCGCAGATCGACGCATAGAGTTGCGGCGCAATCTCGACGGTAACGACTTCGGCCTTGAGTTTTGTTGCGTCCTCGAACGCATCCTCGATGAGGCTTTCCGCAATCTGATGCGCGCGCATTCGTTTCAGCGGGTCGTGAGAATCGTCCACGCTGACAGGTAAGTGATGTGCCATTGGGAGTAGTATGGCTGGTAGCCCCAGGGGACCATAACCGGAAGCGAACGCGTAGCATTTTTATGTTGCGACGCTGCTAGCGGCTTTTCCCCTCGATCTTCACTCCTCGATCTCCTCAGTCCGCAATTAGTCGCCGATCATCGGTTGTTGTTCGTCCTGAGGCCGCAAAGTCCGGAGTCCTTGACGTTCGATGATCCCCAATCCTGAATCCGCAATCACCTTAAGGGAGTAGTCGTACAAATTGACCCCTTCCTTCGCGACCAAAGTGTCGCATGAAGTAGCGGCATAGATGTATTTTGTAAGGATATGGCCGAAAACCTGACCATGATTCCGGTTAATGAACCGGTACTCGATGGGAACGAACGCAAATACCTCAACGAATGCATCGACACGGGCTGGATTTCCTCCGAAGGCCCGTTCATTCGTGAATTTGAGAATCTGTTTGCTGCGCGAGTAGGCCGAAAACACGGCGTGGCCGTGTGTAATGGCTCGGCCGCACTGGACGCAGCCCTTGCGGCCATGAATCTGGCCCCGGGCGACGAAGTGATCATGCCGACTTTTACGATCATTTCATGCGCGACTGCGATCACCCGGCTCGGCGCGATCCCGGTTCTTATCGATTGCGAATCGGACACCTGGAACATGAATGTGTCTGCTGTCGAAGCCCGGATTACGCCGAAGACTCGCGCAATCATGGTTGTCCATCTTTACGGCCTGCCGGTCGACATGGACCCGATTCTCGACATCGCGAAGCGGCACAATCTTCAGGTGATCGAAGACGCCGCCGAGATGATTGGACAGACCTATCGTGGAAAACCGTGCGGATCTTTCGGCGAACTTTCCACGTTCAGCTTCTATCCGAACAAGCACGTCACGACCGGTGAAGGCGGGATGGTCGTCACGGATGACGACGAGCTCGCCGAAAAACTTCGTCGCCTCCGCAATCTCGGATTCAGCCCGCCGCGCCGATTCGTTCACGAAGAGCTCGGCTGGAATTTCCGGATGACCAACCTTCAGGCCGCTGTCGGGCTCGCGCAGCTCGAGCGCCTGGACGAGTTCGTCGCGAAAAAGCGGCACATCTTTGCGCGGTACACCAAGCTTCTATCCGGAACGCCCGGCATCGAGCTTCCTGTCGCAGAAAAGGATTTTGCGACGAACATCAACTGGGTTTACGGGATCGTAATCGCGGACGAAGTGTCGTTCGACGCGGAGGAAGCGATGGCTCGGCTTGCGAAGCTCGGCGTCGGCACGAGGCCTTTCTTCTGGCCGATGCACGAGCAGCCCGTCTACCTGAGAATGGGGTTCTTTGCCGGAGAGCAGCATCCGAACGCCGAGCGCATTGCACGGCGCGGGTTCTACCTGCCAAGCGGGCTGGCGCTCAGCGACGCGCAGATGGACAAAGTGGCGGCAGCGGTGAAGGAAGTGTTCGGATGACTGTCTTTGCCGGCTACTCCCGCTACTACGACCTTCTCTATCGCGACAAGGATTACGCCGCCGAAGCGCTGTACATCTCGCAGCTGATCAGGAAACACGCGTCGGAAGCGGTTTCAATCATGGAGATTGGCTGCGGGACGGGCGCGCATGCGGCCGAGCTCGCCGAGCTTGGCTACACCGTTGCCGGCGTCGACATGAGTGCAGGTATGCTCGAGGCGGCTGCCGCACGCTGCCGTGATCTGGCGCCGGATCTCCAGGCGAAGTTGTCTTTTACCGCGGGCGACGCCCGGTCCGTGCGACTCGGCACGACGTTCGATGTCGTGATTTCTCTGTTTCATGTCATGAGCTATCAGATATCGAACGCTGATCTCGCCGCCGCTTTCCAGACCGCAAAGGAGCACTTGAAGCCAGGGGGGGTGTTCGTGTTTGACTGCTGGTATGGACCCGCCGTGTTGCGCCAGTGGCCGTCAACCACGCGAAAGCATCTTTCTGACGACGTGACAACAGTCGACCGAATCGCCGAGCCGGTAATTCACCCCAACACCAACGTCGTCGACGTGAACTACACGGTAACGGTTACCGATCGCACAACCGGCACTACCGAAGAGCTCTGCGAGACTCATCACATGCGGTACCTCTTCACACCGGAAACCGAAGTTGCTCTCTCGGCGGCCGGCATGACATTGATTGACTCGCGCGCATGGATGTCCGACGAGCAGCCTGGGTTCGACAGCTGGGGCGCCTGCTTCGTCGGCCGAGGATGAAAAAGATCGGCGTGCTTCTCTCGGCCAGTCCGGGCGGAGGCGCGTTTCAATACACTCAGGCAATGCTGAACGCCGTGCTGGCGTTTCCGCCCGGGTTCTCGATTACTGCGGCAGTTGGTGACCCGCTCTGGCTCGACGTTCTTCCGGAAAGAGTGAAGATCGTTCGGATTGTCGATACGCCGTTTACTCGAGCGCTCAACAAGCTGTGGCACCTGTCGCGTCTGCCGCAGTCGCTGTGGCGACATACGGCTGCGAAGCTCGACACCAATGTGAGAACGTTGCAGGCGGCCGGTTGCGAGCTGTGGATCTGCCCGAACCACGACCGTTTCGTTTTCCGCGCTCCAGTCCCGACCCTTGGGACAGTACACGACCTCATGCACCGGTACGAGCCGCAGTTTCCAGAAGTCTCCGACAACGGAGAATTCGAGGCTCGCGAATTTCATTTCGGTGAAACGAGCCGGTGGGCAAGGGGAGTTCTCGTCGACTCGGAAGTTGGCAGGATGCAGCTGATGGAGTCGTATGGAGTCCCTGCTGGCAGGGTTTTCGTGCTTCCGTACATTCCGCCTGCTTACGTCTACACATCAGACCCGTCGCGCGACAGCGAGATAATCGAGCGCTACAAGCTGCCGAAGAAATTCTTCTTCTATCCCGCTCAGTTCTATCGTCATAAGAATCACGTCGCGCTGATTGATGCGCTTGCCAGGCTAAAGGCAGCGCATCCCGATGCGCACCTCGTTCTCGTTGGAACTACGGAGCGGAATGGATTTGCCGATGTTCAGGCGCAGGTGAGGCGGCTCGGTCTCGAGGACAATGTTCAGTTTCTGGGATACGTTCCCGACAACGAAATGCCCGCACTGTACAGGGCTGCCCGAGCGCTTGTGATGCCAACCTACTTTGGCCCGACGAACATTCCTCAGCTCGAGGCGTTCGCGCTTGGGTGTCCAGTCGCGACGTCGAGGATTTACGGGATTCCCGATCAGGTTGGTGATGCGGCGCTGCTCTTCGATCCAAAATCTGTTGACGAGATTCTCTCGTGTCTGCGTCGGCTCTGGGAAGACGATGCGCTTTGCTCGCTGCTCGTTGAGAAAGGAAAGCAGCACGCGTCCGCCTGGGGGCCGTCGCAGTTCCGCGACAGGTTGGTCACAATCGTCGAGGAGCTGACAGCGTGACGGACAAGCCGTTCGTCTCGGTGATAATCCCGACGCACAATCGGTCGAGTCTTCTCAGGCAGACCGTCTATTCGTTTCTGGCTCAGACATACGCCGCTGATAACTGGGAGCTGATTCTCGTCGACAACGCTTCGACTGACGACACGCCCAAAGTCATCGAGGAAATTACGGCGCGCGAGACGAAGGTGAAGGGCTTTGTCGAAACGCGGCGCGGGGCCCATCATGCGCGCAACAGCGGCGCACTTGCAGCCCGCGGTGACGTTCTGTACTTCACAGACGATGACATGCTCGCCGAGCCCGACTTGCTCGAGACAATTGTCACGGGATTTGTCGAAGGTTCAAACGTTGGATCTGTCACAGGCAGAGTCCTGCCGCGGTGGGATACCGAGCCGCCGGTGTGGGTACTCAAGCATTGCAAGAACGCGCTGTTGAGCCTCATCGATCTGGGGCCCCAGCTTCAGGTGTCAGACGACGATCCTGGCGTCTACAGCTGTCACCAGGCAGTTCTGCGCGAAGCTTTCATCAGTGCCGGTGGCTTCAACCCGGATACGAACGCCGGCGAGTTTACGGGCGACAACGAGACGGGACTGAACATCAAGATCAAGGCGCTCGGTTATCGGTTTGCATATGTCGGGGAATCGGTTACGCACCACATGATTCCGGCTTCACGTCTCACCCAGGCGTATCTCAACAGCAGGTTTGCAGATCAGGGGTTTTGCGACAGCTACACCGAGTTCCGTAGAATCCATCCCGGAAAGGCGCGTCTCGCCCGACGCATCGCAGCGAACATCGCACTCGGTGGCTTGTCTGGAGTCAAGGCGCTCGCGAGGCGCGCAATGGGGAACTCCGCTTGGCGCATCGACCTCGGCCGGATCTTCTACTATAGGAATCGCGCCCGCTACGACAGCCGCCTGGCCACAAAAAGCGAATGGCGCGAATTCGCCCTCCGCGACGACTGGCTCAAGTGAGCTCTTCGATCTCGAGAAATGAAGGCGGCAGGCGAACGCGAGGCGAAACAGCTCACGGTTCTGTCGAGCAGCCGCTCGTTTCAGTCATCACCGTTGTCTACAACGGCGCAGAGCATCTCGCGGAGACGATTCGTGCTGTGGCGGAGCAGAGTTATCCGAATATAGAGCACATACTGATCGACGGCGCTTCCACTGATGGATCGCTGGACATCATCCGTGCGAACGACGCCACGCTTGGATACTGGATCAGTGAGCCGGACATCGGCATCTACGATGCGATGAACAAGGGTGTCGGTCTCGTCACCGATCCGAAGTCGTACATCATCTTTGCCAACTCCGACGACAAGCTGCATTCACCAAATGCAATCTCTGACGCAGTCGCGGCAGGGAAGGGTGAGGATCTGGTTTACGGTCGCATGATGCTTGGCGACGGCAATATCTCTGCGGTGGTCGGAAACGCGGTAGGCGGAGACGACCTTGCCCGGCAGACCATCTGTCATCCGTCAACTCTCGTCCGACGTGCGGTGTTCGATCGAGTTGGGAGGTTCGACACTTCGTATCGCGTTGCCGCCGACTACGATCACGTCGTCCGGTGTTTTCTGTTTCCTGTAACGACTCGCTTCGTCGATGTAATCGTCTCGGACATGGCGATGGGAGGAGTGAGCGAGGCCAACTTCATGGAGTCATGCCGCGAACGGAAGGAAGTCGTTCGCCGGCATTTCACTGGGATGAACCGGTTGCGGGGCGTTGCGCAGGTGAACCTCTATGACATCCCGCGTAACGCGGCGCGTCACTGGTTGTCACGCGTCGGCCTTCTCGGTGTCTGGCGGGCGTTAAAGCGGTAACTGCGGCGGTGCGGAACTACCGGTCGGCCTTCGGCCTCCCACGCGGATTGGACGGATAAAAGCACGGATCAGAGACACTGTGGCCGCGAGGACGCATCCCAGTCAAAAGCAAAGTCGTCCGCATGTCCTTTTGAATTTTTGGTAAACTGCGGAAGGACATTCAACTGTCCGCTCTTTCTGCCGTTCCCCTTATTCAGTTCCGGCTTTCCCGTTTCTGATCCGTGCTGTTATCCGTCAAATCCGTGTGGGAGGCCGAAGGCCGACCGGTAGTTTCGCCCTTCGCTTTTCCCGCTTCTATTAGCAGATCACCAGTGGAGATTCGGTAGCACTTGCGATATCTCTCCTGCCGAAAGCGATCGCCGCGGTTCCCACCCCTTTGGCTTCTTTGCCATCAACAGCCACGAATCCTTCCAGTCCGGAAGAAGCCGAGTGACGGCGAGGTAAGGCAAACGCGCCTTTGCCGGAATCCGCTGAAGCATGTGATCGACACCACGAAGCTCGAGAATCTCGAGACCCAGAAACTCTGACAGCTTCACCAGATCATCGCGCACGTACTCGCGAACGTGCCCACGCCACGGACTCTGTGACCAGTAGAACGTCGCGTAGTTGGTGAGATTGGTCTGCCCTTTCAAAACCTTCAGTCGCTTTTTGATATTGACCTGATTGGGAACCGTGACGAACAGAAGCCCTTCCGGCCTTGTGATTTCGAGCAGGTCGATGAGCAGGGCGCGCGGGGAATCGTGCAGATGCTCCAGCACGTCGTGCATCATGACCATGTCGAAGTAACCCTTCTCGAACGGAAGCGGACCACCGTTCAACAGGCGAAAATCGATTCCCGCCTCCTTCACGAAATTCATGATTGTGTCCCGCTGCCCGGGATTGCGATGCCAGTCTTCCTGAAGGTCGTCACAACCCGAGCACTCGTAGCCGAGTCGCTGGAGGATTGCCGTCTTATCGCCGGGGCCGCATCCGAAATCGAGAATTCGCGCGCCTGGACCGAGGTAGCGCTGAACAGTCCCGGCGATCGTCGTGTACGCGCTCTTGGACGAATTCATGTAGCCTTCGATCGGAAATCGATCTCGAACGAAAGAGGCTGCTTCCTCGACAGACATCATCCAGGTTTCTCCCTTATCGGTTTGGTGATTTCCCGCTCCGAGCAGGCTTCACTCGTAAAAACAAGGCGTGAGATGCCTGTTAGATTCAAGCCACGAAAAAGAGCGGATTCCGTCCAAAGCAGACGGAATAAACACTAGTTACACAGCCATTTGGAAATTGTCCAGCAAATTCCGAGCGACCAGGGCGCATCGTCCTGCCGTCTCTCGGTAATAGTTGCCTCGTACAGGCGGCCCGAGCCCCTCGAGCTCTGTCTCGAAGACCTTGCCGCCCAGGACACCACCTTTCCGTTCGAGGTGGTCGTCGTGCTGCAGGCACATGCTGCCGGAACAGCCGAGGGCCTGAGGCATCGGTTTGGGGATCGCTTGACGCTGCAGATAGCAGAGTTTGAGCAGGGGCTGGGGACTTCCCGAGCGCGGAATGCTGGTCTCGCGATGGCCCGCGGAGACAACGTCGCCTTCCTCGACGACGATGTCCGGCTCTCAGGCCAATGGGTCGGCAGAATGATCGGCTTCTTCGATGACCCGGCCATCGGTGGCGTGGGCGGCTACGTGGACCATCCCGGCCACTACACGATCGCTCGCAAGGCCGTCTACCGGGCTTTAGGACTTACCTCGGACCGCTACAGGATCGACTGGGGCGGCTTCAACGTGGGCCCTGCCACCCACCCGGAAGCTGACCAGCCCGCGGAATGGCTGAGTGGCGGGAACATGGCTTTCCGACGACACGCCATTCAGGCCGTCGGCGGGTTCGACGAATCGCTCGGAGACTTCTGGCACGAGGACGTAGACGTTGCGTATCGGGTCCGTGCGTCGGGCTGGACGATGATCTCGTCAGGCAAAGTCGCGGTCGATCATTATCCAAGCACGATCAACCGGCCGCCGCTTCATGCGCAGATGCGTGAGCGGGAACGTTCACGAGTCCTGTTCGTCTGGAAGGCCATAGGTAGCGCCCCGCTTTGGCAGCTGCGCTACGGAGCCCGTCTGCTGCTGCACGCCGGCGCGATGACGGTCATCGGCCTCGCCAAACGGGATCTCAGGATTCCGCTTGGCGTCCTGAAGGGCGGCTGGGAAGGATATCGCGGATTGCCGGCCGCGAGAGCCGCCACCGCAAAACGATCGGCAGCTCACGCCGAGCGGGCGACAGAAGTCACGCGATGACGCGATCGATAACGATACTGATACCGACGTACAATCGGATCAGGGCGCTCGAGGCAGTGTGGCCATCCTACCTTGCGCATCCTGATGTCGCGAGAATCATCGTGATTGACGATGGATCGACTGACGGAACAAGCGACCGGATCGAAGAGCTCGCCAGGACTGCACCGATTCCTGTCGATGTAATCCGTCACGACCAGAAGCGCGGACAGCCCGCGTCGCGCCTGTCGGGAATTGCTGCGGCCGATACAGAATGGGTTCTCTTTGGCGAGGACGACGTGTGGCTCGAACCCAACTACTGTTCGGCCCTGTTGAAGGAAGCACGCCAGCTCGGCGCATCGATGATTGCTGGCCGAATCGTTGTAGGACGCGTCCCGGGAGATTTCAGTCCCGGCCTGTTAAGCGATCCAGCCGGGCCGGTGCGGGCCGATGACCAGGTTTTCCATCTGGATGACATGGACGCGGATTTTTCTGCCCGTACGAAGGGCCCTGTTCCCGCGCCCTTTCTTCATTCGATCGCCCTCATCAAGCGCTCGATATTCGACAAGGTCTTGTTCGACACGTGGTACTCGGGCAATTCGTGGCGCGAAGAGACAGATTTCTATTTTGCGGCCGCATCGAACGGCGCGGCAGCGTTCTTTACGCCTTCCGCTGTCTGCTACCACCTGCGCGGGCCCATAAGCGCGAGCGGCGGGCAGAGAATCAACCGTCTTCAGGTTGAGGTTCTCGCGTGGAAGAACACTCGCTACCTCGTTTCGAAGCACTGGCAGCATTTGAAAAACACACACGGCTTTAGAGGAACTCCGACAACCTGGATGGTCAGATACTACGCTCGTCGCCAGCTCGCGCAGCTCCGCCGCATCGCGCGCGGAGGAATTCGTTCCACGTATCGTGGATAGCGTAGCCGCGTCTCCCGCGATGCCCGCCGCGCGTTTTCCCGCTAGCCCGGGGATGCTCATCGGCGCGGCCGGGTGCCTGCATTTGCTTGCTGTCGTCGAGCTCACGTTCGGGACGAGCCTCGCAGCGGCGACCTGGTTCCTTGTTGGGGAATTCCTCCTGTCGCTCGGGCTGATCAGGCTTTACGACGGCCGATGGGCGCTCCAGGACATTCGACTCTTCTTCGTTCTATTCCTGTTCCTGTACGGCGCCACGCTGCCCCTTGTCACGACTCTTGGAATTGCGCTGCCGGAGAAGGGCATCGACAACGCCGCATTCATGTACGGGACTGCTTTCCTTGGCTTCAACCTGGTTCAGTGGTGGTACCGCCAGCCGTGGAATGACGTGCCGGCAGAGGTGTTCGACAAGATCCGTCCCACATTTATTAACACGTTGATACTAATTCTCGCGTTTGCCGCGCTCCTTGGCTACGCGGTGTCGCGCGGGCTCGATCTGACGGGAGCGCTCGATCGACGCAAGAACCTCCTGCTCAGCACACAGCTGTGGGTCGTCGCGATTTTCGGTATGAACGGTCTCGTCATGTACATGTTTGCGGGGTGGCAGCGGCTGAGCACGCTGGTCAGGCGGTGGCTCGTGGCGTACGTGGCGCTGTTTGTCATCTTCGCGCTTTCCATGGGCAACCGTCGCGACTTTCTGGCGATGTTCATTTTCCTCTTCGCCGTTGTCGCTACGCGTCGCCACCTCGTCATCGGGATCAAGACCGTCCTCGGCGGCTTCTTCGCGTTCGTGCTGATGAACGTCATCGGAGTTGCTCGAATCATCATCGAGGATCCGACCTTCCTCGCGCAGGCGAACCCGGTTCAGACGATGGTGACAAACAACGAGTTCGTGTCGCCCATCCAGACGCTGATGTACTACACGCTTCAGTCGCATCCGTTACGGTGGGGGATGACATATCTGGGAGCGCCCGGCCTGTTCATCCCGCGCGCGATCTGGGCGTCCAAACCGGAAAGTCTCTCGCTGCAGTTCATGCGTGACGCATTCGGAACCACGGGGCTCATGGGCTACGCTTACACCCCTGTCACTGAGGCCTACATCAATTTCGGCGCTGTCGGACCGTTCCTGATTTTCGCCATCCTGTCGGTGCTGATGGTGAAGCTGGTTCGCAATGTCACGGTGCATCCCGGCCTGTATTTCATATCCTTTGCGCTGGTTGTCGACTTCAACCGCGGCGATACCGCCGGCACGCTGTACCAGCTGATCTGTGTCGGCGCGGCTTACTCGTTCATGCTCTATGCGTCACGGCTGAGATGGGCTCCAGACAGGATGAGAGCGGCGTTCGGGCCGACGGCAGCAACCTCCGTGGCGAGCGGAATGGCTCGAGAGTACTGAGCCGGTGAAGATCGCCCTCAATCTTCTGTACCTCATTCCCGGCGTCGTCGGCGGGACTGAGACGTACGCGCGAGCGCTGATCACTGCTCTCGGGCGCCTGGACGAGGATCACGAATACACGGTTTACGTAAATCGTGAATCGGCTGACCTCGACATCACTCCAAACGAAAGCTTCACGCGAGTTGTATGTCCCGTCGTCGCGATGCAGCGGGCGTACCGTTACAGCTGGGAGCAGCTGGTTCTCCCGGCGCAGCTGCACCGGTTGAATCCTGATCTCGTTCACTCGCTCGGCTATGTCGGTCCGCTTGCCTCGAGAAAACCGCAAGTCGTATCGGTCCACGACGTGAACTACCTCGGACACAGCGGCCGCAGGACGCCGGTTGGTCGACGAGCGTTTCAGTTCTTCGTCGAAAAGACAGTCGAGCGCGCCAGCCATGTGATCACGATCTCGAACTTTTCACGGGGCGAGATCATGAAGCACCTTGGAGTTCCTCCGGAGAAAGTATCGGTGGTCTACTGTGCGGCGAGGGAGCAGGCGTCCATCGGCCTGAGTTCTCCACAGCAGGAAAGTGAAGTCGTGCGCAATCTGAGCCAGCCATTCATGATTGCGTTCAGCAGTCTCAGCGCGCACAAGAACATCGCGCGCCTGATAGCTGCGTTCGCCAGGATTTCGTCAGACGTGCCGCACTCACTGGTGCTGATCGGGCACATGCCCGAAAAGTCGGCGGAGATCAAAGCTGCATTACAGCGAGCCGGCGATGACCGCATTCACTTCACCGGGTTCATTCCAGATAGCGACGTCGATGCACTGATGAAGAGAACATCGCTCTTCGTGTTCCCGTCGCTATACGAAGGATTCGGCCTGCCGATCCTCGATGCGCAGGAAGCCGATGTGCCCATCGCTTGCTCTAACGTGGCAGCGCTGCCGGAGGTCGCCGGCGAAGGCGCAATCCTTTTCGATCCGCTGTCAGTTGACGACATGGCGGAAAAACTCAAGCGCGCCTTGCTCGATACTGCTCTTCGCGAATCGCTCGTCGTGAGCGGGAGAGAGAATGCCGCCCGCTTCTCGTGGAACAAGGCCGCGTCTGAAACGATGAGCATCTACAGGAAGGTCGTGGCGTGACGAAGTCGCCAAAGACTTTCCTGTTTGTTTCCCAGGTCTACGTTCCCGACCCGGCCGCTGTCGGGCAACATCTCGCTGACGCTGCCGAAGAGCTCGCCGCGCGCGGTCACAACGTCATTGTATACACGGCGAACCAGGGCTACGACGATCCTTCCGTTCGTTATCCGGCGCGCGAGACAGTTCGCGGAGTGGACGTCAGGCGAATTCCGTTCTCTTCGTTCGGCAAGAGCTCCATCCTTGTTCGCCTTATCGGCGGCGTGCTGTTCGTCAAGCAGGCCGTCCTCAGAAGTTTCTTTCAGCCCGGCATCGACGCGGTCGTCGTCAGCACGTCTCCGCCAATGGCGTCACTCGGCGCGCTGATCATCGCCGGGTTCCATCGCGCGAAAGTGAAGTACTGGGTCATGGATGTGAATCCGGACCAGATCGTAGCACTCGGAATGGCGCGGCCCGGCTCACTGCCTGTTCGCGTGTTCAACTGGATCAATCGCGAAGTCCTGCGTCGCGCCGACGACGTAATCGTTCTCGACCGCTTCATGGCGGAGCGTATCAACGCGAAGGTCGATGTCAGCGAAAAAGTTGCGGTCCTTCCGCCATGGCCGGCCGAGGATCCACCGGAAGTCGTGGCTCACGCGGACAATCCATTCAGGGCGCACCACGGTTTGGACGGCAAGACTGTTGTCATGTACAGCGGAAACCACGGCCCGTCAAATCCGCTGGAGACTATTCTCGATGCCGCCATCGCTGTTCGCGACGAGCCAAGACTGCATTTCATGTTCATAGGCGGCGGTGTCGGAAAAGCCGAAGTCGAAGCGGCGGCCGGCTCCAATATCGAATCGCTCCCGTATCAGCCGCAGGAAAGCCTAAAGTATTCGCTTGCCGCCGCAGACGTTCACCTCGTGACGATGGGTGACTCCATTCGTGGAATAGTCCACCCGAGCAAAGTGTATGGCGCGATGGCTGTGGGGCGCCCGATATTGCTTGTTGGACCGAACGAAAATCACGTGTCTGATATCATCGACGAGTTCGAGAATGGATGGCATGTCAGGCACGGTGATGTAAAAAATGCAGAGCACGTGCTGCGCGAAATCGCGAGCCTTTCAGCGGCGGACCTTGCAGCGATGGGCAAGCGCGGACGGGACGCCATTCAGGCGAGCGGTGGCAAGCAAGGCGCAGTCGGGCGTGTGTGCGACGTTCTCGAGCGGGACGTATGACGCAGCGCATCCTTGTGACTGGCGCCACCGGCTTCATTGGCGGGCATCTCTGTGATTCCCTTGCAGCGGACGGGAACGAGGTAGTTGCCCTTACCCGCAGGACCGACGCTGTTGCCCCGTCAGGCGGCAAGGTCGAGATCGTCAGCGATCTTCTCGATCGCGCGGCGGTGCGCTCCGCGCTGGATGGAGTCACGGCGGTTGTGCACCTCGCCGCTCGCGTTCACGCAAAGCCGGAAGGGCTGGCGGACCCGGGATCCGAGTGCCACCGAATAAATGTCGACGGCACAGTCGCGCTTCTTGAAGAGGCAGTCGCTGCAGGAGCGAATACTTTCGTCTACATCAGCTCCGTAAAAGCCGTTGCCGGTACGAGCACACGCAGGCTCACTGCGCAAACACTCCCTGAGCCTGTCGAGGCGTACGGAGCATCGAAGCTCGAGGCGGAGAGGCGGGTCCGCGCAATCGCCATGAAGGAGGCAGTCGCTGCTCCGATACTGAGACTCCCTGCGGTTTACGGACCCGGGATGAAGGGCAACCTCGTACGCCTGTTCTGGGCGGTGGACCGAGGCCTTCCGTTGCCATTCGGACTCGTTCGGAATCGCCGCAGCTTTGCCTACGTCGGGAACGTCGTGGCGGCAATCAAGGCGCTTCTCACGAGTGCCGCGGCGGCTCACCAAACCTTTTATGTGAGCGACGGAGAAGACCTCTCGACGCCTCAGCTGATTCAGCGAATCGGCACGGCGCTCGGCAAGCAGCCGAGAATGTTTCCCGTGCCTGAAGTGGCATTCACAGCGGCCGGACAGTTAGGGGGGTTGCTCTCCCGAATTGCGCCGTTCAATCTTACAGGAGACTCGCTTTCTGCCGTACTTGGCTCCCTCTTCGTGGACACGTCCAGCCTGAGCGGGACTACCGGCTTCGTTCCTCCATTTTCTGTTGACAAGGGGATGTCCCTGACCGCTGAGTGGTATAAAGCATCCGGAGCAGGGCGTTGACGATTCAGCTCGCAACGTTTCTGATTGCCGCCGCGATTCTTAGCTGGCTCCTGGCCAGCCGCGTGAGACTCTACGCCCTCGACCGGCTGCTCGACGTCCCAAACGAGCGGAGCTCTCACTCGGTACCTACGCCGCGCGGCGGCGGACTCGCGATCGCTTTCACCGCACTCGGCGGAATAGTTCTCGCGGCAGTGCTTCACTGGATCGACTGGAATCTCGCGATCGCACTCACCGGCGGCGGGGCGATGATCGCGGCAATCGGCTGGATCGATGACCACCGCAGCCTTTCTGCTCTGACGCGCTTTGCAGTTCAATTTCTCTCAGCTGGCTGGGCGATTTACTGGCTCGGCGGACTTCCGTCGCTGAGCGTTGGCTCTGCTACGCTGCACATGGGAGTTGTCGGAAGCATTCTCGGCATCGTTGGAATCGTATGGGCGATCAACCTCTACAATTTCGTTGACGGCATTGATGGACTCGCGGCAGGCGAAGCGATCAGCACCGGCGTGATCGGCGGGCTGATTCTCCTCGCAATGGGCCAGACAGGCCTCGCGACTGTTTCCCTGATTATCGCCGCCGCCAATGCCGGTTTTCTTCCGTTGAACTGGGCTCCAGCGCGTCTCTTCATGGGCGACGTTGGCAGCGGGATGCTCGGCTATCTCTTCGCAGTGCTCGCGATCGCATCTGAGAACTCCGGAGCGATGCCACTGCTTCTCTGGGTGTTGCTTCTCGGAGCGTTTGTCTTCGATGCCACGGTGACGCTGTGTCGCCGGATAGCGCATGGTGAGCGCTGGTACCACGCGCATCACAGTCACGCTTACCAGAGAATGGTTCAGGCCGGAAAAAGCCATGCCCAGGTGAGCTCGACGATTCTCGTCATCAACCTCGCGCTCGCATTGCTTGCCACGGTCGCGTGGTTGAGACCTGCTCTGTTCCTCATGGCAATCGGTGCGGGGACGGTGCTGCTCAGCATCATCTACCTGTCGGTCGAGCGCGTAAGGCCGATGCACACGCCGTCGCACTCGCGCGGATGATGGCTTGAGTCACTCAGGAACGGTTTGCACGGCACCAGGCGAGCAGGCTGCACGAATTGAAGGACCGAGGGAAGGCACGTCGCTCCTCTTTTTTCTCACGATTCTCCTTCGCAACCGCAATCTGATAGCTGTTTGCAGCCTGATTGGAGTCGTGGCGTTCGGGATCTTCGCATTCAGCGAAGCGAGTCTTTATGTGGCGAACGGGGCGTTCGCCGCGCGGGGAAGCCGGACGTCCACGGTTCCCGGAGCGGCTCAGATCGGGCTGACACTTGGCGTCATCGATATAGCGCAGTCAACGATGTTCTACGCCGAGCTTGCGCGTTCGAACTCGGTATTGATTCCGGTTGCCGCCAGCAACTACACGGTAACGACTGAGAAAGGAACCAAAAGCGGACCACTCGCGACCTTCAAGGGTGTCAAAGGGAGCACCCCGCTCGCAGCCGCCACGATCGTTGCCAAGGGTCTGCCGGACCAAGTCACGGTGCTGACTTCCGGGAGATCGGGCGTTGTGACGCTCCTTGTAAGCGACAAGGATCCGCAAATAGCGGCGCAGATCGCCATGAACATTCTTCGCGAGCTCGATTCGTACAGCTCGTCGAGCCGAAAAGCACAAGCCGTCGCGGAGCGGAAGTTTGTTGAAGAGCTTCTTGGCGAGTCGCGCGTGAAGCTGACTGACGCAGAAGCCAGACTTTCCCGATTCCGCGAGCAGAACCGCGAGTATTTCAGCTCCCCCCAGCTGAAGATCCAGGACGATCAGCTCAGTCGCGATGTCGATCTTGCGCAACAGAATTATGCGGGCCTCGAGGCGTCGTACCAGCAGGCGCGTATCGAAGAAGTGCGCGATCTCAGCGCAATCAGGATCGTCGAATATCCTGACGTGCCGGTCGTGCCTCAGCGCAAGGAGGCGGCGCGAAAGACGCTGATTGGTCTCATAGTCGGATTGCTGGCGGGAATTGTCATCGCCTTCATGCGACAGCGCGCGGAAGAAAAGCGTCGCGCGCGCGATGATTCACTCACGGCGTTCGAGGATGCGCGCCGCGAAGCAACGGCGTACGCGCATCGGGCGGCTGGTCCCCTGGCTAGAAGCTCTGCCGAACCATGAGGCCGAAGTTCGCGTTCGCGACATCGCTCAGGAAATAGCGATTCAAGTTGTCGGTCAGCACGATCTTTCCGGCGATGTCGAATGGTCCGATGAAACGCGATACTTCCGTTCCGATCGAATTCATCACGTCTACACCCTTGTTGAATGAGGGACCTGAGACGTAGTCGAACTCGAGGAGTGACCTCTCTCTCTGCGTCACTCTCGAAACGAAGACCTTGAGCTTTCCGCCGGGGGTGAATCTCTCGAATGCGAAAGTCTGCGCCGATCCGCTGCCAACACCGACCGGAGCGCCGAGGATCTGTCCCCGCGACGTGTGACCCTGGGCGAGCGGGATGTGCATGTAGATGAGACCTTCGCCTCTGTTTCGCGTTCCGGCAGGAACCTGGTAGCTGAATACCTCTGCACGAAACGCGTTGATGGTCCTGCCGTTGAGCCACGCCTTTCTGAATCCGACGTTCAGCGTTGCGGAGTGATCCGGCTCTAGAAAGAGATCGCGCAAGTCGGCGCTGAAGTCCTCACGCCCGTACTCGCCGTAAAACTCAGTCCCTGTTTCCGGAGGGGCCCACCGGAAGAACACTGACGCCAGCTGGTTCTGCTGAAGGCTGCGATCATCACCGTTCACGGTGTCGCCTTCCGCGGCGATGCGTGTTTTCAGGAAAGCCTGCAACGGCAGTCGAAGGTTGCTCGAAGTAAAAAGAGTCGTGGCATTTGCTGCGTGAAAGAACCTTCCTCCGCCGATCTCGAGACCCGTGATCCGCTTGATCTGAATCAACCCGACGAGGCCGGCCATGAACCGAACCTTGCCGGGGTTTGCATAAGATTCGAAATAGTCTTTCCCGGTGACGCTCGAGTACGGAGTCTGCGCGAGTGTGCCGTAGACGACACGGGTGTGCACTTTGCCAAACCCGATATTCAACGGGTGGGAAGTGCCGAGGTAGAAATGCGGAAACCCGCCCGCGTTGTTCCCGAGCACGTACGGATATTCGAGCGTCGGGCCCCACCACTGCGATTCAGTCGAGAGTCCGGTGGCCAGTGGTCCTGCGTCGATTCGAATGTTCGATTCGCCGAGGTCCAGGCGGCTGTAGGGAAGGTCTCCGAAGCGCTGCGGCTTGTCGACTCGGTCGAAGTACTGGCCGTCGGCAAACTGACGGGGACCGATGCGGCCATTGTCCATCAGCTCGAATGATGAGTTCTCCGCTCGGAACGCCACGGGCGCGAGCTTGGCTGACAACACACCCCAGCGCACTGCAACCCCGGCTTGAGCGACACTCGTCACGCCTTTGCCCGCCCATACTATGCCGTCGTTGCCGCCGAACGGATACGCTGTGTTGAAAAGGAACCCCACCTGAGGATGCACATAATCCCAGTGAATCCCGGGGCCCGTCTGAGGCGCGAAATTGTACCGGCGCGCCCACGGATGTATCGAATCAGTCGGATTCAGTGAGTCAACTTCCTTTGGAGAGAAGCTCCGGATGCTCCAGGTAGTCGGCTTCGATTTACCGAGAGTCTGAAGGTATCGGAGGTAGCTCTCGAACTCGCCGCCGGCAAAGACTTCGCTTCGTCCGCCGCCCGTCTGAGCCGCGGCCGGATGGGCAAAAGCCGCTCCGATAGCCGCAACGAGTGCGATCCGCATGAATGACGTGCAGAGTGAGGCGCCCAGCCTTCCGTCGAATGCGAATGACGGTAAGGCCAGGGGACAATCTTTATTCATCTGTCACTTTGGGACGAGAGGAGTTCGGCGACCCGGCAACACATATATGTCACAGCGCCGCGTACGTGTCGAAGGACTATATTTACTTTCGCGCCCAGCCCCGAGCAAGCGGGTGTAATTCACGACCAGTCCGTGTGTTGCGCGATCTATCACAACGAAACGCCGACATTAATGCGTTCATTTCAGCGCCTTCCGTATACCGTGCTTGTTGCCATCGCATTCGCGGTGACGTCGCCGGCTGCTTCTCAAAACCTAACCCCGCGGGCCGAGCCGGGTGTTCCGATCACACGTGCCATGGTCACGGTAAGCGGAGATTCGGCCGACCGCCTCAGGTTGGGCGTGCTCGACGGCAGCGCAGCGCTCAACGGCTATCTCCTGCGATCCACGTCGTCCCTGATGGATCCCCAGCGGAGCGGCGGCCGCGCTCAGCCCCTCGGAGTCGTGCTTCCTCTGGTGATGGAGGTAACAAACACGTCTCTGCCGTTCGGCCAGAACGATGGGGCACTGTGGCAGGGCAAGGGTTATAACGTCCGGGCACTCGCTGGACTGACTGCGACGTTCGGGCCGGTTCAGCTCGTCGCGATCCCTGAGATCGTGGCGATGACGAACAACCGGCTTTCGATCGACCCGACCGACCTTCGGTTCTCGCGCCCCCTACCGGGAACGAGAAGCGTCTGGTCGTCGCCGCATAACGTCGTTCCATATTCCATCGACCTGCCGTACCGGTTTGGCGAACGTGGAATCAGGAAGGTTTACCCGGGCCAGTCGTCGATCACGGTTTCGACCGGGGCGATCCAGATTGGAGCCGCCACCGAAAACGAGTGGTGGGGTCCTGCGCTCAGGAACCCGTTGATGTTGAGCGACAACGCGCCGGGCTTTCCTCACGCATTCATCCGCACTGGCCGTCCGCTCAACACCGGGCTCGGCGGATTCGAGTTCCGCTGGATTATCGGCGGCCTCAAGGAATCGGACTATTTCGACAGTGACGTCACGAATAACGTTCGGTCGGTAAGTGCTGCCGCCCTCGTCTGGCAGCCTTACTCCAGCTCGGGCCTGAACTTTGGCGTCATGCGGTCGGTCTATTCGCCAGCCGACGGTTATAGCGGTGTCGCATCGCACGCTGTGGATTTTCTGAAAACCACCGGCCACCCCAATGCGTTGCCGATAACTGATTCAACCATGACGCCCGGGCCGGATCAGATATTCTCTCTGTTCCTGCACTGGGCGCTGCCACGTCATGGCCTCGAGAGCTACATCGAATGGGGCCGGACGGAATTTCCGTCGTCGCCCCACGACTTTCTCACAGAGCCCAATCACACGCGCGGTTATACGGCCGGCCTTCAGTGGCTGAGCGCGCCGAGCGGCTCGGCCTCGCGGGTCAGGCTTCAGACGGAGTTTACCAACGTTGAGCAGAGCAGCACCTACCGGCTGCGTCCGATCGGCTCATGGTACACGAGCAGGGCAGTGATTCAGGGATATACGAACGAGGGCCAGATGCTCGGCGCGGGGATTGGTCCTGGTTCGTCTAGTGAGTGGTTCGCAGCCGATTACATGCGTCACGCCTGGTCTTTCGGACTGAACTTCGGGCGTCAACGCTTCAATAACGACGCGTTCTTTGCCCAGTCAAATCCGAACAGGTGCTTTCACGACGTGACCGTATACCCCGGCATGCGCGCCCAGCTCAACACGCGGCTGCTCAAGGTCGGCTTCGAGGCGTCGAGAGTCGTCCGCTACAATTCGTTCTTCCAGCGAATTCGCGGATGCGCAAACGGCGCCGAAGCGATTGGGGATCGCACGAGCCAGCACATGGCGATCACGATTACTGCACTTCAATGGTGAAGCGAATGAAAAAGCGACTGACGATTGCAGTGCTTGCGACTGCGCTTGCCGGCGCGGGCTGTGTCGAAGATGTCGGGCCGTTTCAGACGACGTCAGAACCCCGTATTGCGTTTGTCTCGAGCCGTGACGGGAATCTCGAGATTTATACGATGAACTCAGACGGCACGAACGTTCGTCGTCTCACTACCGGCAGCGCCAACGACACCCGGCCGGCCTGGTCTGCCGACGGGACAAAAATCGCATTCCAGACGGATCGCGACGGTAACAACGAGATATACGTCATGAATTCTGACGGAACCGACGTGCATAACGTGACGCGCGATCCGGCGAGCGACGAAATTCCCATGTGGTCGCCCGATGGAGCCCGAATCGCTTTCTCCAGCAACCGTGACGGTAACAAGGAGATTTACGCCATCAACGGCGATGGATCGGAGGCGAAACGGCTCACTTCCTTCTTCGCCGATGACACCTGGCCGAGCTGGTCGCCAAACGAGCGACAAATCGTGTTTTACGGTCCGCGAAACTCTATCAATTCGGATATTTATCTGCTCGACATTCCGCAGAACACGACGTTCCGGCTAACGAGCAACCTGTCGGAGGAGCAAACGCCGATGTGGGCGCCGGATGCATCGAGAATCGCGTTCGCCACCAATCGCGACGGAAACTTCGAGATCTACTCCATGACCCCCGACGGCAGGAATCAGATAAACCTGACGAACGATCCGGGCGGAGATGCGCGTCCGTGGTGGTCTGCGCGCGGTCAGGAGATCTGCTTTACCACGAGTCGGTTTGCCGTGGGCAGCAACAACAATACAGAGATCATGATCATGAACGCTGACGGCACCAGCCAGCGGCGTGTAACAAACAACATCGCTACCGACGATCTCTGCACGCTGAAGTAGTCACAGCGGGGGCATAATCGCGACTACGATTGTTCTGCGGCCCTCCTAGGTCGCAGAACCGCCAGAGCTGACCTTGAGTCGCGGGCGCGGCCCGTGAGGACTGCCGGCCGAAACCAGCTCGGCCACGGCCTTGGCAATGGCCTTGGCGTCCATTCCATACTCGCGACGCAGGTACTCCTGCGCCCCGACGATTGAGGAAAACCCCGCCTTGAGTCCGACCCGGCGGAACACCGCCGGCTTGACACCGGCATCCATGCACGTCTCAGCTACCAGGCTGCCGAGTCCGCCGTGAATGGTGTGCTCTTCGACTGTCACGATGCCGCCGGTCTCGCGGCATGCGCGCAGAACCGCCTCACCATCGAACGGCTTGATCGTGTGCATGCTGATCACGCGGCACGTGATGCCTTGCTCGACCAGACTGTCCGCGGCCTCCAGAGCAGCTCCGAGAATTCCACCAGTTGCGATGAGCGTGATGTCGCTGCCCTCGCGAATCGTGCGTGCCTTGCCGAGGTAGAAAACTTCCTTGGCACGTGCGGTTGCCGGTGCGGCCGACTTGTCGAGACGCAGATAGCACGTTCCGGGCGTCGCAGCGAGTGCTTTCGTAACTTCGCGCGCCTCCCATTGATCACCCGGCACAGCAATCGTGATGTTCGGCAGGGCGCGCATGATGGCGAGATCCTCGGTCGCGTGATGCGAAATTCCGAGTGGACCATAGCTGAATCCACCGCCCACGGCGACGACCTTCACATTTGCTTCGTGATAGCAGGCATCGTTGCGGATCTGCTCGAGGCAGCGGAGAGTCGAGAAATTGCCGATCGAATAGCAGAAGACGGTTCTGCCGTCCATCGCCATGCCCGTGGCAAGGCCGATCATGTTCTGTTCGGCAATTCCAACGTTCAGATACTGGTTTGGAAATTCTTCCGCGAATCCGTCGAGCACCTTGAAGCCGAGGTCGGCTGTCATCAGGAAGACGCTCGGGTCGTTGCGGGCCAGCTCGGAAAGCTGGCGGACAAAATTATCTCTCATTATTCAGATGCGAGCTCGTTGAGTGCTTCGTCGTACTCGGAGCCACGCGGGGTTCTATAGTGCCACAGAACGCTGCGCTCCATGAACGAGACGCCTTTGCCCTTCGTGGTATGGGCGATAACGCATGTCGGTTTCCCCTTCGCTCGCGGAACTGTCGACAGGCTCGCGTAAAGTGAGCTGTGGTCGTGTCCGTCAACTTCGACCACCGACCAGCCGAACGCTTCCCATTTGTCCGCGAAGGGTTCGAGTGTAAGTGTCTCCGAGACCGGCGCGAGACTTTGAATCTTGTTGTAGTCGATGATCGCGACGAGGTTGTCGAGCTTGTGATGTGACGCGAACATGGCGGCTTCCCACGTCGAGCCTTCGTCACATTCGCCATCGCTCATCAGTACAAATGCGCGGTGCGTCTTGTTGTCGAGCTTGCCGCCGTAGGCGAAGCCGGCGCCCACCGATAACCCGTGCCCGAGCGATCCGGTCGAAAGCTCAACGCCCGGAACGCCGCGGTGTGACACGTGTCCACTCAGCACCGATCCGTCGGCGCAGTGCTTTTCAAGCAGTTCGGTCGAAAAGAATCCCGTCTCGGCCAGCGCGGCGTAGATGCCGGCGCCAGCGTGCCCTTTGCTCAGGATGAATCGGTCGCGGTCCGGTCGCGCGGGATTGCTCGGGTCCACTCGTAGAACGCCGCCATACAGCACAGCGACGATATCGGCCATCGAAAGAACCGACCCCACGTGCGAGCTTCCGCCCAGGTTCGTCATGCGCACAGCATGCTTTCGAATCTGGAGCGCGAGCTCGGCCGAGGCCGGAATCGCGGTGCGTTGATCGAGAGTCGGCGCGGTATTCTGTTCCATCACTCGAGGCCGTGGTAGAAGCCACGAACCGTCGTGGCGACATGGGTCACTTCGTCATCGGTCAGCATCATGTTCAAGGGCAGCATGAGACACCGTTGGAAGAAGCGTTCAGTGACCGGCAGGGTAACCTTGAACCCGAGACCGGCGAACTCGTGGACGGGCTTTCCGCCCCACTGGATGATCGTGCCGATTCCCCTTTCCGACAGATAGGCGCGCAGCTCGTCACGTCGATCGGCCTCAATTTCATAATTCTGAAAGACGTCGAAGTGGTCGCCGCCCGCATCCGGGCCGGGCGGAAGCACAAGCTCTTCCACATCGGAAAGTAGCGAGTCGTATACCCTTGCGATACTCCGGCGGCGGTTGACGATCTCGTCGTAACTGCGGAACTGAGCCATCAAAATCGCCGCCTGGAGGTTGTCGAGACGGGAGTTGAATCCCCACATCTCAACTTCGCCGCTTTCATTCCGGCCGTGGTCCCGGAGCAGGGCGATCTTTCTCGCTACTTCCGGATCGTCGGTGACAACTGCCCCGCCATCGCCGAAGCACCCGAGTATCTTGGCCGGATAGAAGCTGAAGGCTGCGGCAATTCCGAATGATCCGGCTGGCTTTCCCTTGAACTTCGATCCAAGCGCCTGAGCCGCGTCCTCGATGATGAGGAGGTTGTGCTTTGCCGCGATGGCCTGAATGGCGTCCATGTCGCAGGTGCGACCGTTGAGCTGAACCGGCATAATTGCTCTGGTCCGCTCCGTGACCGCCGCTTCAACGGCGCGTGGATCGATGAGGTGATCCGGCCCGATGTCGACTGCGACTGGCACTGCCCCAACGTGCGCGACTGACGCCGGGGACGCGACCATCGTATGCGACGGGAAGATGACCTCGTCGCCGGGAAGAATTCCTGCAGCCCGGAGGCTTATGATCAGTCCGTCGGTTGCGTTCGCAACCCCGAACGCGTACCTGACGCCCAGGTATCCAGCAAGCGCCTCCTCAAACTCCGCGAGGTCCCGTTGCTGGATGAAAGCACCACGACGCAGGACGTCGCGGATGATATCAATGAACTCGTCTTCACGAGACGCAAATGCGCCGCGATAGTTGAAGAAGGGAATCGAAGTCTGGGCGGGCGCGGATGTCATTGTGTTGAAGTTATCTCGGCAGTAATTGAGCCAGAAACAGGCTCTACTCGACGATGGCGTAGGAAATGTATGGATCCCAGTCAAAACGGCGCAAAGTCATACGGCTGAAGATCTTGGCGTCGACAGCTGCGAGAGTTTCTCCGGGCCAGATAGGGTTGTCCAGCTCATCAAAAGCGAGAATCGCGCCTTTCGGCATTCTCGGGAGAAATGTCTCGAGCGCCGCCTTGGTCGGCTCGTACAGGTCGCAGTCGATGAACAGAAGGCTGACGACAAGGTGAGGGTGCGATTCGAGGAAGGCCGGAGCTGACACGCCGATATCACCCTTGACCAGCTCGACCTTGTTGATGTGGCCCAGGAACCTGTCTTTGTCATATTCAACGAGCAGCTGCTGAAGCTCGTCATACGACGACGACCTCAAATCGCCGACCTCGGGATTGGCGAAGCCGCTCTTGTCCTTCTTCCCGACCGTGGGGAAGCCATCGAACGTGTCGAACCCGTAGATCCGCCGAGTCAGGTTTTCCGGCTCGAGCATCGCGCTGAGCTTTGCCCAGGTCATCACTCCAAACCCACGAAAAACTCCGCATTCGACGATCGAGCCCTTCACCGGCTGGGCGAGCTTGAATAGCTCGTACATCGCCAGAAACCGCTTGAGGTGGTTCCGCCTGACGTACTTTGGAAAATTCTCGAGCTTGGTCTCAACCGAATCGGAGCACTGGTTGAAGATGCGCTCGATGTTCGGGCCAACCTGCTGCTCGGTTTCGGTGCGGAGGTTTTTCACTGCTTCTGGGGTTTGATGACGGTGCGCGCAGTGCGACCAATGATGGACAGGTCCTGCGAGAACGAGCGCGTCCTGACGTACTCGAGGCTCAGGCGCATTTTCTCAGGATGAATCAACTCAATATACGCCTTATCGGGGTCTGGACTGCCTTTGAGGATCTCGGCTTCATTCGAGAACTTGAGGGACGCTTCGTCAGTGATGCCAGGACGAACTCCGAGGATTGCACGCTCTTCCGCCGTATAAAGGTCCACGGCCCACTGAACCTGCGGACGCGGCCCGACGAAACTCATTTCACCCTTTAGCACATTCCAGAGCTGGGGCAGCTCGTCGAGTTTGTACCGGCGGAGCTTCTTGCCAATTGCCGTAACGCGCGGGTCATCTTCCGGGGTGGACGAACCACCAATCTTGTCGGCATCGGTGACCATCGTCCTGAACTTCAACATGTTGAACGGCTGCCCATTCAACCCCACTCGCCGCCCGCGATAAAAAACCGGCCCGGTCGAGCCAGCCTTGATCGCTATGGCAACGGTTGCCAGGATCGGACTGACGAGCACGAGTGCAAGTGCCGCCAAGCCCGCATCGAAACTGCGTTTCGCAAGTTCTGTTGCCTTCACGTTATATCGCGCCCCTGATAGCCAACTCATTGTCAGCACGGAATTTATCGCACGAGGGACAGCTTTGGAATCGGTCATGACCGGGGCGGGGTAGGCGCCAGTCGGTCGTCCCGCGCTTCGCTGTTTCCACTCCGTGGGCCCGATAGTCCTCTTGATGGAATGAATGTGCGTCGAGAAGCGTCATGGTCTCGAGGCAATTGTCATGCAGCAGCTCATCGCCTCGGAAGGGACAGGAATTGGAAGACAGAGACATTGAGTTTTCGGTTGTGAGCGGATCGAACGAAGAGATGTTGTTCGGATGTCTCGATTCGCTGCACAGCACGCTGAAGGGATCGAGATATTCGTGGTCGGTGACCGTAACATGCAACGATTCTGGAACCGGACTCGCTGGTCGCGTTCGCGCGCGGTACCCTGATGTGACAGTCATGCAGAATGAAAAGCCCCTCGGCTTCGCTGCCAATCACAATCGCGTTCTCAGATCGTCGCGGGCACGTTTTGTCTGGCTCCTCGGGGACGACCTCGTCATCCTTCCCGGTGCAATTCAGGGCGTAACTGAATTCATGAACCGACCGGGAAGCTCGCGCGTTGGTGTCGTCAGTCCGAAACTCCAGAATCCGGATGGCTCGCTGCAACCCTCGACCCACCGTTTTCCCTCGATGCCGGAGATGCTCTTCGGCCATTCAGAATTGCCTGAGTTACTTGCGGGTCGCCGCATCCTGAAAACCTTCGGTCATCAGGCACGCTCAGGCAACGGCTCATCCGATTTCCTGAAACATGATGGACCGGCGGAAGTCGACACGCTTGATGGATCGTGCGTCGCATTGCGTATGAAAGCAGTGCGGCAAGTCGGGCCGATGGTCGAAGCGGCGAATACCGGTGGCGAAGAGACCGAGTGGCATCGCCGGTTCAAGGAACAGGGATGGAAGGTTGTCTACTTCGCAGACGCGAGCGTCATTCATTATGGAAGTCAAACGGGACGCGACCGCTCGAGAAACCTTAATCCTGCATACTTGAAGGGCGCTCTTTTCTTCTTCAAGACGGGCAGTTCCCCGGTTACGTACGGATTGTTCTGCGCAATGCTCACCGGAATTTCGGTAATGCGCGCAGCGTATGCCCTGGCCGCTGGCCACACGTCAGGCGTGAATGCCGCGAAGCGATATGCAGCTGTTGCCTGGAGCGGACTGCGGCGCGCCTAAGCAGTGCTGCTCGCGTCACCCTCGAAGTTCGTAGTATCGACGCCGTGCCATGCGTTCCATTTCATATTTCGCCTTCGTGAGCTTGCGTCCCGTCGTGCTATGCTCGCGGTGCGAAACGCGGATGTCGGGCCAATACCATATCGGCATGCCGGCCTTTTCCGCAAACGCGGCGAGCGTCAGCTCCTCGGCGAAGAGCGGCACGGCAGTGTCGAGCTCTCCGCCTTTTTCGAAGAAAGCCGAGGAGAAGATGATGCACGCGCCATGCGGAGCGTAGATGAGCCTTGGCCTGGCCGGCTCGGATCCGACCCCCATGGCACTTCGTGGCCTCGTCCGGTCTGCGCGGCCGGCAGCGTGAATTGCCAGCAGAGTTTTGGCGACTGCGTAACCGGTATCGTAGACACGCCACTTCAGTCTTTTGAAAAATCCGGGTTGGACATCGAGCATCGGGTTCTGATCCTTGCCTGTTGAGTGGGAAATGATCGCGGGGGCAACAATCGGATGGGTCGCGGGATCAAGGCGCTCCAGCTTCTCCAGAAAACCTTGGTCAGTGATCTCGACATCGTTGTTGCAGACGATGATCCATCGGGGCCACGGACCTGAAGCACCGTAGGAAGACTCGAGCGCGAACGCCGCGCCGCCCCAATAGTACAGATTCTGCGGTGGCCTCAGCTCGCGAATCTCAAACTCGGTTGGGGCGCCGCGCTTTCCTGCCGGCAGAAATTCGTCGGAATTGTCCACGACGATAACCTCGCAATTCGACCGGCCCGCGGTGCGGCCGACGCTCTCGAGGAAGATTTCAGTATCTGGGGCGTTGTTGTACTGCACGGTGATGTAGACGATGTCTTTCACCTAGCTGCGCCTTCCTGCGCACAAAACCACCTGGTAAACCGGGTTCGGTTGATCCAGCGGGAGCGGCTGCGGCTTCACCGTCGGAGCGGGAAGCGTCGAGATGTCATGCGGCATTGTCTGAAGCGATCCGAAGACAAGACGCTTCAGGAACAAACGGGCGCGCTTGCTCTCTGGAATCACGTTCATCGCAACTGCTGCGCTCTTCAAAGGCTTGAATGCGCGACTCCGCAGTGATGGGCGGTCCATTGGAATTATTCCAAAACACCCGGGCTCGAGGCCATGCTGGCGGAAACTCGTTGCAAGATCACTCACTCCGTAAAGTTTATGATAAAGTGAGTGGTGGGGATTGAAGTCGACACAGTCCTTGTTGATTGCCGAAACAAGGCACATGCCTCCGCGTTTCAGCACCCGCGTTGCTTCGCGGAAAAAAGCCGTGTCGGAGGGGAGAAAGTAGATCGCCTCCATCAGCACCACGACGTCCATCGATTCATCCGCAAACGGAAGCGCCTGTGCGTCCGCGCGGACGAGCGGCTGCAAGGGGCCGTTTCCCCGTCGCGCCGTCGCCAGGTTTTCGGCGCTGATGTCGCAGGCGAAAACGCGCTTGGCTCTGGACCTGAACAAGCCGAGCCCCTGACCGGTTCCGCATGCAACCTCGAGGACAGTGGCGCCTTCACAATACGATGCGGCCCAGTGGTAGCGTGCAACAAGGCGTTCGAGTTGCGTGGATTCCGCAGGCTCGCCGGCAACATCCGTGATTTCGGGGCCGATCGAAGTCCGTGCGCGAATCGCGTCACGCGCCAACTGGAACTCCCCTCTCAGCCAGGCTCAACACGTGATCGATCATTTTCGGATACACTGTCACTGCTGAGTAATTGTCGCGATACGCGTTGAGGCTGTTTGCCGCCATCCGCTCTCTGACTCCATCGCTTGCCATCGACTCGATACTGGTGATCAGCGTTTCGGGTTTCCCCGCCGTGTAGCCGAGTCCGCAGTCGTGCCGCTGGATCATGGCGCGGGCATCTCCGCCAATGCTGAGAAGTATCGGCAATCTGCCCGCCATGTACTCAAACAGCTTGTTCCCTACGGTGTTGAAGCCTTGCCGGTAGGGGGCGAGCCCGGCCCACGCAATGCCGCGCAGCCCGATGATGTGCGGCACTCCGATCCAGCCGGTAAAAACAACATTCGGCAGACCCGCGGCAAGCGCACGCCATTTCTCGTCGAAGTCTCCCGAGCCACTGATCACAAGCTGAAAGTCTTCGTTACCTGCTTTCGCGAGAAGCCTCGCTGCTTCGATCGGAGTTTCCAGGTCAATCCATCGATTGAACGTGCCAACGTACCAGAGAATTTTCTTGTCGGCCCGAACTCCCATCGCCCGCAGCTCCTCGGCCGCCACATTCACTTCTTGAGGGAGCGCGTGGATTTCCGGATACGCGAGCGGAAACACCGCATCTCTTTCCGTCATCAATCGTCCTGCGTGTCGCAGAGCCCACTCGAGAAACGAAGGAGCGATGGCGATGATGCTCGTGGCGAAACGCAACGACGTCCTCAGCTCCCGGTACATCATCCCAAGCGCAACTTTGGCAAGCGGTCGGGCGAACTGTGGAACAAGGGTAAGGTAGATGTCGGGATGAAGGTCACGTACGTCTATCACGACCGGAATGCTGTGCTTCCGACCGTAACGCGACGCGGCTGCAGCAAGCTCGACAATGGGCATGGTCGCAAAGATTACATCAGGCCGGTCCTGTGCCGTTGTCTCATTCGCATGCCTTTCGAATGCCTTCCCGAGCTGACGATGGTTCACCAGCCTGCCGAGCGAGATGTTGAACGAATACGGTCGCGCGTGAAGAAAATGCAAAACGTATCGTTTCCCAAGGCTGACCCTCTTATCGGCATCGTATCGCTGTCGCTTGTAGTTGTGATCGAAGCTCGAAGTCCACCAGGTGACATCGCATCCGCGGGCGACGAGCGCGTCAGCGATTAGTCCCATCCTGAGCTGTCTCTCGCTTTGTTGATCCACAGCCATCGGTTCGCCAACGTTGAGAATCCAGACCTTGGCGTTGCTCACTGCCCGCTGACTTTATTGAGGAAATCAACCGCACGCTCGATTGCGCGCTCGCCCACGTGAATCCCAGTCGGCAAAGAAACAATCTGATCGGCGGCCCACTCGGCGTTGGGGCACGAGCCTGGCTCGTAGCCAACAGCTCGCAGATCGTCGCCTTTCAGAGGCTGAACTGCCGAGTCATAAAAGACAGCAAGCTCGACCCTCGCGGCGCGGGCTCGCTCTGCCAGGTCGGCCTTGTTTGCGGCAAACATCGGGTAGCGTCCGAATACCGGATCCACCCCTGGCGGGACGGGCAGGTGCGTCACGATGCCAGACTTTATTCGCCGGCGATATGCGTCAGCGACGTGACGCCTGTGAGCGGTGCTGGCGTCGAGGGTGTGAAGCTGCTGCCTGAGTTGGCGCGCTTGCATGTCTCCCATGCGCCGCTCGAAGTCCTTCGCCGGGCGTTGCTGATATGCGACCTTGTTGTAGCTGCCGCGAATGAGCCGGGCTCTCGATAAAGCGCGGTACAGCGTCCTCACCGTCCAATAGGTAGCAGGCCGATAGGCGATGGTGAAAGCGAGGTACATCGTCGCTGTCTCGATCTGAGACAACGGTGGGGGCTGACGATAATCGGTGTAGGTCTCCTCCAGCCTCTGCGTGAGTCGCGGGTTGTTGGAGACAGCGCTGCCGCCGATACCTGCAAAAATTGGCTTCGCAGCTTCGTACGAGTAGAACGCAGCATCGCCAAAGGTGCCAACAGTCTGTCCGTTCACGCGCGATGCGATGGTGTGCGCGCAATCCTCGATCACCGGAAGATTGTACTGTCGCGCAACAGCCCATATACGCGTGACATCCGCGGGAAGACCGAACGAATGTTGAACTATGACGGCCTTCGTCGCATTGCCAATCTTTGCGGAGAGATCGTCAGCATCCATGTTGATACCGCCCGGCTCGACGTCGACATAAACCGGAATTGCGCCGATGCTGATGATCGCTTCGGGCACGGCGACG
>DATLDF010000043.1:0-3977 GCA_035525975.1 Gemmatimonadaceae bacterium
AGTCGCCGCCGAAGGGCCTGCTGAAGAAGGGCGTGGCCGCGTGCGCGCTGGTGGCCGAGGGCGTGCACGCAACCGTCACCGTAGATGGTGAGGACGGCCAGCGGCACCCGCTGAGCACGCCGCTCAGGATCACAAACGATACGATCGCGCGCAGCATCGTCAGTCGGGAACTTCAGACGAGCGGGCGCGCCATTCAGCCTTAGGCGCACGGCGGCGCCTCGAAAAATTCCAGGAAATTACTAGCCTTCAGCCACTCGAGGCATCATCGCTTTTCCAGGTAGTCGCCTTTGAAGTGCTTCGCGAACGCCTCGGCGGCAGATTGGAAGTTACCCTTCTTGACGTTGTACGCGTAAAGGACGGCACTGCTCTGAATGTCCACAACCTGTATCGATCCATGAAACTGCGTAAAATTCGACGATCCGAACAGCGCCATTTTGGCTATCTTCGTGCCCGTGCCGTCTTCCTTCTGCGAAGAAGCGCTCTTCACAATCCATTGGGCCTTGCTCTGGTCCGTGACGACTAAGACAGGGACCTTCTTCTTCAAGAGCGCCGCAGCCAGCGCTGAACCGAAATCGACCTGCTTTCCCTGATGCTGTGAGTTCGAAGCATCGACAGTGTCAGACGCGTCTATAAAGACCCGCGGCTTGTCCTGGGCGGCGACAGTTGAGGCGAACAGCACGAGCATTACAATCACGCGTTTCATCGCAATTCCTCCATCTGACCTGTTTTGCAATCGGCCAAAGCAAGCCGTGGGCGTCCCCGAGACTTCGGCTGATACCTATATCGCGCGGCAATCCGATAACCTTTAGGTGACGTTCCCTTCACTAGGAGAATTGAATGATGGCGCTCCGATACTGGCTTCCGCTGGTCATCCTCTTCGCACTCGCGACGTCAGACGCGAATGCCCAGGGCGCGGCGCTCACTCCGCAACAAGCAAGCCGGTTTCTCGGAACCTGGATGTTCACGATGACGGAGCCATCACCCTTCGCAGGTACCACGCAGACCGTCAGGGTCTGGGACGAGAACGGACGGGTGGCCGCGAGTGTCCAGACCGGCAAATTTCCGCCCAACAATGTGACCGGCATTCTCGTGGACGGCGACATGCTCGTGCTCACGCTCAGCCACGATGCTGATCCGCCCATGAGGGAGAACGGCGCCTCGATTTGGGCTGTTGTCGCGTTAGCGCCCGATGCCGACGAGATGCGCATTGCCCTCATGCTCGAACGCAGCCAGACGATCAAGCGCGGTACGGGTAAGAGGCAGCCGTAGTCTGCGCTATCGGCCAGGCATGGTGTCACGATGGACGATGTGCGTTACGGATGCGGGAACCTGCGTGAGACCCGATGCCAGGAAAGACGGAAGCAAGGGCAGGCTGAATAATGTTTGTTCATGAATCGGAAACCATTTGAACTGCAGCCTGGTAGCGCCATCGGTGGCTTCGAAAGCGTTTTGAGTCAGGGGCGCACTGTCGATGGGAAACCGAACCAGGAAGTAGAGTGCGAGCTCGTGGTAGCTCAGGTTGTCGTAGTCGAAGAAGTTCTCGACGAGCCACAGCAGGCGAATTACTTCCACGTCCGTTGAGAGTTCTTCCTGAATCTCGCGCCGGATCGTCTGTTCCGCTGCCTCGCCCAACTCGGCTCTTCCGCCCGGGAGCGTCCAGAAGGGCTCACTACCGGCACGATGCAGCAGCACCATTCCGTCATGAATCGCAACTCCCACGACTCTGTAGTTGAATCGACGTCCACCCTCATCGAACCGGATCACGAGCGTCACCCTATCACAGCGAAGCATCAGCCCTCGCGCGATCGCCTGAAGGGAAGCGTGAGCGCTGCACCGTTCGAAAAGCCGGGCCGCGAACTCGTGCGCACAGGTGCACGATTGCATCGGGTTCAGCCGCTGACTTCCGGTAGAATCCTGCGGTGAGCGAGGTAGGAGGGGAGCCTTGAATACCCTGGACAGACTCCGCGAGATGCTCGTCGATCGCTTCGAGCTCGATTCGTCCAAATTGCATGCGGACACCGATCTGAGCACCCTGGGACTCGACTCGCTATCAGTTCTGGAGTTCCTGTTCGAGGTCGAGGACGAGTTCCACGTCAACCTGCCCGACCCGCGCACCGGTAACGACGCCCCCCCGAAGCCGCGAACCCTCGGCGACATCGCGGCCGAGCTCGAGGCGCTCGTCGCGGTGCGGGACAGCGCGCCGCCCCCAAATCCCCCCGAGCCGTGAGACGCGTCGTCGTTACGGGGATCGGAGTTCTCTCACCTCTTGGTAACGATAAGGATTCGTTCTTTGCAGGGCTCGTCGCCGGGCGTTCAGGCATTCGTCGCATGCCCCCGGCTGACGGTCTGACTGCAACACTTGCCGCGCCGCTGGAGTTTGATGGCGCGCTGTTCCTTCCGCGCCGCCAGGCCGAGGCGCTGGACCGGACAACACAGATCGCGCTCGTCGCTGCGAGACAGGCAATCGCCGACGCCGCTCTCGTCGTCGAGGACGCCCACAAGCATCGGGCTGGTGTGTACTGGGGCACCGGTATGGGGAGTGCACACACGATCGAAGAGCTCTGCGGCGCGACACTGACCGATCGACAATCGCGAGTTCACCCGAACACGGTCGTCAAAATCATGAGCAATGCAGCCGCGGCGCAGCTGTCGATGGACTTCGGCCTGCGCGGTCCGAGCCTGACGTTTTCGACCGCCTGTTCTTCTTCGGCGGTCTCGATTGGAGAGGCCTTTCGCTCGATACGCTATGGAGTAATCGACAGTGCCCTCGCGGGGGGAGCGGAATCGTTGCTGACCTACTGCACGATGCGGTCGTGGGAAGCGCTCAAGATTCTCGCGCTGGAGGACAGCGTCGATCCAGCCGCCTCATGCCGGCCATTTTCGATGGACCGGACTGGATTCGTGCTCGGCGAAGGTTCGGCGGCTCTTGTCCTCGAGGAAGCCGGCAGGGCGCGCGAACGCGGCGCTCATGTGTATGCAGAAATTGTTGGATACGGCTGCACGACCGACGCAAGCCATCTCACAAAGCCCGATGCGACAGGAGAGGCGCGGGCCATGCAGCAGGCGCTGCTCGAGGCAGAGCTCGGTCCCCAGGACATCGGTTACATCAACGCCCATGGCACGGCCACTCCGGTTGGAGACGTCGTGGAAACCGAGGCGATCAAGAGCGTGTTCGGAAGGCAAGCCAAACATGTGCCGATAAGTTCGACAAAGTCCATGCATGGTCACCTGATGGGCGCTACAGGCGCCACGGAGTTTGCGGCGGCCCTTCTGGCGATGAAGCACGGCGTTGCTCCGCCGACTGCGCATTTGCGCACGGCGGACCCGAACTGCGATCTGGATTACGTGCCCAATCACGCGCGGGAGAACCTCCGCATCGAGGCGGTCATGTCGAACTCTTTTGCGTTCGGTGGCAACAACGCAGTCCTTGTAGCGAAAGCCTGGAAGGAATAGGCAACTGCACTTTGTATCAAACGTAGACCGCCGCCCGGTAACTCTGCGCTCCATTCCCGAACAAATCGGTGGCATGAAGTCTGCCTCTATCAGCGCGGACGTTCATGGCCCATTCAGGCGGCGTGCGGTTTCTTTCCCTTCCGATAGTGCTGCTGATCGCTGTTGTGTTTGCGACGCGTTGCGGCTCGTCGTCCACAACCGTACTGTCACCGATCGATCCCTCCGCCCAACGGTGCTCGGTCACGTTCAAGCTGAGTACGTCCACCATGACATCCGTCGGTGGTTCCGGGACGATCAGCGTCGCGACTGCGAGAGAGTGCGAGTGGACCGCCAAGGCCGAATCTGACTGGCTGACCATCAGCGCTCCAACAACACGCCAGGGTCCGGCAGATCTGGCGTTTTCCGTTGGACCGAATCGCTCGACGTCATCACGCTCCGTCGTTGTGACTGTCGCAGACCAGCGTGCCACGATCTCCCAGGAAGCTGCGACGTGTCCATGGAACGTAACACCGAACGAGGTAATC
>DATLDF010000020.1:0-68204 GCA_035525975.1 Gemmatimonadaceae bacterium
ATCTTCGGGTTCCAGCGACGGGTCTGGTGGCCGAAGTGAACTCCGGCGGCTAGAAGTTGATCGAGGTTTGGTTCAGTCATTCAGTGATAGGTCCGATTAACGCTTGGAGAACTGGAACTTCTTGCGTGCCTTTGGACGGCCGGGCTTTTTACGCTCAACTGCGCGGGCATCACGAGTCAGAAGTCCGAGATCCCGGAGCTTCCGGCGATGCGTCTCGTCAAGCTTGACGAGAGCACGAGCAACTGCGAGGCGAAGCGCACCGGCCTGTCCGGTGAGGCCGCCACCTTCGACGCGAGCCATGATGTCAAAGCGTCCGAGTGTGTCGGTCGCCGTGAACGGCTGCTGGATTGCTGCAACGTGAGCTGAACGAGGGAAGTAATCACCGAGCGTGCGGCCGTTGACCTGCCACTTTCCGGAGCCCGCTTTCAGGTACAGGCGGCAGCGCGCTTCCTTGCGGCGGCCGATAGTGTGCGTAGTGCCTTCTTCAGCCATTACTTCTTCTCACTCTTCTTGTTGAGGTCGAGCACCTTGGGCTGCTGAGCAGCGTGGGAGTGCTTGTCTGTTGCAAAGACGCGGAGCTTGCGGCGCAGCGACTGGCGTCCGAGCGCAGTCTTCGGCAGCATGCCGTAGACAGCTTTCTCGATCACGCGCTCAGGATGCTTGTCGAGCATCGATGCGAATGGCGTGAAACGCTCGTGGCCCATGTAGCCGGTGTGATGGAAGTAGCGTTTCTGCTCTCCCTTCTTTCCGGTGACGCGGACCTTGGAGGCGTTGATGACGATGACGTTATCGCCGGTATCCATGTGCGGGGTGTACATCGGCTTGTGCTTGCCGCGAAGAATCTTCGCGACTTCGGCGGCGAGGCGTCCGAGGACCATGCCCTCCGCGTCGACGATGAACCATTCGTGCTGGATGTCAGCCGGCGTTGCGCTGTAAGTCTTCATAAGAAAGGAAAGTCTGACCGTGCATAGAGCCCGCACCCATCATCGGAATGATCGACGGTGCCGGCAAATACTGTTAAATGGCAATTGGGGACAGCCTTTAAAACTACGAATGGCCGTGTCCTAAGTCAACGGGACGCAGGCACTTAAGATTGAGGCCCCAACCCTCGATCATTCGGCCGATAGCTCCACGAGCGTGGCGCCTTTTTCGACTGCTTTTCCGACTTCCGCGTGAACCGCTTTGACCACCCCGGGAGCCGAGGCCCGGAGCTCATTTTCCATCTTCATCGCTTCCATCACAATGACTCCCTGGCCGGCCTGAACCTTGTCTCCCACGCCGACGTTCACGCGAATGACCATACCCGGCATTGGGGCATTTACAGGAGCAGGGCCGGTTGGCTTTGCCGAGGCAGCAGTGATATCGCGGATCGCCCGAGTCCGCTCGTCCAGCGCCTCGCCGTCGAAACGATATCCATCGACCCAGAGCGTGTAGCTCCCGCGGGTCGCGCCTCTTCGGGCGACCACGCGGTGCACTTCCCGCCCGATTGTCACCACCCGAACCGGCGTGCCTTCAATGTCCTCGACGTGCGCCCTCACGGTCTCGTCGCCCAGTGTTATCTGATCGCCGTCGAGATCGAGCTCGTGGCGCTCTCCGTTCAGGTCGACGAAGTATTTCATGCGGCTTCCGGAACCAGCTCGCACACCGACTCGACGTGCGCGGTCTGCGGGAACATGTCGAAGGGGACGAGCGAAACGACGCGGTACGCGGGCAGCCGCGCGATGTCACGAGCAAGAGTCGCCGGATTGCAGCTCACGTAAACGATGACCCTCGGCTTGATGTCCGCAGTCTGCAGGATTTCCGTGACGCGAACATCGACGCCGGTGCGCGGCGGATTCAGCACGACAGCGTCAACGGGCAGTACACCCGGCAACGCTTCTTCAACGCGCGCCCGCATTGCCACCGAGCCTTCGGGCAGGTGGAGTGCACACCACCTGGTCGCGTCGCTGTCCAGCTCGATCGCGGTCACCTTCGCGCCGTTCTTCGCGAACGCAATTGCTGTTTCTCCGGTGCCCGAATAGGCGTCCGCAACTGTCCTGGGAGAATACGATGAAACGCGATCGATGACGTGACTTTGAAGCTGTCTTGCAACGCCGCTATTGATCTGGCCAAAGGATAACGACGGTGGCTGCAGCGAACGCGAAGGGCGCCGGTCGCCGATCATTCGCCGGGCGCCTTCTTCATTCTCCCACCACAATGCGGCGAGCGAAGGAATGGCCTCGAAGAAGTCGGCCGCATTCGGCCATCTGGTTCCGCCAATCAGAACGAAGATGGGACCATCATCAGTCATGCGTACGCTGCCGCGCAGCTCAGAGACCATTGGGAAAAAGCGCGCCTCATTCATTACAAGGCGCCACGCTTCGACAACTGACTCGTCGGTGATCGGGCAATCATGGAGGGCGAAAATCCGCGACGGGTCGTCGAACTGATGAAGACCTGCGATCCATTCGCCGCCTGTCTGCTTCCGCATCGCCATTGTCAGTTTCACCCTGTAGCGCCACTCCTTATCGCTCGGCCGCACTTCATCGACATTCGCTTTTCGCTTGCCGATTCTCTCGACTGCGTCACGGATGATTTTCTGCTTGGCGCGGAGCTGTGAGAGATAGGACATGTGCTGGATCTGACAGCCGCCACATTTGTCGTGTGTGTAGTGGGGGCAGATCGGGTCGATCCGTTCGTCAGACTGACGCGCGATCGTGCGAAGCGATCCACGCGCAAAGGTTCCTCGCCCGCTGACTCTGGCAGTGACCAGCTCGCCGGGTGCCGTCCGGGGGACGAAGACGACGAGGCCGTTGCTGCGCCCAACCCCGTCGCCTCCGGCGGCGATCGACTCGATCTCCAGCGACACCATCTGCGTCATCAGCGAAGCCCGTCGGTTCGGGCGACTCGCTTCCACGACTCACCCTCGGGGGCGCGCGCGGGTGCATCTTTACGCGACGCCGACGGGGCAGAGAAAACACCGCGATTGCGATCGCGCTCCGCAAACAGGGCGGCGGCAATCACGGCCGCTCTCATTGCATCGGCAGGAGGTTTCACAGCCGACAGCTCGGGCAACTTCCGTTCGAGCCACTGGATCTCGATCGCTCCGGAACGGAAATCCTCGTCTTCCATCAGGCGAAGATGAAAGTCGCGGGAGGTTTCAACTCCCTCGATTGTCAGTTCGAGGAGAGCGCGGTGCATCCGCTCGATCGCAAGGTCGCGGGTCGGCGCCCAGACGATGAGCTTGGCCAGCATCGGGTCGTAATGAAGTCCGACCTCGCTTCCGATCTCGATTCCGCCGTCCCAGCGAACTCCGGGGCCCGTCGGCAAATGCAGGTAGTCGATCCGACCCGTGGAAGGGAGGAACCCATTCGCGGTATCCTCGCTCGTGATGCGGCATTCGATCGCCCACCCACGCGGCACTATCTCGCCCTGAACGAACGGTAGCTTTTCCCCGGAGGCGATACGAAGCTGCCACTGCACCAGGTCGATGCCGGTGACGAGCTCAGTTACGGGGTGCTCAACCTGTAGCCTGGTGTTCATCTCCAGAAAGTAGAACTTCCCGTCCTTGTCCAGGAGAAACTCGCAGGTCCCGGCGTTCACGTAGCCTGCGGCCCTGGCGGCCCGGACCGCAGTCTCGCCCATCTCCCTTCTCAGTTCGGGCGACACGGCCACGCTCGGCGCCTCTTCGATCATCTTCTGGTGCCGGCGCTGGACCGAGCACTCCCGCTCGCCAAGTGACAGTACGGTGCCGTGCATGTCGGCCAGGATCTGGATTTCGACGTGCCTGGGCCCTTCGATGTACTTCTCGACGTAGACGGCGTCGTCGCCAAACGCGTTCTTCGCTTCGCGCCGGGCGGCGTCAAGGGAAGCCTCGAGCTCGGACGATTCCCGGACCACCCGCATGCCTTTGCCGCCCCCACCCGCCGCCGCCTTCAGCAGCACAGGATACCCATACTGCTCGGCCACCTGGCGAGCGGCGTCGGCGTCCCGGAGGGCCTCGGTGGTACCCGGGACGACCGGAACGCCGTGGGCCACAGCGAGGGTTCGAGCGGCAGTTTTGCTGCCCATCGCCGCGATGGCTTCGGCGGGCGGTCCGATCCAGATCAGGCCGGCATCGCGGACAGCCCTGGCGAACCATTCCCGTTCGGACAAAAAGCCGTAGCCGGGGTGAATTGCGTCGGCTCCAAATTGCTTCGCGGCGGCGATTATTACGTCGCCGAGGAGGTAGCTCTGAGCCGATGGCGGGGGCCCGATATTGACGGCCTCATCTGCCTCTCGGACGTGGGGCGCCTTGGCGTCCGCGTCGCTGTAGACGGCAACGCTTCGAATGCCCAACTCGCGGCAGGCGCGGATGATTCTGAGGGCAATTTCGCCCCTGTTTGCGATGAGGACCTTGGAAATCACGATGCCGGGCGGTAAAACAGAGGCAATTTAGAATTCACTTTATACAGATGATGTTAACCGATTGATTTAACTGAAGTTATGCAGAGCGATCGAAGGTAAATTGTTTGCGTGAAACACTTTCGCAGATCGATTTTTTGGCGACACCAAGGCGTCATTGCCCGTGTTGAGTCGCTTGCTCGTTGGCCTTTTGCCGCTTGCTGGTGGGCAGTCAGAAGTAAGCCGTTCGCCGTCACCTACAAAGGTATGTTCCCGTGCTTTTTCGGGGGGTTTCTATCCCTCTTCCCCTTCAACGTTTCGAGGGCATCGATGAGCCTCGGCCGGGTGTCCCTCGGGTCGATGATGTCATCAAGGTATCCCCTCCCTGCCGCGATATACGGATGGGCAAATTTCGAGCGGTACTCCTCGATCTTTTCGTCGGTCGCTTTGGCCGGGTCGTCGCTCTCGGCGATGTCCTTCCTGAACAGAATCTCGACCGCTCCCTTTGGTCCCATGACCGCTATTTCAGCGGTGGGCCAGGCGACGTTAAAGTCCCCGCGGATGTGCTTGGAGCTCATGACGTCGTAGGCGCCGCCGTACGCTTTTCTCGTGATCACGGTCAGCTTCGGGACGGTCGCCTCGCAGTAGGCGTAAAGCAGCTTGGCGCCGTGCTTGATGATCCCGCCGTGCTCCTGCGCGACGCCAGGAAGGAACCCTGGGACGTCCTCGAACGTCACCACCGGGATATTGAAAGCGTCGCAGAACCTTATGAAGCGCGCTGCCTTGATCGAGGCGTTTATGTCCAGAACCCCGGCCAGGACCGCCGGCTGGTTGGCCACGATCCCCACGCTGAAGCCCCCAATGTGGGAAAAGCCGCAGATGATGTTGTTTGCGTATTCGGGCTGCACTTCATAGAACGTCCCGTCGTCGATTACCCGCCTGATGACGTCATGCATGTCATAAGGCTTGTTCGGATTGTCCGGGACGATATCCAGCAAAGCCTCGTCCCTTCGGTCCCGGGGATCGGCCGAGGTGCCGCGCGGGGGGTCGTCCACATTGTTCGACGGGATGTACCGGAACAGGTCGCGGATGGCCTGAATGCAGGCTGGCTCGGAATCGTGGGCGAAGTGGGCGACCCCCGAGACCTCGGAATGGGTTGTCGCGCCGCCGAGCTTCTCCATCGTCACGTCTTCGTGGGTCACCGTCTTCACGACGTTCGGGCCGGTCACGAACATGTACGAGCTGCCCCGTACCATATAGGTGAAGTCCGTTATGGCCGGCGAGTACACTGCCCCGCCGGCGCATGGGCCGAGTATGGCAGAGATCTGGGGGACGACGCCTGAGGCCAGGGTGTTGCGGAGGAATATCTCGGCGTAACCCCCAAGCGACACCACGCCTTCCTGAATCCGTGCACCGCCGGAGTCGTTGAGTCCGATTACCGGCGCCCCATTCCGAACCGCCAGATCCATGATCTTGCAGATCTTCTCGGCAAATGACTCGGACAATGAGCCACCAAAAACCGTGAAATCCTGCGAGAATACGTACACCAGCCGGCCCTCGATGCGGCCGTGTCCGGTAATCACGCCATCGCCGTAATACCGCTCTTCATCGAGACCGAAGTCGTGAGATCGATGAACCACGAACCGGTCGAGCTCGGTGAACGAGCCTTCGTCCAGCAGCAGGTCAAGCCGCTCGCGCGCGGAGAGTTTGCCTTTCGCGTGCTGCGCCTTGACGCGCTTTTCGCCGCCTCCCTTCTCCGATTCCGCCCGGCGGCGCTCGAGTAGCTCGAGTTTCTCCCTCATGCTCATAGGGGCGAAAAGCTAACGCGCGTGCGGGGGGCCATCTACCCTTGCCGCCAAGCCACTGGAGTTTCTCACACTCGCGCGATAACGTCGAAGTCATGCCTCCGTCTCCAATCGCACGTCTTCGAAAGGTGTGCCTCGCTCTGCCCGAGGCACACGAAGTCCAGGCGTGGGGCACCCCGACGTTTCGAGTCAAGAACAAGCTCTTCGCGATGTACGCGGACGAGGCGAGTCATCACGGCGGCGGAAGGCCCGGTGTGTGGATCAAGTCAACACCCGTAAATCAGGATTTGATGATTCACAGCAACCCGTCGCGTTTTTTCAAACCGCCCTACGTTGGTCCGTCAGGCTGGGTCGGTGTGTATCTCGACAGAAGGCCTTCATGGTCTGCCGTCGGAGAGTTGCTGAAGGATGCCTACATCCTGACTGCCCCGAAAAAACTGCTCGTCAGGCACGGACTGTAGCGCGCAGCTCCAGCGACCGGAAAGCGTAGAAATCTCCGGTAGAAATGAGGACATGATCAGATTTTTCGGCAACTGCGGCATCCTCGCCGCTGGAATTCGGTAATCAGCTCCACGACGACCAGCTATGCGTAG
This sequence comes from Gemmatimonadaceae bacterium, assembly GCA_035525975.1. Taxonomy (GTDB): domain Bacteria; phylum Gemmatimonadota; class Gemmatimonadetes; order Gemmatimonadales; family Gemmatimonadaceae; genus UBA4720. Next base: position 6,761 of record DATLDF010000020.1, read on the forward strand.
ATTCTACTCATGACCGCAATTTCCGACCGTCGCAATTACGACGAAGGTGTTGCCAAGACACTCAGGCCATATCCGCAGCTGACTCTTCTCGACTACCTGAGAGAGAACGCCGCCCGGTGGCCATCGCGACCTGCGCTCCTGTTCAAGGGCGCGACAACTACCTACGCTGACCTCGAGAAAACAAGCACTCAGCTGGCGGCTGGCCTGGCCTCGCTCGGCGTGAAGCGAGGGGACCGCGTCGCAATTCTCCTCCCGAACTGCCCGCAGTTCATGGTTGCTGAAATTGCCGCGTGGAAAGTGGGCGCACTCGCCTGTCCGGTCAATCCAACGTACACAGATCGCGAGCTCGAGCTGGCCCTCAACGCGACAGGCGCAGAAACGGTGGTCGTGCTGAATCGCTTCTACGGAAAACTGAAAGAGATTCAGCCGCGCACTAACGTGAAGCGCGTGATTGCAAGCGGGATCAAGGATTCACTCCCCTTGTTCAAGCGACTCGCCTACACGCTGTTCAAGGAGAAGTCTGACGGCGAGCGAATTCATGTGGCGCAGGGCGACACGGAGCTCGGCAACCTGCTGACCCGGCATACACTCAGCCCGGCGCCGAAGATAAAGATCCTGCCGGGTGACTTGTCTGTAATTCTGATGAGCGGTGGCACGACCGGAATTCCGAAGGGTGTAGTCGGTACTCACGAAGGCATGGTCATGGCGGGCCTGCAGCTTCGCGAGTGGCTCAGGCCGGCGATGGAGGAATGGGTCGACACGATCATGCTTCCCCTCCCGCTATTTCACACGTACGCCAACACCGGCGTGCAGAGCCTCGCCCTTATCAATCACAACCCGATTTCCCTCACCCCGAACGCACGCGAGCTGCGCGACGTCCTCCAGGAAATCAACGACGTCAAGCCGGCGTTCATCTGTGCGGTGCCGACGTTGCTGAACGGCCTGCTCAATCACTCGATGACGCGCGAAGGCAAAGTGAATTGGGGAAGCATCAAGCTTTGCTTTTCCGGGGCAGCGGCGCTGATGGCCGACACCAAGCAGCGCTTTGAAGAGCTCACTGGCGGGGTGATCGTCGAAGGGTATTCACTCACCGAAGCCCAGATGGCGGCCGTCGCGAATCCTGTGCGGGGCATCAAGAAAACCGGCTCCGTGGGAATGCCGCTGCCCGACGTCGACCTGATCATTGTCGACGCTGACGACCCAACGCAGGTGATGCCACAAGGCGAAATGGGCGAGATCGTAATCCACGCTCCACAGATAATGCAGGGCTACTGGAACCGTCCCGACGAGACGAAGGAAATGCTGCGCGTTTCCGCCACTGGCGAGAAAATGCTGTACACGGGCGATCTCGGGTACATCGACGAGGATGGCTACCTGTTCATCGTCGACAGAAAGAAGGACCTGATCAAGACAAGCGGCTATCAGGTTTGGCCGCGCGAGATAGAGGAAGTCATCTCGGCTCATCCGTCAGTCCACGAAGTGGGTGTCGCAGGTCTGCCGGACAAGATGCGCGGCGAGAAGGCGAAGGCCTGGATCGTTCTCAATCCCGGTGCGGCGGCGACAGAGACTGAAATCAAGGCCTGGTGCAAGGATCGACTCGCCGCCTACAAAGTGCCCGCTAAATACGAATTCGTGGCCGAACTTCCCAAGACTCAGGTGGGCAAGGTTCTGCGTCGCGCATTACGGGAATCGGAACCGGTAACAGCCGCCGAGTAGACTCAGGCGTCAGAATTGCCCCTAAGTTAGACGATCTTTCCCTCACCGACTTACTCTACAACCAGGCTGCATAAAGCATGGGAAGTTTGCGTTTACTCGTTACCGACGAGATTGACCCCGATGGAGTGGATCTTCTCCGGGTCGAGCCGTCATTTATTGTCGATGAAATCCCGACGCCAAAGCCGGCCGAGCTTCTCGAGAAGATCGGGGACTACGATGCGTTCGTCGGGCGCAGCGCGACACGCCTGCCTGCCGAGGTCCTTCGACGCGCGACGAAGCTTCGCGTAATTGGACGCGCAGGCGTCGGCACCGACAACATCGACATCCCCGCCGCAACGCAGCTTGGCATCGCCATCATCAACGCTCCGGGCGGAAATACAGTCGCCGTAGCGGAGCTTTTCTTCGGCGCGCTGATCGGGCTGATTCGACACCTTCCCGACGCCGCGTCATCGATGCGCGAAGGCAGATGGGATCGCAGCAAACTCCTCGGCACTGAGCTTCGGGGCCGCTCATTGGGCATCGTTGGTCTCGGAAGAATCGGGAGTGAAGTTGCGCTCCGTGCGCGCGCGTTCGGGATGAGCCTGTGCGCCTACGATCCGTACGTCACCGACGAGCGCTTCGAAATGTTGCGGGTGTCACGGTCAAAGACGCTCGAAGATCTGCTGAAGGCTTCTGACGTCGTAACAGTTCACACGCCTTTGAATCCGGAAACGACCGGAATGATCGCCGCAAATGAAATCGGCGTACTCAAGCGCGGCTCGATTGTCGTCAACATGGCCCGCGGCGGGATCGTCGAAGAAAAGGCCCTGACCAACGCTCTGGAGAGTGGTTTTCTCGGGGGCGCGATATTGGACGTCTACACCCAGGAGCCGCTCGATCCGTCAAGTGCACTGCGCAAGCTGCCGAACGTAGTGTTGACTCCGCACCTCGGCGCATCAACTGAGGAAGGACAGCATAACGTCGCGGTCGATGTATGCGCGGCCGTTCGCGACGCACTCTTAAGCGGAGAATTGTCGCGCGCAATCAACGTTGTCGGCGGACTCGACGGTCGCTGGGATGAGATCCGTCCGGCACTCGTTCTCACGAGGCGAATGGCGGCTATTGGACGTGCGATGCTGGCAGACAGAGGCTCGCGTGCTGTCGACGCAATTTCGCTCAGGCTCGGCAGGGATTTGACGGAGGCCGGCAACCTTCTGGTCGCCAGTGCAGCCGCAGGCGCGCTCGATTCGATTATCGACGGAGTTCGACTGAACCTCGTGAACGCACGCGCGCTCGCGGAAAATCGCGGAATAGCACTCACCGTTGCGACGTCGCATTCGGTACCGGACAATGGCGCGCAGGTAACAGTTCGCTGCGGGCGCAACGAAGTGGTTATCGCCGGTTCGGCGCCTGCGGGATCGGGCCCTCGCGTCACGCGAATAGACGGCTTCATCGTTGACGTCACGCCCCGCCGAACGCTTCTGGTTCTCACGAACGCCGACGTTCCCGGCGTCATCGGAAGAGTGGGAACGCTGCTCGGAGATGCCAGGGTGAACATCGCCGAGTATCACCAGGCGCGGCTCACGCGTGGTGGTGATGCGCTCGCCGCAGTTTCGGTTGACGGAGAAATCACTGAGGAGGTTCGCCAGAAACTATTGAATCTCCCCGACATCAAATCGGCAACGGCCATCGACTTTATCCGGCTCGACGCGGCGGGCGAGGAAGTTTGGACATAACCCGCGACCCTGATGCGCGACTGGCCGTCGCGCGCGATGCTTCCGGGCTCGAGCTGATTCCCGAGGCCGTCGCGCGTGCAGCCACCGCGGATGACGTCGTGGAACTGATTGGAATTGCAGCAGGAACCGGCGCAACTGTCACCCCGGCAGGTTCCCAGACGAGCATGACTGGCGCGTCGATCACAGATCGCGGAATTCTTCTTTCGCTGTCGGCGATGAACCGCATTCTCGACATCGACACGAAGACCGCGACCGCTCGCGTAGAGCCCGGCGTGACGATCGGCCAGCTCAATCGCGAGCTTGCTGAAACCGGATTGATGTTCGCGCCCGACCCGACGAGCGAGAACGACGCGACGATTGGCGGGGCAATAGCCTGCAATGCGTCGGGGGCGCGAAGCCTTTACTACGGTGCGACTCGCCGGCACGTGAACGGCGTTCGGGTTGTGCACGCCGATGAAAGCGTCGCCGACTACCGCCGCTTCCACGGCGAGAAAACCACCGTCGGCTATGCGGCCGCGCAGGATCCGGTTGATTGGTTTGTTGGGAGCGAAGGGACACTCGGCATAGTTGTCGAAGCGGAGCTCAAACTTGTTCGCGCTCCACACCACATAGTGGGACTGGCAATTCCATTCGTCACGGAGAATAGCGCGCTGGACTTTGTCGTCGGCGCCCGCGAGGGCAGAAGCTCGCGGTCCGCGCGCTGCCTCGAGTTCTTCGATGCCCAGGCGATGGCGATAGCCGCTGAATCGATCGGGGCAAAGTGGGCAGCAGATGCCGCGGCGATGATCTACCTCGAAGACGATGCCGGGGAAAACGGCTCGGTCGACAGCGTCCTTGATGCCTGGCTCGGTCTCGCAGAGGAATTTGGCGCGGTGGTCGACGAGATTCGCGTTTTCGAAAGCGCTCAGCCGCTCCGGGAAGCACGCGCGATGCGTCATTCAGTCCCCGCAACGATGAACGAGCGCGGTTCCGCAAAAATGAAGAACGGCGGCAGAAAGATCTCGACCGACTGGGCAGTTCCCTACTCTCGCCTGCGCGAGGCCTTGGCTATCTCAGAGGAAGCGATCGCGAAACATGGTGCACCGATGCCGGTGACTTACGGCCACGCGGGCAACGGACACCCGCATCAGAACTTCATCGCCGATAATCCTGAGGCAATCAAGGTCATCACCGGGGCGATCGAAGAGACGCTGAAGCGAGTGATCGAAATGGGAGGGACCGTTTCCGCCGAACACGGACTCGGCAAGCTCAAGCAGGTGTGGCTCGGCCTTCAACTCTCGCCGCGACAGATAGACGTCATGCGGGCAATCAAGAACACGCTGGATCCGACGTGCATGTTCGCTCCGGGGAACGTGCTATGAAGGAACGAAGGACGCCTCGTTTTGCAACAGTAATTCTCGACGTCGACTCGACGTTGTGCGGCATCGAAGGAATCGACTGGCTCGCCGAACGACAGGGCGAAGACGTTGCGAAGCAGGTCGCCGAGCTGACCGACCGTGCGATGCGCGGAGAGCTGCCGCTCGAAGATGTTTATGGCGCGAGACTCGCGATGGTCCGTCCCCGCCGCGAAGACGTTGACGCACTCGGACACGAATACATCGAGACCATTTCTCGCGGCGCGGTGGAGGCCCTCGCTGAATGGCGACAAAGCGGCGTTTGCGTAATCCTGCTCAGCAGCGCGATACGTTATTCCATTCTTCGGCTTGCACTCCACGTCGGACTTGGGCCCGACGAAGTCCACGCCGTTGATGTGCGTTTCGATGCTCTCGGCGGATGGGTTGGATACGACAGTTCTTCCCCGTTGACCAGAACGACTGGCAAGCGTGAAATGGTCGCGGCCCTGGACCTGCCGCGGCCCATGCTCGCCGTTGGTGACGGCAGCACCGATCGAGCTGTGCAGGGCACAGCGGACGCATTTGCCGCGTTCACGGGTTACGTCTCCCGGCCGGCTGTTGCCGATGGTGCCGACTTCGTCGTAATGACCTTCGACGAGCTGACCGAAATCGTCCTTGGCAGCGACTAAACAGCAGGCCGGCGTGCAGCGTGATCCCGACACGCGGCTGGAGGACGTGCCGCTCCACGACGACGTCCGCCTTCTAGCCGCGGGACTCGGCAATGTCATTCGGCGCCTCGAGGGCGACGAAGCTTATCACGTGGTCGATGACCTCCGTCGCGCGTGCAAGGCGCGGCGCCGAGGGGCTCCCGGGGCGCGCGATCTCAACGCGCTGATCGACGAGACATCGCGCCTGCCGCTGGATGTAACAGCTGTCACTGCGAGAGCGTTCACGCTTTTCTTCCTTCTGATCAATACAGCCGAGCAGGTGCATCGCGTCAGGAGGCGCCGTGCTTACCTGGGCGATGGCGACTTGAAGCCGCAGCCTGCTTCAGCAACGTGGACGATGCAGAGGTTAAAGGAGAAAGGCATATCTGCCGAACAGGTTGGCGATGCGCTCGCTGCGCTCGACGTACGGCCTGTTCTCACTGCGCATCCAACCGAGTCAACGCGCAGAACTCTTCTCACGCTCCAGGCTCGCGTCGCCGATCTTCTGCTCGAGCGCGAGCATGTCTTCCCGTCCGACCGCGCAGCAATCGACGAAAGCCTCGAGGCCGAGATCGAGCTGTTGTGGCTGACTGCGGAGGTGCGTCGCGACCGGCCATCGGTTGGCGACGAAGTGAGCACGGTGCTCTGGTATCTGGAGACGCGCCTTCTCGACGCCAGCGCGCGCGCGAATGCGTCGCTCGTAAGAGCGTTCGAGGAAGAGTTCGGCATTCCTCGCGACGACCTCCATCAGGGCTCGGCCATTCGACTCGGTACGTGGGTTGGCGGTGATCGGGATGGAAATCCTTTCGTCACGCCGGAAACGACGATCGCTGCATCGCGTCGAGCGAGCTACTTGATTCTCGGCCGGTATCAGGAATGGGTGAACGAGCTGGTAAGGCGCTTGTCGCTGTCGGCTCACATTGCGCCGCCGTCGGAAGAGCTGGAATCGTCACTCCAGAACGATCGCGGACTCCTCCCTGAGGTGTGGGACGCCAACTCACGACGCAACGACGACGAGCCGGTGCGATTGAAGCTGACTTTCATCGCAGCACGGCTTGCTGCCACCCGTTCCGTGGTAGCATCCCGTGATGCCGGCCATCCAGTCGCCTTGCCTGCCGCATACGAACGCGTGGAGGATCTGAAGACGGATCTCATGCTCGTTCATGATTCTCTCAGGCTCGCGGGCGCCACGAACACGCTGCGTACTGTCATGAATCCGTTCCTTGCTGCAGTCCGCACCTACGGCTTCCATGGGATGATGATGGACGCGCGCGATCACGCAGATTCGCATCGCGCTGCTCTCGAGGAGATCGCGTCGGCCGTTGGACACGCGCCGTTTGACGACGAAGGTCTTCGCAACGAATTGAAGGGCCGACGGCCGCTCATAGGGACAAACGTTGGATTATCGGAATCGACGCAGCGCGTAGTTGACACGTTCGCTGCAATAAAGACTATTCAGGACGAAACAGGACCCGAAGCCGTTTCGACCTACATCGTGTCGATGACTCGCAATTCGGCCGATCTTCTCCGTGCACTGCTGCTCGCACGCGAAGCGGGTCTCGTCGACCTGACAGGAGACGCGCCACGCTCGGCAATCGACGTCGTTCCGCTGTTTGAGACGCTTGGCGACCTGGAGAATGCGCCTGCCGTTATGCGCGAGCTGCTTGCCGACCCAGTTTATCGGCTACAGCTGGCCGCGCGCGGAAACCGGCAGGAAGTGATGATCGGATACTCTGACTCGGGAAAGGACGCTGGAATCATTGCGTCTTCCTGGGGTCTCTACCGCGCGCAGGAATTGCTCGTGCCTATCTTCCGCGAAGCAGGAGTCACGCTCCGTTTATTCCATGGCCGCGGTGGAAGCGTCGGTCGCGGTGGTGGATCTCCGGTGTATCGCGCACTCGCGGCGCTTCCGCCAGACTCAGTTGACGGGAGGATCAAGATCACTGAGCAGGGAGAGATCATCTCTCAGCAGTTTGGACTTCTTCCCATCGCCGAGCGTACGCTCGAAGTGACCCTGTCGGGAGTTTTGCTGCAACGGTTCACCGATTGGCGCGACGATGTCAGCGATTCCGACGTGACGCTATTCCGCAAGACGATGGAAGAGCTTTCGGCAAGATCACTCGAGCTCTATCGAACGACGGCGCACGAAAATCCTGCGCTGTTTGAGATGTTTGAGAAGGCGACGCCGATCGCGGAGCTCGCGTCGGCAAGATTTGGGTCGCGTCCGGCGTATCGCCCTGGTGCGTCAGGCGGAATCGATGGCATTCGTGCCATTCCGTGGGTTTTTGGATGGACGCAGAATCGTCTTATGCTTCCGGGTTGGCTCGGAGTCGGTGCGTCGATGTCGGAAATGGCCGCGAAGCCAGAGGGCCTCGATCTGCTTCAGCGAATGGCGACGACGTGGCCGTTTTTCGACGATTTGCTCGCGAAGATCGAGATGGTATGCGCGAAAGCAGACGTAGACATCACGCGTGCCTACGTCTCGAGACTTGGCGGCAATGAGAAACTGTTGAATCGGCTCATCGACGAATTCAAGCTGACGATATCTACGATCATGAAGATCCGCGGCGCCGGTCATCTGCTCGATGACAGTGTCGTCGTACAGGCGGCGATAGCGCTGCGAAATCCCTATGTCGACGCGCTATCACTGCTTCAGATCAATCAGCTGATTCTCAAGCGCTCCGATCCTTCTCCATCCAAAGAAGAGATGGAGCGGATCGAGAGCGTGCTGGCGACGACGGTAAGCGGTATCGCCCAGGGACTGAGAAATACCGGCTGACTATTTCGCCTGCTCGAACACCAGGTCTACGGGAATTCCCTTCGTCTTCAGGCGGTCGAGATCGCGCTGAAGCTCGGCAGAGATCTTTCCGTACTGAGCCTGAAACGCGCCAAGCCCGTCGTAGTCTCCGTCGCCCTGAATTGTGAGAATCCTTGCGGCGAGCGCATTTGCGCCGGCCTCGAACTTTGGAAAATCGACGCGGTACTTTCCGCTGCTTGCATCCCGAGTAAACGCGCCCTGCTGCTGAAGGAAGTTGAACGCCGCGATGTTGGCCCGGCCGTGGGCATCCGCTCCGCCAAAGCGAACTGACCGGAAAAGACTGGCCAGGAAGCTTACGTAGTTGCCCTTGATGTCTTCACCAGGAAGCTCGCCGGCCTTGTTGAGCGTATGCACCATGTAGAGCCCGAGAATGTCTGCCTTGCCTTCCTCTATGGCGCTGTAGCGCTCCTTCAGCGCCAGACGCACCGTGCCCTTTCCGTTGATCGTCTGGTTGATGCCGAGTCCGTGTGCAACTTCGTGGAACATCGTGTTCCCAAAGAACGCATTGAAGTTCAACATTGGCAGCTGGTCGTCGGCAATGAGCTCCGTCGCGATCGGCATGAGGATCTTGTCGAACTTCAGCTTCATCACGTTCTTGAGCTGAAGACGGCGCGTTCCCTTCTGGCGCTGCACTTCCTCGTCATTCGGGAGATTGATCGCGATTGTTTTCGCGCCACTGTTCGCCTGCCCCGCGTAATAGATCGCATCGTAGGCATTCAGGTCTGACTGCGTGCCTGGAGTTTCCTTCTTGTACTTCTCGGGTACAGGGATTCCACGCTGAAGTGAAGGAAGCATCGACGCGTACTTCGCGAGACGCTGGCTCCACGCCTTGTCCTTGATGAGGACATATGCCTCGTTCGCGGCCTTGTAACCATAGAGGCCGTCTTCGTACGTCTCGATCGGGCCGATGACTACATCAACTGTGTTGTTCTTCATGTCCATCCAGGCCAGGTCGCTCGCAAAATAGTTATCGTCGAGCAGCGCCTTGGATCGAAGCGTGAGGTACTTCTTGAGACCCGGGTCTTCGGCCAAAGCGGCAGCCTCGAGGAGTTTCTGCGACGCAATCGTGTTCTCAGCCTTGAACGCTTCGTGATACGGAACGGCCATCAACGATCCATCGGGCGCGCGTCGGACCAGCGTGTAGAGACTCTTAAGCGAATCGGCACGGGCTTTGGGTCCCTTTGCGACCGCGGCGTCGAACTCTGCTTTCGTGATGTCTTTCGGATAAAGGTTCGCGCCCTCCAGACGAGGTCCAACCTCGGGAACGAACGGGGCGTTGTCATCGAGGCGGTCGTACGGTCCGTAATTGATGTCCATGAATCTCCGAACTGCTGCGTCACTGACCATTGACATCGCCGAATCGCGCGAGCCAAAGGTCTGCTTCCAGAAGATTGGATCCATCGCCTTCGCTGCCTCGATGAGCAGCGGAATCATCTGCCGTTCTTTCGGAGTCAACGCTGTCGTGTCAGCGGTGAGCGCCACCGATGTGTACTCGGAGGTCCGGCGCTGCAAGTCAGGAGATGCGGCTGGATTGGCAGTATCTACAGCCGATTGAGACGCCGGCTTCTCGCAGGCAGACTGCAACAGCAAAGTCAACGATGCGAAAACGGCAAGCATCCTCGTGTTTCTCATGCCAGATTCTCCAGTATGGTGTTCGTTCATTGGGTGTGACGTTATCCGCTTGCACTTTCTACCGCTAGGAGTTGCCTGGTGCCAGCCTGCTGAACCAATGAGTTTCAGGCTCCGCTCAGCAATTTGCCCCGCTGACCCGTACTCACATTGACACGCCCGCGCTACCGACCGTAGCGTATCTGTATCCCTTCCCCCGATAGCTGATGACAAATCGACGCGACTTCCTCAGGGCCTCGGCAGCGATTGCCGCGGTAACAGGTGCAAGAGCTGCTTTCGGGCAGCCGGCCGGAGTCACCTACCTTCCTCCACCGTCATCCGACACAACCATAGATGACCTCGCTCTCGAAGCACTGAATGCGGCACAGGCCGCGGGCGCGACTTACGCCGACGCGCGCATCGGTCGTTACCGGCGACAGTTCGTCGCCACTCGCGAGCACAATGTCACCGGCGTCGCCGACAGCGAATCTTATGGAATCGGAATCAGAGCGATTGCCGGCGGCTCCTGGGGGTTCGCGTCGACGAACGTGATGACGAAGGACGGAATCACGAAGGCAGCGCAGGAAGCAGTTCGGCTCGCGAAGGCCGCGCGGTCAGTTCAGCGTCGCCCGATAGTTCTCGCTCCGGTTTCACCGGTCAAGGGGACATGGCGCACGCCTGTTACGCGCGACCCCGTGGACGTCCCGATCGAAGAGAAAGTCGCGATGCTGCTCGCCGCTAATGAAGCCGCACTCAAGGTACCGAAGATCCGCTTCGTGAATTCGGGACTGCAGCTTCTTCGCGAAGAGAAAACTCTGGCGACTACAGACGGCACGCTCGTGACGCAGACATACGTCCGCGTCGGACCTTCGTTCTCCGCTACCGCAATCGACAGCGGTGACTTCCAGTCCTATACGGAAGAGCTCGCGCCGCGCGGATCGGGCTGGGAATACATCGAGTCGCTCAACATGCCTGGAAACGCCGAGAAGTGGGCCTCCCTCGCCGCGGAAAAGCTGACGGCCAGATCAGTCGAAGTCGGTCGCTACGATCTCATTCTCGATCCGACCAATCTTTGGCTCACGATTCATGAGTCGATTGGACATCCCACCGAGCTCGATCGCGCAATGGGATACGAAGCGAACTACGCAGGTACTTCGTTCGTCGCTCCGCCGGAAAAAATGATCGGCAAGCTTCGGTACGGACAGAACTTCATGAACATCCAGGGCGATCGCACGCAGGAAGGCTCGCTCTCGCGCACTGCATGGGATGACGAGGGAGTTCCAGCGGACAAATGGCTGATCATCAAGAACGGAATGTTCACCGACTATCAGACGACTCGCGAGCAGGCCGCGTGGATCTCGCCGCTAACTGGCGTAAAGAAGTCGCACGGCTGCTCATTCGCAGACTCGTGGTCGAGCGTTCAGTTCCAGAGAATGCCGAACGTTTCACTGATGCCGGGCGAGAAGGACATCTCGCTCAATGACATCGTCGCGGCGACTGACAAGGGCATCGTGGTGAAGAATCGCGGATCATGGTCGATCGATCACCAGCGCTTCAACTTCCAGTTCTCCGGTCAGGTTTTCTATGAAGTGAAGGGCGGCAAGATCACTGGCATGCTGAAGGACGTCGCGTACCAGAGCCGCACTCCGGACTTCTGGAACAGCATGGACATGATCGGCGGCAAGAGCAGCTACTGGCTGGGGGGATCGTTCGGCGACGGCAAGGGTGAGCCGTCGCAATCGAATTCTGTAAGTCACGGTTGCGTTCCTGCGCGCTTCAAGGGAGTCAACATCGTCAACACAGGGAGAACAGCGTGAGGCCCCGCTCACTTTTTGAATCCGCCGCAGCGGACAGTCTGCTCACGGCCGATCAGGCGAAGGCGCTTGCTCAGCGCGTGCTCGCGATGGCCAAGGCAGATGAAACTCGCGTCGGCATTTCCAGCGACTGGAGCGGCAACACGCGCTTTGCGGGTGGAGAGATCACCACGTCCGGCGAAACGAACGACACGACAGTCAGCGTTACCAGCACGATGGGGAAGCGTCGCGCGTCGGCGTCAACAAACGTGCTCGAGGAAGCGTCACTGCGCCGCACGGTGGATCTGGCCGAGCGCCTGGCAAGGCTCTCGCCCGAAGATCCGGAAACCATGCCGGAGCTGGGACCGCAGACTTACACGCCAGTGAGTGGCTTTATCGACGCGACGGCTGGTTTGGACGCGGAGTCGAGAGCAGCTGCTGCAAAGCGGGTTATCGATCGCGCGGTGGAATCAGGACGCTCAGCAGGCGAGCTGTTCGTCGCCGGTTACCTCGAGGCCAATGCAGGTGCACGAGCGATTGCAACGAGCAAGGGTCTTTTCGCTTATCATCGTTCGACCGATGCAAATCTTTCGACCACGGTAAGAACGCCCGACGGAACAGGTTCCGGCTGGGCGTCGGCCGGTGCGCGCAACTGGGGCAAGCTCGATCCCGCTGCACTTGGGACGCGCGCCGCGCAAAAAGCCGTGGCATCACGCAACCCGACCGCGATCGAGCCAGGCATGTACACTGTCGTGCTCGAACCGCAGGCAGTCGCTGATCTCGTGCCTCAGCTGGGCGCCGCGTTCAGCGCTCGTTCTGCGGATGAAGGAAGGAGTCCGTTCTCGAAAAAAGGCGGCGGGACTAAAATCGGCGAGAAGATCGCTGACGAAAGAGTCACGATCTACTCTGACCCAACTGACGCCGATCTGCTGACTTCGCCGTTCGATGGAGAGGGCTTTCCTCTTCAGCGCCGCGTGTGGATCGAAAACGGAATCCTGAAAAACCTCACCTATTCGAGGTACTGGGCGCAGAAGCAAGGCGTGCAGCCAACAGGTGGAGGAGGAGGCGGTGGGGGCGGAGGGTTCGGCGGCGGATTTCCGGGTGGCCTCAAGATGATGGGCGGCACCAAGTCGCTCGACGAGCTCATCGCAGGCACGCAGCGCGGGATTCTTGTGACCCACTTCTTCTACATCCGCAGCCTCGATCAGCGAACTGTCATGCTGACGGGACTCACGCGCGACGGGACATTCCTCATCGAGAACGGGAAGATCACGCGGAGCCTCAAGAACTTTCGCTGGAATGAGAGTCCGCTGTTCATGCTGAACAAGATCGACGAGATCGGCCGGGCAGAACCGACGTCGGCAGGACAGGTGATGCCGGCCCTGCGTGCCCGCGACTTCAACTTCACTTCGCTGTCGGACGCAGTCTAAACAACCGTTTGCACTGTGACGCCGGCGAGGACGGTACACCGCTCCCCGCCGGCCCGCCAGTTCGGACCTCCATGCCCGCTCGCAAGGTATAAATCCGTACGGTGGCGCAGGTCGTACAATACTCACGGAAAAGCCATTCGTTACTCAATACGGGATTCTTTATGAACAGATCGTTCGGACGAGCCGTTGTGCTGACGCTCGCGATACTTACAGGGTTTGCGTTTCTGAGCCGCTCGCCATCAGCGCTTGTCGCGGCTCCTTCAACCGTGCCGGGTCCCGCGATCGATAACCCCCTGGCTGCCGCTCCCGGCCAGGAGACTGCCGTGTTTGCCGGCGGCTGCTTCTGGGGAATCCAGGCAGTGTTCCAGCATGTGAAGGGTGTGAAGTCGTCGGTTTCGGGCTATGCCGGTGGAACCGTTGGATCACCGTCATACGAGCAGGTCAGCAGCGGAACGACGGGACACGCCGAGTCGGTGCGGGTCGTTTTTGATCCATCCAAAGTCTCGTACGGACAACTGCTGCGCGTGTTTTTTTCGGTCGCGCATGATCCGACGCAGCTGAACTATCAGGGCCCCGATCACGGCACGCAGTATCGCTCCGAGATCTTCTATACGACCGACGCTCAGAAGAAGATCGCCGCCGCCTACATCGATCAGCTTGGCAAGGCCAGGGTGTTCCGCAAGCCGATCGTGACAAAGCTGGAGAAAGCAGGAAAGTTCAACGTTGCAGAGTCATATCATCAGAACTACGCGACGGAGCATCCGAACGACATGTACATTCGGATCAACGATGCCCCGAAAGTCGAGAACCTGAGGAAGGAGCTGAGCCAGCTTTATACGCCGACGCTGGCGGCCTGGAAATAGGAGCGCCAACCGCTACACGCCAAACGCTCGCTGCTACATTCTCGATTGCCAGACAACGCCGCCGACTCGAAAGAGTCCGGCGGCGTTGTTGTTTTGCGTGTGGCGCGTGGCGTGTGGCGTGTCGCGCTCTCCCGGTTACCTCGAAAGCGCCGGCAACGCTGCGGCCGAGGGAGCTCGCACGGGCATCGTGTTCTTCACATGGGGCTCACCATTGTGACACGTCACGCACGACACCTTCGGATAATCGTCGTCCAGCTCCTTCACAGTCGGAAGCAGCATCGTATTGATGTAGTTCTCCATCACCTGCATGTCGCGCGCGATACGCTTGTTCTTTCGCGTGTCACCGTCATACTGTCCGATCACGTGACAGTTGGCGCACGTGAATCCGAGACCACGCCCGTAAGTCGTGTCCATCATTTTGACGAACTCGCCAGCGGGCATGTCCTTCAGGACTTTCACGTTCTTGAAGACTGTCCCGGCCGGCTGGTTTTCCTTTCCTGCGATTGCGACAAGAATTGAATCAACCTGCTTTCGTCGCACTGTGTCCTGCTGCATAGGATTCGGCGGACGACGGCCGCCGGGAGGAGGTCCACCCGTTCCCGGAGCACCCGCGGGCGCGTTTGCCGGCTGACCTGGAGGAGAAGCCGTTGTCGTGGCGACAGGCGTCTGCCCTACGGGCACCGGCTCACTCGTCGGCTGAGGCGTGCATCCCGCGAACAATGCGGCAGAGACCAGCGCAAGCTCTAATCTGGAGCGGTTCATTCAACTTCCTCGTTCGGGTTCAATGGACGTCATGTAGTGGCTTACGCCAGAAGGAGGCCGAACGTTGACAATGTAAGAGGGCGCGCACGGGTGTGCGACATACACCGTCGGTGGTACTTTCCTGCTAGACGCGCGCACGAAATGAAGGACGCGTGGAGCCGCGGGATATGGTAAACCATGAGCCATGCCCCGGAGTCTAAGATTCGGCACTTCAACAGGAACAATGACTCCTCGGCGTCTTTTCTTCATCATCGCGGCTGCTCTCCTCTCCGCAGTCGCTGCACCATCCCAATCAGGCGCACAATCGGCCGACGTAATTCGCGGCCGGGTGACGGGCCCTGACAGCGCCGGCATCGAGGGAGTGACTGTTACCGCGACCTCCATTTCGGGAAACGTCACCCGAACCGCCCGCACTGACAAGAACGGCCGCTTTACGCTGACGTTCCCGGGCGGCGACGGCGACTATATGGTGTCATACGCTGCCATGGGGTTCGCGGCGAAGCGCTTCGAGGTGAAGCGAGCTGCTGATGAAGAGATTCTGGTTGCCGACACTCGCCTTGCCCGCGTCGGAGCCGTCCTCGATCCAGTCAAGATTACGGCCGAGCGACAGAAGGTTCAGCGCAACGATGTGCAGCCAGATGTCAGCGGAACCGAAAAGGCTCTCAACAACTCGGCAGTTCCCGCTAACCTGATGGGCGACCTCGCTGCGATGGCTGCTTCCCTTCCCGGAGTGCTGTCGGTCCCCGGCTCGGACGGATCGGCGGACGGCTATTCGGTTCTCGGACTTGGTGCCGATCAGAACAACACAACGCTGAATGGAATGAGCTTTGCCGGGTCCAGCCTGCCCAGGGATGCTTCGGTGTCCAGCTCTCTGATCACCTCGCCATATGATGTGTCACGCGGCGGATTCAGCGGCGCGCAGATGTCCCTGCGCACGCGGTCCGGATCCAACTTCCTGACGCGAGGGATGAGTCTCAACGTTGACGCGCCGCAGCTGCAATGGACGGATCGCGCATCACGATCGCTCGGCCAGGAATACAGCAATTACTCGCTCGGCGGAACTCTGTCCGGGCCGCTAAGGCTCGACAAGGCATTCTATAATGTTGCGTATCAGCTCGGACGCAGATCGAACGATTTGCAGAGCTTGCTGAATACCAATGCGGGAGGCCTTCAGGCGGCAAGCGTGTCGGCGGATTCAGTTGCCCGCTTGCTGTCGATTCTCAATACTGCGAAGGTGCCGCTCAGCGTCGGCTCCCCGCCGTCAGATCGCATCGGCGATTCGGGTTCGCTCTTTGGAAGCGTTGATATCGCGCCTCCGTCTTCATCGAGCGGACAGGCGCTCAACATTTCCTTCAACGGGAACTGGTCAAAGCAGTCTCCGTCATCGATCTTCGCGACAGAGCTGCCGGCGCACAGCGGCGATCGCACTAACTGGCGGGGCGGACTACAGGCTCGCTCCAATACTTATTTTGGCGTCGGCATTCTGAGCGAGACTTCGCTTGGAGTCAGCGCCTCGAAGAGCTGGGGCACGCCGTATTTACAGATCCCCGGCGGACAGGTTCGCGTGAATTCCGATTTCGCCGACGGCACAAGCGGCGTCCAGAATCTCGTCTTCGGTGGAAACCAGTTCCTGAACAGCACTACGACGACAAATACCGTTGGCCTGCTCAACCAGTTGTCGTGGTTCAGCGCTAGCAACAGGCATCGTCTCAAGATGACGACCGAAGCGCGCCGGGATGGATCCGTCCTCGAGCAGGCGAACAATTCGCTCGGCACTTTTTCGTTCAACTCCCTCGCCGATCTGCAGGCCTCAAAACCTTCCCTCTTCTCACGCCAGCTCGGATTCAGGGAGCGAGACGTCAGTCAGTACGTCGGTGGACTTTCGCTTGGTGACTCGTGGAGAAAGACCGACAATCTTCAGATTCAATACGGCGTCCGCGCCGACGCAAACCGTTTCGCCAGGAGGCCGGCGCTGAACTCGACCCTCGAGACAGCTTTCGGTGTGAAGAACGACGCTGTCCCTGACGAGATCTATTTCAGTCCCCGCGCAGGTTTCTCGTGGACGTATGGACAGGCACCGCAGATTGCCGGATTTGACGGAGCGTTCCGCGGGCCACGCGCAGTTGTACGGGGCGGTCTCGGCGTTTTCCAGAACACTCCGTCGACGAATCTGGTTGGCAACGCACTCGACAACACCGGGCTCGCGTCCGGAGTTCAACAGCTGACATGCATCGGTGCGGCGACCCCGATTCCGGACTGGGCGGCGTATGCAGGGAACACCTCGTCGATCCCGACCAAGTGCGCTGATGGGACGAACGGCACAGTATTTTCGAGCGCAGCTCCGGCCGTGTCTCTCTTCGCGAAGGATTACAAAGCTCCGAGAAGCATTCGATCCAACCTTTCGTGGAACGGCCCGGTTCTCGGCAACAGGTTCACCAGTCAGATCGAAGCCACCTACTCGCTCAACCTGAATCAACAGGGCATTACCGATCTGAATTTCAATCCAGCTTCTCGATTTATGCTGCCTTCTGAAGGCGGACGCCCGGTCTACGTGAATCCGAGCAGCATCGTTCCGACCACTGGAGCGACCGCCGCGCAGGACGGCCGTTTGTCGCCGCTTTTCTCGCGTATTGTCGAGCAGACGTCGGACCTCAAGTCACAGAGCCGGCAGGTAAGGGTGTCCCTCTCGCCTGCGACGTTCTCGAGCAGCCTGAGCTGGGGCCTGTCGTATGTCTACGGCAACAATCGCGAGCAATTCAACGGATTCAACAGCACAGTCTCGAATCCTCTCAGCACCGAATGGGGCCGCTCGTCGTTTGATTCGCGACATCAGATTGTCTACAACCTCGGATACAATTTTTTCGATTTCATTAGAGTGAGCTGGTTCGGCCAGTTCCGGTCCGGCTCACCGTATACGCCGATGGTTGCTGGTGACATCAACGGCGACGGGTACAACAACGATCGCGCGTTCATCCCGCAGGTCTCGAGCGATCCGGCTCTTTTGAGCACTCTGGATCCTGCGCTTGCAAACGGAATCCAGTCGCTGCTCAACAACGGATCGGCCAGCGCGAAGAACTGCCTCCAAAGTCAGCCGGGCAAGCTCGCGGCGAGAAACAGCTGCCAGGGCCCGTGGATCTCGACGGCCAACATGTCGGTGTCGTTCAACCCCGTGAAGGTGAGGATGCCGCAGCGCGCGACAATGTCATTCCAGATCTCGAATCCACTGGGCGCGGCCGATATGCTGCTCCATGGATCCAGCAGCCTTCGCGGATGGGGGCAGCCGACGAATCCCGATCCGCAGCTTCTCTATGTCCGCGGATTCGATCCGGTAGCGAAGAAGTACAAGTACGAAGTGAACCAGCGATTCGGAAAGACCAATCAGGCGCTTGGTGCGTTCAGGCTGCCGGTTACACTCACGGCGATGATGCGATTCGATCTCGGACCGACGCGTGAGAAGCAGACGCTGACGCAGCAGCTTGATCGCGGCCGTCGCACGGAGGGAACGAAGGTTCCAGAGCAGCTCCTCCGGGCGATTTACGGAACGGGTGGCATTCCAAATCCAATTGCGACCATTCTCAGGCAGCAGGATTCAATTCACCTGACGGGAATGCAGGCCGACAGTCTCGCGTCGATGAACCGCCGGTACACTATCAGGAACGACCAGCTATGGTCCCCAATCGCGAAGGACTTCGCCAATCTTCCGAATGGATACGACAAGAGCCAGGTGTACAACCGGTACATGACGGCTCGCAAGGCTACCATCGACGAGCTCGCAATCATCGGCCCGACAATCAAGTCGCTGCTGACGGCGGAACAGCGTCGCAAGCTTCCGGCTCTCATAGTCAGCTATCTCGACCCGCGTTACCTCGCGTCGATTCGTTCAGGCACCGCAACATTCTCTGGTGTCTCAGGTTTTGGTGGCAGCGGTGCGCAGTTCGGCGGCGAGGGGACCTTTGTCTCCGCAGGCGGTGGTGGTACACAAACAGTGATCATCAGGCATTAAGAATGAAGAATTCCCTTTTACCCGATGGAGTCATGAAAATTCAGAAGCGTTATGCGGCGACGGCCCTGCTGCTTATGGCAGCGAGCGCCGGCGCGCAGCAGCGTCCCCCAATTCGGCAGCTTGGCGCAACGGTGGGAAAGTCCACGGAAGCGTTCGTGAATGTCACAAGCGTTCGCCCGCTTTCCAATGGAAGCGTACTCGTCAATGATCCAGCCGGCCGTCGTCTCGTACTCTTCAATCCTCAGCTGAGCTCGTTCACTCTCATCGCTGATTCGACGAGTGCAACATCGAACGCCTACGGCGGGCGAACCGGCGGACTCGCCGGGTACAAGGGCGATTCATCGATTTTCGTCGATCCCAGCTCGCTTTCGATGCTTGTCATCGACCCGAGCGGGAAGATTGCGCGCGTCATCTCTGTGCCGCGCGCGCAGGACGCGCAAATGCTCGCGTCGCCGATCGGCAATCCCGTCCTGGCGCCCAATGGCAAGCTCGTCTATCGCGCTCAGCCCGGATTTCAGCTTGGCGGGAATCGCACAATTACCCTCGGCGGTGGCGCCAATGGGGCACCGGCTGGCATACCTGGGGTGCCCAATATTCCGGATTCGGCCCCGGTGCTGAGAATCGATCTCGCAACGCGTGTTGTAGACACGATTGGTTACATCAGGACGCCAAAGATCAAGATGGACATGCAGCACGACGACAATGGTAATGTTCGCATGTCTTCGCTGATCAACCCGCTTCCTACAGTCGATGACTGGGCGATGACACCGGATGGCGCGGTCGCGTTCGTTCGCGGAAGCGACTATCACGTCGACTGGATAAATCCCGATGGGACCAGGGCTTCCTCACCAAAGGTTCCGTTCGAGTGGCAGAGAATGACGGATGAGGACAAAGTCGCATTCATTGATTCCGTGAAGGCGGCGCGTGCACGGCAGGCCGCCGCTGCTCCAACCGTGGTAATTGCGGGCGGTGCCAATCCGGCTCCTGCGGGCGGTGGTGGCACGCCGAACATTCAGATTTTCGCTGGTCCCGGGGCCCCAGGCGGCGGCCCGGGGCGCGGATCGTTACAGACGACGCAGAGCTTCATCCCCGCCAGCGAGCTTCCGGACTACAAGCCGCCGTTTTTCGCCGGCTCAACTCGCGCGGACACTGAGGGCAATCTGTGGATCCGCACAATTCCGACGAGTGCGATTGCCGGTGGACCGGTCTACGACGTGATCAACCGAAAGGGAGAGCTCGTCGACAGGGTCCAGATCCCAGCTGGCCGCACCATCCTTGCATTCGGCCCTGCTGGAGCGGTGTACATGGTCAATCGCGATGGCGCGACTGTCACGATCGAGCGCGCTTCAATCAAGTAATCGGCTCGTTCGCTTTCAAAGGGAAGCCGCCCCCAGTCCGGGGTGGCCTCCTTTTTTTTACCTGTCTCTCTCGCCGGGGAACGCACCGGCGCTAACTTTCAGAATCAACCCAACCTGCTCTCCTGATTCGTATCATCAACAACAACTTCACATGACCCGACTTCGCGCGCTTGCCCTGGGAACAGTGTCCCTTGCGCTGGCTTTCACAGCTGCATGCTCACTCGGAGGTTCTCTGGAATCCGAAGACCCTGCCACCGTGGAAGAGACCACGTTCGCTGCTTCACTGGGCGTCGATCTCACCAAATCGACGCAGATCACTAATGGCGCCTACATTCGGGACTTGGTAGTTGGCACCGGGCCGATGGTAACCACCGGCGACAGCGTCAGCGTCAAGTACACTGGCTGGCTGGCAAACGGAACGCAATTCGACTCCAACACCGGTTCCGCCACTCCTTATGGCGTGCGGCTCGGCGCAGGAAAAGTCATTGCTGGCTGGGACAAGGGAATTCCGGGAATGCGCGTCGGTGGAACAAGACAGCTCCTGATTCCCCCTGTACTCGCCTACGGCTACTACTCGGTCGGACCAATACCGGCGAACTCCGTGCTGGTGTTTACCGTGCAAATCGTCGGCAACCCGTAGCGCTTGACCGCACGTTGTCTTTGTAGCGCCATCCTCGCCTGCTCGCTCGCCTTGGCTTCGCGCCAGGCCAGTGGGCAGCTACGTCCGCTCGAGCAGATTCCATGGCGTGTTTTTGAAGGCGCGAACGCCATAACCGCCGAGGTCGGCACGTCGCGCCTGTTCGATCAGCGCGCATCGCTCGCAGGAACTTCGGGCACGCTCACGGAGATCCCTAACTTCTCGGTCGCCTGGCGATCAGGACGTGTCGCGATAGAAGCCGCCGGCACGGGTCAACGAATATTTCACGAAGACTCGCGCTTCACGGCGGCTTATCCCGATGTCGAGCCGGCGCCGGACGGTAAAAGAAACGACTCCGGGGACTATCGCATTTCCACTTCGGTTAGACTGACGCCGAACACCTATCCAGTCACTGGAGTGCTGCGGTTCGGGGCTCGCTTGCCAACAACAGACAACACGACTGGTCTCGACCGCGATGCAACGGACTTCTTCGCGACGGTCGGTGCAAGCGGCAATCGGGGAACTCTCAATGTTGCCGCCGAGGGCGGGCTTGGGATTTATGGAACGCGCGAGACCCGCTTCGAGCAGGACGACCTTTTCCTTTATTCAATTCGCGCTGAGCTGCGCTTCGCGTCGTTCATTCCCACGCTGGCGGTGATGGGGCAGCAGCACGGATACGCCCACAAGGCAATCCGCGGCGTTGAAAACCTCAGTGAAGCCCGCGCGGGTATCCGGTTCGGAAATCAGCTTTGGCTCCGCGTCGAGGGAGTCAAAGGGCTCACAACTTTTTCCCCGTCTGGCGGAATCCTCGTGACGGCTGGTCTCGTACGTTAAGCAGGCCCGGCGAGGGGTTGGGCCCACTCTCGCTCGTGATTCCGTAATTTTCAGGACGACGCGACTCGTCAGTTGGCCGATCAACCAGGGGAACTATCGATGCTGCTTCAAACGTCCGTTGGAACGGCTGCTCCACCACCCGATCCGGCTCTCGCAGGGACCATCACTGTCAGCGGCCAGACGCTTACTACTCCCCAGGCGACGTACCAGGCAGCGAAGGCACAGCGCCGTGAGCTCCAGCGCCAGATGGATGTTCTTGACTCCCAGCGGTCAGAGCTCGCTTCCCAGCTGGAGCACCAACCTGCGCCGACCGGCGCCAATCTGAAGGGGCTGGAAACGCGTATCGCCGATGTTGATGCGAATATCTCGACGCTCCAAAAAGCGATAGCCGACGCCGACGCGCAGGTGGCCAAAGCGGCCGGAATTCCAGGCGCGGCTATCGAATTGCCCGAACCTCCTCGCAGCGGCCCGCCCGAAGAAGTCTTCGTACTCGGGGGAATGTTCATCGTCGTCGTTTTTCTGCCGCTTTCGATCGCCTACGCTCGTCGCATCTGGAAGCGTGGTGGACAAGTGATCGCCGCATTCCCAAAGGAAATCGCTGAGCGGATGAACCGCGTCGAGCAGGTAGTCGAATCGACGGCTATCGAAGTCGAGCGAATTGGCGAAGGACAGCGATTCATGACTCGCGTGCTGACGGAAAACGCGTCACACGGCCTTGCCCTTGGCGTGGGCCAGCGGGCCGCGGCTGTTGCACCTCCAGGGGACGTGCGCCGCTAACCCCTCCCGGATGGTTGCGCCGCCTACCTCTCAGTCGTTGTAGATGGACATGATCAAGCTCCACGGATTTCTCGGCGCCACAGTCGGCAGCTACGCAGGGTGGTATCTCGGCTCACCGCTGGGCTTCATGACTTCGTTTATGCTGTCGATGGTTGGAACAGGGCTCGGCATCTACGCGGGACGCCGCGTTGCGCAGCACTACGGGGCCTGAGTCAGCTCAATCGCTGAAGCTAATCAGCGTGTATTTCGATCTCTTCTACCGCGTGTCCCCGCCGCAGGAAAAACACCAGCGGCAGTGCGAAGAGGAAGAGGAACGACACGAGCACGAAGACGTGATTGTAGGATAGCACAGCAGCCTGACGCGTCACGGTTGCATCGAGAAGCTTGAGCGCCTGCTCCCTGGCGGTCGCAAGGTCAACGCCGGTTCTCGCCATCATCGCCGCCGTCACCCGGGATAGCCACGCAACGGCAGCAGCGTTTGACTGGCCGGCTGATTCCGCCAGGATCGCGTGATTGCGCGACACGCCTGACATGAGCTGAGTCGCCGCTATCGCGATTCCAATGCTCCCGAATACCTGCCGCGAAACGTTGTACAGCCCGGTCGCCGCAGTAACCTCAGGCTTGGCGATTGTTGCAAGCGCGGCGGTAGACAGCGCAACGAAGATCAGACTGAATCCTACGCCTTGCATCACCTGTGGCCAGAAAATATCCCAGTATCCAATCTGGCTCGTGAGATGCGAGAGCAGAAAGAACGATATGCCTGTGACGACGAGACCGGAGCCCACCAGCAAGCGAGGCCCAAGCCGATTGTAGAACCTTCCACCAATCGGCATGATGACGGCCATCGCGAGGCTCCGCGGCATCATCGCAACGCCGGACTTCAGCGCGGTGTACCCGAGAAGATTCTGGAGAAACAGCGGAAGCAGAAACAGGCTCCCGTTGAGAGCCATTCCAAGCACGCCACCCAAGGCTGTCGCGGAGCTGAATGAAACATTCTTCAGGATTTTCAGATCCACTGCCGGATTGCTGATCGTGAGCTCCCGCCAGACAAAAAAGATCAGGCCGAAGGTTGCTATCAACGCCAGGCGGATCACGTAACCAGACTGGAACCAGTCGTTTCGTGCCCCCGACTCCAGCATCAGCTGCAATCCGCCAAGTCCGATGATCATGAATGCGAGTCCGAGCCAGTCGATCTGGCCCTTCCGCCTGATCAGGTACGGCGGATCTTCGACAAACCGGCTCACGAGAATCAGATTGATGATTCCGATCGGTACGTTGATGTAGAAAATCCACGGCCACGAATACTGGTCAGTGAGCCATCCGCCGAGCGTGGGGCCGAACGCCGGCGCAAGCACGACGCCGAGCCCGAAGATTCCCATCGCCGTCCCCTGCTCTTCCGCCGGAAACGTCTCGCGCAGAATAGCCTGGGACACGGTGAGCAGAACTCCGCCGCCAATTCCCTGAAGCGCCCTGAAGAACACCATCATCGGCAGGGAGCGCGCAAGACCGCACGCCATCGAAGCAACTGTAAAGAGAATCACGCTGGCGAGATAAAAATTCTTGCGGCCGAACCGCTCGCTCAACAATGCCACGAGCGGCATGATGATGACGTTCGCGAGAATGTATCCAGTGACGACCCAGGTGATCTGCTCGATTGTGGCGCCGAGCGTGCCGCTCATGTTCGGGAGAGCAACGTTGACGATGCTCGAGTCGAGCACGGCCATGATCGTCCCGGTCATCACTGACCCGGCGATCAACCACTTGTGGGTCGGTTTTCCTGCTCCGTCGGCCATTGGGACTTGCTTCAGCCAGTCTTCACGTGCGCCGCGACCGACATTCCCGGACGCAACGGACGCCCGTTGCCGCAATCCTTTGTGATCGCAATTCGAACCGGAACACGCTGAACAACCTTCGTAAAGTTTCCGGTAGCGTTCTCAGGTGGGAGAAGCGAAAACTTCGATCCGGTTGCTCCGCTGATGCTTTGGATCGTGCCTGTCGCAACGCAGCCGGCGTAGGCATCGACGCTTATGTCAACGGGCTGTCCGATCTTCATCCTGGCAAGCTGAGTTTCCTTGAAGTTTGCGGTAACCCATGCACCCGAGTCTGCAACAATCGACATCAGCTGCTGCGCCGGTTGGAGAAGCTGTCCCACTTCGACTGTCTTCCGCGAAACCGTTCCGCTGGCCGGCGCAACGACCCTCGTGTACGAGAGTTGAAGCTGCGCATTGTCCTTCATTGCGCTAGCTGCCTGGAGTCTGGCATCGGCGAGACGCGTTCCAGCCTCGGCACCGGTCACTGTTCCAGTTGCAGCTGACGCCTGTCGCTCGGCGGCAGCTACACCGGCGTCGGCGACTGAGGCAGCAGCGCGCGCGCCGTCGAGCTGTTGAAGCGATATGATCTGCTTCGCGGCGAGCTCCTGCATACGACTTAGATCGGCATGAGCGCGCGAAGCGTTGGCCCGTGCGAGTGACACCTGCGCCTCGAGCGCGCCGCGCTGACCAGAGGCCGTCCGTACCTGCGCTGCCGCCTGGCCGTTACCGCCTGCAGCGGCTCGCGCCGCCGACAGGTCGGCATTCGCCTGCTCTACCTTCACGGCAAGCTCTGCCGTGTCGAGCTGGACGAGAATCTGTCCCTCAGTAACCTTGTCGTTCTCGCCAACCGTGACTCCTGCCACGTAGCCGCCGACCTTTGCGACGACAGGAACGATATGTCCATCGATCGCGGCGTCATCAGTCGATTCATGGCCCCGGCTGTACATGAATTTCTGTCCACCCCAGAGAAGAGCGAGCACGACTACGATCGCGCCGACTCCGATCGTCATTTTACTCCGCGTGCTCCGCGATTCAGTGGTGTCCCCGACCGGCCCAATGTGGTCTCGCTTCATTCCTTCGCGTTCAGCTGTAGTTGCCATATCCAGTTCTTGTTGAGTTCGTTTGCGTTTCTTGTTGTTCAAGGACGCTCGGTAGCGATTCCTTCTGCGCGAGCCAGATCGACCTTCGCGGCCTGGTAGTTCGCCAGGGCGTCGATCTCGAGATTCCGCGCACCGTTCAACGAGAGCGATGCCGCGATCACGTCGGCGTTGCTTGCGACGCCTGCCTTGAACCTGTCCTGCGCCTGCGAATACTCCTGCTGTGCGAGGCCGAGTCTTTCTCTTGCTGCCATGACCTGGTCGCGGGCCGATGCAAGATTGACGATCGCCGATCTCACTTCGACTGAGACCTGTCGCTCGAGCTCCTTCCTTCTCACTTCGAGTCCGGCGTTCACCGCGTCCTGCTCTGAGAGCTTACCCTGCCTCCGAAATCCGTCAAAAATGGGGAACGACAATTCGACACCCCACATGTATGTGTTCAGAAAATGCGATCCATTTTTTCCGATCTCTCCGTCATCAGCGAAAGCGGAAAGAGTGGGCAGTCGCTCCGCCTTGATCGCACGC
This sequence comes from Gemmatimonadaceae bacterium, assembly GCA_035525975.1. Lineage (GTDB taxonomy): Bacteria > Gemmatimonadota > Gemmatimonadetes > Gemmatimonadales > Gemmatimonadaceae > UBA4720. The sequence goes on from DATLDF010000020.1 coordinate 32,549, forward strand.
GATCCCTGGCGCCCGGCGTCGAGTTGGCGCGCCGCCGCCTGGATGTCGGCGCGACGAGACATCGCGAGCGTTATCGACGCGGCCTCCTCAGGAATGCGGTCTCCGATATCCATGCGCTGTAACGGTGACGCGATTCCAATCGATGCATCGAGCGGAGCACCAATAGCCCTGATCAGCTCCAGACGCGAACGCGCTGCTTCACCGCGGGCCGATATCAGCTGCGCGTGAATCCCGGAGATCTGCGATTGCGCTCTTGTCACGTCGAGCCCAACGCCTGTTCCGGCGTGAAGCTGGTCACGCGCAATCGATAGAAGTGTGTCGGCGAGCACTGAATCAGCTGCGCGCGCGGTGATGAGCGCATCGGCTCTGGCAACGCGCAGATAGGCGATCGCTGCAGACGCTGCGGCGCGGTCGCCGGCCGCTTTTGCTTCTGCCCGACTCGCAAGAACATCTACCCGCGCGGTCTGAACTCTTTCGCGGGCCGCAAAATCGATCGCCGGAGCCGTCACGCGTCCGCGTATGTCGAGCGTTTTCACCGGACCGATGATCTGGCCTGCCGGATCGAGCAGGGGCTTTTCGCCGGCGGGAGCCGGAAAGTCCAAACCAAACGTGGCGGAGTTTAGAGTGTGTCCGCTCTCGAGGGCCCACGCGCTGATTGAAGGAAGGAGGTCGGCTCGCTTTTGCGTAACGCGCGCTACGGCCTCCCTGGTGCGCAAATCGGCCTCGACCGCCGGTGCGCTCTGCCGGGCGGCAAGTCTCGCCGCATCGCCGAGCGTTATCGAGATCGGAGCTTGTCCGAATGCGGCTATTGGTATTACAAGCGCGGCGATCGCGCTCAACAAAACCGAATAATTGCGGTGCATCAGCGGTGCCTCCGCGCCTGGCACTTCAGCAATGCGGCCTTGAGCACTTCGTGCACGCTGGCAAACTCATTCTCGAAGTTCTTCATCCGTGAGCGGATGACGGGCGATACCTCGAGCTGCGCAATTCCGTCATTCATGATAGAGTGGAAACGCTCCCACTTCGCGAGCCGCTGCTCCATGGTGCGAACGAAAAGGTTGGAGACAGACTGGTAGTAGTCGCGCCGATCGCCGGGGAGCCCGATCTGCTCGATGAGGCCGCGATGCTCGAGAAGCCTCGTGTTTACGCTCGCACTCGCTTTGCTTGCGCCAAGGCGCTCGGCGATAGCGTCGAGCGACAGTGGTTCCTCACTCAACAGAAGCAGGCCGAAAATCCTTCCGGCTATTCTCGGCAGCCCCTCGGCTTCCATCGAGACAGCGAGCCGTTCAACGAATTCGTCCGCGGGAGAGGTCTTGGCGTCGGGCTTACGCCGGGCAATTGCAGGTTTCAGAACAGGCATGTATATCGTTCGTTTAGTTTATACTGAACGATTAATATGCCCGGTTGAGGCGTAGCTGGCAACCCCCCAACGCCCTTTTCAGACGGCCGGAAAATCCCATATTTTCCCGCAAGATTCCGGTAATTCTATCAAACAGTTTTTCTATTCGATACTATCTTTGCCCGCCTGAGACGGTGGCGCACGAATCCAATGGAGCTGACCATGAGCGCGGGAATCGAGCAGGTGGTCTCGAAGTTCGAGAAACGGTATGAGGAGTTCTTCGGACCAAAGGGCGGGCCAGCTTTCGCCATCCGCGGACCCGACGGCAGGCAGCACGTGCTCGGCCGCGGTGATCCGGAATTCACCGTTGTAGCAAGAGACCAGCGATGCCTCGATGAAATGGCCACCCTCGACCGGCTGCTGATCGCCGAGTCCTACATGTCTGGCCGGATGGATGTCGAGGGAGATTTCGACTCCATAATGACCTACCGCAACTTCTTCATCGACAGGCATCCGCTCATCACGGCATGGCACATGTACTGGCCAAAGGTTCGCGGACAGGTCGAGACCGATCAGCGGCACATCTCACATCACTACGACATCGAGCCTGACTTCTTCCTGTCCTTCCTCGACAAGAGACACCGCTGCTACTCTCAGGCGGTATACGAGAGAGACGACGAGTGCCTTGAAGATGCAATCACGCGAAAAATGGATTTTGCCCTCACGTCGATCGGCGCGAAGGCTGGCGACCGCGTTCTGGATATCGGTGGCGGATGGGGCGCGTTCACGGAGTTCGCGGGCAAGAAAGGAGTGAAGGTCACTTCGCTGACTATCTCGCGTGAATCCGAGAAGTTCATCAACGAGCTGATCGCGAAAGAAAACCTTCCCTGTCAGGTACTATACGAGCACCTCCACGAGCACAAACCCGCCGAGCTGTACGACGGCATAGTGATACTCGGTGTGACCGAGCATTTACCGGACTACGATGCGTCGCTTGCGATCTACAGGCGCCTTCTCAAGCCGGGTGGCAAAGTCTATCTCGACGCCTGCGCCAAGAGGCGCAAATACGACATTTCGAGTTTCCTGCGGAAACACATCTATCCAGGCAACGGGTCACCGATGTGTCTCCACGATTATCTTCGGGCCGTTGCCGAGTCTCCGTTTCAGGTAGAAGCCGTGCATGACGATCGCCACAGCTATGCGCTCACCGCAAAGGCATGGGCGGAGCGGTTTGATGCGGCCAGGGATCAGATAATCGAGCGATGGGGCATGTCTCACTTCAGGAAGTTCAGGGTTTATCTATGGGGCACCTACAACAGCCTCCGGAGAGACGATGTGCAGGCCTATCGCGTTGTGCTCCAGCTTCCACCAGTCGAATATTCCTGATCCGCAGTAATCACTGAAGAGGATTCAAATGGCGCTTCAAAGACTCATGTCGGTTTGCGCCATCAGGGCGCTCTGTGCATCTATTCCGCTGATGTCGCTCGCCGGCACAGCGAGCGCGCAGAAGAAGTCAGCGAAGCGCGTCGCTGCCGCACCGCCTGTTTTTACTCGATTCGATGCCACCAAAGTTGGCGCGTTGAAGTACCGTATGATCGGGCCGGCGCGAGGCGGACGAGTTACCACTGTTACGGGAGTTCCGCAGCAGCCCACCACTTTCTACATGGGGTCGACTGGCGGCGGTGTCTGGAAGACGACCGATGCTGGCGCATCCTGGAACAATATCTCGGACGGTTACTTCGCGTCGGCATCGATGGGCTCGATCGACGTCGCTGATTCTGATCCGAATGTCATCTACGCTGGAACCGGTTCCGACGCGATAAGGAGCAACGTTTCGATCGGCCGGGGCGCGTACAGGTCGCTCGACGCAGGCAAAACATGGACTTTCATCGGACTGCGCGACGTTGGACAAATCGGATCGATCAACATTCATCCGACGAATCCTGACATCGTGTTCGCGGCGGCGATCGGCAATCCTTTCGTCGCGACCAACGATCGCGGAGTCTATAGAACCCGGGACGCCGGCCGGTCGTGGCAGAAAGTTCTCTTCGTGTCGGACTCGACGGGCGCAGTCGATCTCGAGTTTCAGCCGGGAAATCCGAACGTCATCTACGCAGTGATGTGGCGCGCAGAGCGAAAGCCGTGGACCATCATCAGTGGAGCGCGCGAAGGCGGCGTCTACAAAAGCAGCGACGGCGGAGATACGTGGTCGAAGCTGACCAACGGATTGCCAAGAGGACTTGTTGGCAAGGCTGACCTGGCGGTGTCTCCGGCAAAGCCGAACCGCCTTTATGTATTGATGGAAGCGAGTCCCGGCGGCGGCCTGTATCGCTCCGACGATGGAGGCGCATCGTTCGCTGCGATCGACACCGTGACGAAGGGGATCATCACGCGCCCCTTCTATTACACGAATCTCGACGCCGACCCCGGCAACGCCGACATCGTCTACTCAGGCACCGAGGGATTCTACAGGAGCACCGATGGCGGAAAGTCATGGACCACCGTCGACACTCCGCACGGCGACAACCACGATCTGTGGATCAATCCGCGCAACTCGTCGATCATGATCCAGTCGAACGACGGCGGCGCCAACGTCACGCTCGACGGCGGCCGTACGTGGTCCACTCAATACAATCAGCCCACGGCCGAGATCTATCAGATCTACGTCGACGATCAGTTCCCGTATCGCGTTTATGGCGCGCAGCAGGACAACACAACACTGATCCTGCCGAGCCTGCCGCCATCATCGGGCTCGCCTGATGATCCTATTCAAACCTGGCGTAGCGGCCCGGGGTGCGAGACTGGTCCAATCATTCCGCATATCAGCCATCCGGATACGGTGTACGCCAGCTGCAAGGGACAGTTCTCGCGGATGTCGCTGACAACCGGGCAGGAGAAGCAGTATTGGGTGGGTTCTCAGTCGTTGTACGGAAACCCGGGCAAGGACCTCATCTACCGGTTCCAGCGCGTATCGCCAATGGAAGTGTCGCCGCACGATTCGCGCGTCGTTTACTATGGGTCTCAGTTCCTGCATCGCACGCGCGACGAAGGCGTGACGTGGGAGAAGATGTCTCCCGACCTCACGTGGAATCTCGCGGTGCGTCAGCAGAAAGCATCGGGTGAGCCGATAACAATCGACGTCACCGGAGAAGAGACGTACAGCACCCTCTACGCGATTCGTGAGTCGCCGCTAAAGGCGGGTGTGATCTGGACCGGCTCGAATGACGGGCCGTTCCATGTCACGCGCGACAATGGAGTATCGTGGAAGAACGTTACACCCGAGAACCAGCCGCGCGGTTGCCGTGTCCAGAACATCGAGCCGTCGCCCCACCGTGTCGCTTCAGCTTACTACGCGGTCCTCTGTTATCAGCTGGGTGACTTCAGGCCGTACATCTGGGAAACCGATGACTACGGGGAATCGTGGAAGCTGCTGACGAACGGCAGCAATGGAATTCCGATCGATTTCCCGACTCGTGTCGTGCGGGAAGATCCCACACGTCCGGGCCTTCTGTACGCGGGAACTGAATTCGGCGCCTTCATTTCGTTCGACAACGGAGCGAAGTGGCATTCGTTCCAGCTCAACCTGCCGGTGACGCCGATCACCGACATGAAGATTCACCGCGGCGATCTGGCGTTGTCGACGCAGGGACGTGCGTTCTGGATTCTCGATGATCTTGCCCCGATTCGGCAAATGACGGACGCGCTGGTTTCGGGTGGCGCGCATCTTCTTACCCCGCGCGACGCTTATCGGCTGCGCTACAACCCGGGATTTGGCGGCGCTGAATCGAATCGAGAAAGCTCCTCTGATCCGCAGTATTTGCCGGCGGGTGCGGTGATCGACTACTGGCTTCCGTCAAATCCGTCATCGGTGTCGATCGACATCATCGCCCCTGATGGACGCGTGATACGCACAATGTCGAGTGAGCCGTTCAAGCTCGGTGACAGGCCTCCACCGGCCCTGAATGCACAAGAGGGTGCCGCGCTGCTGCCGAAAAACCCAGGCCTCAACAGGTTCGTGTGGAACTTCGAATACGTTGGTCCCTACTCTGCCAATCCGCGACAAAGCGGGCGAAATGGACCGTTGGCGGCTCCAGGCAAGTACACCGTGACGATGGTGTCAGGGGGCAAATCGGAAAGTCGACGATTCAACATTCTTCCGGATCCACGCGTCGAGCGGGACGGCGTGACGACGGATGTGCTGAATCAGCAACTTGCGTTCAACCTCAAGGTTCGCGACCTCGTGAGCGACGCGAACGGATTCGCGAATGCCCTCGCTGTTTTCAAGAAAGACGCTTCCAGCGATCGGCGACAACGGGTCGCCGAGATCGAACGTGTTTTCGTCACGCCGCCGATTCGTTACAGCAAGCCCGGGCTTCAGTCGCACATACAGTATTTGTACTCGGAGACGATTGGCGCAGACCAGAAGGTGGGTCGTGACGCGCTCGATAGATATCGCGTTCTCCGCGCCGAGCTCGATGCGCTCACTGAACGGCTGAAGGCGATCCAGCGGTGATTGCCGATCTTATAGGGCGCCAGCGGCCGGTCTCGTCGTCGAATAACGCATTCGTTGCGATCGGCCTGTGGGCGCGACGAATGTCGGATCGAAAGCTCGTCGGAGCGGAGGTAGCTGGATTTGGAGGCGCGGTCGCAGTTGTCGCGTTGACGCCAGGCTCGATTGAAATCGCCTTGCTCGCAACCGCCTTGGGATCGCTCGGACTTTGGGGAGTTACCGACCACATGTTCGAGGCGCGCGATCGGCTCGCTGCGCCTCTGCGCTGGATGCTGAAAAGTTTTCGGTTCGCGATAGCCGCGGCTGGAATCTCCGCGGTTATTCTTGCTGGTTACGCGTTAATCGGAAGGCTGATGGGAGTATTTATTCTCTAGACTTCGGTCAGCTGTCGAATGTGTTGCAGGCCTTCGGGTCTGCACCCTTGAATCCGCGTTGGAACCATTCCGTTCGCTGAGCGGCTGATCCGTGCGTGAACGAGTCAACGTTCACGCGCCGACCCTGCTGCGCGAGAATTCTGTCGTCACCGACAGCAGAAGCAGCACCCAGCGCCTCTTCGATATCTCCCTGCTCCAGATGGCCGCGCTGGCTCGTGCTCGCTGCCCATACTCCGGCATAGCAGTCGGCCTGCAGCTCGAGCCGCACAGAGTACTGATTGGCCTGATCGGGATTTTGCTCCATCGCCTGACGAACGCGAGCGTCAGTGCCCATCAGGTGCTGAACATGGTGTCCGAGCTCGTGAGCGAGGACGTATGCCTGCGCGGCATCGCCGTTGGCGCCGAATCGCGTCTTGAGCTCGTCATAGAAGGCCAGGTCGATGTAGGCCTTCTGGTCCAGAGGACAATAGAACGGCCCCATTGCGGATTGAGCGGGACCGCAGCCAGAGTCGGTGGAGTTCCGGAACAGGACGAGGCGTGCGGGCTGGAACTGAACGTTGTTGGCCGGGAGAATCTTGGCCCACGTGTTCTGCACGTCGTCCAGAATGAACGAGACGAATTGTACCTCGCCCTCTTCATTAGCGGAGTCCTGCGCACTCATTGGGGCGCCACCGGCCGACACGCCTGGCTGGACTCCCAGATCGCTGAAAAGATTCCGGCCCGTGATAAGGCTCAGGGCGAGCACGATGACTGTGCCGCCAATGCCGAGCCCGCGGCCCATTCCACCGCCGCTTGAACGCCGGTCCTCGAGATTGCCACTGCGCCCGCCTGGTGTCCAACGCATGGAACGCCTCCCAATGAGTAGTGCCGGTTAGTGCTCCGGTCACAATGGCAAGAACCTCGCCTTGCCGCGGCAGTTCGGGGAATGCCATTTTCCACGCTCAACCCGTCCAAAAACCACGGTCAGGAATCCAAAGCCATGAAAGCCACGCGAGCCGCGCTTGCCTGCGTCGGAATGCTGTCCCTATCCGCATCCAAGTCATTTGCCCAGACACCGACGCCCGTCAACCTCTACGTCGCAGACCTGACGTACGCCAATGGAACCGTCTCTGTCGGCACCCCTCGAAAGCTCACCGGCGACCGCGGCGTGAACAGCCAGCCGTCATTTACCCCGGACGGCAAAGCAATCCTGTTCGTCAGCAGACGCGACACCACAGGTCAGTCTGACGTCTATAGAATCGACATTCGCTCGGGTATTGAAACTCAAGTCACGCGAACGGCGGAGAACGAGAACACGCCAACCGTTACGCCCGACGGCCGACTCATGGTTATCCGCTGGGTGCCGGCGACGTTGTTCAAGGAGTGGGGTCCGTGGGTCTACGAGAACGGAATGCCGTTTGAAGGCGTTCTTCCCGGCCCCGATACTGTCGGCTACTACGTGCGCGTCGACTCCGTGACGTTTGCGATGATGCGACCCAAGTCGCGACCGGCAGTCGCTCTGTTCAACACTCGCACAAAGACGATGACTGACTACGCGTGGCCAAGCGCCAACCTGCCGCCGCAACTCGTTCCCGGCCGCCGCGCAATCACCTTCACGCAGACAGACAGCGTCGGACATAACCGGGTCAGGATGCTCGACCTGCGCACTCTTCAGTCGTCACTGGTTACCCCGACACTCGTCGGACGAACCGTTCATTCGTGGACGCCACGCGGGTTTGTCCTGATGGCAAAAGGCAACGCGATTTATGCGATCAAGCCCGGCGCTGGAGCTACCTGGAAACGAATCGCGCGGATGTCCCAGCCGGATCTCCAGTCTCTCGGCACCTACATCGTAAGTCCGAAAGGAGACAAGGTGATTCTCACGTCTCCGCTTAAACCGTCTCTGGTTCAAGTGCTCACAGATTCGATCCAGACGAATGGACGTCTGACCAACGCCATTGCCGCGCTCCGCAAGAACGTGGAAGGCACACTCGCTGAATACGATGTCAGTGAAGGAGGAATGCTCGGTCTCGCAAGGCAACACGCAAACCGCGGGAAGCTGCCTGAAGCCATAGCAATCATCCGCCTCGCGGTCGAGCTCGATCCGAAATCGTACGATGCGCACAACGCTCTAGGTGAGACGCTGGGAAAATCAGGCGACACCGCCGGCGCAATCGCCGCGTACAGGAAGTCACTCCGGCTCAATCCGCGGGTTTCGGACGACGACAAGAAAGCAGCAGAGGCAGCGGAAAAAGCAATCGCGCAACTCACTGCACATTGACGTGGCGCAGGTGAGCCTTCGGGGCGGAGGGAGCCGGCTCGAGGTCCACGCCGACGTTGCTCACGCGTGGCAGACGTGCGACGGCATCGTGGCCAAGCCCCGAGTTGCACTTACCAATGCAGTGGCTTTCATTATTGTGAAGACATTCACTGACCCAAAAGGTCGCCGCCTCCCGGAGGACTGATGAAGTACTCGATCGCGTCTGCAGCACTCGTCATGCTCACAGCTGCAACTCTCTCGGCGCAAGGAAATGCCGATCCCGATAAGCTCGTCGCCGATGGCGGAGTGAAGGTGCCAGGCTGGACCGGCCGGCTCGACCCCCGCCCCGCCGCGCAGGGACGCAAGCTCACTGAAGCCAGGTTCTTCACGATGGGCAGCGGCATTCACGTCACGACTGGTCCCGCCGCCATTTACTGGAATCCGGCGAATACCCTTCCCGACAACTACACGGTGCAGGCGACCTTCGTTCAGCAGGGCGCGGCGACCCATCCTGAGGCCTACGGCCTTTTCCTCGGCGGCCAGAAGCTCGAGACGCCGGACCAGAGCTATCTGTACTTTCTGATTCGACAGGATGGTAAGTTCGTCATTAACCATCGCGCGAACGATTCAACAGTTCACAAGATCGTTGACTGGACGGCAAACCCGGCGGTCAAGCCAATCGACGACAAGGGCAATTCGTCGAACATGGTTGCCGTCGTCGTCAATCCAACGAAACTGAGCTTTCAGGTCAATGGAACCGAAGTTCATTCGATCGACCGCTCGGTTATCGATGGCGGTGGTCCACACTCCGGAACGTCAGGACTCGCTGGGATTCGCGTGAATCACAATCTCAACGTGCACGTGAACGGATTCGCCGTAGTCCCGGCGAAATAGACATTGCGGCGGCCGCCAGCGCCTTCACCGCTCGGCTATTTAGCGAGGTGTTTAGTTCCCTTGCGGCCAGCGCTTTATCTCCTTGTCGCTCACGTCAACCGACCTCACGCCGCCACTGCTCCTGCCGAAGTACTGCAGCGTGGGATGAAGCAGATAAGGAACCATTTCCCGAAGCAGCTCAGGCTTCGCGGGAATGCTCGCCTCAGCTCGCCACAGCGGCTTCACTTGTCCTGTCTCACGAAACGTTTTTGCGTCCGAAGCACTCACGAGGACGGAAATGCTGTTCTTCAATGAGAGAATCTGCGGGTGGTCCATGCGCTCCGGAGTGTATTTCCTGCTGATTCTTCCGTTGGGAGCAGTGTCGGCTTTCATCGTTGCCGCCTGAAATATTGACAGGTCCGAGAGGGCGAATCTGTCGACCGCGCCGAACGACGCCATCACATACAATTCAGCATTCTCCGCCGGAGCAAGAATGTAGCCCTTGTCCAGGAGGGCCTGTTCGACGCGAGCTCTCACGCGGCCTTCCAGTGCGGTGTCGGTCATCTGCACGTTGGGCACGACAAAAAACGTGCGCGCGGTAAGCGGCAGAGCGCCCATGTCATCCCCCGCCGAGATTGCCACCTGGCGAAAACTCACATGAGCACATCCAGCGACGAGCACGCAACCAAACAGGGCCCAACCACTGACAGAACAGCGCATGGTGTCCTCCCGCGGCTACCTTCTATGATAACGCCTTTTCCGGGGACGCGTTACACCGGCGTCGATGGCCGGTGCAGGCGGAGCAGTGTGATTAAACCTCCGGCGCAGGCAGGATTATTAGAAGAGAATCGGTAACCAGCGACAAGGCTGAAGCCGTTCACCATTTGGGTGAAGCGATTGCAAACAGCGTCACGCACGGCCTTGGCTTCGTGGCGAGTTTGATCGCGCTTCCGATTCTCGTTGTTGAGGCCGCCGGGCGCGGTGAGGCAACCGAGATAATCGGCGCCATTGTGTTCGGAGCGTCGCTCGTGGTTCTCTATGGCGCGTCGACGGTTTATCACGCGTTCGCCCATTCGCACGCACGGCGAATCCTGCGCCTCATCGACCACTCGGCGATCTACGTGCTCATCGCCGGCAGCTACACGCCGTTCGCGCTTGGTCCTTTGCGCGGATCGTTTGGAAACATTCTCCTCGTTAGTGTTTGGACGATGGCGATTGCCGGTGTCGTCTTGAAGAGCAGGCGCGGATTCGGACGGCCGTGGCTGTCGACAGCGATGTACATCGGAATGGGTTGGATCTCGGTTCTCGCGATCCGTCCGCTCATCACGCACGTTGGAGCGGCCGGCGTATGGTGGCTTCTGGCAGGCGGGCTTTGTTATACGGGCGGCGTCGTCTTTTACGCGACTGACAAAAAAATCCGGTATGGTCACGCGGTTTGGCATCTTTTTGTGCTCGCTGGAAGCACGTGTCACTTCTTCGCTGTCTTGTGGCATTCGGCGGGAGTTCGCGCGTAGTCGACGGCGACCGTACTTCCGCGCACTCGCCCGCCCTGCCACAATTAGCAGTAATGAGTGACCAGGACACTGGCAGCGGCACCGGGACGATCACCCAGCTGCTTTACGACTTCGAGAATGGCGATCGCGCCGCCCTCGAGGCTCTTTTTCCGATCGTGTACGAAGAGCTTCGCTCCGTCGCTCACAGGCAGCGTCGTGCGTGGAACGGGGACGCCACAATGGGAACCACAGCACTGGTCCACGAAGCGTACCTCAAGCTTGTAGACGTCGACCGCCTCGGGGCGCGCACACGCGTCCATTTCCTGAGGGTCGCTTCGATGGCAATGCGCCAGATACTATGCAACTATGCCAGAGACCAACGAGCGGGCAAACGCGGTGGCGGTGCTCAAAAGGTTCCACTCGACCTGCTCGGCGATGGAGCGGCCAAGGTCACCTTTTCCGAGCAGCAGTCGGAAACGCTATCGGAGCTGGACGAAGCTCTGGAGCGGCTCGAGCAGGTTGACGCGCGGCTCGCGGCCGTAGTCGAGTGCCGGTTCTTCGGCGGCCTCACGATCGAGGACACGGCGTCAGCACTGGACGTCTCCATTGCGACGGTAAAGCGTGACTGGGCGCTCGCCCGATCGTGGCTGTATCGCGAGATGAAGAATTCCTGAGACTCCGAGGAGCCGATTGCAGCCGTTTCCGTGTAACAGGCTGTAGAAGATGAGTGACTTCAATCGCCTGAAAGAACTGTTCGAGACGGCGCTCTCCCAGCCATCGGGTGAGCGCGAAGCGTTCGTCCACGACGCCTGCAGCGACGATCCGATGCTCGAATCTGACCTCGCTTCCCTGCTCGATGCGCACGACGCATCATCCGGATTCTTCGAGCGACTGTCGGAAGGCATCATTGGGCCGGCACTCTCGGCAATCGAGCTCGACGACAGCGACGACGTATCCGGCGCCGGCCGTAACGTGTCGCACTACGAGCTCCTCGAGCGTATTGGCGGCGGAGGAATGGGCGTGGTCTATAAAGCTCAGGACACCCGCCTTGGCCGCACCGTCGCGCTCAAATTTCTCCCCAGACGTCATGCCGACAATCCGTCCGCCCGCGCTCGCCTGCTCGCGGAAGCCAAAGCCGCCTCGGCGCTCGACCATCCGAACATCGGTGTCGTGTACGAAATCGCCGAGGCTGATGACGGGCGGCCATTCATTGCGATGGCCTGGTACGACGGCGAGACACTCAAGGATAAAATCCGCGGAGGCCCGCTCTCCGTCTCTGATGTCGTCACGATCGTATCGCAACTCGCCAGCGCATTGGCAGCGGCACACAAAGCCGGAATCATCCATCGGGACATCAAGCCGGCGAACGTGATCGTCACCCAGTCGGGTTCAGTGAAGCTCCTCGACTTCGGCATTGCCAAATTGATGAGCGCCGATGACCGCGACGCGCATGTCGCCGCGGGAACAGTCGCGTACATGAGCCCGGAGCAGACGGCTAATTCAACGCTCGACGCGCGTACTGACATCTGGAGCCTGGGCGTCTTGATTTACGAGATCCTGAGCGGTCAGCGACCATTCAAACGCGACAGCGACGACCTCGTTCTGGCGGCTATTCGAGGAGAAGCCGCTCCCGCACTGACGTCGCTTCGTCCCGAGGTTCCGCCTGCAATCGAAGCCATAGTTGAACGATGTCTTTCAAAAAATGCTGCCGGTCGATTTCAGACAACAGACGAATTCTCCGCCGCGCTGCGTGAGGCACAATTCGATAATGGCCGGCGCGGCGTTGAGTCAGCCAAGAGCATCACGACAGGAATCGAGCCAGCATCTGCTGCCCATCGCCGCGGACGGGCGGTGGCTGCGGCGGCACTGCTTGCCGCACTAGCGGCCGGCGGGTGGGTGTACTCGCGCGGTCCCTCCGATACAGCTCGCGAGACGATCGGAAGTGAGGCCCAGCCAGTATCCATCGCAGTGCTGCCATTCAAAGACTCGACAAACAGCGACAGCTCAGGCTACCTCGCGGTCGGACTGGCTGACGAGGTCCGTGTCGAGCTTCTGCGCGTACGCTCGGTTACAGTGCCTGACTTCGTTACATCAAGGAGGTATGAGGGCAGCGCCAGGCCCGATTCGCAGATAGCAAAAGAAACGGGTTCAAGTTTCCTGATCACCGGCACGATGAAGGGCGGAGCCGCCACTGGTCGACTGGATATTCGCCTGGTTGATGGAAAAACCGGCAGGCCGCTCTGGGTGCGTGAGTACGATGCGCGGACTCCGGCAAGAATGCACTTTGTCCGCAATGTTGCAGCGGAGGTCCTCTCGACGCTTGGTGTGCGATTGACTCCCGAAGAAAGGGGACGCCTTTCTGCCGAGCCGACAGGAAATGCGCAGGGCTACGATCTTTACCTTCGTGGAAGATATGCCGAGCTCTCGGCTACACCACAGAATGCGTTCAACGCGATTCCGATCGAGAACATCCGTCAGGCGCAGGCGCTATATGCGCAGGCTCGAACACTAGACCCAGACTTTGGCCCTACGCGGGCGAGACTCGCATTAAGCCACATGAACAGCGCGGGCACCTACGATACGACTCGTGCTCGTCTGGACCAGGCGAGAGTCGAAGCCGAAATAGCGCTGAGGCTGGACTCGTCGCTGTCAGACGCGCACGACGCGCTTTCACAATACTGGAGCCGTGATGGCAATCAGCAGAAAGCGGCCGAAGAGCTCGAAGTTGCTCTTGGTCGAGCGCCGAACAACGTCGGATTGCTGTTCGCACTCGGTACAAGAATGGTGCGCGCGGGCCGATGGGAGGAAGGTCTCGCTCATCTCGACCGTGCATTGCTGCTCGACCCGCGCAACCCGAATGTTGCCTGGCACCTGGCAGTCTTCAATGGTCGTCTGCGACGTAACGAGAAGTCATTAAGGCTGTACAACCGCCTGATTGAAATCTCACCGGAAGATAATCTCGCGAGAATTATCAAGGGACACTCTTTCCTGCGGTGGAAAGGGTCCGCCGACACGCTGGCAGCGGAGATGCGGAAGGTCCCATTGAGTTGGGACAATCAGGGAATGGCGACCTACGGGCGCTACACCGCACTGAGAGTGCAGCGCCGCTATCGCGAAGGGCTGGAAATGCTTGACCGCGCGCCCGCCGATTTGAGCTGGGACACCCACGTTTATCATCCGAAGTCATTGATGCGCGCGGACATGTACGCAGGCCTTGGCGATTCGATCTCAGCCCGTCGCAATTACGATATTGCACGCAGGCTTCTGTTGGATAGCCTGGCCGACGATCCCAATGCCGCGCCAATTCACTCGGCGCTTGGTCTCGCGTACGCCGGACTGGGGCGAAAACGCGAAGCGATAGCCGAAGCAGAGCGCGCGATGCAAATCGCGCCGATCTCAAAGAACAGTCCCATGGCGACTGCCTTCATGGGTACTGCCATCGAGACTTTCGCGAAGGTCGGCGAACGCGACCGGGCGTTGCAAATGATCGAGCTGCTTCTCTCGATGCCCTCCGGTCGCGAAGTCACCGTGCCGTTCCTTCGCGTTTGGCCAGGTTTTGATCCGCTCCGAAGCGATCCCCGCTTCGCCCAGCTGCTGGAGCGATTCACGGTTCGATGATCAATTATCGGAAAACGAAAGCAAAGGCCGCTGCGATCTAACCTGCAGCGGACCTCATCCGATCCGCGACCGTTTCCTTGTCCATCATTCGAAGCTCCCAACAACGTGCCCCTTGTTGTTGATACCAACGGGGAATCCATACGTCGCTCCCGAGGGCATTTTGATAACCTTGATCTCGCCCGATGCCGTCCACACCATCGGCGTAGGGAGTTCACCGATCCGCGCGTACCCCGCCGCATCGCCGTTGTCGTTGATGAACTGGACCGCTGCGTTCGCCATCGGAATCAGATCCATCCCCTCGGAAGCAGTCCACCGAAAGCCGCCGCCGTATTCTGAATAGCCCACCACCGTCCCGCTGCTGTTGATCGCGCTGAGCGTAGTGCTGCACCAGGCGCGCGGTCCGCATCCACCGATTACCACGAACGTTCCCTTCGACTCCCAACGAAGTGCGCTGGTGAATTTGCATTCGGTTCCACCTGTGGAACCCGCATAGCCGATGGCTTGCCCGACTGCATTCGACGCAACCACTTTGAAGCAATTTGCTCCCATGGGCAGTGTAAGATTTCCGGCTTCGTCCGATGGTTTGAACCACGGACCTGCGACGATTAGGGGTGCCGACTTCATTCCCGACTTGGCGTTCCAGACGAAGGCATCCCCGAGCACGATACCCATTGGCCCGCCATACAGGTTTGAATGCGGCCCCTCGCTCAGTCCGTTGACGTCGCCCGCGTCGTTTACCGACAATGCCATCGATATCCCGTCCGGGCCGACAAGACTTCCGAGCGCTGTATATCCGCCAGCTTCCGTCCAAATGAATCCGCGGTAACTCTCGGTTCCTTGTCCGACTGTCACGTAGCCAACAACCAGACCATCGTCGTTCATGTCGGTGACGTCCATGCTCGCCGCTGAAGTCGGGAGCGGGAGGATGGTCATGCCAGCCTCAGCAGACCAGACGAAGCCACGCCTCGGCCTCACAGTGCCAGGAATGGAGGGGTTGGACGGTGATGCCGCAATGCCAGGCCCTAGAACTGAAGTCGCTGGATCATTGACCGAGCAGGCGGCGATGAATGCCGCGCTCGCGGCAACCGCGCAGGCGTAGACAATATTTCGAGGTGACAACGGGGTTCCTCCATTCTCGTGAAATCCGTTCTCGGTACAGTTACACGGAATTCCCCCGAAAGGGCTCATCGCTGCAATCCCTGGAAAAAGAGGCCCGGCGATTGCTCGGCGGGCTCACCTTGTGGGCAATCTGCCTCGGCTCATGGCTCACGCGTCCAGTTCATGTAAAGTCGTCCCGATCGCAGAGTTCCGTCGCTGCTGACGACCGTTGCAACGACCCCAACCAGCGATTCACGGCGAAATATTATCGTGGCCGCCTGCGTTCCTACTGACCTCACGTATGCGATTGAATCCGGCACCGGTGTTCCGTCGGCCATCTCCAGGCGCCAGGCGGCCGGCAGGTCGCGGATCACGACCCGTTGACCGTCTCGCACCTCAACGGCCACATCGACAGTGTCGCTGTTCCACGCAAAGCCGTTCATCGACGTTGGCGGCGACGTGACATGCACTGTCACCTCCGCGACGGAGCGATCCCGAAGGCCAGCCGGGCTATCGGTACAAGCTGTCGATATCAGCGCCGCGACCAGAAACAAGCGCGTTCTGCCACCAATGAATTCTCTCATATCAGGGATTACCCCGGCGGGCTTGTTGAATCACTGGCTGAACCCGACGACCTGCCCGTGGTCGTTCATTCCTGTTGCATCGCTCGAGTTTCGTCCCGGAAGGGCGCCGAGCTCGATCACCTGACCGTTTCGCTTCCAGACAAATGCGCTCCTCGTCTTGAGATCGCGTGTCATCGCGGTGCCGGCAATGTCACCCCCGGCATTGATGCCGACTGCTGTACTCAATCGGCCGTCGGGAAAATGAAGCGTGAGGAGCGCTCCATCAGGCATGCGTCGAAACGCGTTCCCGCCAATCGTTCCGGCAATCTCTCCTGCATTATTTATTGCAACAGCTGCGGCCGCGCAGTCACCCTGTATGCCGTTGTCCGGCTGCCATGCACAGTCATTGCTTGTGGGCGCCGCCAGACCCAAACGTGCGGCATTCGCTGGCCGCCAGAGCACGGCCGCAGAAGCCGTAACACCGGCTGTCGATCGTCTCGAGTCGAATCCGACGACATCCCCCTGGTCGTTGATGTCAAATGCCCGGGATAATGGCGCACCGTTGACAGACTGGAGTATGTGGCCGCCACTTTTTGCGTTCCAGACAAACCCATACTCGCGTTGGTCTGCCGGCGTCGCGCCCGAAATCGCCGACCCGACGACATCTCCCTGCTCGTTAATTCCGTTAACCGTTGTTTCACCAAATATCAGCGGGAGAAATTGCAGGCTGCCCGCGGCGTTCCATACAAAACCCATACGCCCCCAGAAATTCGCGCTGCCTGCTACAACTCCCGCGTCGTTTACCGCCGTGGCACACGTCGATCCATCGCCGGGCGGATGAATGTCAAGAAACCCGGTTTCCGCCGACCACACAAACGCGCGCGAATCAGGTGACGGCCATCCGTAGCAGCCAACGATCACGCCCTTGTTGTTGATCGCCATGGCTTTCGCGCTGATTTCCCACTTGCCACCAGGAACCAGGAACTTCGCGTCGGGAAGCGGAACTTCCCTTATCCCCTCGCCGGCACTCCATACGAAAGGCAACGCAGAAGCGCGGACTGTGCCGGGAACAGACGGGAGCGTCGGAACGCCCGGGGTCGAGATACTTGGAGCCGCAACCTCCGCAACGTCAGTACAGCCGAAACTCGCTGCAGCCGCCGCCGAACACAGGGCAAGCCGGCAGAACGTGTTGACCATTTGATCCTCCGTTACAAACAGATACACGGAGTATCGACAAATCAGCTCACGCGCTTGCACTGTCCGAGCCGTCACCCTGATCAATGTTGGGATCACGCACGACGTTTCCGGCAATCCCTGCCGAACGTTGAATCCATCGTGACGGCATATTATGTCCAATTCTCAGCAGCATCTTCTCGGTTCGATCTTCAGGCCCATCGCGACGATCGTCAGCTCGAACATGCCGGCCAGCTTTGCGATTTCATCCGGCGAGTCAGCAGTGAGCGTTTGAAGTTTGGCGTTTGGCGCTTGGCGCACAAAAAAAACGGCCCACCCAAAGGGTGAGCCATTTTTAACCGTAATAACAAGCTGCCGTTACTCGTCGATCGCGTCGAACGTCGGTGGAATCGGCACCTGGATCGGATCGGACATGTTGTAGTCGTCCGACTCCATCGGAATAACCTTGCTCGGCTCGGCTGGACGCTCCTGACCTTCAGGAATGTTCGTCACCGCGAGCACGATGCGGCGCTGAATCGGATCAACTTCCAGAACGCGGACGCCGATCTTCATCGCTTCCCAGACAATGTCTGCCGGGCTGTTCACGGGGTTGCCGAAGTTCAGCTGGCTGACAGGAACGAAGCCCTCGATATCGTTGCCAATATCAACGACGACGCCCTTATCCATCAGGCGAACGACAGTTCCGTCGAGCTCGGTTCCGACCGGGTAGGTCTCGCCGATCTTGAGCCACGGATCATCCTGCGCCTGCTTGAGGCCGAGCGAGATGCGCTTGTTGTCGGCGTCGATGTTCAGGATCACGACGTCAACCGCATCTCCCTTCTTCACGACTTCAGACGGATGCTGGACACGCTTGGTCCACGACATGTCGGAGATGTGAATCAGGCCGTCGATGCCGGGCTCGATTTCCACGAACGCGCCGAAGCTCGTCAGGTTGCGAACCTTTCCGTTGAGACGCGTGCCGACAGGATACTTCTGCGGCAGCATCATCCACGGGTCCTGCTCTGTCTGCTTCATGCCGAGCGAGATCTTCTCTTCGTTTGGATCGACCTTCAGGACCACTGCTTCGATCGCCTCGCCAATGCTCACGAGCTTCGACGGGTGACGAACGTTGCGCGTCCAGCTCATCTCGCTGATGTGCACCAGGCCTTCGATGCCCGGCTCGAGCTCGATGAATGCGCCGTAGTTCGTGATCGAGACAACCTTGCCCGACACACGCGTGCCGACCGGATACTTCTCCGCGACGTCCTTCCACGGATAACTCTGGAGCTGCTTGAGTCCGAGCGAGATACGCTCTCTCTCCCAATCGATGTCGAGAACCTTGACCTCGAGCTCCTGTCCGATCTGAACCATCTCGGAAGGATGCTGGATGCGTCCGTACGACATGTCGGTGATGTGAAGCAGTCCGTCCACACCGCCAAGGTCGATGAATGCACCGAAGTCGGTGATGTTCTTGACGACGCCCTTCCGGACCTGATCCTTCTGGAGGTCCTTCATGAGCTTGTCGCGCTTGCCTGCTCTTTCCTGCTCGAGAATCACGCGGCGCGAAACGACGATGTTGCGGCGGCGCTTGTTCAGCTTGATGATCTTGAACTCGAACGACTGGCCGAGGAGCTCGTCCACGTTCGGAACGCGGCGAAGCGCGATCTGTGAGCCCGGAAGGAATGCATCGACTCCCATGAGATCGACGACGACGCCGCCCTTGATCTTCTTGACCAGGGTTCCGTTGACGGGCTGATCGCTTTCGTATGCAACGCGGATGCGTTCCCATACGCGCATGAAGTCGGCTTTCTTTTTCGACAGGACGACGGAGCCTTCCATGTCCTCGAGGTGCTCGAGGAGCACTTCGACTTCATCGCCGGCCTTGAGGTCGGGCATGTCCTTGAATTCTTCGAGCGGGATCGTCCCTTCGGATTTGAATCCGATGTCGAGGACGACCATGTTGTCGCGAATGTCGAGGACTACAGATTTGACGATTTCGCCTTCTTCGATCGACGCCATGGTGCCGTTGTACATGGCCATCATGGATTCGAGCTCGTCCGGTGAGTAATCGTCCTCGTCGTAGAGTTCGGGGCGGAGGTTGGCAAGCGGGCGCAGCTGCGCCTTCTGGAGGTCGCGCTTCTCGCGCGGCGTCAGTACTGTGCCGGTTGGGGTTGTGACTTCTTCTTCAGTCTCGAGATCAGGCATCTGGAACGGTTAGGGGTGGATTTTGGGCCTTCTTGGCCAGCCTAGAAGATTAACCAGTCCGGGGGCCAAGTTCAATTGCCAGTTGGCTTTGTCCACTCAGGAGGGATGTCCCACCTCGTTGCCCAGTCCCGAGAGTCAGCCTGCGGGTGTCAGTAACGCCCATCGCTGCAACTTGCCGTCACGCGTGATTTTTCGGCGCTCATCGAGCGCCATTGCGGCGTCATCCAAACTCATTCCGGAAAGCAGCGGATAGTCTTCGACTTTGCGGGGTTCTGTCGTGACGAATTCGATCGAATGCGTAGACCCGAACTGGGCGATCAGCCTTGGCGTCACCCGCACGTCGAAGTAGTCGTGCAGTTCGACTAGAAGAGTGGCCTGGGACAGCCCAGGATGCATCGTTGGGTCAAGAAGCATCAACTCCGTTCCGGCGCAATCGCTGAAAATCAATGACCCCTCCAGCTCCACATCGAGGAGGGCGTTGGCGTCACAGAATCCGCGAAACTGCATCCTCTTGCGAACGCGATTTTGCTCCGCCAGCTGCCTCGCCGCCTTCCGCGCGGCCAGGATGGTGTCGAACACGGTCACGCGCGTCGATGGAAGACGCATCGCGAGTCCAACGGCGTGATAACCTTCGGCACCCCCGATGTTGATCACGTTCCTGAACCCCTTCGCGATCAGCGTTTCAATCCATGGATGAAGCTCGGCTTCGTACGATCCGAGCAGCTTCGGTGTCGGCAACGCGTCGACAAATGGAACACTATGCGGCCCGAAGTACGACATGCCACGGTAGGGACCACCGATAACCTTGAATTTCGTGAGCTGCTCGACTGCGCTTACGACGCGATCGTAGGCAAAGCCTCGCGTGTCTGACGCTCGGAAATGATGGTATGGCTCTACATGCCAGGCTGAGATGAGGCGGCGAACACTATTGATCACCATCAATGACTAAACAGATGGTGGTTTGGTCACGATTTTACTTGTCCGTCATCGCCTCGCGAGCAAGCG
Source organism: Gemmatimonadaceae bacterium (assembly GCA_035525975.1). Classification (GTDB taxonomy): domain Bacteria; phylum Gemmatimonadota; class Gemmatimonadetes; order Gemmatimonadales; family Gemmatimonadaceae; genus UBA4720. The sequence goes on from DATLDF010000020.1 coordinate 53,039, forward strand.
CTACGATCTGCTCGATCTGCTCGGTCTGAGCGAGCCGAGTTGTATCGATGAGAATGGATGATGAAGCACGGCCGCTCTGCCTGGCATCCATCTCGTCCCGACGGATGATTGCAACGGTTTCGGTTTCGATTTCGGCCGACGTTGGCTCCCGATGAAGCCGTTCGAGAAGCCGGCGCCTGGCTCGCTCGGCGGGGTCGGCGATGAGGAAGACCTTGAGCCCCGCATTTGGAAAGACGACGGTCCCGATATCTCTTCCGTCGACGACAACGTCGTAATCGTTGCCTGCGCCGCGGACAATCGAATTCACCCAATCCCTCACTCGTGGCATCTTCGCGACGAGGGAGACGTTGCCAGTCACTCCCTCGCCCCGCATCTCCGTTTCCGCGTGCTGGCCGTCGAGCAATGGTGTGAATCCGAACTCGGTCGGCGCCAGCGAGACTATCTGCGCGGCGTCGAGGACTGACTGTTCGGTCCACGTGTCGGGCGACCCGCCCTGCCGGGCTCTCGCAGCAGTCGCAGCGCGATAAAGGGAGCCTGAGTCTACGTGATGAAAGCCAAGGGCACGCGCGACGGCTTTGGCGGTAGAGGATTTGCCTGAAGCAGCGGGACCATCGATCGCGATGGCCATTCTATCATTGGACATCCACCCAATATAGCAGAGCCTGCAATCAGTCCCTGCGGTGGTCTCCCTGCTTGAGCTGTTCGACGTCACTCCTGAGCAGCGCGATCATCTCGGCGGTGAAACCAAACCCGAACAGTGTGATTCCAACCACGATGAGCAGCACCACCAGTCCCAGCAGTGGTCGGTAGCCAATGGACGGCGGTCCCCACTCCATGGCGCGGAGCACAACGAGGACGAGGCCGATTGCCAGACCGAGCACCGTCAGTACGACGCCGGCGCCGCCGAAGAGCTGCATCGGCTTACGGCTGAAGCGGAGATAGAACCAGACGACAAGCAGGTCGCCGACACTCGAGAAGATTCTCTTCGAGCCCGTGTACTTCGAAACGCCCGCGTTTCTCGGGAAAAGCTCGATGTCGATTTCAGTCACCGAATAGCCTTGAGCGTACGCGAGCACGACGAAGAACCGATGCCAGTCGTGACGAAGGGCGAGTCCCTGAAGGATCTCCGCCTTGAACGCCTTCATCGAATTGAGATCGCGCACAGGAACGTCGAACAGCTTTCGCGACATTCGATTGTACACTGAGCTCACCGCCTGCTTCTCATACGCGCCAACCTTGCGACCGGTGACGATGTCCCAGCCTTGGTCGATCTTCGCCATGAATCGCGGAATTTCTTCCGTTGAATGCTGAAGATCCGCGTCGAAGACGATGAGAACCGGCGCCGTTGCAGCACGGGAGCCCGTCACCATGCCTTCGGTCTTGCCAAGGTTGCGCCGATGACGAACTACGTGCGCGTTGCGTCCGAACTTCGCCGCTTCTGCGACTGCGAGCTCGTAAGTCCTGTCGGTCGACCCGTCATCGACAATGATGACTTCCCCTTCGAGCGAATGCTTGTCGAACGTCGATCTCAACGCGGCGAATAGAGTCGGAATATTGTCCGCTTCGTTATAAGCCGGGACGATTACGGCAAATCGCGGCGTTCCCGTCACGCGGCTTCCAGCTCCGCAGGCTCCGCGCGGCGCTGCGAAACGACGAACCAGATTCCGTAAGCGACCAGAAGAAGGAACAGTATTCCGCTGATCCACATGCCTCTGAACAGAGCGTCGGGAACGAACTCGAAGCGGACGTCGTGCTCACCTTGCGGAACGACGACTCCACGGAACGCGACATTGGTAATGATTATCGGCGCTGGCTTGTTGTCGATCCACGCGTGCCATCCCTTCGCGTAGACATCAGCGAGCACGAGCAATGCTCCGCGATTCGCGGACGTGTGAACGACGACCTTGTCCGACGTCTTTTCCTTGATGGAAGACGAATGAATCAGCGGCGTAGTCGGCAGCGTCGTCCCAATGGGACGGTCAACAACCGCAACGACATGAGGATTGAACGCGGGCGATCTCATGAAGTTGAGCGCGCTGTCGGTCTGCGGAATGACCTGCACGTTTGGAACTAGATACGCTCTCTCGAGTGCCTGGTCGTTTCTGTACACGATTGCGGTAGGGCCCCGATAGACCTCCTTGAGACCCATCGCGGTCGATGCCGTATCGCTGTTATTCATCCGCAGGTCGAGGCCGCTGATGACGTACCGGATGTTGGCAGCACTCATGAACACCGGCGAATTCGTGAAGTTGTGCCAGTCAACGTAGACCTTCTCACCGCCACCGGCATACTCGTTCCATCGCTGCAGCTGGTTTCCGTGCTCGCCGCCGGCCTGCTCGACGCCGAACGTCATCAGGTAGTTGCGAAGCGGAATCGTGTTTGCACCGACTCTGTCAAAACCGTGATACACGGCCTGGTTTCCAAACGGAAACACCCAAACGCGACCGTCGTCCTTTTGCGACTGGAGGTACTGCAGCACGTCATCGGATGAGTAGACCTGATCCGGTGGGGGAACTGTCTGGAAGAAATGCCTGTCAATGATCCACAGATCGGCGAGCGTCACAACACTAAGAGCGATCGCGAACGTGCGAGTCTGCAATCCACCGCGGAGCCAGCGCGACAGAAGAAGTCCTACTATGCCCAGGAAGAGTCCGAAGCGTATCCATCCAGTTGCTTCGCCGTATGGACTGGGAATCGCCTGCGACATGACGATCATAAGAACGGCGATGGCCATTAGTGCTATTGCGCCGTACTGAATGAAGTTTCCAGCCGAACCGCCCGCTGCAGTCTTTGCCGAACGCCGCGCCGCGCGCTCTTCGTCGGGTGCTCCATCGCGCAATTGCGCAATTGTCTCCAGTGTCAGCGCGGCCATTATCACGAGCGACATCGACACCAGGAAGAACGAGATCGATGGCGCCCGAAACTTCGTCGTTCCAGGGAGGAAGTTGAAATACAGCTTATAAATCGGAGTGTTGCCGCCGAGCGAGAACGTCAGCGCCACGAAGACAACACCACCGAAGAAGATCCAATATTTGTTACGCCGTGAGAACACGATGCCGAGCAGCAGCAATCCCATCACCATCGCCCCGACATACTCGGTGTGCTGCTTGAAGAAGCTCTTTCCGTGATAGGTCTGGAGAAACCCCTGCTGCTCAGGAATCGCGAGACCGGCTATTTCCGCCTTCGGCATGGAGAATGACGTCGCGTACTCGTAGCCGCGTCCGCCGACTGCGCCGCGCGGTGATTCGCTCACGTAGTCCTGAAAAGGCAGGAAGTTCACAGCAGCCAGCGCGAACGCGAACGCAACCGCGAGCAGTGCTTTCCCCATTCGTACCCCGACCACACCCCACGTCGCTTCCCTGAACCTGAACGCGAGGAAGATGGTCCATCCACCCGCAGCGAGAAGCAGGTAGTAGGCGCTCTGTACCTGGAACGACAGCATCGCAAAACCAATCGTGGCGCCGAGTCCGATGAACGCTGCCCAGGAACCCGTACGCATGCCACGATGGAGCAGGAAGAAAACGAGCGGCGCGAACGTGGCGACGATGATCCGGCCATCGTGTCCGCTGTAAACTCCCGCCATCGTTATGCCGGTGAACTGGAAGGCCAGTCCGGTCAGAAAGGCAATCCAGCTGCGAGTGCGGAGCTCTGACGCGAGCAGATACATTCCGATTCCGCCGATCGCGAACTGGAATACAAAAACCGCCGGAAGGACACGTGGCGTTGGCAGTATGAGCGACAGGAAGAAGTGAATCGGATAGTACGTACTGCCGGGATTCGCATGGAGCGGCAGACCTCCGTAAACCCACGGGACCCAGCGAGGGATATGGCCTGACTTGAAGGTTTGATCGATGAAAGCGTAAAACTGGTAGCCGCCGGCAAAGTAATCGGTACCGAAGATGCTGCGATCCGGCATGAAGGCAGGCGCAAAATAGATCAGCGAGATCGTAAAGTAGATTGCCGCCGCGATCTTCCACGGGACAGTCAGATCCTCATCGATCTGGTCAGAGACGAGCGGTGTGCGTGGCTTTGTCGTCGCGCGCTGCCTGCGTGCGCTTTGGCGGGGTGAACTCATTGTGCCACAATACTCTTTAGAAGGCCTGTTTCGCGCCAGTACGATTCTGTATTGCCGCGTGATACGTGTTGGTCAAGCGTGAGACGATCGTGTCCCATCCGAATTCACCTTTCGCGTGAGAAAACCCCTGCTCGGCCAGGAGCGCCATGCGCGACGGATCGTCCATCGCAGTGGAGATTGTGCGGGCCAGGCCCGCTGCATCTCCTGGAGGGGACAGCAATCCCGTCTTCCCATCGACAACGATGTCGGTAATTCCGCCAGCCGAGCTGGCGATGACCGGCTTGTGGTACCCCATCGCTTCGAGCAGAACGACGCCAAGACCCTCGGTCTCGCCGGATTCTGTGACGATGGCCGGAAGAACGAGCGCATCGCACGATCCGAAGAAGTCTTTGATGCGCTCCGCGCTCACGCCACCCTCAAATGTCACGCGATTGTCAACGCCGAGTCGAGTGGACTCCGCGATCAGCGCTTTTTTCTCCGGCCCTTCGCCGACGACGTGAACGTGAAGGCGCGGATCGTCGCTAAGTTGAGCGACCGCATTCAACAGGACGTCGACTCCCTTTCGGCGGACCAGGCGCCCGACAAAAAGGAGATTGAACGGGGCCGTCCTGCTTCTGGAAGCGGTTGGCGCATACGAGGTGCCGAAATCGTCGCCGGCAGCTGCACCGAAAGGAATGATGACGCTCTGCGCACCCGGGACGAATTCGCGCAGACGCTCGCCAGTGAAGGTCGAGATGACTGTGACCGCGTCGGAATTCTCCACGATGCGTTGAAGCATCGGGCCAAAGATTTTTCTGGATGCGCCCTGCCAGTTGAGCTCGGACGAAAAGAATGTCGACACGAGCGCGGACTGCGATGCGCTCCGCGCCGCGAGACCGAACAGGCCGTGAGGAATCGGCCAGAAGGCATGCACAACATCAAAATTCCCTTCACGCGCGACTCGTGCGGCTGCGGCCGAGCCGGCAGCGATGTAGCCAGGCAGAAGCGACGCCATCAACGGACTCTTCCTGATGCGATCCATCGCCGGTACATCGTGGGTGAGCGTTTCGAGCTCGGCTGGTGCGTAACGGAAACGATGGACCTTTACGTCGCGGACGATCTGCGTGCCTGATCCCTTATATGAAGGCGCCAGAACCTCGACGTCGATTCCGGTCTGCTTTAGCCGGTCGATCGTCTCGCCCATCCACGGTGTAATGACGTCGCCTTCGTGACGGGGATAAGCCGTCACGATGAAGAGCACTTTCATTGATGGGTGATCACCCGGTCCTGCTGATGGCTTGGAGATCGGTCCAAAATCGGGGATACGAGACAGCGACGCAATCGCGGTCATCGATATCGATTGAATTTCCGGGCAGTGCCCCGAGCACGCCGAACGACATCGCTATCCGGTGATCGCCTTCGGTCGTCACTGCTCCCGACAGTGCTTTCTTCCCCGGAGAAACAATGAAGCCATCGGGAAGCTCAGTGGCGGTCGCTCCAACTATCCTCAGGTTGCTCACGACCGTTGCGATCCGGTCGCTCTCCTTGACACGAAGCTCATCGGCATCGTGGACTTCGAGGCTGACGCCGGCGCCAGCGGCAACGCACGCGAGGAGCGGCAGCTCGTCGATCATCGATGGAATGCGGCCACCGCCAACCTTCGCGTTACGCAGACGGGACGGCCTTACCACCAGGGTCGCGACGTCGTCGCCGGCGATCGCTTTCCGGTCGAGGACCTCGATGTCACCGCCCATGTCCATTATCGTCTCGATGAATCCGATGCGGGTTTCATTCATGCACACGTCAGGAATTCGGACTTCTCCTGTCTTCTGGAGAACGCCGATCGCGATCATGTAAGCCGCTGACGAGGGATCCCCGGGAATGACTAACTCGAGCGGCGACAAATGATCGACCGGCCACATGCTGGCTGTGACGTCGTCAACGGTCATCGGAACGCCGAGGGACGTAAGCATTCGCTCCGTGTGATCGCGCGACTTTCGCGCTTCGATAACCGAAACGTGAACACCGGCGACAAGACCCGCGAGGAGAATGCAGCTCTTGGTCTGACCGCTCGCCGCACGCGTGTTCCACGTGATTGGCGACAGGTGACCGCCGTGCACAGTCATCGGCAGACCGTCACTGCCGTTGGCAAAAGTGAATCGCGCTCCCATTTCCGTCAGAGGGTCAGCGATCCTCTTCATTGGCCGCCGGCTGAGGCTTGCATCGCCCTCGAATTTCGAGTCGAAGGGGCACGCTGCGACGACTCCCGCCATGAGCCTGACGGTGGTTCCGCTGTTGCCCGCGTCGAGTACCCAGCTCGGTGCCTTCAATCCGTGAAGTCCTACGCCGCTAACTCGAAAATCTGACGAAAGCTCGGGAATCCTGACGCCAAGCCGGCGTAATGCACCGGCGGTCGACCTGACATCAGCGGAATCGAGAATCCCGGAGATCAGCGACTCGCCAGTCGCGAGTGATGCGAGGATGAGCGCGCGGTGCGAAATCGACTTGTCACCGGGAACGCGGACCACGCCGCGTTCCTTCATCGCAGCCAGTTTTCGAGTGCCGTCGAGCTGTCCGTCTTGTCGTCGCGGTACTTCACGATCACAGGAGTCTGCAGTGACAGGCCTTCCTTGCTTCCCCACCCTGATGTGACGTGACGAGCTCCCGGAACGACGACAGCATTTGCTGGAATCTCGAGTGGAGTCTCCGAGGTACCACGATACACGGTTTCCTTGACGAGATCGAACACAGGAGTTCCGCGCGTAAGAACGACGCCTGCGCCGATCACCGCCTTCTCGTGAACAACGGTTCCCTCATAGATCCCGCAGTTTCCGCCAACAATTACATCATCCTCGATAACGACTGGCGATGCGTTGACCGGCTCGAGCACCCCGCCAATCTGCGCCGCCGCGCTCAAGTGAACGCGCTCGCCAACCTGCGCGCATGACCCGACAAGCGCATGTGAGTCGACCATCGTTCCGGTGCCAATGTGCGCACCGACGTTGATGTACATCGGCGGCATGCAAACGACACCCTTCGCGACGTACGCTCCGCGCCGAATCGCCGATCCGCCAGGTACAATCCGCACTCCATCGCCAAGCTTGAAGTCGCGAAGTGGATACGTGTCCTTGTCAAAGAAGCGAAAGCCGGGCTTCGCCGTTCCCGCCGGTGTTTGTTCAGGCGACATGTCTTCCAGCGTTCCCAGCTGGAATCCGAGAAGAATTCCCTTCTTCACCCACGGAACCGCGTTCCACTTGCCGGATGCATCGCGCTCTGCCGCTCTCACGATTCCCGCCTCCAGCTGAGCGAGGAGCTCTTCAACGATATCGCGTGTTGCCGGAGAGATCCTTCCCGCTTTTGTTTCCGCTAGCGCAGCCTCGACGCGCATCTCGAGAGAGATGCCACGAAGCTCGCCCGTCATCATGGGTTGTTCTTGTTTGCTCATTTGGCGAGAGCCCCAGCCGCATGAAGCGCCTGTCGAACTGTATCCGCGAACGTGTCCTTCATGGGAACCAGCGGGAGCCTGAGAATATTCTCCAGACGACCCATCATTGCGAGCGCAGCCTTCGCGGGAAGTGGATTCGACTCAACAAACGCCGCTGATGTCCAGGGCGCGAGCGTGTGCGCGAGGGCGCGAGCGCCTTCGGCGTCACCGTTGTCCCAAAGCTCGACAACTCTTGCGACAAGCTTGGGAACGACGTTCGACGTAACGGAGATAACTCCGTCACCTCCTTCTGCCATCACTGCGATCGTGAGGGCATCGTCACCCGATAAAACAGTGAAATTGTCCGGCTTGTTCCGGATGATCTCGGCAATCTGAACGAGATTCCCCGACGCTTCCTTCACCGCCGTAATGTTGTGATGCTCGGCCAGCTCGAGGGTTGTCGCAGCTTCCACGTTGCTTCCGGTGCGGCCGGGAACATTGTAGACGACAAGTGGAAGATCGACAGCGTCGGCGATCGCGCGATAATGCGCAGCGATGCCTCGCTGTGGCGGCTTGTTGTACATCGGAGATGTGTGAAGGAGGTGCGTTGCTCCCACAGCTCTCATTTCTTTTGAGAGAGCAATCGCCTTCTTCGTGTCATTCGATCCTGCGCCGGCAACAACTGGAACCCGGCCGTTTACTTCCTCGACGGTGATCTCGACGACGCGGCGATGCTCCTCTGGAGTCATCGTCGCGGCCTCACCAGTCGACCCGCATGGAACGACAAAGTGGATGCCTTCCTCGACCTGCCAATTCACAAAAGCACGGAGGGCACGCTCATCGACACTGCCGTCTGCCGCAAAGGGCGTGACGAGAGCCGTTCCGGCGCCTCGCAGGAGAACGCGACCCTTGGAATCCTTTGGCATCTCAATCATGATCCTGCCCGTTTGCGTGAGACATCATCAAAGCCAAGCACGTCGCGCATCGTGAAAACTCCTTTCCTGCCAATCAGCCACTGAGCCGCTCTGAGCGCGCCGTCAGCAAAGATTTTTCGGTCACGCGCTTCATGCCGCATGATAATCTGCTCGTACTGGCCGTCGAAGATCAGCTCGTGAGTTCCGGGGACCGACCCAGTCCTGACGCTCGTGACAGGCACCGTTTTCCCAAGGGTCTTTTCCATTGCTCCAATGACCGCGAGGGCAGTCCCTGACGGCGCGTCCTTCTTCGCCGAGTGGTGCGTCTCGATCATTGCTGCCGAGAATTCAGGTGCGCGGGACATTATGTCGGCTGCCTGATTCGCCAACTCGATGAACAGATTCACGCCAACTGAAAAATTCGGCGCCCACAGGAGGGACGCATCTTCAGCATTCACGGCCGCGGCCACGGCTTCAACCGATTCGTACCAGCCGGTAGTGCCAACGACCACAGGAACACCCTCGTGGATGCACGCCATGATGTTGGGGATCGCCGAACCCGGCTCCGTGAACTCGATCGCAACGTCGGGGTCACCCAGAGCGCGCCGCGTGATGCCGGCGCCATTCTGGTTGTGCTCCTGCCCAAGCATCGCTGTGAGATGCCATCCCCGCGCCTGAACCATCTCGGCAATGGTGCGACCCATCTTGCCGTCGCCAATGACAGCGATTGCGGGTGAGCTCACGTGGCCTTGCTCCCGAAGAATTCCGCGTGAAGGCGTTTGATTGCCGGATTTACAGCGTCACCATCTACGATCACCGTCAGGTTAATACCTGTCGCGCTGAGCGACATCATGTGAATCTTCACGTCGCCGAGCGCCATGAGCGCACGACCCATTGCGCCGCCGGCGTCGCAGATGCCCACTCCGACTATTGCGATGATTCCGCGCCCTCTCTCGACAGATACGTCGCCCAGTGACCGCAGGTCCATCATGAGAGCATCGAGTCTCGCCGGATCGTCGATAGTTACGGAGACTGAGACTTCCGATGTCGCGACGACGTCCACAGACGTCTCATGTCGCTCGAAGATCTCAAAAACGCGCCGCAGAAAGCCATGCGCCAGCAGCATTCGCGCGGCCGTGACTTTAACCAGCGTGACGTCGGTCTTTCCGGCGATCGCGCTGACCGGCCGGTGCGGCGCATCGAAAGTGATCCGCGTTCCCTTTCCTTCCGGACGACGCGAATTGTAGATGAAGACAGGAATTCCGCGACGCACAGCGGGCGCGATAGTGCTCGGGTGGAGAACTTTCGCGCCAAACGATGCGAGCTCCGACGCTTCGTCGAAACGGATCTGCTCAATCAGCAACGCGCCGTCAACAACACGTGGATCAGCCGTGAGCATTCCGTCCACGTCGGTCCAGATCTCGATCGCGTCCGCATCGAGCGCGGCTCCAACAAGCGACGCACTGTAATCGGATCCGCCGCGTCCAAGGGTTGTCGTGATTCCCGATTGCGTCGCCCCAATGAATCCGCCCATCACCGGGACTTTCCCCGCCTGCACAATGGGCAGAACTATCTCGCGCGCGTTTTCAGCGATGATCTCCGTCTGCGGCTCTGCTTCCATGAAGCGGTCGTCAGTCTTCATCACATCACGCGCGTCGACGTACTCCGCGTCGATTCCACTCTGGGTGAAGTAGGCAGTGACGAGACTCGACGACAGCTGCTCACCGTACGAGGCAATTGCGTCGAGAGAGCGAGGTGTCACGTGCCCCAGTGTTGACAAAGCTTCGGCCAGATGCGCGAGCTCGTCGAACATTGCGCTGAGCTCCGCGCTGATCTCGTCACACTGGTCGCTCTTTCCGAGCAGTTTCTCACACTCGGTGAGATGCCGGTCACGAAGCGTCTCGACTCCGCGCAGCGCGCCGATAAGATGGCCCTTTGCCGACTGCTCGCCAACGGCGAGGAGTGCGTTCGTCGCACCGCCAAGCGCAGACACCACGACGATGGGCGACTTATCGAGTCGTCCGCGCACGATCTCCGCCGATCGCTTTATCGCCTCGGCGTCACCGACCGATGTTCCGCCGAATTTGACGACGATCACGCCGGGTCGAACCGTCCCGTCGCGGCAAGCAGCTCGGCGTTCAAGATCGACCCGCCGGCGGCTCCGCGAATTGTATTGTGCCCCATCGCGATCATGCGAATGTCGAGAATAGGATCCTCGCGCACGCGACCGACTGTTACCGTCATGCCGCCGCCGGCGTTGACGTCTCGCCGTGGCTGCGGACGATTCACTTCATCGGTCACGAAGAGCGGAAACTCCGGCCTGCTCGGCAAATTCCAGGTTGATTCGTCGCCCTTCCAGGCACGAAGTGTCTCGAGCGCCATCGCAGGAGTGACCCTCTCACGGAATGAGACTGTGATAGCGACGGTGTGCCCGTGCTCGACAGCAACCCGGTTCGTGTGGGAGCTGACCATCATGTCGGCCAGTCGCACTTCGTTGTTTTCGTAAGTGCCGAGAAGCTTCAGCATCTCGCGCTCGAGCTTCGGTTCTTCGTCGGCGATGTACGGAATGACGTTGCCGAGGATGTCGAGCGATGGCACGCCTGGATATCCAGCGCCCGAGACGGCCTGCATCGTCGTCATGAAGAGCTTGTCTATGCCGTACTTCTCCTGGAGCGGCGCAAGCGCGACTGCCGCGACGGTTGCCGCGCAGTTTGCGTTTGTGACAATTGCGCCTTTCCAGCCGCGTTCCCTGCGCTGGCGATCGATGAGCTGAAGGTGTGATGCATTCACTTCTGGAATTACGAGCGGGACGTCCGCCTCCATCCGGAAATTCTTGGCATTGCTCAGCACAAACTTTCCAGCTGTCGCGAATGCACGCTCGGCATCGCCCGCAACGACCGCATCGAGCGCGGAGAACACGATTGGCGAGGAGATGCGCGTTGCGTCAGTTGCAAGCATCGTCATCCCCGCCACCGACTCGGGCATATCGCCTTCGAGCCAGCGTGCGGCCTCGGCGTATTTCTTTCCTTCGCTTCGCTCTGAGGCCGCCACTTCGGCTACCTCAAACCACGGGTGGTTTGCGAGCAGACGGATAAATGTCTGACCCACCGCGCCTGTCGCACCGAGAACTGCGACAGGCCAGCGCGTGGCCGGAGCAAATGGCTTTGTCATGATTGAAGCAGGTGACGCGCGATACGCTCGTAAGCATCCACGCTTGCGCGCAGCTCACCGACGTCGATGAACTCGTCGGGCGTGTGCGCGACGTGAATCGAGCCGGGGCCGAAGAGAAGAGGCGTTCCCCAACGAGAGAGAAGTGGAATGTCAGACGTGTACGCCATCGGTGCCGTGTCGAAGCCCGGCACCAGATGAAATCTCTGCGCCGGAATCGTGCTTCCGAATTCGATCGTCGCGTGCCCCTTCGCCCACGTCTTGATCATTTTCTTGACCGGCTCAACATCGCTCACGAGTCGTACCATCAGCTCGGCCTCGCACTGCGCGGGGACGATGTTGGCTCCTGTGCCCCCGCGAATCGTTCCGACGTTGACTGTCGTGGCGCCAAGTACCTCGTCAGATGGAAACGGCAGGTCGTGGATCGTTGGAAGCAGCTTCATCATCGGCTCGATCGCTGATTCACCGAGGTGCGGATATGCGGAGTGTGCGTTCCGCCCTTTCGTGCGAACGATCACCCGTAGCGAACCTTTCGCTCCGTTTGCCAGCTTGCTTTCAGTTGGCTCGCCATTAACAAGAAACCGACTCGTTGCAGCGAGGTTGTTGGCGGCGCGCGCGCCGTCAGATCCGAGCTCTTCTCCAACGACAAAGAGCAGGTCGATCCGTTCTTCTCCGGAGGCTACGAGGTTCTCCGCTGCCGCGAGCATGGCGGCGGCGATTCCTTTTGCATCACACGACCCGCGGCCGTAAAGCTTGTCGCCATCGAGGCGCGGAGCGATGTGTGGAGGAACGGTGTCGACGTGGGTCGAGAACGTTACGCCGCCTCCCCCTCGCGAGGCCCAGACGTTGCCGCGGCCTTTCGAAACCTCCTGAACGGTGACGTTCCACTTGCGGGCTATCAGCCAGCCGGAGATGTAATCGACGACCCCGCCTTCACTAGAAGACAGGGACGGAATAGCGAGGAGCTCGGCGGCCAGGGCCACGACGTCGGTCATCTTGAGAAGTTACACAATTGGGGGAAGGAACGACTAGCTGTCCAAACTGCGCCGCACGCCACAAGCCACACGCCACGCGCTTAACGGCAATCGGCTGTGGGGAGGTCGCTCGCTGCTTTTCGGCCGGTGGCGTTTGGCGCGTGGCGTGTGGCGTGTGGCGCTTTAGAGGGCTATTCCCGACTGCGCTGCAACAGAATCCGTCGCGGTCCCCGGCTCTACTCCGCGCACATGCTCAACGAACATCTGCTGAACGAGCCGGTTGGCTTCGCGGTTGTACTCGTCGTGGTGTCTCTCGCCGAGCTCGCCGATGCTGGCAAGTTGCGGATTGCCGAGTGTGCGTCCAGCGTCGCGGAAAGTTTTGAACGTGTCCTCTGCCTGGCGTGACATGACGATGTCGCCCACGAGGCGAAGGAAATCGCTTTCGCGGGCCGCGTCGGCGAGGTCGCGTGCCTTTCCGAGCACGGCGCCGAGGAGGTTCTTGCCAGCGCCCATTTCGGCTCCAAGGGTGGTCTGGTAGTCCTCGAGCATGCGCTGGTGCTCGCGCACACGCGGGATATGCCGGCTGCAGAGGTCTCGGAAGCGTGTGTCCTCGGCCTGTCCTTCGTGGTCTTCGAGGGCCTCCAGAAAGGTCTTATGCTGCATTACTGCGTTATTGACCTGGCTTTTGAGGAAATCGAGTCCGCGGTCCATTTTGACGCTCCATTTCAGAGGGAAACAGAGTCAGAGGAAGCACATCGCAGGCCAGCAGTCGCTTCGAGGGAGGAGAAGCACGGCACGATCAAATGCTCGGGGCGGGGATCGAACCCGCATTCCCTTTATGGGAGAGGGATTTTAAGTCCCTTGCGTCTGCCAGTTTCGCCACCCGAGCACATACGTCCTGGGACGGAAGGTAGAGGCGCGAGCACCCATTCGGAACCACGAGGGCGCGCGGAAGGGACGCCATCACACAAAACTTGGCCCTGCCTGAACCGGAGGGCGAAACTGCCTGGCGCAGGGCGCGTCAGGTCCTACCGTAGTGAGTAGGCCTGAGCGCGCTGTTTCGAAATGAAGTAGCGGTCTGAGCAGCTAGACGCAGGTTTTTGCGCCCGTCGGCCCGCTGCAGTTGCCACTCGCGCAGTTGCCGTTGCCAGTGCAGGAACAGCCGCTTGGCAGGTTGGTCGATCCCGCACACGCTGATGCCTGAGCATAAGCAGTGCTTGGCGTAATGGTCAATACTGATGGGATCAAGGCCGCCGCGATTCCTGCTGCAGCAACGCGTCGCACCGCTTCCCGACGTGACACATCGTTCAGCCTCAGGCCTGGGCTCGAGCTCTGTAAGAGCTCCGCCTTCGTCAGCTCCTCGATCGCGAGCGCAAGCAGGTCAGGAGTTCCAATTACCCCGATTCGCTCCTTCAGCTCTGGCAGGAGAGCTTCCTCCGTCCATGTCTTCTCGGCCAGCAGATTCAGGACGCAACCAGTTGTTGCATCGAGAAGATGCACTCTGTCGTGCTGGCCATCGTAGGCGACGACCTGACCATCGAGTTGATGGGTAAGTACTCCTGGAATAACATTGGGAAGTCTGTTCACGACTGCATCCTCATCAATGATGGTTGAGACAAGAGCTCGGTATTTCCTCATCGGCTCCGAAAAAAAGGCTGCTATGAGCCCACGCAGAATCTATTCCATTACCAGCCTTTGCAGGCAATCAGGTCTTTTACCCTCAGGGAAAACCCCTAAACGTTTTCAAACGGGACTTCATTAATTGTGTCCGCAGCGATGGCAGCGTCCTTATAGGCGATGCTATAGGTCGGTACGGTTTCGGCCAGCTGCGCAGCTTTCGCGACCGCGCTCGCACGATGATCCCGAAAGTTCATCGACGAACGCAGGATTTCCATGGCAGCAGTCGCGGCGCTCAGACGGGTCACTGATTGCGCTTCGTCGGCATAAATCGGAAAAAAGAAATCCCTGATCGGATAGGCTCGCTCGCATATTTCCAGTCGATCAAAGTGGATTCGTTCCTTCTTCACTCCATTTAATTCCCTCGGCGTAAGAACCCGGCTTTGCTGCAAGCGCCGCTGAGCAGACTGGGGGAAAGGCATTGCGGTGTTGCTGCTCATGAGGATCGGAACCACGTCATCCGACATGAGACGCCAGCCTTTCTTGCAGAGCATGGTGGTCAGAGTGCTCTTCCCGCGTCCAGAGGGGCCGCATATGAGACGGGCGTACCCGTCCTTTTCGACAGCTCCGGAATGCAGCCAGAAAAGGTCGGGGCGGGCACGCATGAACTGATTGCGAACCTCATCCTGCAGCTGACCCATCATCATCTCGAGCCAACCGTCGTTGACATCGTCAGACCCGGATGATGTCAGAGTGAAACCTTCGGGCCCGGAAGTGAAACGAAGTGTCCCGACACGACGGGGAGCACGCTCCACAATCATGTGTGCAAACGTCTCTTCAACGAAGCGCACGACTTCGGCAATTTCAGTCTCGACAGCAACCTGTTCGCCATCGAATTCGATGTACAACTCTGGCACTGAAATCGTTACCGGTTTGCTGCAGGATTCTTCGATGGGTCGCAGACCACCGTACAGTCGGCACCACGACAGGATACTCGGAATGCTAACCAGCTCTC
>DATLDF010000023.1:0-72321 GCA_035525975.1 Gemmatimonadaceae bacterium
CTTCCGTTTGTATTGAGGCAGCTGGTTTGATGAGTTAGACCCAGAGACCACAGAGACCACAGAGACCACAGAAAAGGGCGGCCAGCAACTGAATAAGTGTTGGCCGCCCTTTTCTGTGGTCTCTGTGGTCTCTGTGTCTAACTCATCAAACCAGCTGCCTCAATACAAACGGAAGAATCCCGCCGTGGCGGTAGTAGTTCATCTCTTCCGGCGTATCGATTCGGGACATCGCCGTGAACTCTTTCACTGCACCGTCAGCAGAAGTAGCACGGACGGTGAGAATCGACCGCGGCTTCATTGAGTCCGACATTCCAACGATGTCGAACGTCTCGAACCCGGACAAACCGAGCGACTGACGTGTCGCTCCATCTGTGAACTCGAGAGGCAATACTCCCATCCCGACTAGGTTCGAGCGGTGGATCCTCTCGAACGACTCGGCGATTACTGCACGAACCCCGAGCAGCAGTGTTCCCTTTGCCGCCCAGTCGCGCGACGAGCCCGTGCCGTACTCCTTTCCGGCGATGATGACGAGCGGAATGCCGTTCTTCTGGTATTCCATTGACCCGTCGTAAATCGAAACCGGCTCGGCCCCCGGACCGGTCGCCGTCCAGCCACCTTCGGTTCCCGGTGCGAGTTCATTGCGAAGGCGAATGTTCGCGAAAGTTCCGCGCATCATCACCTCGTGATTTCCGCGGCGAGCTCCGTACGAGTTGAACTCCGACGTCTTCACTCCGTGAGCGATGAGCCACTTTCCGGCCGGGCTCGCTGCCGGGATTGAGCCTGCCGGAGAGATGTGATCGGTCGTTATCGAGTCGCCGAGCATCGCCAGCGCCTTCGCGCCAGTGATCGTGCGAACGCCCGGCGGAGTCAGCGTCATGCCGTCGAAGAACGGCGGATTCTTTACGTACGTGGAATTCTCATCCCACGCGTAGAGATCGCCTTCGGGTACCGGCAGGCCACGCCAGCTGTCGTCACCGTAGAACACGTTCGCGTACTGCGTCTTGAACATGTCGGCTTTCACCGAGCGAAGAATCTCGTCTTCGACATCCTTGGGCGCCGGCCAGATGTCGCGGAGAAACACCGGCCCACCTTCACCGATGCCGAGCGGCTCGGTGTTGAAATCGATGTCCATTCGTCCCGCAAGTGCATATGCGACGACAAGAGGTGGCGACGCGAGATAATTGAATCTCGTGTGTGGATTGATTCGGCCTTCAAAATTTCTGTTACCCGACAACACAGCCGCCACGACGAGCTTGTTAGTCTCAATCGCTTCCTGAATCGGCTGTGGCAGTGGACCGGAGTTGCCAATGCACGTCGTGCATCCGTAGCCGACAACGTTGAATCGAAGTTTCTCCAGTGAGCTCAGAACGCCGGCAGCAGTGAAGTAGTCCGTTACGACTTTCGATCCGGGTGCGAGACTGGTCTTCACCCACGGCTTCGTGTTGAGGCCCTTTGCAACTGCGTTTCGAGCGAGCAATCCCGCCGCGAGCATAACGCTTGGGTTCGAGGTATTTGTACAGCTTGTGATTGCCGCGATGACGACCGCTCCATGATGCAGCGAGAAGTTGTCGCCATTCATCGTTACGCGGACGCCTGAGTTCGTTCCAGCCTGCTCCCCGGTGGTCGTCGCAACGACAGCTTCGGACAACTGCGGTGACGCAGACACGGACATTGCCTGCTTGGCGGCAGCAATTCCCGCGACCGTTCCCGTCTTGCCGAGATCTGCCGAAAGAGCATCGCGAAACATTTGTTTAGCGAGCTTGAGCGGCACTCTGTCCTGCGGACGTTTCGGACCCGCGAGGCTTGGCTCGATCGTCGACAGGTCGAGATCAAGGGAGTCAGTGAAAATTGGATCGGGCGTCTCGTCCGTGCGATAAAGTCCCTGTGCCTGCGCATACGCTTCGACGAGCTGAACCTGCGACTCATCGCGTCCCGTGAAACGCAGATACTTGATTGTCTCGGCGTCGATCGGAAAGAAGCCCATGGTTGCGCCATACTCCGGAGCCATGTTCGCAATGGTCGCACGATCGGCGAGTGAAAGCGACGACAAACCCGCTCCATAAAACTCGACAAATTTTCCGACCACCTTCTTCTGTCTAAGGAGCTGCGTGACGGTGAGGACAAGGTCCGTCGCTGTCGCGCCTGGGGGAAGTTTTCCATGAAGCTTGAATCCCACCACTTCCGGGATCAGCATCGACACAGGCTGTCCGAGCATTGCTGCCTCGGCCTCGATTCCGCCGACACCCCAGCCAAGTACGCCGAGTCCGTTGATCATCGTCGTGTGAGAGTCTGTGCCGACGAGTGAATCGGGATAGGCAGTTGACTCGCCATCGACAGTGTTCACGAACACAGCCTGAGCGAGATACTCGAGGTTGATCTGGTGGACAATTCCCGTGTCCGGAGGAACGACGCGGAAATTCTCCAGCGCCTTCTGTCCCCAGCGGAGGAACGCGTAACGCTCCTGGTTTCTGTCGAACTCGAGGTTCGCGTTGATCAGGAACGACGCGTCAGAGCCGTATTCGTCGACCTGAACCGAATGGTCGATGACGAGATCGACCGGCTGGAGCGGGTTGATTTTCCGGGCATCGCCACCGAGCTTCGCGAGAGCGTCTCGCATGGCTGCGAGGTCAACTACTGCGGGAACTCCGGTGAAATCCTGGAGAAGAACGCGCGCGGTGCGGAACGCGATCTCCTTTTCGACTTTGCCCTTCACGTCCCAGCTGGCGAGGGTCTCGACGTCCTCCTTCTTGACGAATTTGCCGTCTTCGTTTCGAAGCAGGTTCTCGAGGAGAATCTTGAGACTGAAGGGAAGAGACGCTGCCTTGCCGCTCGAGCGGGTGTTGAGCGAGTCGAGGCGATAGATCGTGTACGACCGCCCCCCGGCCTCGAGCGTGGACCGGCTTCCGAAGCTGTTCGGGTGAGTCATGGTGTCTTTCTCTGGAACATGCCGCGCCGTGCGCTGGCGTGTTTGCTCTGAGCCACTGGCGCCCTGGGTTTTGGCGGGCGTCAGGCTGATATAAATGTAGCATATCCGAAGCCCGGTGATGCGAGTCAAGCCGGGACTCGTTAATATCGTCCCCGCTCAAACATTCACCTTTTCTCTGGAGGCCTGGTGGCACTGGTTGCACCGCGAAACGAAGCGCCTTCATGGAAGATGACGGTCGGTCTGGGAGTCGCCGTAGCGGTTTTTTTTCGCCTTGTCGGTGACTCGTCCCAGCTCCCGTGGCTTCTCGTGGTTCTTTCGCTGATCTACGTCGCCTTCCTGCTCCGGCGGGAGGCACTCGACATGCGTCACGCGCGCTCGAAGGATCAGGCGCTGAGAGAAGCTCTGTTCGCATTTGGCTTTACGAGTCTTTTGATGTTTTCGATCGGGCATTTCAGCAAGCCCGACGATTCATATGCACCGCTTCGGATGGCACTTACGATGGGCGTTGCGTGGGGCGTTGTTGCCTACCGGGTTTCGCGCGGCTATCCGCAGGGAGCCTGGCGAATGCTCGCCACACTGCTCGCTGTTGCCGTTCCAATCACAGTGCTCTGGGTAGCAGGGCAGAAGATCATTGGTGGCTAAGCTCCGCACCCCCCGTCTTTACCAATAACGCGGCCAGTTACTCTGGCTTCCGCGTCTATTCGTATTTTCCACGTCCTGGAGTGGCCGGTACTGTTGAGTGACCCGAGCTGACGCTCGAGAGGTTTTCACCGCAGAATCATCGGCCTTCCCTTTTTTATCACTAAATGTCAATCCCTGCGCCCTCTGCACCATCGACATTTTCGGCGCCTCGCGTCGCCTTTCAGGGCGAGCGTGGTGCATTCAGCGAGGATGCCGTTGCAGTGCTCTGGCCGCATGCGGTCCCGTTACCGCTGGCCACATTCAGTGACGTGACGATGGCGGTTGCCACAGGTCAGGCTGATGCCGGAATCCTTCCAGTAGAGAATTCGATTTTTGGAAAAGTCGACGCAGCGCTCGACGCGATCACGGCCGCGACGGATCTTCAGGTTGTCGGCGAGACGACTCTGAGCATTCATCAGTGCCTCGTCGGATCAGCCGGTGCAACTCTGGAGGCCGTCGAGGTTGTCGAAAGCCACCACGTTGCGCTCGCCCAGTGCGCGCGCTTTCTCTCACGCCTGCCCAATGCGCGAACGCGCGCGGTTGAAGACACCGCCGGCGCCGCGCGCGCAGTTGCTGAATCTCGCGACTGCCGCCGCGCCGCGGTCGCAAGCGCACGGGCCGCCGGCATCTATGGTCTCGTCATTCTCGCGCACGACATCGAAGACCGCTCAGATAATCACACGCGCTTTCTAGCCATAGCGCGTAAACCCGGGCCAACCTCATGATCATCGAAGTTCATCCGCGACCAGCCGACGCATTGTCTGACAGCGATCAATCGCTCACCTTCGACGCATTCGCAGAGATGATGCGTGCAGTTCGTCTGTTCGCAGAGGCGGCGGGCCGAACGATGCCTGTCGAAACACCGGCTAAGCTGGCGAGCTCGGCGGCAGCATGATTACTCCCGAGCTCAGCCGCCTTCGCGAGCAGATAGAGCAGATCGATAGTTCTCTTGTAGAGCTGATTGCAAATCGGGTGCGTTTGGCGCGCGAGGTTGGAATAGAGAAGCGCGCAGCTGGTTTGCCAGCGCTGGATCCGAAGCGAGAGGCTGCGGTTGTTCGAAAGGCTGTCGTTCTAGCCAGAGAAGCGGGACTGGAGTTCGACGATGAGATCCGCCAGGTATTCTGGCTGCTGATCGGCCTTAGCAGGCGGGCTCAGGCTCGGGACCAATAAATCGAAGGTCGTTAGTTCTTGTGATGGGGAGTAGGTCAACTGGCAGACCGTCGCACTGTTAGTGCGGAAGTTGGTGGTTCAAGTCCACCCGCCCCAGTCAAATTATGATGCCCCGAGTCGTTCCTCTCTCTCCTCCGGAGTCTTGGCGACCGAAGACTCGGGCTGATTTTCCTGTCCATTTGATTCAGCCGGCTCGGCATTGATCGCGTAGGTGGGGCAGTGGTGAACGAAATCCCCGTCCGCAGGCGACCAGGTGACTCGCGGAATGCGCGGCCTGGCCTTTCCTTCCTCGTCCATTTCCATCACGCCAGGAGCGAGCGCCACGCAAATCGTGCAGCCGATGCATTTCTCTCTGTCCACTGAGAGCTGCATTTCCCGTCGCGGGAAGATTCCCGTCTCGGCGGCGAGGCATGTATCAAAATGCTCGAGCGCTTCCATCGCAGCGCGGTAGCCGGCATTGATCAACTCTTCGGTATGGCTGAAGCTGAACCATCCGATGTGCGAAACTCTGGGACGGATGAGGATCATCGGCGGACCAGCCCACGTTTCGAGAGGCTGCAGCTGCAGCGCGTGCATCATCGTTGTCGCAGCGCGCATGTAGATGGCCGTGAATCCCTGCTGGGCGATCTCTCTTTCTGTGACAAGGGCGCTGCTTCCGGTATCGACGGCGATAACCGCGTCCATTCCCTGCGATGCGACTCCCGTCGGAAGATTGTCGACAACGCCGCCGTCAACGCAGCTGCGTCCCGCAACTTCTCCTGGCGGATAGAAGCCGGGCAGTGCGCACGACGCATAGACGGCGTCGAGCACGCTCACATCGCGCAGTCCCGGCAATCCCCATACGACCGGCGATCCTCTCTGAAGATCGACGGTGTTGACCAGAAGCCGCGTCGCGAGGTCGTCGAACTGCACATCGCCGATGATAGCCTCGAGAACGGAGCGAAGCGGCGCCTCCTGATAAATCGAAGGAGCATGACTTCGCTCGAGAATCATGCCGAGCCGATTGAGACGGAAAAGATCACGCCGGCGGAGGGACTTCGCGTTGTCCGTCATGTCCTCCACCGCCATGCCGGCCGCCGCCGCAGCGCAGATCAGCGACCCGATGCTCGTCCCGGCGAAAACGGCCGGCTTGATCCCTTTTTCTCTGAGCGCCGCGAGCACACCGATGTGCGCAAAACCCTTTAGACCGCCGCCTCCGAGTACGAGGGCAATTTTGAATTCAGGTGCGCGTTTGCGTCGGGGCTGGGGCATTCTTTCTGGTGAGAGATGAATCGGGCACAATATTGTACAAGCCGCGACTCACTATTGGTACAGGAAAGTGCTGACTGCTGACTGCAGACGGCCAAACGCCACGCGCCACGCGCCACGCGCCAAAAGCAAAGCCACAGGCCGTCCGCCGATTGTCGGGCGCAGACTTTTATCAGAAAACTCGGGTGCACGTTTTCGCTAGCTTTATCTCGCCTCAAAAAAGAGCCACTCGATGACCGACAAACTCCTCGCATACCGGGAAGAATTCCCGATACTCGAGAAAACCACATATCTCGTATCGAACTCGCTCGGGCCGATGCCGCGGAGCGTTCCCGCCAGGCTCGCCGAGTACGCCGCCGACTGGGGTGACCTTGGTGTCAAAGCGTGGGCCAGAGGCTGGTGGGAGAAGCCGATCGATGTCGGAAACGAGATCGCCCCGCTGATAAATGCTGACGCCGACGAAGTTGTGATGATGCCGAACGTCACCATCGCCCAATCGGCCGTCGTGTCGGCGATTGACTTCAGCGGGGCTCGCGACACGATCGTGATGACCGATCTTGATTTTCCGTCTGTGCGTTACGCGTACCAGCAGATCGCCGCGCGATTCGGTGCGAGGATCGTCAACGTCCGCTCAGACGATGGAATCAGCATCGATCACGACCGCCTCCTCGAGGCGATCGACGAGCGCACGCGACTTGTTGCGATCTCGCACGTCCTTTTCAAATCGGCATTCATCAATGATGCAAACGCCATCTGCGCGCACGCACACAAGATGGGCGCGCTCGTTTCGCTCGATGCTTTTCATTCCGTCGGGATCGTTCCGGTGGACGTAAAGGAGAGCGGGGTCGACTTTCTCACCGGCGGAGTCCTCAAGTGGCTGTGCGGAGGGCCGGGCGGGTGCTTTCTATATGTATCGCCGGCAATTCGCGACACCCTCGCGCCAGCGCTCACGGGATGGCAGGCGCACCCCCGGCCGTTCGCCTTCGAGCCTGACATGGAATACGCGGAGGGGGCATTTCGCTGGTTGAACGGTACCCCCGTCATTCCCGCCCTCTACGCCTCGGCCGAGGGGGCGAAGATCATCCGGCAGGCGGGGATGGACGCAATTCGGGAGAAGAGCATTCGGCAGACGTCGCGTTTGATCGAGCTGGCTGATGCCCGCGGGTACAAGGTGTTTGCACCACGCGATTCGAAGCGCCGAGGGGGAACGATCGCGTTCGATGTTCCGCACGGTTATGAGGTCGCTCAGGTGCTCTTGTCGCGAGATATCCTCGTCGATTATCGGGTTGGAGCCGGCATTCGCGTCGCACCATTCTTCTTCACGCGCGATGATGAGATTGACACACTTGTCGCCGCTATTGACGAGGCACTGGAAACCGAAAGTTGGCGGGAGTATTCGAGCAAGGCGTCTGTCGTTACGTAAGTGCTGACTGCCGACGGCTGACTGCTGACTGCCAATCGGAAAATCGGAACTGCGCTGACTTACGTTTTTGTTCGGCGGCGAGGTGGTTTTTGCCTCTGAGCTTCCTCTGCGCTTGCAATCAGTGTCGTCAGCAGGCCGGTCAGTTTCCGAGAGACCTCAATAAGCCTATCCATAATCGGCAGATAGTCGTCATGGCTAATGATCCCAAGCTCTTCACCGATTATCAGATGGGACTCGAGCTCGGTCAAAGATCCAATCGCGATCTTCACAAATCGAGCAAACTCGCGATCACTACTCTTCCCGCTGCCCTCGGCGATGTTCGCTGGGACGGAGAGCACGGCACGGCAAGCCTGGTCTCGGAGGATTCGCGCTGACGTTCCTTCGATCTTGTCCGCCGGCCCGAAGACGTCCTTGGTGAGATCTTTCGATTCGTGCCAGACTCGCAACTTCTTGAAATCGCCCATTCAGTCAAATTCGACGCGGCCGGTTGTCGGGCGAAATCGAATCCTTAACCCTGATACCGATTCGTTGCGTTGCCTGTTGTTCCGCCTGGCAGTCAGCAGTCAGCCGTCAGCCGTCAGCACTAAAGTCTTACAGAAATCTTTTCATTCGACTGCAATTCTTCTTGAACAAAACCGCCTGACGATTGTACAATAGTGCAACTCGTTCGCTCGGAGGTCGTGACCGCCCATGGCAAACCCCTTTTTGAGTTCCGAGGAGTACGATGAGAGAGCACATCAACTGTATAATGAAGGTCAATACGATGACGCTTTGGACGTACTCCGCGAGGGACTTGCACTTTACCCCAATTCGGTAGAGCTGCACATCGGCGTGGGCTACGCCTACCACGCCCGCGAAGAGTATGCATGGGCACGCCGGAGCTTCGAAGAAGCCCTCGTTCTCGACCCCGAACACGAAGACGCTCTTGCCGGCCTGGGTGAAACCCTGCTTCGCTTCGGCCAGCAGGCCGCCGCGCTCAGAAGCTTTCGCCGCACTCTCGAACTGGGATACGAAGACGACATCGAGCTGATGCTTCAGATCGGACGCGCACTCTTTCGCGAGGGGCTGATCGAAGAATCACGCGACTACTTCGAGACCGCCGCCCGCCAGACACCCGATTCGGCCGAGGCTGTCTCGTGCATCGGCTACGCCCAGCATCGCCTCGGTGACGACGAAGCGGCGATTGTCACCCTTCGCAAAGCACTCAAAATCGACGAAGACCACACCGAGGCGCGGATCTACCTCGGCAACATCTTCTACGACCGGGGCGACTACGAAGCCGCCCTTTACCACCTCGACCGCTCCACCCCCGATGACCATTGGGACGAACTCGGCATCTGGAGACTGATCGAGTTGAAGAAGATGGTCTATCGTTTGCGTGACAGTGACCCGGAGCTCAAGCCATGGGAGGAACGTTTGGCTGAGCTCGCTGGAGAGCCTGACGACATCGACGAAATGCTGGCCGAAATCGAGGCCAGAGCGGCGGAAGCCGCCGAGAGTGAGGCGCGCGGACAGCTGGAGCTTTTTGGCGCCCTCCTCAGCACTTTCGCGAAAGACAAGGGCACTCTGCCGGATGAGCACTGCATCACCATCGACGAGGACAACTCGATCGAAGGCACCTGGGAGGAGATCCTGCAAAAAATGAGCGAAGGACGCGGCGGTATATCGTTGAAGGAATTCATGCAGAAAGAGTCTCGCCGGGGCTTCTCACTCACGGGCCATCTCATACCCACGGAAGATGCCGAGAGCTTCATCCGCGGAAGCGCCGATGCCGGGCTTCTGCGGATAGTGAGATGAACGGAAACGAAACAGCGGCGATGGCGGCCCTTCGCGGGGTCACGCCCATCGCCGCCCGACTCGACAAGTCGCGCGAAGGCGAAGACCGCGCCGCCGACATCCTCGAGCTGTGGCAGGGCACCGAGACAGCCCTCCGGGCGCTGATGGGCGGTTCGTCCCTCACCGGGCAGGGACTGATTCGCGAGCTTCGCCAGAAAGAGCTGATTTCGCTTGGACAAGCTTATGCGCTGCTCGAATTCCTCGGCGCACGCGATCGCGCAAACCGCACGAGTTACAAGGCCACTGACAACGACGTTGTTGTCGCGCGCGAAGGATTCAGGCAGTTGGAGTCGGGACTTTCGTCGGCGGTCAGCGAGCCGGCTGCGCCGCCAATTCCGCAGCCGTATGCCGCTTCATCATCACCGGATTATTCGCGTCCTCCCGCACCGGCGTACGCAGCAGCAGGGGCCGCCGCCGCAACAGCCGGCAGATCCACCGCTCCGCCACCACCGGCATCTTACGGACAACCGGCCGAGACCCCGTCGGGACCGCAGCCAACGTACACCGAAAAGCCGAGCCGTATACCACGGAATATGTGGTTCATTGTAGCGCTGCTCGTTCTCGTTGTTGCAGCAATTGGCGGCTACATGGTTTTCGCCAAGCGCAAATCGCCGGATGCAGCGATGTCCGAAGCAGTGGCGGCCATGCAGTCGGGCCGACGCGAAGCGGCGAAGGGCCAGTTTGGCGAAATCGCGCGGGAAAATCCGAACATGGCGCTGCCGCACGTTTTTCTTGCGCGGCTTTCGCGTGAAGAAGGCGACATCGTTGGCGCTCGCGCGCATCTCGACGCCGCCATTCGAATCGACCCGAAAAATGCGCGCGCCCTCAGAGAGATGGGGCTGATCCTCTTCTCGACAGGTAGTTACGAGGTATCGCGCAGATTCTTCATCCGCGCCCTCGAGGCTGATCCTGCGGACAATGCATCACAGGGCTATCTTGGTTGCGCCCTGGCTCGGCTCAACCGGCTGGACGAGGCGCAGCGTTTCATCGCGCGCGCGGGACCCGGGGCCTGGTCCTCGTGCCTCCCCAACCGTCCTCTGTGATCGAATTCAATTCCGCCACAAAAATCTACAGATCACTCCTCGGCCGCCCGGTAACTGCTGTCGAGGAGTTTTCTTTGCAGGTCGCCGAAGGCGAAGTGCTTGGCATCGCTGGACCGAATGGAGCCGGGAAGAGCACGCTGATATCGCTCCTTCTCGGCTATTTGCGTCCGACCAGCGGGTCTATCACGATCGAAGGACGCGAGCCCCGCGCTTATGTCGAGAAAAACGGCATCGGCTATCTCTCAGAGCTCGTTACGATCAACCCCAACTGGACAGCCGAGAGTGCCCTGAAGAGGTTTGCGACGCTCGCGGCATTGCCGCCCGCTGACATTCGCAATCGAGGCGAGGCTGTGATTGCCCAGCTCGGACTTGAGGAGCATCGCACCAAGAAGGTGAAAGCGCTGTCAAAGGGAAATCTCCAGCGTCTCGGTCTTGCCCAGTCGCTGCTGCGTGATGAGAAGGTCGTAATTCTTGACGAGCCAACTCATGGACTCGACCCCGTATGGACTCAGAAATTCCGCGATATCGTCGATGACCTGAGAAAGCCCGGTCGTACCATTCTCATCGCCTCACACAATCTCGATGAGCTGCAGCGAGTCGCTGACCGTGTCGCGATTATCGACAAGGGCCGGCTTCAGCGACTCGTGCAGACCGGCTACGACCAGACCGCTGAAACAGCCGGTACCTATCGGATGGCCGTTGTCAGCGGCGCGGAAAAGATGAAGGAAATTTTCCCGGCAGCAGTCGATGTCGGCGGCGGCGAATTTGACATCCCGATTACAAACCTTGCCGAGCTGAATGCGGCAATTGCCAGGGCAATCGCATCGGGAGTGTTGCTGGCGAGCTTCGTCCCGTCGCGTTCCGTGCTCGAGCAGCAATTCCGCGAAGCCGTGGGTGAGAAGAACACATGAGCGGCAACCTGAGACGCTATGCGTTGTGGCAGTTCCGCGACTTTGGTCGCGACCGCGCAATAGCCCTGATCATCATCGGCCTTGCACTCGGATTCACTTTCGTGTCTCCGGTGAAGATGATGCAGGTGCAGATAACCGAGACCAGCGCAAAGCAGCTGATAATGGTCTCGCTTCAGCAAATCGTTTTCCTTTCAGCGTTCGTTACGCTAAACGGCATCGTATCGAACGACAGAAAGCAGGGCTATTACAGGTTCCTGTTCTCAAAGCCCGTCAGCATCCCTGCTTATTACGCGCAACAGTTTGGGATCTACTTCATCGGCTTCATGGCTGCGATGGCCTTGCTGCTTGGCATTTTCGCCCTGGCGATCTTTCCGCTCTCACCGGTAGCACCGCTGACCTACTGCGCGATCGTCTTCCTCTCCCTCGGTGGAATTGCGTTTTTCATCTCGAGCCTTTTCAGGTTTGACTGGCCCATCCTCGCAGGTGTATTCCTTGGATCGGCATTACTTCATACGATCTGGGCGGGGAGGGACGGATGGCGAAAGCTCGTCATCGCGGTGCTTCCTCCGCTCAACAAGCTCTCGAGCATGCTCGGCACGCTTCTGGACAAGGGAACTGTCGAAACCAATGACTTGCTGTGGCTGATGGGGTACAGCTTGCTGTTCTTCCTCGCTGGACTATTCGTTCTTCGCCGCCGTCCCGTTGCCTGAGTGACTTCTGCTGTACCTGAGATGACTTCGTTCATCGATCCCGCTTCTGTTCAACGCACCGTTCTGGCGAACGGCCTGACCGTCCTGATCCGCAGCGACAGATCGGCCCCGGTCGTCGCGCTCGTAACGCACGTCAAAGCCGGCTACTTCGACGAGACCGATGACGTCAGCGGCATCGCTCACGTGCTCGAGCACATGTTCTTCAAGGGAACAGCCCGGCGCGGCGTCGGCGCGATTGCAAAGGAAACCAAGGAGAGCGGCGGTTTCCTCAACGCTCACACCATCTACGACAACACGACTTACTACACCGTGTTGCCGTCGTCTGGATTTGCGGCCGGGCTCGACATCCAGGCAGATGCATACGCCAACTCGCTCGTCGACGCAGCCGAGCTCAAGAAAGAGCTCGAGGTCATCATCCAGGAAGCGAAGCGAAAGACCGACAGCCCGTCAGTCGTAGCTACAGAAAAGCTTTACGAGCTGCTTCACGATGAGCATCGAATGCGCAGGTGGCGGATCGGCCACGAAAAGGGTCTTCGTGCGATCGATCGCGACGCGATGATGCGCTTCTATCGGAACTTCTACCAGCCGTCGAACACGATCCTTTCGATTGTTGGAGACGTAGATGCCGACGAGGCTCTAAGCCATGTTGAGTCACTCTACGGATCCCTGCCAGACGCAGTGCCCGTGCGGAGTCCCGGACCTCG
The DNA here is from genome assembly GCA_035525975.1 of Gemmatimonadaceae bacterium. Taxonomy (GTDB): domain Bacteria; phylum Gemmatimonadota; class Gemmatimonadetes; order Gemmatimonadales; family Gemmatimonadaceae; genus UBA4720. Next base: position 12,653 of record DATLDF010000023.1, read on the forward strand.
CGAGCCGCATCACGACGACATGCGCTACCGCGAGATGGCTGGCGATATCGCCCAGACTCAGCTGGTGATGGGTTGGAGAACGGCCGATGCGATGCATGAAGACACGCCCGTTCTCGACGTCGCCTCGAGCATTCTCGCTGCCGGACGCGCATCGCGTCTCTATCGCGCGCTGCGTGAGCGTCAGCTGGCAACGTCGGTCAGTGCCTACAACTACACACCAACCGAGCTCGGTGTCTTCGTAGTTCACGCAGAGATGGATGCAAATTGCGCCGAGGATGCGGCGCGCGCCGCGTGGGACCAGGTGCGTGTTCTGCGCGATGGACCAATCGAGCCGGCTGAGATCGAACGCGTTCGCAGGATTTTCGAGGCACGCTGGATACGGCGTCTCGAGACGATGGAAGGCCAGGCAAATCACCTGGTCGAATGGGAAGCGCTTGGTGGATGGCAGCTGGGCGACGAGTACTACGAGCGGTTCATGTCGGTGACGGCGGAGGATGTGCATGCAGTCGCAAACCGTTATCTCACTTCTGATAGAGTTGGTGTCGTCGTATACCGCCCGGAAAGCTCACCGCGACTGGCAGCCACTGCCGTCGAGTTCGTCGAGAAGCTGAACGCAAGGCGCCCGAAACCACTCGAGCCGCTTCCGCCCCGCGACATTCCCAGTCCGCCGGCAGAAGCAGCAGCTCCGGAAATGGTGAAGACCGAAGCTGGAGTGTCGGTTTATCGAACGGTTAACGGACTCCCGATTCTCCTCAAGACGAAGCCCGGGGCTGCGATCGCATATCTGGCGCTTCAGGGCGTCGGGGGAGTGCGCGACGAGCCCGAAGATATGCTGGGAATTACGATGCTTGTGATGCGCTCGTCGCTCAAAGGCACGACCACGCGCAGCGCGGCGCAGATCTCCGAGGATGCCGAGATGCTCGGCGGCAGTATCAGCGCGAGCGTGGGGTCAGAAGGATTCGGCTGGTCGATTTCTGTCGCCGTCGAGCATCTCGAGGCGGCGGCGGAGCTTCTCGCGGATGTCGTTTTCAACGCTGTCATTCCCGACGATGCTTTCGATACAGAGCGTTCGGTCGCTCTTTCGGATCTGGCGTCGATACGAGACGACATGTTCCGCTTTCCGATGCGGCTTGTCATGGGTGCCGCTTACGGCGGACATCCGTACGCCCGGTCGCCGCTCGGTAAGGAAGAATCTCTCCGCGCGCTTACGGCGGAGCAGGGACGCGAGTGGTATCGATCGCACATTCAATCCGCTCAGCTGGCTCTTGGAGTAGTCGGCGACGTGGTTCCCGATGATATCGCTGGTGTGATGGCGCGTGACTTTGGAGGGCTCGTCCCGTCCACGGCCCAGCCCGTTGCCGCACCCGAATGGCCCAGGGAGGCAGAGATAAGGGCCGAGTCACGGGAAAAGGCTCAGACGGCGCTTGCACTGGCGTTTCCGGCTCCGTCGCGCGGCGATGCCCGTCGCTTCGCATCAGGACTCACTGCGACAATTGCCAGCGGACTCGGCGGAAGATTCTTCGACGAGCTTCGCGACAGGCAGTCACTCGCATACACGGTGCGCGCTTACACGAGCGAGCATCAGGTTGCGGGAATGTTCCTGTCCTACATCGCGACGTCTCCCGAGAAGGAAGAGATCGCAAGACAAGGATTGCTGGCGGAGTTCGCAAAGCTGCGGAATGCTGCCGTGACTGACGAAGAGCTTCAGCGCGCGAAGAAGTACACGCTTGGGGCCCACGCGATCAATCAGGAGAGTGGGGCATCGGTTCTCGGCGACATCCTCGACGCGTGGATGTTCGGGTCAGGGCTGAGTGAGCTCGATGAGTTTGAGGATCGGATCCTTGCTGTCACTCCCGCAGATATTCTCGAGCTTGCTCGAGAGTTCTTCGATCCGGCGCGGCACGTTGAGGGGATCGTGCGCGGCGTCGGGAAGGTCGTTTAACTCGGGAACTGCGAACTGCGGAGCTACTTTTACTGCTGAGCACGCCGAGCGACACAGAGATTCGCAGAGCACGGCGGCTAAACCCAGACCTGCAACTGACAAGGGGAACTGCGGAGTGCTTTTCCGTATTTTCCCTTTTTTGCCGTTCCAATTTCCTCTGCGAATCTCCGTGTCCCTCGGCGTGCTCAGCGGTGAAAGCAGTTCCGGAGTTTCCGCAGTGCCCGCTGTTCGTCGTTATTGACTAGCGAGACCTTTCCGAGCCCGGATCAAAGCACCGACGGCCGAGCGGTAGCGTCCGTTAGCTGAACGAAGTCCGCTAAGTACGTCGTAGTCACCTGCCTGATCGACGACGAGGCCCTTGATCTGCGGCTGGCTTGTCGCCCACGCGAGGACTCCCCACATCGCGAGCTCCTGGCTCCTTTCCCCGTGCACGAGCGGATATCCGCCGGCGGAGAAAACCCAGTGAGGTTTTGGCTTGACCGTTACCGAGTGCATCCAGCGACTGGCGACGCGCATGTGTGTCTCCAGAGACGTAGCGCCCGTGAAATCGGGCATCATCGAAAATCCGACCACGTCTACCGGAGATTTCTGGCTGGCGGCCCATGCGTAAAGGGTGCTGTCGCGTGTGCCGTAGGTGGATGCGGACACGCCGATCTTGATGCGACGGTTCACGAAATGCGCGATGCGGGCTGCGCGAGTGAGGTAGTCGATCCAGTAATCAGGCGATTGTGTACCAATGGCCCGTGCCCCGGCGCCATACGGATCGACAGCCGGAATCAGGATATCTGGTCGCAGCTTCCGTGCGATCCGATCGACGTCGGCGATTCTGGCTCTGGTGTACTCGGCAGGCGAGGCAGCGAACTGTCTCTCTGCATCGCTGGGATAACCCAGAGAAATGATGACGAGCGCGCTGTCGGCCCGACGATCGTCCACAGCCCTGGCGATCGAGTCGAGTGACGCGAGCTTCGCGCCTTCAGGGTCGATGACGATTGACACCGCGTCTACGCCGATCGAGTCAACGAGAGAAATGTCGCGGTCGAGCGCCAGGGGAGGCGGCGCGCCGCGGAGGTCGGGAAGAATTTTTACGCCGATGTCAAAGTCGCCGTCGGGATGTTCCTGCAGCTGCTCCTTTGCGTATCGGGCATAGCTCTTTGTCGTCTGGAACGCTTTCGGCATTTCGATCAACACAAGTCCCGCGAGCACCGCGGCGGAGAGCGCGATACCGCCGCGAATGAACCTGCTGAAGCGCCAGCGAGCCGGGAGCGACGGTGACATCAGCGGCACCATCAGGAATGCGGGGCCCCAGAGCGCCGGCGACCCAAAGAACCACCCGAGTGCCTTGGCCTCAGCGGCCGAGAGTGCCAATCCAAAATCAGGCGGAATGAATCCGCGTGAGATTCCAAACCGCGACAGCGCGACGATCGCGATTATGAGATTGTAGGCGAAAATCGGAACGCCGAACAGTGAAGTGACGAGGCGTCGAGTGAGCGCGTACGTCGCCTGGAGAGCGAACAGGACCGTCGTTACCGGCCACACCCACGCAACCGGCTGGATTGCGCGGCCATAGAGAATCGACGCCGAAGCGTAAGCGATCAGCAGCGCGGGGACGATGAGAAGTCCGCCAAACGCGGTAATCGCTGCAAATGTCCGCGGAACGCGCCGCAGCTGCGACACTCGGCCGGCTACAAGTACGTCCCACATGACCATCACCGCGGCAACCGAAACGTAAAGCGCGGCGAGATAGTGTAATCGGCTCAGGGCTGCTGACACGGCCGGAACCTAGACTTAGCCATACACGCTGGCAAGCAGTGGAAGTGCCATCTAGCTTTGGCTGATGGAGCGCGGCCGTATTCTCACTCTTCCAAATAGCATCTCGCTCTCCAGGCTCCTGCTCGCCTTTGCGTTTGTAGTCATTAGTGGACCCTGGCAGCGAATCGTGCTGATTCTTTCTGCCGCGACGACTGATTTTCTCGATGGCTGGCTGGCTCGCCGCGGTAACAGCTCGACCGTCGCCGGAGCCATCATCGACCCTCTCGCCGATCGAATTTTCGTTCTCGCGGCGATGTCGGCCTACCTGGTAGACGGAAAGGTCACGACGGGTCAGTTCTTCATCTTTCTTTCCCGCGACATCATGACCGCGGTCGGCTTCATAGTGGCACGATTCATTCCCGGTCTGTCGGCGTCATCCTTTCAGGCCCGGCTTCTCGGAAAAACGGTCACGGCCTTTCAGTTGGCACTGCTTCTCGTAGTGCTCGTCTGGCCGGGAGCCGTGATGCCGATGATTCTCCTGATCGGAGCGCTGTCAGCCGTTTCCATCGTTGATTATACGGCTGCCCTCGAAAGAGCTCGGCGAGCTGCCAGGTCGTCAACGGCGTAACCGCGGGAACAGCCATTGACACAGAGACCACAGAGAACACAGAGACCGGCAGGAAAGACACCTAAGGGGAACAGCGGAAAAACATACCCCAAAATATTTTCGAGCAAATCCTCCTTTCTTCAACCGTAGCCCGAGTGCAATCAGCTTTTTCTGTGTCCTCTGTGGTCTCTGTGTCTATGGCTGTTTTACTGTTTGCGGCCGCGGTGAGGCCAGCCGAAGCACAATCAACCAGCAGGAGCAAGGCTCCGCCGAGCACCGCGATCGAGGGCCGAACAGACGCGATTTTCTCGAAGATACCGACAGCTCAGGCCGGAATCGGAATATCGATGTTCGGAGGAACGTATGTCCGAACGGGGGTAGTCGGCGCCATCGGGGCCAACGAGGAAGGCGTGACAGGCCGAACGGATGGCTTCGTCAGATTCCACCTGGATCCGTTCAGGCAGAGCCGGTGGGCTCCTTACGGTGGAGCTGGGCTCTCGGGTCGTTACGACGCGGGATCGCGCCCCAAAGCCTTCCTGCTGGTTTTTGCAGGAGTGGAGGGACCCGTCAGGAACGGCCTGACCACCTCTCTGGAGGCTGGTCTGGGGGGTGGTGCAAGGATTGGAGTTATGCTTCGCCAGGCGGTCGCGGAGCGGCGTTGAAGCTCGCTCCGCATGGGGCAGTTCCCGAAGGAGCTTAGACTGCTGCCTTGACCTTGGCGGGCTGCGAAAAACGCTCGCCGAGTATCCTCAGCTCTGCGATCTGCTTGGGGCTCAGCTCGTGGTAGCGCTCCGCGAGATACGACATCGTCCCGTCGAACCAGTCCTTCTGATCTTCCGGAGCCGATCCAATGACTCCGCACTTCATCACATGCTGAAACATCTCATCGCGCGCCTCTTCAAACGGTGTTGCAACAGGCGCTGCGCTTCTCGTGTATCTAGGCTTCTCTTTGCTCATTAATTCCGGAAAAAAGGTATAGTTAGTTAATACCTGAATCTAATCAAAAAGTGCCCTGACTCAAAGGTCATGCCACTGCTCGGCGCCTCATGAAGTCCAGCAACAACTGGCTGAGATGCTCGGCATTCTCTTCTGGAACCAACCGTCCGACACCGGGCATCTTCACAAGCCTTCCATCAGGCAATTCGTTGACCAGTCGGTCTGCAACGCGCCCGCCAACCCACTGGTCCTGTTCGCCCCAGACGACGAGCGCAGGCACGTGAATCGACTTGAGCTCGACATCTTCCATATCCTCGCCCGAAATCGAGCTTGCGAGAGTGAGTAGATGGTTCACGCCGTCCTTGCCGACGAAGGGCGCCAGGTACCGCGCAATCAGCTTTACCGGCATGTTTTCCGGATTCGCGACACTTCCTTTCAACACTCCTTCGACAAGCGGTGCGGCTCCAAGGATCCCTCGAGTCGTACGAAAGGCAAATTTCGCGGTACTCCGCTGCATCTGAGTTATGTCCTTCGCGGGCAGTTCGTCGAATGCCGGAGTGTTGATCAATACGAGCTTCTCGACTCGCTCCGCCCTGGTGGCTGCAAGGCGCAGGGCGATGTCGCCCCCGATGTCGACCCCCACGATAATTCCGCGAGCAACCCTGAGCGCAGTCATCGCCGCATCGAGGTACTCGGCCTGAGCCGCGATACCGAAATCCGCGTCCAAAGGACGGTCAGATTCACCATGGCCGAACAAGTCGAGCGCATAGGCGGTATGACCGGCTTCGGTGATCGCCGGCGCAACGTTTCGCCAGAGAAAACTCGATGTCGCGAACCCGTGGATGAGAATCACGGCAGTTCCGCCGTGACCAAATCTCTCGACGTGCATCGCGCCAGGTCCTACGGGAACGCGAAGAACATCAGCTTGCATAACCTTACCTCTCTCCTAGCTTTTCAGTCATAATTCCAGCGCGCCACTTTATCCGGCGCTTCGATCACTTCAACTCAGGCGTGCAGCAATGGCTCGTCCAACCAACACGTCCGGCAAGAAAAAGAACAACGTCAGACCAGCATCAACCCGGCCAGCCGGGTTTTACTATGTCCTTGGCGCGATAGCAGTTATCGGCGCAAGCATACTGGGCTACTCGATGATGCGCAAACCAGCGGGCGTCGTCGCGACGGATGCCGTGGTCCCGGTCACTCCAATCGGAAAGGCCGAGGGTTATCTCATTGGCAAGCCCGATGCCCCGGTGAAGATTCTCGAGTGGGCCGACTTCGAATGTCCCGGCTGCGGAAATTTCGCAAACGTAACGGAACCCGATATTCGCAAGCGTCTCATCGAGACAGGCCTCGCGAACATGACGTTCTACGACTTCCCGCTTCCACAGCACAAGAACAGCGAGGCCGCGTCAAATGCCGCGGCATGCGCCGCCGATCAAGGCAAATTCTGGGAAATGCACGACGCGATTTTCGCCGCTCAGGACCAGTGGAACACTGAAGCGACCGATAATCCCAAGCCGTTCCTACAGGCGTACGCGGAGCGTATCGGACTCAATGTCGGTACGTGGGAGACCTGCTTCAACAGCAGAAAGCATCAGGGCCGGATTCTGGCAAACGCGGCCGAGGGGCAGCAGCGAAAGGTGAACTCCACGCCGACGTTCATCATCGGCGACAAGATGTACACACAGGGCATGACCTACGACGCGATGAAGGCAATCGTGGACTCAGCCACGAAGAAATGACCAAGCGCATGATCCTGGGCGTGATGGCGCTCGCCGGGATCTTTGTAGCCCTGTACCTGCTGCTCTACAAGCTTGGAATGATCGGCCACCTGAGCTGCTCTGTTGGCTCTTGTGAGACGGTCAATACCAGCAAGTGGGCGAAGTTCATGGGGGCGCCGGTCGCTGCCTGGGGAGTCGGCTTCTATGTGGGGTTCTTCATTCTGGCGATTGTCTCGACCGGCGAGAGGTACGCGGATTCTGTGGGGATGTCGAAGCTGCTTGTCTTCGTTGCGGCTACCGGGTTTTTGTTCTCGGTTTACCTGACTTACCTGGAGCTATTTCAGATCCATGCGATTTGTCAGTGGTGCGTAGTATCGGCGATTATTGTAACTATCATCTTCGTTGTGTCGCTGCTTGATCTGCAGGAAACGAAAAGGCTGACTCCTTAGAGTCAGCCTTTTGACTGATAACCACAGAGTTCGTCGTTCGCAGTTTAAAGTCTCGAGTTACGGGTTTAGAGTCTTTTCCCACAATGACTTACAACTCGTAACTCGCGACTCAACACTGCGAACGACGAACTCAGTAGTTGCCGCTAGGCTCTCTTGATTGACCTCTGCCTCGCAGCAGCATCATCGAGCCGCAAACGAGGCTTGATCTCCTCATCCTCCTGCCCCTCCTCACGCGCCCGTCGCCGAAACGGCACGAGATCCCGCCCAAGACTCACGAGAGCACGAGTAGCGACTGTGCTGGCAAGAGGCTCCGGTATCCCCATCACTCGAACGTACGTATCGATCGCGCGGTCGAACGACAAATCCTCAGCAAGCGTGTCGACGAACATCAAAGCGTTATCGACGTGAGCACGAATCATCGTCTCTTCCGCACGCGCCTGCGAAAGGCGAAGACGCCTTTCCGCATTGGGGTTCAGCTTGCGGCCGAAGATCGATTCAGGAAACAAACCACCTAACATGTTACCGTCCTGGTTGGTTGAGCTCTCTACTGATTTTAATCTAAGGCAGGGTTCGTACCATCGTCAGACAGAGCAGATTCAGCCCTCCTGAGACTCGTATTGCTGCTTGAGATTGGCGACCACGTTTGGATCCGCAAGGGTCGTCGTATCCCCCAGAACGCGTCCCTCTGCAATATCCCGCAGCAGGCGGCGCATAATTTTCCCGGAGCGAGTTTTGGGCAAGTCGGCCGAGAAAAGGATGTCGTCCGGCTTTGCGAGCGCTCCGATTTTCTCACCGACGAAGTTACGAAGCTCCTGGGCCAGCTCAGGTGTCCATTCGTGATTGTCCCGCAGGGTTACGAACGCCGCAAGTGCTTGCCCCTTAAGGTCATGTGTTCTGCCCACAACCGCCGCCTCAGCCACCGCCGGATGCTCGACCAGGGCTGATTCCACTTCCATGGTTCCGATGCGGTGCCCGGCGACGTTCAAGACATCGTCAACGCGGCCGAGTATCCAGAAAAAGCCATCTTCGTCGCGCTTGGCGCCATCGCCCGGGAAGTACAGGTCGGGCCTGCCCGGCCATTTTGTGAAATAGGTATCGACGTATCGCTGGTCGTCTCCCCAAATGGTCCGGAGCATCGACGGCCACGGTTTGGTCAATGCGAGCAACCCGCCACCAACGGGAATCACGTTTGCCGCGTCATCGAGGAGCTCGGCCTTGAAACCGGGAAGGGCCATGGTCGCACTACCCGGCTTTGTGGCGGTGATTGCCGGGAGCGGAGATATCACGATCGCGCCAGTCTCGGTCTGCCACCATGTGTCTATGATGGGACACCTGTTGCCGCCGATATGCTCGCGATACCACATCCAGGCTTCCGGGTTGATCGGCTCGCCGACCGATCCAAGGAGGCGAAGGCTCGAGAGATCGTGCTTTGCAGGATACTCGTCGCCCCATTTCATGAATGCGCGAATCGCAGTGGGGGCGGTGTACAGAATCGTGACCTTGTGACGGTCGCAGATGTCCCAGAATCGATCCTTGTCGGGACTGTCCGGAGCGCCCTCGTACATTATGCACGAAGCGCCGTTCGCGAGCGGGCCGTAGACGAGGTACGTGTGCCCCGTCACCCAGCCTACATCGGCCGTGCACCAGAAGACGTCATCGTCCTTGAAATCAAACACGAGCTTCGCCGTCGCGGTTGCCGCGGTGAGGTAGCCGCCTGTCGTATGGACAATTCCCTTCGGCTTTCCAGTCGTTCCCGAGGTGTAGAGGATGAACAGAACGTCCTCGGCGTCCATTGCCTCGGGCTCGCACTCGGCCGCTACGGTTTCAACCAGGTCGTGATACCAGATATCGCGGTCGGGCTTCATGTCGCACTCGATCTTCGATCCCATCGAGTTGGCGCCGGCGACGTGGTCACGCTTGACGACGACGACCTTCGTGATCGACGGGGTCTCTTCGAGCGCTTTGTCTGCGTTCTTTTTTAGGGGAACGATTCCACCGCGACGAAATCCGCCGTCGGCAGTAACCAGGACCTTGCATTCAGAATCGTTGATGCGGTCGCGTAGTGACTCAGGAGAAAATCCGCCGAACACCACGGAGTGAATCGCGCCGATTCGCGAGCAGGCAAGCATGGCGATGGCGACTTCAGGAATCATCGGCATGTAGATGGCAACGCGGTCCCCGCGCTCCACTCCGACCGACTTGAGCGCACTGGCGAACCTGTTTACTTCCGAGTGCAGAGCCGCATAGGTGAGGGTTCGCGAGTCCCCTGGCTCTCCTTCCCAGATGATTGCCGGAGCATGCGCCCTCGCGCCGCGAGCATGGCGGTCTACGCAATTGACCGAGACGTTGAGCTTGCCGCCGATAAACCACTTGGAGTGCGGGGGCTTCCATTCGAGTACTGCGTCCCACGGTTTGATCCATTCGAGCTGCCGTGCCTGATCAGCCCAGAACGCTTCCGGATCCACTTCCGCTGTCGCGTATATCTCGGGCGACGAAACACGGCTCGCCCGGCGGAATTCATCGGGTGGCGGGAACTTCCGGTTTTCATGAAGCAGGGTATCGATATCTGTCATTGGCGAGGTTGGGCGGATTTCCGCGAACGTTATCCTGTTTTGCACGCGACGCGCCAGAGTGTCACCTTTCGGGCTCATGCAAAATGAAAGCGGCGCAGTCGTCGCAACTGAGAACCTCAGCCGGGCGTTCGGAAGGCGGAAGGCCGTCGATGAGGTAACCCTTTCCGTTAATGCCGGTAACACGCTCGCTCTTTTCGGCCCAAACGGAGCCGGGAAGACGACGCTGCTGCGGGTACTTTCGGGGCTTCTCAAGCCGACTTCCGGATCCGCGCGAATTGGCGCGACGAACCTTCCCGGAGGACCAGCCATTCGTCGCACGGTGGGAGTGATTTCTCACCACACGCTCCTTTACGAAGCCCTCACTGCCCGCGAAAACGTCGAGTTCACAGCACGGCTCTACGGGGTCCGCGACTATCGCGACGCTACCGAGCGGGCACTCGACAGGATGCGCATTCTCGATCGGGCTGACTCGCCCGTGCGCGCTCTCAGTCGCGGGCTCCGTCAACGCGTGTCGATCGCGCGCGCGACGGTTCATGATCCCCACGTTATTCTCGCCGACGAGCCATTCACCGGGCTCGACCTGCTGGGCGCCGCCGCGCTCTCCGACCTGTTGAACGATTTGAGAAAGCAGGGCGCGGCGGTTTTCCTCGTCACTCACAACGTTGACGAAGGAGTCGCTCTCGCGACGCAGGCGGCGATCATGAATCGCGGCCGAATCGTCGCGATGGAAACCACAGCGTCGATCGATAAGGCCACCTTCGGCGATCGTTACCGCGAGCTGGTGTCAAAGGATGTCTGAAATCTTCCGCGACGCCTGGCTCATCGCCCGGAAGGACCTCGCAATCGAGTTCAGGACGCGTAGTGCCTTCCTGTCGGCGCTCGTTTTCGCGCTTCTTGGCATCGTCATCTTCTACTTCGCGTGGGACTCGTCGGCAGTCTCGGCCATCGACCTCGCGCCCGGGGTTCTCTGGGTGATCTTCACGTTCTCCGGGTTGCTTGGGATGCATCGCTCGTTCGGGGTCGAGGAGCCGGATCGCGGTATCGATGGTCTTCTCGCTTCTCCAGTTGCCCGTGAGTCTATCTTCCTCGGCAAAGCGCTCGCCAATCTCGTTTTTGTGCTTGCTGTCCAAATCGTTGCTATCCCGGCAGTCGCGCTTTTCTACGGACTTCCCCTTGGTCCGGTGGCACTGCCACTGGCCGGGATCGCCGTCCTCGCCGCGATCGGGCTCGTCTCGGTTGGTACTCTTTTCAGCGCCATGGCTGTGAACACCCGGCTGGCCGAGCTGCTGTTGCCGATGCTTTCGCTGCCGTTCTTCGTGCCCATCGTGATTCCCGCTGCTCAGGCCACCGCGAAGCTCATGAGCGGCCGGCCGGTTGGCGACGCCGGCGCATGGCTTAAATTGTTGTTGGCATTCGACCTGGTCTTCGTGGTCGCATGCACGCTCGCCTATCCGTTCACACTCGAGGAATGAAACCCACTCCTCTGTCGCTTGCGGCAGCCGCCGCTGTTCTCGTCACATTCGTTCGCGCCATTTTCTTCACGCCGCTCGAGGCCGTTCAAGGCCCGGCGCAGAAGATTCTTTACGTCCATGCTCCCGCGGCCTGGGTAGCGTTCATGGCATTCGGCCTGGTCGGGCTCACCAGTGTTCTGTACCTGTGGCTCAAGGAAGACCGGCTCGATCGTGTGGCTGAGTCATCGGCCGAAGTCGGCGTTGTGTTTACCACCGTTGTCCTTATCACCGGACCACTCTGGGGAAGACCGATCTGGGGTGCTTACTGGACCTGGGACGCGCGTCTCACGCTCACTCTCTTTCTCTGGTTCGTCTACGTCGCGTATATCGTTCTTCGCGGGGCCATCGACGACAGAGCGATGCGCGCGCGCTACAGTGCGGTTCTCGGCATACTGGGCGCGCTGTTGATTCCGTTTATTCACCTGAGCGTTTACCTGTTTCGCACCCTGCACCCGATGCCCATTCTCCTGAAGCCGAGCGCGCCTTCGCTTCCCGGGGAAATGCTGACAACGTTGTTGCTGGCGTTTGCGTCGTTCACTCTGCTGTACGTCGCTCTGCTTCGAGCGCGCTATCGCTATGCTGTCGAGCGCGATGACGCGCACCCGTCGGAGGCGTACGATGCCTGATAACGCCGTCTTCTATCACCTCGCGTACGGCATCTCGGCAGCGATCTACGTTGCGTATGCTGTTCGGCTGTCGATGAAACGGAGCAAGCTCAGGTCGCAGCGAGCAAAGCCAGAGGTCCGATGATCGAGGCTGCCGTTCCCGTGGAGATTGCTGATCCAGTCAACGCAGCAATTCTGGCTGTCTCGGAAGACAGGATCACGGGCTTCATCGAGGAGCCTTTTGCCGAGATAGCGCGGTTGTCTGGATTCACCGAAGCAACCGTGATCGAGCGGTTGAGGGCGATGCTCGAGTACGGAACGATTCGGCGAATTCGGCAGACGCTGATGGCGACGAATCTCGCTCCCGGTGCATTGATCGCGTGGCGCGTTCCTGCGGACAAGCTCGATTCAGCGTTCGACTATCTGGCGAAGGAAGATCCGTTCTCAGGCCATGTCGTCGTTCGCTCAACCGATGGGGAGACTCCCGGTTCCGGATACCGATTGTGGACCACCCTCAAGGTTCCAATGGGTTTCTCGATGCGAAAGCACTGCGAGTTGCTCGCATCGAAAATCGGCGCCGGGGCATTTCGCATCATGCCGGCAAAGCGGCTGTTCGCCCTTGGCGTCGGTCACGTTCGCCGAAAGGGAATGGAGCCCGGCTCGAAAACCGAAGAGCTCGGCGCAGTTCTCGACACGAATATCGTAGAGCTGTCGGAGGTCGACTGGCGGGTGCTCGGACCTCTCAAGCGAGAATTTGAGCCGCATGAGGTCGTTTCTCATCCGTGGAAAGCGCGCGCTGAGGAAGCTGGTGTACCCTATGCCGAGTTCATTCGTATAGCACGCTCGTTGAACGAAAGAAAAGTGATTGGCCGATTTTCGACTTTTCTCGAGCACGTGAAGCCGTCGCAAAGTGGTGTGCGCGTCACTCGTTACAACGCGCTTTTCCACTGGAAGGTCCCCGCCGGTCGCGAGATCGAAGCGGGGCGACAAGTTGGACGGCATCACATTCTCACTCACGCTTACTGGCGCGAGGGTGGGCCCGAGTTCGCCGGGGTCAACATCATGGCTGTCGCACACGGCACGGACAAGGCGCTTGTTCTCGCCCACAAGGACGCGATCGACAAGCATCTCGAAGAAGTTGGAATTCCGGTCTCGTACACGAACGTGTTCTGGGGTGGACGAAGCGAGATCAAGCCGTCGGAGATTGCACCGGACGAGTACGTGAAGTGGTGTCTCGTAAACCATGTCGACCCCGAATCGATGCGCCGCGCCGATGAACGGAGCGTTGCGTGACGGAAATGATAGAGAAGATGGGAGCCGTCTTTCTCGTTGGCGCGGGTCCTGGTGATCCCGGATTGATCACGGTGCGCGGCAAGAAGCTCATCGATACAGCTGATGCGATCGTGTACGATGCTCTCGCCAATCGAGCGCTTCTTCCTCCAGATGCTGTCGAGAAGGGAGTTCCTGAGCTGTTCTTCGTCGGAAAGCGCGGCGGAGACTCGAAGTCAGTTCCGCAGGACGACATCAACGAGCTGCTGATTCGTCTCGCGCGAGAAGGGAAGCGCGTCGTTCGGCTCAAGGGTGGCGATCCGTTCGTTTTCGGGCGCGGAAGTGAAGAGGCGCTCGCGCTGAACGAAGCGTCGGTGCCTTTTGAAGTCGTACCGGGCGTGACGGCCGGAATTGCTGCACCTGCGTACGCAGGAATTCCGGTTACTCATCGCGGTCTAAGCACGTCTGTCACGTTCGTTACCGGGCACGAAGATCCCGGCAAGGCGACGACCCAGACCAACTGGAAGGCGCTGGCCCAGGCGGGCGGAACAATTGTGCTGTACATGGGCGTGAAGACCCTGCCGGCAATCGCGAAGGAGCTGATCGCGGGCGGAATGCCTCCCGAAATCCCTGCTGCGGCGATTCAGTGGGGAACGGTGTCGCGACAGAAGACTGTGGTCGCGACTTTGTCGACGTTGAGTGAAGAAGCTGCGAAACACGGCATTTCTGCTCCGGTGATAACCGTCATCGGATGGCCCGTGGTTCTGCGCGATGAGATAAGCTGGTTCGAGACCCGCCCGCTGTTCGGCAGGCAGGTCGTCGTGACTCGCGCCGCCCAGACATCCACTGTCCTCTCCGACAAGTTCGCCGACCTCGGCGCCGACGTGATCGAGATGCCGGCGACACAGATCGCCCGACTCGACCTGTCGCCGCTCCGCGAGGAGATGAAGGCGCTTGACGATTACTCATGGATGATCTTCACCAGCCGCAACGCCGTGCAGATTTTCTGGGAGCAGCTGCTGGGCGGAGGACGCGATGCACGAGCTCTTGCCGGGCTGAAGATCGGCGCTGTGGGCCCTGCGACAGCGGGCGCACTTCTCGAGCATGGAATCGCGGTCGACGTAATACCAGAAAGATTTGTCGCCGAGGCGCTGCTCGAAAAACTTTCAGAGCGCGATGACGTTGCTGGCTCGAGAATGCTATATGTCACCGCCGACGGCGCACGAGAAGTTCTTCCCGAAGGACTCACTGCGCTCGGCGCGGATGTGAGTGTCGTGGCCGCGTATCGCTCGATACAGGACGGCAGCGGCGCAAAGCGGCTGAAGAAGACGATCGAATCTGGAACCGTCAGTGTCGTGACGTTCACCTCTGGTTCAGCGGTACGGAGCTATGTCGATCTCGTCGGCGCAGACCTGGCGCAAGCCACGCGCGCCGCATCGATCGGTCCGCAGACAACCGAGGCGATCAATGCTGCGGGAATCGAGCTGCTCTGCGAGGCGAGCGAGTCGACTACCGACGGTCTTGTCGCTGCGGTTCTGAAGGCATTCACTTGACCGATCGTTCAACCAGGCCGATCAAGATAGGAACGCGGGCTTCGGAGCTCGCGCTTCGTCAGGCGCGCATCGTCGCGGCTGCGCTCGAAGCGCAGGGACTGACGTGCGAGCTCGTGACGTTCAAGACAGTTGGCGACAAGAAGCTCGACGAGCCGTTAAGTGCGATTGGAGCGAAAGGCCTTTTTACGCACGAGCTCGAGGTCGCACTTAACAAGAAGAAGGTCGATTGCTGTGTGCATTCCCTCAAGGATCTCCCGACTGAGATGCCGGATGGGCTCGCGATCGGTGCCGTTCTCGAGCGTGAAGATCCGCGCGATGTGCTCGTTGTGAACCCGGTAACCGGTGCCGACAGTCTCGCTGCAATTCCGGCTGGCTCGCGCGTTGGAACGTCGAGTCTTCGGAGAAGGGCGCAGCTCACCGCAATTCGTCCCGATCTCGAAGTCGTCGAGCTTCGCGGCAACGTCCCGACTCGCTTGAAGAAGGTGGATGAGGGCCGGGTTCACGCCGCGATTCTCGCCGCGGCCGGCCTGATTCGACTCAACGCGCAGCAGCACATCAAAGAGTTTCTGGAGCCGCCCGCGTGGCTGCCGGCCGCCGGTCAGGGTGCGATAGCCGTCCAGATTCGATCTGACGACGAAGAGATGCGCGCGCTGCTTGCACCTCTTCATCACGCGCCAACGGACGTCGCCGTGCGGGCAGAGCGTGCTTTTCTTGCGGCCCTGGAGGGCGGGTGCCAGGTACCAATCGGCGCACTCGTGATTTACGATGGCGTGCGAACCGCCACGCTGCACGGATTTGTCAGTGACCTTGCCGGCAGGGATCCAGTTCGCGGCTCCGGTCCCGTAGACGTCGACTCCCCCGAGGAATCGGGGCGGGCGCTCGCGGCTGACTTGCGAACGCGTGGTGCGACGAGCTTGTTGATGGAGCTGAGAAACTCCCAGCAGTTGATCTCGCCGCAGCCCGAATAACAATGCCACAGTTTCCCATTTACAGGGGCCGCCGACTGCGGCGAACGGAGCCACTTCGCCGCCTTGTGCGGGAGACGACGCTCGTTCCTTCGCAGCTGGTCCTGCCCGTTTTCGTGCGCAGAGGAGCTGGAATTCGCCGCGCGATCGATTCGATGCCAGGTGTCGCGCAGACTTCGCCTGATGAGCTGTTGAAAGATGCCACTGCTGCGGCGGAAGCAGGCGTTGGCGGAATCATTCTCTTCGGAATTCCGGACATCAAGGACGCGACTGGCAGCGAGGGCTGGGCGGAAGACGGCGCGGTTCAGCAAGCGGTTCGTCTTCTCAAAAAAGAAGTGCCGAATCTCGTGGTGATAACCGATGTCTGCATGTGCGAGTACACGGATCACGGTCACTGCGGAATTCTCGAGAACGGGGAGGTCGTGAACGACGCCACACTCGAGCTTCTTTCTCGCGTGTCACTATCTCACGCGCAGTCCGGCGCCGACGTCATCGCGCCGAGCGACATGATGGATGGCCGCGTGGCCGCGATTCGCGCAACGCTCGATGACAACAAATTCGAGAACGTTCCAATCCTGAGTTACGCGGCGAAGTACGCTTCGGGTTACTACGGACCGTTTCGCGATGCCGCCGAGTCCGCGCCGAAGTCAGGGGACCGGAAGGGGTATCAGATGGATTCCGGCAACTCGGATGAAGCATTGCGGGAGGTTTTTGCCGATATCGAGGAAGGAGCAGACGCCGTGATGGTGAAGCCGGCTGGTCCTTACCTCGACATTATCACTCGCGTGAAGGCGGAAACCGGATATCCCGTGGCAGCATACCAGGTGAGCGGGGAGTATTCCATGATTTGCGCTGCAAGTGAACGGGGGTGGATCGACCGTGAGCGCGTGATGATGGAGTCTCTTCTTGGGATCCGGCGTGCAGGGGCTGACTTCATCCTGACTTATTTCGCGGTCGAAGCAGCTCTCGTTTTGCGGGCGTCCATCTAGTTGCAAGTTCGTCCGGTCATCAGGTAGCCCACGAAGGGTGCCTTCGGCGCCACGCGGATCGAACGAGTGAGGCGCATTAGGTCCAGCCGCCGGTGGGGTTATTTTTAGAGACTACCCTATGAAATTCTCTAGATGAAGTACCGCACCTTCCCCAACACACAGGTCGCCGTCTCTGAAGTCGGGCTCGGCACGTGGACTCTCGCCACAGACTGGTGGGGCAAGAAGACCGACGATGAGGCGATTGCCATGCTGCGATCGGCTTATGACGACTACGGCATCAACTTTTTCGATGCTGCCGATACCTATGGCAATGGCCGGAGCGAAACACAGCTGGCCACAGCTTTTCGGGGACGCCGCGACAAAGTCGTCTACGGCACGAAGATAGGCTACGACATCTACGACGAAGAAGCCGCGAAAGCGCGTCGCGGACAGAGCGAGCTCCCGCAGCGCTTCGATGCCGATTACATGCGTTTCGCCGTCGATAAATGCCTCGAGCGCCTCGAGACCGACTACATCGATGTGCTCCAGCTCCACAACATCAAGATGGACCACGTTCGCGATCCGGAAATATGGAAGACTCTTCGCGAGCTGAAGGACGAGGGAAAGATTCGCGTCTGGGGCGCGGCATTTGGGCCGGCCATCGGCTGGCTCTACGAAGCGATCGAGCTCTGCGAGCGCGAGCCGGACGTCGGAACTATCCAGATGATCTGGAACATCCTGGAGCAGCATCCCGGAACGGCAATGCTCGATGCCGCTCGCGAGCATGCGCCCGATTGCACCTTCAACGTCCGCGTTACACACGCCTCTGGAATGCTCGAGGGCAAGTACACCGAAGACACGGTCTTTCCTGCCAATGATCATCGTCGTCACAGGCCGCATTCGTGGCTCGTGAACGGAGTGAAGAAAGTTCGTACACTGGACTTTCTGACGACGCAGATGACATTGGGTCAGGCTTCACTCAAGTGGCTGCTCGCTGAACCGCGTGTAATCAGCGTGCTGCCGAACATCTATGACATCGAACAGCTCGCCGAATTCGCGGCGTCGAGCGATTTGACGGATCTCAGCACGTCCCAGATGGAGCGTGTGGCGGAGCTGGCAGAGGATAATTTTGGTGTCGAGGAAGGACCAATGTCTTACAAGGGTACTATGGAACGGGTCACCTCATGAATCCATGGCACGACTTTCCGGTCGGCGCGCATCCGCCTGAAATTGTCACCGCAGTCATCGAGATTCCCCGCGGCAGTCGCAACAAGTACGAGCTCGACAAGGAGAGCGGACAATTCCGGCTTGATCGCGTCCTGTTCTCGGCCGTTCATTATCCGGGCGATTACGGGCTGATTCCGCGCACACTCCACGAGGATCACGATCCGCTCGATATCATCGTCAGCATCAACGAGCCGACATTCACCGGTTGCCAGATCGACTGCCGCCCGCTTGGCGTCCTCAAGATGCTCGACCGCGGTGAGCCGGACGACAAGATCATCGCGGTGCCGGCCAACGATCCGTTTTACAATGATCACTTCGACATCGCTGACCTTTCCCAGCATTACCTGAAAGAGGTCGAGCATTTCTTTCACATCTACAAGGACCTCGAGGGACGACGCGTCGAGATTCTCGGGTGGGAAAAGAGCGAGGTCGCGATCAAGGTCATCGAAGAGTCGATGATTCGATACGAAGAGAAATACCTCCGCGTCGGACCGTGATGGCTCAGGTCGCTCAGGTCCCGTGACTGCGGGTTACTCGGGCACTCCGCTTCCGAAAAAGCTCGGCATCAGGGAGGGCACCCGGTTGACATTGTTGAAAGCCCCAAAAGGCTTCGATCATACCCTTGGAGAACTTCCTGCCGGGGTGATTGTCAAGCATCGGGCGTCTGGTGAATCTGATGTGATTGTGTTGTTCGAGACTGAGTTCTCGCACTTCAAGACGAGCTTCGGGAAGGCGGCAGCGCTCATGCCCACCTCTGGCGGGATGTTGTGGGTTGCGTGGCCGAAGCGCGCGTCGAAAGTCGAAACGGATCTCGATGAAAATCTGATTCGGGATCTCGGGCTGGCCGCGGGGCTTGTCGATACCAAGGTTTGTGCGATCGATGCTGTCTGGAGTGGTCTCCGATTTTCCCGCAGGCGTTCTCCTCGATAGGTCGCTTAAGGCAGGATCACGAAGACACGAAGGAACGGCCGAAGGACACGAAGAACTACGTAAAAGATTGCTGTTAGCTGCTCTCGACCGCAGCCGCGTTTCTAAGGCGATGCTTCCAGCGGCCGCGATAAGTTCCCGGCCTACCGAAAGTGATATAGCGACGAAGACACCGTCATGAGAATCAGAGAATGCCGACAATCGGTCAACAGGTTCAATTAGAAGTCTACGGCTCCGCAGCCGCTGGCAAGAGAATCGATCTTCCTTTCTCATTTGATGAATGGGAGACACGTGCCCGCGAGAAACTCTCTGACGAAGCCTACTGGTACGTAGCCGGCGCAGCGGGCGGCGGTCTCACCATGCGCGCGAATCGCGAAGCGTTCGATCGTGTGAAAATCATCCAGCGGACGCTGAATGACGTGAGCGTTCGCGACATCTCAGTAGAAGTTCTGGGACAAAGGATTGCCGCCCCCTTCCTCCTCGCGCCGATCGGCGTTCAGGGAATACTCCAGAAGAATGGAGAGAGCATGACCGCGCGGGCCGCTGCAGCGGCCGGGATACCGATAATCCTGAGCAGTGTTTCGTCCGTAACGATGGAAGAAGTCGCGAACGATTCGGGATCAGGCCTGCGCTGGTTTCAGCTGTATCCGTCCCACGTGAAAGAGCTGACCACGAGTTTCGTGCGGCGAGCGGAGTTGGCCGGATACACTGCGATTGTGGTTACGGTAGATACGCCCGCGCTCGGCTGGCGCGAGCAGGATCTGCGGCTTGGATATCTGCCGTTTCTCCAAGCTGAGGGCGTTGCCAACTATTTCAGCGATCCTGTCTTTCGCGCGATGCTCGCCAAGTCACCGCACGAAGATCCGGCAGCCGCGGTGCGACAGTTCCTCGGCGTGTTCACGCATCCAGCCTTCAACTGGGCCGACATCGCGTGGCTCAAAACAATCACGAAGCTCCCGATTATCATCAAGGGAATCATTCATCCTGGAGACGCGTCACAGGCCGCCGACTACGGCGTCGATGGAATTGTCGTGTCTAACCACGGCGGGCGTCAGGCTGACGGTGCAATCGGAACTCTCGACGCATTGCCCGACATCGTCAAAGCGACTGACGATCGCATGACCGTGCTTCTCGACAGCGGAGTCCGCCATGGCGCCGACGTGCTCAAGGCCCTCGCCCTCGGCGCGAAGTCCGTTTTGTTGGGGCGGCCCTACGCCTACGCGCTCGCAAGCAACGGTGAAGAGGGCGTCAGACATCTGCTCAAGACATTCATGGCAGATATCGATCTTCAGCTTGGGTTGTGCGGGCGGACGTCAGCTTCCGCGTTAGATCGGTCGTTCCTCTCGGCGGGCTGACGCCGGTGCTCTCCGGTCTGGCTGTCTTCTAGAACGGAGGCAGCATCAGGCCGACTTCGTCGCCCTCCTGCATAGTGATTTCCTCGGATACAGGCCCGCGAGTGCCGCCAATCGGGTCAGCCAGGAATCTCACCGTGGTCGAGCCAAGAACGATTCCGCGCGGAATTGTGAACTTTGTCTTCGCCAAGCCGTTTGCAGTCCCGACTCGAAGGCGCTGTCCGCCACCCCTGATGATGTAGATGTTCATGTCCAGCACGTTGCGGTTTTCTACCACAAGCGTTGTCGGATTCTCGGTTGACGGAAGATTTTTCGTTCCCATCGAAGCGCATGCGGCGATTATCGCGCAGAAGGCGGCAACGCTGAGAAGCTTGATTGTCTTGTTCATTTGGTCTCCAGAAGTCCTGGTCTTCATACACATACGGCCAGTTACGTTCCAATCGCTTCACTCTAGATTTGTAACACGGCATTGGTTGGCTCCCTGATCCCGGACAAGGCAGCGTGAAGGGAAAGCTCACTGTCCTCATGGTCACGGCATTCGTGGACATGCTGGGCCTGATAATCGTTTACCCGCTGCTCCCGTTTTACGCCACGCGTATGGGCGCCAGCGCCGCAATGGTCGGGGCACTTGTCGCCTCATTTTCGGTCGCTCAGCTGCTGAGCGCTCCGGCATGGGGGTGGATGTCCGACCGGTATGGACGCCGTCCCGCCATCCTGGTCGGACTTCTGATCTCTGCCGTCGCGTACGTCATTTTCGCTTTCGCAGGATCGTTGTGGCTCCTGTTTCTCTCGCGAATCATCCAAGGTCTCGGCGGCGGAACGATCGGCGTCGTGCAGGCCTACGTCGCCGACATCAGCGAGGGAAAAGACAGAGCGAAATCGCTTGGCTGGCTGTCGGCGGTGACGAGTCTGGGAGCAGTGGTGGGACCGGCGATTGGATCGTTGCTCGTGAAGGCCGGCGGGCGGACAGCTCCCGGACTGGGGTCGGCTGCACTATGCGTTCTCGTCAGCATATTCGCCTGGCGCTTCCTTCGAGAATCGATGGACGCGACTACGACGTCATCGGACCTTGCTGCAATCGTGCCGAGCACGGGAGCGGGCGCGATACGGCAAGTCATATTCAGGCCCAAAGACCCTGCTTCGCGCCTGATCTGGATCTATGCGATTGCCATTGGCGCGTTCTACGGCACTACTCCCATGCTTCCGCTGATTCTCTCGGACCGTCTCGGTGTGAATGAAACGAACGTCGGCTACTTCGTGATGTATCTCGGAGGCATCGGAGTCATCGTGCGCACCGGCGTGCTGGGGCGAATGATTGACTGGATTGGAGAAGTGAAACTCGCGCGCCTGGGTCTTGTGTTCCTTTCACTCGGGCTTGTCGCGGTCTCCCGCATTTACAGTTATCCGACGATGCTCGTCGCGCTGACCTTGATGCCAGTCGGGACCGCTTTCGTGTTTCCGTGTGTCACTGCAATGCTTTCCCGCGTCGTCCCCAGGCGCGATCGAGGCTTGTACATGGGGGTTCAGCACACTTTCGGGGGCGTATCTCGCGTCGCGTTTCCGCTGATGGCCGGCTACGGAATGGACGTCCTCGGAATGGGCGTTCCATTCGTCATCGCCGGAGCGCTCGTCATCCTGACTCTGTTTCTGACCACCGCGATGGAAGACAACGCCCAGACTCCCATCGCGGCTTCACCAGAGGCGGCTGTTTAGTGTGACTTTCGCGCCTGCTTTTCGCCGGTTGTCGCAGCAGGTCTTAGTGCTCCGTGATCTGCGGGCTCGACGTCGCGGCGAATGAACAGATACTCATAGAGCAGGCAGGCAACGACCGCACCAGCGATTGGCGCGGCCCAGTAGATGAGCTGAGCTTCGTAAATGCCACTGGCCACGGCTGGACCAAACGAACGAGCGGGATTCATCGACGCGCCGGTGAGCGGGCCGATAGCAATGATGTCAGCAGCTACGGTGAGTCCAATCGCCAATCCGCCGATGCGTGGAGCCCTGGGATCGACTGCCGTTCCGAAAATGACGATCGCGAGCAAAAACGTCGCGATAAACTCGAGCGTAAAGCCCTGCATGCCCGATACCTGCAGCGCGAGCGATTGACCCGTGCCGCGAGTCGCTTCGAACAGCGGATGCGGGAACGTGTATTTGAGAGCATACGCGGCGATGATTGCGCCCATTATCTGCGCGACGATGTAAACGCCGGCCATCATCGGCTCGATGCGGCGCGTTGCGAGAAATCCGATTGTGATTGCCGGATTGAAGTGCCCGGAGATCCGCATGAGTGCACTGACCATCACGGCGAGTATGAGGCCGTGAGCCAATGCAATCTCGAGAAGGCCGTTCACGCTGCCGCTGTCCTTGGCGATCATGATCGCCGCGCCGCCGACAAAGACGAGCGCAAACGTGCCGATAAATTCGGCAACGAAGTGACGCCAGGAATCCCGCATTGATTGCTCCGTAGTTTGAAGAAGAGGGCCACGCGGCCCTCATCGCATCAGCTCACGCGACGAAGCACCAGCGCGGCGTTGATGCCGCCGAATCCGAACGAGTTGGTGAGAATATGCTCGACACGCGCGTCGCGTCCCGTTCCCGGGAGAAAGTTAAGGTCGCATGCGTCGTCGGCAACGGCGAGGTTCACAGTCGGCGGCAGCCACTCGCGCGCAATCGCCAGCGCGGAGATCGCCGTTTCAATCGCTCCCGAAGCGCCGAGTGCGTGTCCGTAATAACCCTTGGTGCCGCTGATTGGCATCTTGTAAGCCTGCTCTCCGAACACGTCCTTCAGTGCTTTGGTCTCGGTCGGATCATTCAGCGGCGTGGAGCTTCCGTGAGCGTTGATGTAGCCGATCTCTCCCGGGGTGACGTTCGCGTCCTTCATCGCGAGACGCATCGACCTGGCGGCCTGTGATCCGTCCGGCCGCGGAGCGGTCATGTGATACGCGTCGTTCGTGGAGCCGAATCCGGCAATTTCAGCGTATATCTTCGCGCCTCTCGCGACTGCACGATCGTACTCTTCGAGAACCAGCACCGCAGCGCCCTCGCCCATAACGAACCCATCGCGGTCCTTGTCGAATGGCCGCGACGCGCTTGTTGGGTCGTCGTTCCGCGTTGACATCGCTCGAATAATCGAGAATGCCCCGAAACAAAGAGGAGCCAACGGCGCCTCGGCGCCTCCGCTGATCATCATGTCGGCGTAGCCGTCGCGAATGTGCCGAAAGGCTTCTCCGATCGCGATCGTCCCCGACGCGCAGCTCATCGCGTTGGTCGAGTTCGGACCAGACACGCCGAGCTCGATCGCGATGTTGCAGCTCGCCGCGCCGCCAAATACGCAAAGTGCAAGCATCGGATCAACCGCCCGCACTCCCTCAGTGAGAAAGGCGTGGAGTTGGCCCTCTGCGAACTCCAGTCCCCCCAGGGCACTGCCCATCGTCGAGCCGATTCGTTCTCGATCCTCTTTGGCCAGATCTATTCCTGCGTCCTGCACGGCCATATGAGAAGCAGCGACAGAAAAATGTCCATATCTGTCGAGTCGCTTCGCTCGTTTCCTCTCCAGATAATCCTTCGCATCGAAGTCATTGACCTGGGCTGCGTTGTGACTCTTGAAGGGAGATGGGTCGAAGCGCGACACCTCGCGCACCGCAGACTTTTCCTGCCGGAGCCCGTCCCACAGGCCCTCGACTGAAGAGCCAATCGGCGTTATCGCGCCAATACCCGTTATGACAACTCTTCTCTTCGACAATTCGTTACCTCTCCTGAGTCATTCTGCTTGTGGCGCGCCCGTGCGCCGTCCTGCTGTGCGCTCTGCTGCCCTGGCCAGTCCGGCGAGAGTGCGAGACGCAATTCCGTGGATGAAAACGGGTCCTATCACGACAGTCGCTGCTGGGATTCCAATGATCGGCACTTGGGGCCCATCCCATACGTGCAGGATGCTCACGTGGGTTCCATCCGGCACTACCCGGAATGTCCACTCCACTTCCATACCCCTTGTTATACCACCGACATGCCGGAACCGGATCGCCGGTGCGCCTTCGTCGATCGACATCTCCGAAAGCCACCACGTCGGCCAACCCAGCGGTCCGAACGGCCTGTCTGCTGACATTTCGACCAACCCGCCGCCGTCGTTCGCCCTCCTCCTGAACTTCACGAACCGGTAGTGCGGCAAGTGCGCCGGCCATTCCTCAACGCGTTTTGCGATGTCGAAAATGATACGCCATGGAGCTTTGACCACTTGCTCGTCCACGACCTCCATCGGTCGGCCGAGTGGCATTGGGCCAAGCTCGTAAGGGCCGCTGATGAATTCGCTCATGCGCCAGGTGTCCAGCTGGCCGTGAGACGAAATCCGAGGCGATGACGCACCACAGGTTCGATTCCTGCCGCCGCTTTTACAATCTCAGTCAGCTCGTTCGGAGTGAATCCGCGCATGACTGAAACTACACCGTCGTGACGGCTAACCGGGTGAAATCCAAGGGGAAACGAGGCAGCCCAGATTCCCGCTGCGGCAAATACGCTTCGCCGCAGATCGCTGACGATGACCTTCTTACGCGCCACCCGATTCAGCTCAACGACGACTTTCACTGCGTCTTCAAACTGGAAATGGTGAAGCATCTGGGATGACATCACCACGTCGATGCTCTTGTCGCTGAATGGGAGGCGAATCGCATCTCCGAGCGCTACGACATCGTTGCTCCCTCGGTTTTCCTTGACCAGTGGCAGAGACAAATCCAATCCGACCGTCCATAAATCCACGCCAATGTCTTTCGCGACGATCCGGGCCGCCGCCGGTATGTCACCACGGCCCGTCCCGACATCGAGCATCGAAGCCTTCGTGCCGATTGTTGGCAGAACGAGCCTCAGCTCTTCGATCGCTGCCCTTCTGCCTCCGAAAAGCGCATTTGCTCGCGCTACATCGGACATCGACCGAATCATGAGTTCTCCGCTCACAGCAGGATCGTCGAGGAGCTCGACGCCGCGAAGCCGGGGCATTGCGGGAAGACTGATCACGGTCAGCGCTCCAGTTGCGCGTATCCTCCGCGATAGTAGAGAAGGGGGCGCCCCTCTTCAGCCATCGCCTCCTCGACTTCTGCAACGAGAATGTCGTGATCGCCGGTGGGATGCCTCGCCACGACTTTGCACTGGATGTAACCCAGTACTTCGCTGAAAATCGCGTTACCGTTCCCACCCCGGGAAAATCCCAATCCTTCAAACCGATCCGGGTCCGGGCCGGCGAATCGGCGTGCCAGTGCTTCCTGTCCTTCGGAAAGAATGTTGACAGTGAACGTTTCGGCGTCAGCCATCGGCTGGTAAACCGATCCCGAGTGCTCGACGCAAATCAGGACCAGTGGCGGCTCGAGGCTCACAGAGCAGAACGAGCTCACCGTCATGCCGCGGTCGTCGCCGTTTTTGTCCACGGTCGTGACTACCGTTACTCCCGATGAAAATCGGCCGAGCACTGCGCGGAAAGCGTGCTGGTCGATTGTCATGATCTGGCGGATGGCGCGAGCATAAGCCTCAGAAGATAACCGGGCTTCAGAACCTCGCGTGCAGGAACGAAATCGCCGACAACTCCAACCAGCAGGTCTGCCATGTCGCGGCGATGCGAGAGTACGCGCGCAGCTCGATTGATCAATGCCGGAAACGCGACGGCGGTGCCGACCATTCTCTCGACCTTCCACTTTCCGGAGAATTCCCTGCGTCGCGCCTTTTCGTACTCCTTGAGAGCGTGTACTTCGCTCTTTCGATTCACACTTCGCAGCACCTCGGCTGCAAAATCGGAGAGAAGCTCACCGCCGCGAAGAGCGGTGTAGATGCCTTCCCCGGTGAACGGGTCGAAGAAATCCGCCGCGTCGCCAACGAGCGCTGCGCCAGGAACCCAGGCACGTCGCGCTGAAGACGCAAACGGGCCTGTTGCGCGAACGGGACTCTCCCTCGTCGCTGTAGCAAACATCTCTGCCAGCTTCGGACGCTCCGCGATCCAGCTCTCGAGGAATTCGGTCTTGTCAACTGCGACCTCTGCCGATCGCGAGACTGGAACTACGACTGCGACGTTGACCAGTCCGTTACCAACGTCGGCTACTCCGCAGTAGCCACCGCGATCCACGTGCATCTCGCCAAAATCGCGGATTTTCTCGACACCCGAATAGTGGGTGACAAGGGCGATTCTCCGGGGCCAGCGCGATGCGCGAATGAGTCCAAGGCGCCGGCCGACGACCGAGCGGAGTCCATCTGCTCCAATGACGAGACCTGCCTTCCTCTCGGATGTGCCGGACTTTCCATGCGACGTTACGACTCCGCTTACGCGTCCGCTCTCATCCTTCAGGACATCTATGACGCGAACGCCTTCTTCGACCTGGGCGCCCGCTGCGCGCGCGCGATCGAGGAGAATCGCATCGAGAATAGTACGTCTCACGGCGAGACCGCGATCGCGATATCCGCGGTAGCCGTGATTTGCCGCGAACTCACCATGAATCGTCGAGCCGTTGGGCGCATGGACGCGCATTCCGGACAACTGGGCCGCTCCCGCGTTCTCAACGGCGCCGAGTGCATCCATTGCTTCGAGGATCCGGGACGCCTGCGGACTCATGTACTCCGAACACGTCTTGTCACGCGGGAAATGCGCACGGTCGAGCACCACGACATCGACGCCCGCTTTCGCCATGAAATAGGCCGAAGATGATCCTGCGGGCCCGCCCCCAACGATTACCACCTGTGCAGGATTCCTCATCTGGACACCATTTTCATCTGTGCATCGTGGTTGATCGGCAGTTCCGCAGTTCCCATGTTTCGCGATACAGCACGGGTAATGCGCTGAAACAGGCCCATGTACTGCCAATGAGGCTTCGGCAATTGCAGCATGGAGGCGAGCCGCGTGAGGTACGGGAGAATTGTCGATCGCGAATCGGCCGAGAACATGAACCTCGGATGGTCTGCGGCGAATCTTCTCAGCCGGAGGACGGCTTCGTCAAACTGAAGACCCGGACTGAAGTAGAAAGTCGGATCGAGCAGTGACGCGTCGCTTGCAACGACACCCTCGCCAATCGCAATCCGATGTAAAGTGGTCCCTGGATAAATGCGAAGCCCGACGGTCGTGTAGACAGCGTCACCTCTCCTGAGCCGCCAGGCCGCAAATTCGAGAGTCTCTTCGAGAGTGTCGGCGGTTTCGCCGGGCCCGCCGACAAGAAAAATCCACAGCGTCCGAATCCCCGCCTTCTCGACCCGCCCGGCGACTTCGCGAACCTTACTCGCCGTAAATCCCTTTTCCAGTCTCTCCAGAACTGGATCGCTTGCACTCTCTGCGCTGATGCCAAGCGTACGGAACCCTGCGGCGCGCATCGCGTGCAACAGTTCTGTGGACGCGGTTGCAGGAGTGAAGTTCGTGGTGTCCAGATGCACGCCCATCTTACGCCGCGTTATTGCCTCGCAAATCTCGAGCGCATGACCGGGCGGCGAATTAAAAGTCGAGTCGACGAAATCGAAGTTGCGTACGCCTGCTTTTTGCCGCAGCTCTTCTATCTCATCGGCAACCAGCTCCGGGCTGCGCATTCTATATCCAAAACCTTCGACGTTGCGGTAAGTGCAGTAGACACACTTGTAGACGCAGCCGCGCTTCGTCTGAATCGGGATTGTCGCGCCGTGACGCTCGTATCGCTTGAGATCGATCCAGCGGTGGAGCGCCGGGGAGGGAAGCGAGTCGAGATCCGCGTCTTCTCCAGGCGGCGTGAAGTGAACGGTCCCACCGACAGAACGAACCACTCCCGGAAGGGAGCCGATTTCATCGCCCCGGGACAATGCATTCACAAGCGCTACGCTCGCCCTCTCGCCGTCGCCGGCAACCGCGTAATCAACTCCGAAGTCACGGAAGAGGGACTCGGGCGCGACGCCAAACGCCGCACCGCCGGCAATGATCTTCGCTGATGGAGCGGCTTTTCGCAGCGCGGCGAAAATCTCGCGTCCTTCAGGCGTGTAGTGCCTGAGGGCGATCGCATCACTATTGTCGATGTTCCTGATCGACACGCCGACGATTGACGGTGAAATCTCTCTCGCGGCATTCGTGACAGCCGCGACCGGGTCCTTTTCGAAGCAGAGATCGAGGAACCTGACCTCGTGTCCTGCGGCATCCAGGGCGGACGCAACGCACGCGAGTCCGTTCGGAACAACAGGATACGGTTGCCTTTCGCGATTGGCGCTGACGAGCAGCACTCGCGACGTTGGCGTCACAGGGTGTTCCGGAAGATCAGGACCGGTTCGCGAGAATCCAAAGCCATCCCAGAAGGGCTCCAAACGCCGAGCTGACGGCATTTACAGCGTCATTATTCAGCCAGGTCAATCCGCCGACGACTCTTGTAGTCGTACCACAATCATGAACCGCCCGTTCCGTAGCTGCATTGCAGTGATCGCACCAGCGGCGCACCTGTGGTCCCGCGCCGAGGAGAGAATCGAGCGTGCATCCGCCGATTCCGCCAATAATCGCGGCGGTTGCGATCGAATTGCCCCAGCCCACGAGCCATGCGATAAGGGCCATCCCGGCAGCGCCGAGCACGCCGCCCAAGGTGCCGCTGAAGGTGACGCCGCCAGATTGGCCTGTCGCTACAGGCAGTCCCGTGAGAATGGACCGTGGAGGGGACGCTGACAGAACGCCAATCTCTGTCGCCCATGTATCCGCCGCCGCTGCCCCGATTGCTCCTGCACCGAGAGCCATCCAGCCGGGCGATGAACTGACGAGACTCATCATCGCTGCCGCTGTGAAAACGCCGCCATTGGCGAGCACCTGCCTTGCATCGCGGTTTCCGCCCTTCTCGACGACGCTTGCCGTGCGTTCAGACTTACGATCCGACTTGTAACGCGAAAGAAGCGTTCCGGTGATGAAGAAGCCGATCAACAGGGCAGCCCATCCCCATCCTGCTGCGGAGCAGATCGCGCCAAGCACGAGAGCCGCGAATGCACCGTCGGCCGAAAGTGAGCGTCGTTCGTGAGCGAAGACGACAATTGCCGCCGCGACTAGTGCGCCGACAACGAGACGAGTGGCCGGCGAAACAAAAAAGTTCGAATTCAGTCCGTCACCCGCGCAAGGATTGCAATAACTTTAGTCCCCGCCGGCTGAAGCCGGCTTCATCGTCCCACCAGCTCAAATGCCCTCGAACGTTCACGCAAGAATTCCACTGAGTCTGCTCGAAGCGATTAGACGAATCGATACGCCCGACGACCAGATAGACGCGGAATATGTTCCTGAGCTGAGGAACAAGCGACTTGGGCTTAGCGACACGGTCTACACACAGATCAGACGCTATTCCGAGGCAACGAAACGCGGACAGAGAATTCCGTTTGCCGAGGCGTCTGGACTTGGTACGCTGATCGGTCGCCGGCCGGATTCAGACGAGCTCTTCAGCACTGCGGGAAAAATCCTTGCCCATGACATCTACAATGCCATTTCCGGCGTGAAGCGCGGGATCATGAAAGCGCCCGGCTTCATCTCCCGCCCGGTGGCTTTCAAGCAGCTGCGCACTATCACCGAGACTTTCTTCGGAGGCACGCTCGAGCGGTCGGGATCCTTTCTTTCCCTGAGAGTACCGGATTCGGTAACAGTGAACGGCGCGCCCGACTCCGCCGGGTGCACCTTCTACGAATCTGCCCTGCGCGAGCTTCTGCATCTGCTTGTCAACGGCGGTGGGCAAGTAGACCACATACGCTGCGTCCAACGCGACGAAGGCACGTGCGAGTGGCGGGCCGAATGGCGAAGCCACACGGCCTGAGGAAACCTGAATGCTGAATGCACAAAAGCTCACGCCTATCCAGGCAGCCCTGGCAAAGGCGGGCGTCGACGGCTGGCTGATCTTCGATTTTCACGGACTTAACCCCGTTGCGCTCGGAATGCTCGAGCTGCACGGAATGGCGACCCGCAGAATCTTCGTTTTCATCCCGACCTCCGGCACGCCTGTCGCCCTGACTCACGCGATCGAGCAGGGACCGTGGCGCGACTGGCCGGCGGAGTGGGGCAAGCTCAAATACAGTGGATGGCGCGAGCTCGAATCTCACCTCGCGAGCATCGTGAAAGGAAAAACGGTCGCAATGGAGTACTCGCCAGGCGACGCCGTTCCCTATCTCGACAGAGTTCCAGCGGGCGTGATCGAGATGGTTCGGGCGACAGGCGCGACAATCGTCTCGAGCGCGGATCTCGTCACTCAGTTCTACGCGGTTTGGACTGAAGACAACCTCGCCTCACATCTGCGCGCTGCGGAAATTGTCGCCGACGTCGCGAGGCGCGCCTTTAAGCGGGCAGGCGACGCAGCGAAGAACGGATCACCAACTACAGAGTACCAGCTTCAGCAGTGGATTCTCGAACAGTTCGCCGCGAACAAGCTATCCACCGACCACGGTCCGATTGTCGCAATCGGCCCTAACGCGGCCAATCCGCACTACGAGCCGACACGCGAGAACGACGCGACCATCAACACCGGCGACATTCTGCTGATCGACCTTTGGGCGCGCGAAGAGAACGGAGTATTCGCCGACCAGACGTGGATGGGCTCGCTGGGCGAGCCCGGCGAGAAGGAAATGAAAGTCTGGCTTGCCGTTCGCGATGCGCGCGATGCGGCAATTGCGCTTCTCCGAGAACGGCTCGACGCGGGGAAACCGCTAAAGGGTGGCGAAGTAGATGACGCGTCGAGAGACGTCATCACCTCGAGGGGCTTTGGTCCTCAATTTCTTCATCGCACAGGACATTCGATCG
Organism: Gemmatimonadaceae bacterium; assembly: GCA_035525975.1. Lineage (GTDB taxonomy): Bacteria > Gemmatimonadota > Gemmatimonadetes > Gemmatimonadales > Gemmatimonadaceae > UBA4720. The sequence goes on from DATLDF010000023.1 coordinate 43,733, forward strand.
ACTCGCGTGATCTGCACGGATCGGGACCGCACATCGACAATCTCGAGACGCGCGAAGAGCGTTTGCTGATCCCGGGAATCGGATTCTCACTCGAGCCCGGCGTTTATCTCGCGGACGATGTGGGAATGCGCAGTGAAGTGAACGCCTACGTGTCGGATTCGGGCGTAGTCATCACCCCGAAAGAATATCAGAAGGACCTGATCATCGTTTGAGCGCTGCGGGAAGCCTGATCCAGATGTCGGGATCGGCGCCGTCGGGACCAAGCAGTGCGAATCGTTTGATTCCGGCGCGCCTGGCGACCGCGATCAGCCTCTCCAAAGTCGTCGCATCTTCGATCCAGATCGTCCATCCGTTGCGCCCCGACGATGCCGTGAGAGACCCGGTCGCCGGATCCCGCCTGAAGACTTCTGCCTCCGAGCGGACGAGCGCCTGCGACTCGGCGTACGTGATGCGTGTCACCAGGCCGTTCCTGTCCCACCGGTAGCCGAACAGCGGCAGCTCGGCTACGAGTCTGCTCGCTCCGATGTCGTAAGCCCGGATTCCAATCTGACGCCTCATCCATTCCGGAGAGACCAGTGCGCCGGGAGCGGTTCCAGCGCGGTGCTCGCCGTGAAGGCGAACAACGATCACATCGAACGTTCTCGCGAGCACGGCGGTCGGATATCCGATCGTGTCTCCCGGCGGGACGACCACGCCGACAGGCGAAACGTCAAGTGCGCGCGCAGAGTCTGCGATCGCCCGCGATATCGACGTTGTGCCTCTCAACTCGTCCGGCGTGTCGCCCTGAAAGTCGATGAACATCCCACTCCCGCTGCGTGCGGCTGCTGCCGCGACCCTGCTCGCAAACGCACCCGTTGCCGTCGCATCTTCAGTCAGCGCGCGAATTGACTCAGCGTGATATCGATTTCCCTGGTATGTCGTTACGAGTGCGGCCCGGGAGGATGCGCCTGCTCGCGATGCCAGCGAGGGTCCTTCATCCGGGCTCAGGGTAGTCGAGTCGATGACTATGAGCGCCCCGACAAAATCGGCGATGCCCCGCGACACCGTCGAGCGATCCCGCGGCGATCGCTGATCGGGTGAGGGAACGATCCACGCCGTCGCAGCTGGCGGTTCGCTGCTCCCGGGCAAGCGACCACACGCGCTCGTTAGACCAAGGCCGATTGCCAGGCCCACGCCGGCGATCGAAAAGAATTTCATCGTGGCTGAAAGTAAGACACGAATTCGGTCGCCGTCATCTGGCGAGAGCGGCCGTAGCGAGGCAGAATCCCCACATGCCAAAAACCTTGCTGTCACGAGCGCTGCTTGCCGCGCTCGTTTCGATTATCCCCGCGCAGACTCAATCACAGGCCAAGGCCGGAGCGGCGTCGTCAATTGCGCGTCGCGCGATTGCGGGCCCGGCGGACATGATAGTCGTCAACGGACGCGTTTACACTGTAGACGATTCCCGCCCGATGGTATCGGCCTTTGCCGTGAAGAATGGCCGCATTCTTTTCGCTGGATCCGACCGCGAGGTTCGCGCGCTGGCAGGCCTCAGGACGCGCGTCATGGATGTCGGCGGGGCGACCGTCATTCCGGGAATGGTTGACGCGCACGCGCATCTCACCGGTCTCGGAGCATCTCTCGCGAACGTAAACGTTGCCGGGTCGCAGACCTACGAAGAAGTGATCGCGCGGGTTGTTGCCCGAAGCAAAGATGTGAAGCCGGGTGAATGGATATTCGGCAGAGGCTGGGACCAGAACCGATGGCCCGACAAACAGTTCCCGACTCACGAGGCGCTGACCAGGGCTTTTCCGAACAATCCGGTTGTTCTGACCCGCATCGATGGACACGCTATCCTCGCCAACGCGATGGCCATGCGTGCCGCGAAAATTACCGCGGCCACTCCGGATCCCAGTGGCGGTCGCGTCCTGCGCCTGAGTGACAATTCGCCAAGCGGCGTTTTCGTCGACAACGCAGAGGATTTGGTGACGCGCGCTGCGCCGCCGTCCAATCGCGAACAAACCACCAAACGGATACTCGCAGCGATTGCCGAAGCGAACCGATGGGGTCTGGTGGGGATTCATGATGCCGGCGAACCGCGGAGTGTGATCGAGATCTACGAGTCGCTCGCAAAACAGGGCAAGTACAATCTCCGCAACTACGTTCTCATCTCTGATGACAGTGCGGACATCGTTCACTACGCCGCAATGGGCCCGCGAAGCGATCTCTACGATGGGCGAATTTGGGTCCGGTCGATCAAGCTCTACGCCGACGGCGCGCTTGGGTCGCGCGGAGCGGCGATGCTCGCGCCGTATTCTGACGACCCCGGCAACACTGGACTTCTCGTTTCGGCGCCGGCCCACATCGAGCGAGTGGCTGAGTATGCGTTGAGGAAAGGTTTTCAGGTTGGCTCCCATGCGATTGGCGATCGTGGCAACAGGATTGTCCTCGATGCGTACGAGCAGGCTCTCAAGGCCGTTCCGACTGCCGACCACCGTTTCAGAGTCGAGCACGCTCAGGTAATCTCGCCGGCGGACATTCCACGTTTTGCCGCGCTTGGCGTGATCCCGTCGATGCAGGCCAGTCACCAGACCAGTGATATGCGCTGGGCGGAGACCCGGGTCGGACCGGATCGCATCAAGGGCGCGTACGCGTGGCGGTCACTTCTCAACACGGGTGTGATAATTCCCGACGGAAGTGATTTTCCCGTGGAGGAAGTGAACCCGCTGATCTCATTTCACGCAGCCGTGGCGAGGCAGGACGAAACGAACTGGCCGCAGGGTGGATGGTATGCTGATCAGGCGATGACCCGCGCCGAGGCGCTCAAGGCGATGACGATCTGGCCGGCTTATGCCGCGTTCCAGGAAAAGATCATGGGATCGATCACGCCCGGGAAATACGCCGATTTCGTGGTTCTCGATCAGGACATCATGTCGGTCCCGGCGAGCGACATCCTCAAGACGAATGTCACGTCAACCTGGATTGGCGGTAAGGCAGTTTACCGGGCCCCGCGGAGATAGTCGCTGACTGAGCATTCGCTAGCTTCCGGTATAGCGGGTTGTGGCACGTCCGTTGCCCGATGGGTTGCCATCAATGCAAGCACATAATCGAATGATCCAGCGTCTGTCCGTCGCGCTTCTGCTGTCTGTTGCAGTTCTCAGTGGTTGTTCTGGCGATAAGAAGGAAGCGTCCGCGGCCCAGCCCAACGCTAAAAAAGAAGGCAGCGTTGCGCCGCGGCCGTCTGTCGTGGCGGCTGCCTCCCGCGCATATCAGGCCACTCAGTTTGCCGACGGCGTCACCCTGACTGGAACTGTCGATTTCGATGGGACGATCCCAGCCGACTCGGTCGTTTCCGTTCCGGCGGACCAGCCGGGATGCGGTCCGACAATCACCCTGAAAAACGTCCAGAACAGCGGCACGCATATCGGTGGCGCAGCTGTCTGGATCACCGACATTCGGACGGGAAAACCGCTTCCGATCCAGCGACGCTTCGAGCTGCTGAACGCCGATTGTGTAATTAGCCCGAGAGTGCAGGCAGTGATGGCGACAGGCACGCTCAACGTGTCCAGCGAAGACGTGACGCTGCATCGCAACCACATCATCAACGTCGCAACCGGGGAGATGATCGGAGTCGCGCCGTTCAACGACAACGGAGAAGTCATTCCGTTCGATCGCCTTCTCGACAAGCCGGCCGAGCTCGAGGTGACCTGCGAGCTGCATCCGTGGTCGAAAGCGTACATCATCGTTCTGGACCACCCTTATTATGCGATGACGTCGCCGACAGGAACGTTCAGCATCGACAACATTCCGCCCGGCACCTACCAAGTCCGGGCCTGGCACCCTTCACTCGGCCTCAGCGACCAGACCGTGACGATTGTTGCTGGTCAACCCGCCAGTCTGGCGCTGAAGCTTTCTAGTGCGCCGGCCTCAGCACCGCCGGTCGCACCTGATAGCGTTGCGACTAAGTCCTAGCGCGTGAACCAGGACAAACCGGCAGATAGCTCGAGCACATTGGCGCTGCCATTGTTGAAGTTGTGAAGGAATGCGGCTTCATAGCGCGCTCCAAACTGGCCGAGGATCGGCTTCTTCAATCCAAAGCCTGCACCGCCAAAGAATGTGGTCTCGCTGCCGTCGCCGCTGAATCCGTTCAAGCCCAGGACAGGACGAACGTAGAATCCTGATCGCTGCATCGCGGCTTCATCGAAGTGGTATAGCGCACCGACTTCGAGTCTGTATGTCGTAACGGTGTTGTCGTTTGCGCTGTGAATCCCGAGGCTGCCCTTCGGCTCGATCGACACGCGCGGCGTCATCGGAAATCCAATCCGCATCGAGCCGGAAGGGATGCTGATGTCGGTGTTTGAATCGCCGCTCAACCCTACATCGGCCGTTGCATCGACGCCGAGCTCGAGAGCGGTAGGCGTGGCGGCGACGGCGCGGGATCTCGTTGTCGTGGCGCGTTGAGCTGAGGCAGTCGTCGCGCACAGCGCGACTGCGACGAGCGAAACAACAGTTTTAATTCTCATGATTCTCGGATGAGGGTTTCATGCTGCAGCCAATCGGCTGGCATCCGCGCAGAATATCGTATTCGCTGCTTCTGGTCCAGCAGCGACTGCGGCGCTTAACCGCCGAGGACGCCGATGGCGCCGAGAACGACGGCGGAACCGTGGGTAACTACAGCGCAGTTCCGCAGTTCCCCCAATTCATGGAGCCGGAGTTTCCGGCGCCGCACGCCGGGACTTGGGCCTTGAGGAATTCTCGGCGCATTCGGCGCCCTTGGCGGTTAAAATCCGCACATTGTTCAGCTGCGCTGACGAGCAGCAGCGGAATGGAGAGATCTAAGAATGCAGAGCTGGAATGGCCTCACCAGATCGGAACTGCCCCCGATAAAGCCGCGAATAAACTCCTGCACTCGCGAGCAGCTCCGAATGCCGGCCCTCTTCGACAATCCTGCCGTGATCTAGAACCACGACTCGATCAGCGCGAAGGACAGTGCTCAACCGATGCGCGATGATCAGCGTCGAGCGCCCCTCGAGAAGCTCCTGCATCGCTTCTTCGACAAGTCTCTCACTCTCGCTGTCGAGACTCGATGTCGCTTCATCGAGAATCACGATCGCGGGATTTTTTAGAAACACGCGAGCGATCGCGAGACGCTGGCGCTGACCGCCCGAGAGCTTGACTCCTCGCTCACCAACCAGAGTATCGAAGCCTTCTACAAGGCGATCGATGAACTCAGTGGCATGAGCCGCCGCCGCAGCACGCCGAATCTGGTCTTCCGGCGGCATCACCCCGTCGTCCATCAGTGCATACGCTATGTTCTCGCGAACTGTCCCGCTGAACAGAGCCGGCTCCTGCGGCACCATCCCGATCGCGCCGCGGAGGTCATTCAGTGAAAGCTCCCTGACGTCGTGGCCGTCGATCTCGATGCAGCCTGACGTGACGTCCCAGAATCGCGGAATCAACGATGCAATCGTCGTCTTTCCTGCGCCACTCGGACCCACGAGCGCGACAACCTCACCTGGCGCGATCCGCAGCGAGACTTCGGTCAGTACATCCGGAAGACCTGGAGCGTACGCAAACGTGACGTTCCGGAGCTCGACTTCGCCGCGAACCGGCCTGTCCAGCGTTTCCGGCGTTTCCGGATTGGCGATCGTCGCCTCGGTATCGAGCAGATCGAACGTTCGCCGGGCGGCGCCAACGGCTTCCTGGTACACGCCGAACAACGATCCGAGCGATCCGACGGCTCCGGCGACATAGAGCGCATACAATAGAAAGGACACCAGCGCTCCGGCAGTGAGCGTTCCGTCGAGAACGAGTCGTCCGCCCTGCCACAAAACTGCGACGACTCCGCCAAACGCGCAGAACGTCAGGATGCCGAAGAAAGTCGCGCGGATTCTCGACCTGTCGATCGCAGCGGCAATCACATGAGCCATGTGAGCCGTGTACCGGCGGGTCTCTTCATTCTCCCGCGTAAAGCTCTGCACCGTCCTGATTTGCGAAAATGCTTCCTCGGCCGTTCCGGTCGCTTCTGCAATCCTGTCCTGCACGCCCGTGCTTGCACGCCTGAGCTGCTTCCCAAAGAAAAGAGCTGCGCCGACCACGATCGGAACCACGGCGAGCGTCGTCGCCGCGAGCCGGGGATGCGTCAGGGTCAGCAATACGATTCCACCAACGAGAAACAACGACTGTCGCGCGAACTCGGAGAGGTTGCCGCTCAGCACTGTCTGAAGGACCGTCGTGTCGGCGGACAGTCTGCTCGTCAGCTCACCGGTTCTTCGTTCAGTGAAGAAACCGGGGGACAATCGAATGAGATGCGCGAACAAATCCCGCCTTAGCGTCGCCACCACGCGTTCAGCAGTGACCGTCAGCAGGTACACCTGCATGTAGTTGAGCAGCGCCTGCGCCGCGAAGAGCCCCACGAGACCGATTGCAATCTTGTCGAGGAGAGTCGAATTCTCCTGAACGAAGGCCGCGTCGAGCAGGCGCTGGACGATGCGTGGGAAGGCAAGCGCAATTCCCACGCTGATGAGGAGGCACACGAACGCGAGAGCGAGTCTCGAGGCGTGGGGCCGGATTCGCGGGAGAAGCTGACCGAGCGGCTTTGGAGACTGAAGTCGCTTCGACGCGGGAGATTCAGCCATCAGCTGAGTTTTCGATCAGCCGCCATAGCAACGAAAAGAAGTGCGAGATACAGAAGCGAATACTTGTAGACCCACCACGCCGGAGCGGTCCACTCCTTTGCCGCTCTCATCTTCAGCACGGCGCCGAGGAGAATGAGGCCAAGTCCGACGGCGGAGGTGAGATAGATCCAGCCGAACGCGCCGAACGTGACAGGGAGAACGGTGATTGGAATTAGGATCAGCGTGTACCACACCATCTGATTCATTGTCTCGCGTTCACCCCACACGAGGGGTGCCATTGGAACGCCGGCCTTCGTGTAATCACGCTGCTTGAGAAGTGCGAGCGCCCAGAAATGCGGCGGAGTCCAATAGAAGACAATCAGAAACAGGTAGACCGCCGCGAGGTCGATCCGTCCCGTCATCGCCGCCCATCCCACGAGCGGGGGAAATGCACCTGCCGCTCCCCCAATCACTATGTTCTGCGGAGTAGTTCTCTTCAGCCAGCGCGTGTAGATGAAAACGTAGAAGTAAAAACCGGCCAGTGCGAGCGCAGCCGAGACCACATTGACGAAATATCCGAAGAGAAACGTCGCTGCTGTCGCGAGCGCGACACCGAACGCAAGTACCGACGTGCCGCTCATTCGCCCACTTGGAATCGGACGAAGCCGCGTGCGTGCCATCCGGTCATCGATGTCGCGGTCCATGTACATGTTCACCGCATTCGCTCCGCCGGCCATCAGGTATCCGCCGAGCAGTACGATGAGGACGAGATCCCAGCTTGGATTCCCTGCGACGAACATCGGCGCAACTGTCGTCACCAGCAGCAGGGAGATAATCCTCGGCTTGGTGAGCATCACCATGTCCTGGAGCAGGGTGCGCTCCTGAGCTACCGGCACAGTGGCTGTCATTAAGCGGCGACTCGCATTTCCGAAGCTACGCGTTCATGCGACGCGGCGCGTCGTGCGATGATCGCCAGCACGACCACTGAGAGCCATACCAGAGTTCCGAACGCCTGGTGCAGCGAGCGGAAAACGGGCGGGAAGTGCATCTCGATCATTGCGGCTGCGACAAGGACCTGAGCGAGCGCGGCTCCAAACGCAAAACGGGCGACGCGGACAATTACCGCAGGCTCGTTTCGTCGCCCCGTCGCGATGGCGATGCCAAGCAGGTGACCAAAGAGAAGGAACGCGAGGATTCGGTGAGTGACCTGAACGTAAAGAGCGCTACCGTGTGTCACGACGGTACGGCACCACGGGAATCCGCCGCATGATGCGGCAGCGTCGGGCAGGTTAGCCGTCAGCGCGCCGAAAATCAGTACGATCAGAGTAAGGACGACCGCAGCGCGGGCAGAGCGCCAGGTGCGTGGACTTGCACCGGAAAGGTCGGCAGTTGCTGCGAATCCACCTGCGCGCGCGACAGCGATGGCGAGAGTCGCAAGAAGTGACATAGCGACCGTGAGATGGGCGACGATGATCAGAGGATTGAGACCCATCTTCACCGTCACGGCGCCAAGCAGAGCAGCGGTGACTACGAGAGCAGCGGCGACGCCTGTTGGGCGAAGCACTCCGCCGTCACCTCCGACGCCGGGCTTCTTTCGATCCCTGAAAGCGGTGAGGAAAAGGCCGATGACGACAATCGAGAGAGCGAATGCTATGTACCGATGACTGATCTCGATGATCAGATCGATCCTGTCGTGCGGTGGAAACCATTGCCCCGAGCATTTCGGCCAATGATCACCACACCCCATTCCAGAGCCGGTAATTCGCACGATCGCGCCGAACACGATCTGCGCGAAAGCGAGAACAAGTGCCGTATATGACAGGCGTCTTAACGACTGCATGATTTCTTCAGATCAGTGAATTGCTCGCCAGGTCGCGGCGAGGAGTACGCCAAGAATGATGGCCGGAATTACCGCCCAGACCATCTCTGTCCCGCGGGGCGAATGCGGAATAGGTGTCGGTGTGTCTGTGTGCGCATGGGGAGCGAATGCCGCTCGCAGGATCGCCAGCTCCGCCACTACGCACAGGGCTGTCGCAATCCAGAACACAAGCTCGCTGGTCGACTGGCTCACGTTTCTGGTACGATGGGGACGCACGTGGTGCGCATGACTGCGGAAGGCATCGCGGCTAAAGCTACTCGCGCGAGTTGCCGCTTTGCAGTACCGTTTGCGCATGTCACAGCCAGACAATCCCGCGACGCCTGACGCTGCACTGTCAAATTCGGACGCATCGACGTCTCCTGACGGACTGCCTCGCAGAATCGGGCTGTGGACCGCCGTCGCGATTCTTGTTGGATCCACGATCGGGTCGGGAATTTTCAGATCGCCGGCTGGAATCGCCTCGAAGCTTCCGGGACCGCTGCCGCTGCTCGCGGTCTGGGTCGTCGGCGGAATATTTGCGCTTTGTGGCGCTCTCACGCTGGCCGAAGCCTCGAGCGCGTTCCCGCACACGGGAGGCGTTTACGTCTACGTAAGGGAAGCATGGGGCCGTCTCACGGCTTTCCTCTTCGGCTGGTCCGAGCTCGTGATGATTCGCGCCGCCGCCCTCGGCGCCACCTCGACAACGTTTGCCGAGTACTTTGTGAGAGTCACAGGGCATAACCCGAGTCTCGCGCCGTACTCGCAATATGTGCATTACATCGCGGCGGCGGCGATTCTCATTACGGCCATCTTCAATTATGTCGGCGTGAGAACGGCCGGCACCGTTCAAAACCTGACGACCCTGGCCAAGGTTGGAGGTCTGCTCTTCATCGTCTTGCTGGCATTTTCGATGGGGTTGCCGCAGACAGGGGGGCACTTCACACCTGCTGCGCCCGCGGGGAGCTTCAAGTTCGCGAGTTTCGGGCTCGCTCTCGTCTCTGTTCTGTGGGTCTATGATGGCTGGGCCGACTTGAGCTTCGTCGGCGGCGAGGTCGAGAATCCGCGCAGGAATCTGCCGCGAGCGTTGATCCTCGGCACGAGCGGAATCATCGTGATCTACCTGCTCGCGAACCTCGCCTACCTCGCCGTTCTCCCCGTGAACGAGATTGGGACTTCCAAGCTTGTCGCAGCGGATGTTGCTGAGAAGCTGGTTGGCCCGGCGGGAGTCGCCTTCGTCGCGACTGTCGTGATGATATCGGCCTTCGGAGGTCTGAACGGATCGATGTTTACCGGTCCGCGAATTCTCTTCGCCATGGCGGACGATAATCTCCTTTTCAAGGGGATGGCCAAGGTTCACCCAAGGTTCAAGACGCCGTACGTCTCGATTACGGTCGTGGCGATTCTCGCGACGATCTTCGTTCTGGTTGGGACATTTGAGCAGCTCGCGGATGCCTTCGTTACCGCCATCGTGCCGTTCTACGCCCTCGCCGTGGCGTCGGTTTTCGTATTGAGAAAACGTAGCGACTACGATCCATCGTTCAGAGTCCCGGGATACCCGGTGGTCCCGCTGATCTTCATCATCTCGACGGTGATGCTGCTTCTCAACGCCATTATCGACCCATCGAGCCGGTGGGCGACGCTGGGCGTTCTGGGTGGGATTCTGGTGGGAATACCCGTCTATTACCTGACGGTCGGCCGAGCGAAGTAAGGATCCCTTTGTTCGTTTCCTGAGCGTTACCATCAACGCGCAAAAACGGCTTGCCCGCCTTCGTTACAAACCGTACCTTTGAGGCGATTCGAAAAGCCCCGCTGGCGATCACGAGGTCTTTGAAGATCAGCTGTATTTGCATGCCATAGTGACGCTCGTTTCTGGCTCACGCTTTTGCATGTCGTGCACAGCGGTTTTCACGTTCGGATCAACCCAACCCCCTTACACTCAGGTCCTCACATGCTCACACGACGTTTGACCCGTTACATCACGGCTCTCTGTCTGGTGCTCGCGGCTGTGGTGGCAACCAATGCTAACGCCCAGGGAATCACGACAGGCGGAGTCAGTGGATTTGTCACAGATGCTTCAGGCACTCCCCTCGAGAACGTTCAGATCTCGATTACCAACCGAAGCACGGGCTTCAGCGTTCGTACCATCAGCCGCGACGGCGGACGTTACAGCCTGCCTGCGCTCGAGACCGGCGGCCCGTACACGCTCGAGGCTCGTCGCATCGGTTTCGCTCCGACAACGACAGGAAACATTTTCATCCAGCTCAGCCAGCAAAACCGCGTTGACATCAAGCTGAACGCTCAGGCAACGCAGCTTTCGGCGCTCGAAGTTCGCGCGACCACTGGTGAAATCATCGCTCCGTCCAGCACTGGAACGAAGACGACGGTTTCACAGCAGGCGCTGGAGCGCTCGCCGACGACGACGAGAAACCTCGTCGACTTCACGAGGGCGGCTCCGCAGGTTTCCAGCGCCGGCCCCGGATTCTCCGGCGGCGGAATGTCGAACCGTATGAACAACGTGCAGATCGACGGAGCAACCGAGCGCGACGTGTTTGGCCTTGGCTCGACGGGTCAGCCCGGCGGTCAGATCAGCGCCAAGGCGATCTCGATCGACGCCATCAAGGAATACCAGATCCTTCTCGCACCGTACGACGTTCGCCAGGGCAATTTCGGCGGACTGCTCCTCAACGCAGTAACGAAGAGCGGAACGAACACGTTCCACGGCTCGGCCTTCAACTACTACAGAAATCAGGATTACGGCCGCGACATCCCTGTGCTTCGCGCAACCGACTTCAGCCGCAAGCAGTTCGGCTTCTCGCTCGGTGGTCCGATCATCAAGGACAAGCTCCAGTTCTTCACGGCAAACGAGTGGACGCGCGAGAGCACGCCGGTATCCGGACCGTATCTTGGCCAGCCCACCTCTGCAGCGACGGCCTTTGCATTCTCCGAGGCCGACATCACGCGCTTCACGAACGCTTACAAGGCGAAGGTGGGCGGGGCAGATCCCGGCACGGCCGGCATCGTAAACAGCCCGACGCCGATGAACAACCTGTTCGGACGCCTCGACTTCCAGATCAACCCGTCCAACCGGCTCGTGGCGCGCATGAACTACACAGACGCTACGAACAACGCACGTCGTCAGAACTCCAGGTCGGCGACGACTGCCGTCATGTCGTCGAACTTCCACGCCATCAACAGCAACAAGAAGGCGCCGGTCGTTCAGCTGTTCTCGAACTTCGGCAATGGCTGGAGCAATGAAGCGTTCGCCGGACTTACCATCGTGCGTGATCGACGCACGGGTCAGGGCGGAAGCTCCCCGCAGATCACGGTCAGCTCGGGCAGCAACAGAATCATCGCCGGCACCGACCAGTTCTCGCAGGGCAACGAGCTCGATGCCGATACTTACGAGTTCACCGACAACCTCACGATTCCACGCGGCAACCACAGCTTCGTCGTCGGAACCCGCAATGAGTTCGTGAAGATCCGCAACCTGTTCTCACAGAGCAGCCAGGGCGTCTGGACGTTTGCGGATATCGCAGCGTTTGAAGCAGGCACTGCAAACGGATTCCGCCGGGCCATCATTCTCGGCGACGATCCGAACGTGTATTTCGACGCGCTTCAGTCAGCTTTTTATGCCCAGGATACGTGGACCGCTACGCCGAAGCTGACCCTCACGCTCGGCCTCCGTGGCGACAACAGCCGCTTCCTGACGGACAACAGCTATGCTCCGGCGATCGACTCGGCGTATCCGGGTCACACGACGCCAAAGGGTGCGTTCCAGTTCTCGCCGCGTCTTGGTTTCAACCTCGACGTGACGGGCGACCAGATCAATCAGCTTCGCGGTGGAATTGGTCTATTCGTCGGAACGCCGCCGTATGTCTGGCTCGAAAATGCATACGCGCAGAACGGAAGAATCATCACGTTCCTGCAGTGCGGATCGGGCTTCGGCAACGCTGCGAACCCGGCGCCTGTGTTTAATGTCGATCCGACGAAGTACAACACGTGCGCCAACGGCCAGGGTGCGAAGCCGATCGGTGACGTGAGCTTCCTCGACAAGGGCCTCAAGTTCCCGCAGCCAATGCGTGCGAACGTCGCGTTCGACCGCGTCCTGCCGGGCAACCTCGTAGCAACGGTTGAAGGGTTGTACTCCAAGACGCTCAACCAGCTGTTCTTCGTTAACCGCAACCTCATCGCACCACGCGCAACCGATAAGTTCGGACGCGCGATGTACGGTGTCATTGCGACGGGTGGAACGGCCACGACCGACAGACCGACTCTCGTCGTCGCAAACGGTGGAACATCGCGCTTCTCGACAGCAATCGACGTGGAGAACCAGAACAAGGACTACGCATACAACCTCACCGGCCAGCTCAGAAAGCGTTATTCAAGCGGCTGGGAAGCACTGATTGCCTACAACTACGGCCATGCGTACGATGTGCAGAGCTTTACGTCCAGCACGCACATCTCCAACTGGTCGTTCGGACGTACGGTCGGCGGCATTGCTCAGACGACGCCCGAGATTGCTCCGTCGCTGTTTGACCAGCCGCACAAGCTCACAGCGTTCGTGACCAAGACCCTTGGTTGGGGTCGCTTCATCAAGAACAGCTGGGCTGATGACCTCGCCGCCGACTTCACCGTTTCATACCAGGGAGTTTCCGGATCGGCGCATGATTACGTATACGCGGGATCGAGCGGACGTGGCGATCTCAACGCTGACGGCATTGTCGGAAACGATCTTCTGTATGTGCCAACCGACGTGAATGATGTGAGCCAGATCAGGTTCCAGAACCTCACCGTCGGCACTGAAGTTCTGACTGCAGCGAGTCAGGCAGCTGCCTTCGAAGAGCTGATCAGCAAGTCGCCATGCCTGAACGAGGCGCGCGGGACAATCATGAAGCGCGATTCCTGCCGCCTGCCGTTCTCGAACAACTTCGATGTAACGATTGCTCAGAACATTCCGCTCATCTCGGCGGGCCAGCGGGTCACGCTTCAGCTCGACATCTTCAACTTCGGAAACCTGTTGAACAAGAAGTGGGGCCAGCAGCAGGTGAGCCCGTACTCGAGCTTCAACAACGTTCCGCTCCTCACGCACACGGCGAGCTCGACGAATGATCCCGCCACTGCAGTTCAGACGTTCACCCTCAACTACCGCACGCTGGATCCGGACAAGACGGGCACGGTCACGCCTTACCGGGTTGGTAACTTCGTAGGCAACTACTGGAGAATGCAGCTCGCGGCACGTGTAAGCTTCTAAAGCGCCACCGTTGTAGAACGAAGCGGGCACGGGCGATGAGTCCGTGCCCGCTTTGCGTTCAGACCGTATTTTACTGCCATGAAATCCAAGCTTCGTCTACTCTCGATCCTCGCGGGCGCGGTGTTCGCACCCGAAGTCGAGGCCCAGGAGCAGACCTCTGCCGACTCCGCCAGGGTGAACCTTCCCCCGGTCACGGTCACGGCAACCCGCCAGTCCACTTCGCTCTTCACGGTTCCGCTGGCTGTGACGATGATCGGCAGCAATCAGCTCGAGACAAGGCGCGGCTACTCGCTCGACGAAGCTCTCACGAATGTCCCCGGCGTGTTCGCGCAATCGCGGTACGGCGCCAGTGACATCCGATTGACAATTCGCGGATTCGGTGCGCGCGGTGCGGGCGATCGCTCCAACGCCGGAACATCTCGCGGCGTGCGCGTACTCATCGATGGAATCCCCGAAACCGAGCCGGACGGTCGCACCGCCTTCGACATGGTTGACCTCGCCGCAGTCAGCAGCATCGAGGTCGTACGCTCCAATGCGTCGGCATTGTGGGGAAATGCGGGCGGCGGAGTCATTGCTCTCAGGACAGTCCCCAACTTCAGTGAGTCGTTTGCTTCCGTTCAGCAAATGGCAGGAAGCTATGGATTCCGTCGCACAGCTGTGCGTGGAGCGGCCGACCTGGGCTCCAGTATGCTCGGCGTCACGTTTACAAACACAGTGCAGGACGGTTACAGGGCGCACGCGGACAGCCGGCGTTTCTATGCCAACGCCACGCTCACGTCGCAGCTGCGCGCCGGCACGGAGCTCGGCATCTTTGCCTCTGCAGCCAATGATCTCTTCCACATCCCCGGCCCGCTGACGATGGCGGAAGCAACGACCAAGCCGCGGATGGCCAATGCCACATACGCAGCGCGGGACGAGCGCCGATACAACCGCGTTGGAAAAATCGGCGTGTCGCTAAATCACTCGCCCACCGGCGCGTCTTCCGTAGCAGGAATGGTTTTCGTAAATCCGAAGTTGCTCCAGCGCTCAGAGCGCGGCACGTTCCGCGACTTCAACCGATATCACCTGGGCGGAAATCTCGTTTATCGCGCCCCATACGACCTGAAGCCCGGTGTGACAGCGAACACTGTAGTCGGAGCCGATCGGGCCTATCAGGATGGATCAATTCTTTTCTATGGGCTTAGCAGCACTAATACGCGCGGCACAGATCTCCGCGATAACAAAGCCGAGGGCGCTCTGAATACCGGTGTCTTCGCGCAGGAGCAGATCGCGTTTGGCGCGTGGGGAGCTGACCTCGGAGCACGCTGGGACGAGATCCGTTACGACTACCGGAGCTTTATCAATCCAAAGTTGAACGTTGAGAAAAAGTTCTCACGGGTTTCGCCGAAGATCGGGATCAATTACAGAGCCGGACCAACGCAGAGCTTCTACGCGAACGTCGGTGGCGGAGTAGAAGCGCCCGCAGGAAATGAGACCGACCCTGCGTCGACGTTCGGCCAGGACACGGTGAGCGCGATCAACCCGCTTCTCGATCCGATTCATTCGACGACGTATGAAGCAGGCACGCGTCAGGTCTTCCCTGTGTCGGGCTCGTTCCTGTCGTCGTTGTCGTACGACGTGGCGCTTTATCACACCGATGTGACGAACGAGATCATTCCTTATCGCGGTGGACGTTTCTATTTCACCGCCGGAAAGGCACGGCGTCAGGGTGCAGAGCTCGGAGCGGCGCTCAACGGAACAAACGACCTCGAGGTGGCAGGAAGCGTGACGATGTCACGCAACAACTACATCGAGTACACGGTCGATTCAGTTCACTACGGCCGCCCTGGAAAGCTGGCGGATTACGCCGGAAACAAGATCGCCGGAGTTCCACCGCTCTTCTACGGGTTAACCATCGCGAGATCGATCAGTGAAGCGATCCCCGTGCGGGTTCAAGTCAGCGCACGTGGCACTGGCGAATATTTTGTGGATGACGCCAACGCCGTGAACGTTCCTGGTTACCACACGTTCGCAGCGGCAGTCTCCACGTCCCACGGAATCCGCGTAGGCAATGTCGTGGCAAGGCCGTTCCTGAGCATTGAAAACCTCACCGACGAGCGGTTCATCGGTTCCGCGTTCGTGAACCCGGACGTCGTGAGCGGTGTGCCCGTGGCGTTCGAGCCCGGGGCAGGCAGGGCGTTCGTCTTCTCGGTTTCGATCGGGTCCCACTAGCTTCGAGCGCCGCCGGCGTGCTTACAGAACCATGACATTGCGCCCGGCAGAATGCTGTTGCCAGTCTCTGGTACGCCACGTAGTGTTCAAGGGATAGAGGACGTCGCTCCAACGGTCGAGCCGCACATGAGTGTCCCGGAAGGCGGTTTCGCAATTTTGCCCATGCTGAGGCGCGCTACGCTCGCACTCGCGATTGCTGCTGCCTTGCAGCCGGCTTTGGCCGGCGCCCAGCTGGACCAGGGTCAGGCATCTATTGTCGTAGCCTACGTCACCGACACGGCAGGCAGGCCTCTCGAGGGCGCGGACGTACGGGTAGTAGGCACTTCTCTGCACGGAAGCACCGACGGAATGGGACGCGTCGCGCTCCTGGCGGTGCCGGCCGGAAAGGCTGTTCTGCGCGTCCGCCGGTTAGGCTTTGCGGAGTTGACGATTCCGATATCGGTTACGCCGGGCACACTCGCCGATGGACGATACAAACTGAAGCCGCTGGCAACAGACTTGGCCAGGGTGGTCGTGAGGGCGAGTGGGCTAAAACCTGAGCGCTACGCTAACACCGGCAGGTTCGACGAATTCTATCGTCGTCGCGCGGCTGGAAATGGAACGTTCCTCACGCGTGAGGACATCGACAAGCGGGCGGCGCAAAAGCCGGAAGATCTTTTGAGAATGGTGACGGGTATCCGCATTCGGTACCGCGGAATGACGCCATTCGTTCAGTTCCTCAGGTGCGAGCAGGTGAACGTGTACATCGACGGCAGCCGGAGCCACGATGGGTTTCGCGATTACTCTGCATTAAGCCCGCTCGATATTGAGGCGATCGAGGTTTACCACGGGATCGCGACTGTTCCGCCCGAGTTTTCGCCGCAGCCTAATGATTGCGCCGCCATTGTGGTGTGGACGCGGTGGCATGGAGCACAGAAATAAAAAGCGCCAAACGCCACACGCCACGCGCCGAACGCTACCTGCAACTACAAACTGCCGTTTAAGCGCGTGGCTGCTGGCGTGTGGCGTTTAACGGCAGTTTTAGAAGATTTTCAAATTGATGTACCGCCGCGGATTCTTCTTCAGGTCGACCATGATCGAGTCCATGTGCTGAATCAAAGCCCGGACATCGTTGTAGGCGCCCGGATCATTCAGCGCCAGCCCAACCGATCCAGTCCCGCTATTGGCCTTCGCGATCAGGGAATCGAGTTTGGCGCTCGTCTTCTGGAAATCCGCCGACAGCACCGCAAAGTTTGCCGAAGTGGTGCGAACATTGGTTAGCGTCGAATCAATCTTTGCCGAGTCGACTCCCGAAGTTGCACGACGAAGCGCCATCTGAGTCATCGTCAGCTGACGATTCTGCTCGGCCGCGACAGCGCTGAATTCCGAGACAAGGCGATTCATGTTCAGCACGAGCGCGTTCGACGACGCGAGCGTCTTGCGCATGTCGACGATCCCGCCGGTAGCGACAAGCTCCTTCTGAAGCGCCGTCGTTATCGCATTCACCGACGTCGCGATAGAATCTCCCTTTGACGTCAGCCCGGCGATTCCAGGCGATGACGGACCCACGGGAATCGTATCGTTTGCCGGAATGGACAGCGGGTTCGGACGCTTCGGCGTCAGCGCAATCGCCATGTCGCCGAAGATTCCGTTGGGAATCACAGTCGCGACAGTGCCCTGTGGAACCTTGTACTCCTTTCCGACCCGGAATGTCGTGAGAACAGTACCGTCCTGGCGGAGCTGAACTTCATCCACATAGCCGACGTTCACGCCGGCGAGCAGGACTGGCTGTCCCTGCTTGAGGCCGGAGGACCAGGGGAACTTCGCGTAAAGCGCGTAGCCCTT
Organism: Gemmatimonadaceae bacterium; assembly: GCA_035525975.1. Lineage (GTDB taxonomy): Bacteria > Gemmatimonadota > Gemmatimonadetes > Gemmatimonadales > Gemmatimonadaceae > UBA4720. Next base: position 61,473 of record DATLDF010000023.1, read on the forward strand.
CGAGAGTCCGCCGCGCGCCAGCCAGAGCGAGCCGAGGATCGCAACGAGGATTGCGACCGCCATGACTATTCCAACGAGTACGTCGTCGCGTTTCTTCATGCTTGTAGGTAGGGTGCGAGCAGAATTGCGGTGAGCGCGTCGAGGACGAGAATCGCCACCGATGTGATGACCACTGCCTGGGCCGTACTGCGTCCAACTCCTTCAGCGCCGGCACTGGTGTTGTAGCCTTCGTACGAACAGAAAAATGCTATCGCAGCGCCGAAGATCGTCGCCTTGATGATGCTGTAAACGATCTGGAACGGTCCGAACGCGAGTCGGAGGCCTTCAGAGAATGCAGTTGACGTAACGTCGGTTGCGAAGATGGCTGTCAGGAACGCCGTGCCAACTCCGATCGCGTTAGCGAGAATCGTCAGCATGGGAATCATTACGATCGCGGCTAGAAGTCGCGGCACGACGAGATACCCGATTGGATCATATGCGAGCGTCTCGAGTGCGTCGATCTGCTCAGTGACGCGCATTGTCCCGATTTCGGCCGTGATTCGTGCCCCGACTCTTCCGGTGAGAACCAGGCCGGTGAGCAGAGGGCCGAGCTCCAGGATAATCGACTGCCTGGAAATGAGTCCGACGACGGAAAGCTGAACTCCGCCAAATAGCTGGTATCGCGTCTGGATTGCAGTCACCGCGCCGATGAAGGCAGCGACAATCGCCGCGAGGGGAAGAGAATCCACGCCGATATTCCGCATCTGCCGGATCGTCTCGGCCATGTACGTCTTGGGGTCCATGAGCGCGCGCCCGATGTCGCGGATGAAGTATCCACGCTCCCCGATCGTTGCGAATAGAGACTTCGTCGCCCGGAACGTCAGGTACGCACCCGCGCGAACAGAATAGCGCCGAGCACGCCAAACACTATGCTCGGCGTCCACGCTGCGATTTCAGGAGGCACGAGGCCGTTGGCCCCCATTCCCTTTGTTAGCTGCACAAGAAAAATGAAGACCACAGTGGTTCCCAGCGCCAGCCCCACGCCGTAGGCGGCTCCACCTCGCTGAGTGCTCGTGGCGAGGGAGGCCGCGAACAGCAGAATGATCAGACTCGTGATCGGAATCACGATCTTGAGCATGCGTTCCACCTTCAGCTGATTGACGTCAGCTCCGGAACGCTGCATCGCCTGGATGAATCGGCCAAGCTCCCGGAAGTCCATGTCCTGCGGTGCCTTGTTTTGAAGCATCAGGTCCTGTGGGCGTTCCGCAAAGCGGTTATCGCGAGCGGAGTCGAACTGATAGGTAATGTCCGTGAGTGAATCGGTGAGGACGTGCATCGTCCCTTTCGACAGCAGCCAGCCCTTGGGAGGCTTGTAGCCAGCCCCGGTCGTCGAAAGGATGTACGACGGATAAGACGGGCCTTTGCCCTTTCGCTCGATAGTCAGTCCATCGATTCCACGGGCCTGTACATGCAAGGCCTGAACCTTGTAGACGCGCCCCGCGTCCGCAGTGTACGCAAAATTGTACCGTTCACTCCGCGACGAGATCGTTTCGCGCTCGAGAAGGCGCAGCTTGCGAGCGTTAGCCCGGGGAGCAACCTCGCCAAGCACGAGCCCGAGTGCGGCCGCGATCGTGGCGCCGAGAAAGATCGGGGCGATGAAGCGGTAAAAGCTCACTCCCGACGCTTTCGAGGCAGTTATCTCGGAATGCCGGGTGAATCCGCCGATCGAAAAAACCGTCGCGAACAGGACAGCGGCGGGAAGAATGAGAAAGACCGAATCGGGCAACCCGAAGACATAGCTCAATGCTATGTCGCCTGGCGGAAGCTTTCGCGAGATGTACTTGTCAAGGTTGTCCGTGACGTCGAAAAGAATCACCAGAAGGGGAAATCCAAGCGACGTCGCGAGAAAAATCTTGAACCACTCCGAGAACACGTATCTGTCAAGCGGCCGGAAGACTCTCACGACTTGACGCTCGGAGTGACAACACGTCTGCCGGATCGCGCGGGTCTTCTGAGCACCTTCTGGCGGACCGTATCCACCATTTCGCTCAAGTCGCCCCCGCGAGATGTCCCGCTTTCCCTGCCCATTCTGGCGAGTAGGATGAGCGCGAGGGTGCCGAACAGGAGATTCGCGATCCACATGGAGACCACCGGTGGCACCAGCCCTCGCCGCGCGAGTGACTCGCCGGCAATGAGTCCGACATAATACAGCCCGAAGACGACGAGGCTTACGCCAATTGTCAGGCCAACGCCACCGCGGGGAAAGCGCAGCGCGATCGGCGCGCCAAGCAGCACGAAAATGAAGCACGCTGCGGCAAGCGCGAATTTCTTCTGGATCTCGACTTCGTAGAGATTGATGCTGCGCAGCGAATCCATGAGGCGCAGGCGCGCAGACTCGACCTGGCCTGGTATCGCATCATTCGGAATCGGCATGCCTCCACCAGGCGGAACTGTGTCTGCCCTGGAAGTGGCAATTGCGGGGTCCGGAGCTTCTGAAGCCTGGCCTGAGCCCGGTGGCGGAGCCATCGCCCCGGGTGACGTGTTGCCTTTGGACCCCGGTGGCGGAATGGTCGAGCCAGCGGTTGCCGTCGGAACGAAGCGGCCCGGCAGCTTCGTCTTGTAAATAGCTCGCAGCGAATCGACGTTCAGCGTTTCGGGATGAAGCTTGTCAGCCGTCTTCACGTTGACCTTGATGCCCGTGTCCTGGGGGACAGGGTTATGAAGCAACGGCACTTCGGCGAGCAGCTCCTTGATCCTGAACTGTGCAAGGAGATTGCAATAAACGCGGCCCACCCCGACGGTAACAGGCGCTTCGGTTTTTGCGGTCAGAGCTTCTCTTGTAAGCTTGATACCCCTCTTCTTCGCGATAGCGACGTCCTGCAGATACTCCTTCCGCGCAGCAACGAACAATTTGTGCGACGAGACAGCGTTTCGCTGCATCTCGCAGACGGACATCTCGCGCTCCCCCTTGTAGCTGTCGTTCTGCGTCTTTTGAAATGCGTTGCCAACGCCGGCCACGCGAATCTTCTGCGTGTCGAAGTAGAGGCGCTGCAGCTGTTCTATGTGCGCGGTAGGAACATCCTGCACGGTGCCGCTGTATAGCGTTAATTGGAGGTCCTGCTGATTTGCGGTCATGGCCATGTTGCCGCTGTCCGCGTAAATCGTGCGGCGAATGGTTGGATCGCCCATGTCGTAAATGGTGATCTCACGCATTCGGTTCGACGTCTGCGACAGGTGCCCGGCTCGCAGGTAGAGCTTTCCCGGGCTGACTTCGTTGATAACCTGCTCGCTCAGCGCAAACGTCGGCTTCTTCTGCGCAATGTCCCCCTGGAGGGTTCGCAGCTTGTGGTTCGCGCGCGGGAGAATCTGGTCGTTGAATCCAACCATGAAGATTGTCACACCGGCCGCCGCCCAGAGCACGGGCGTCAGCACGTCGCGAAGGCTCACGCCGCTCGCCTTCATCGCCGTGATTTCGTTTTCTGCAGCGAGCCGGCTGAATGCGTACAGCGTTGCAACGAGCACTGCCATGGGAAGCGACAGCGCCACAGTGAGCGGGATCGAAAGCCCGAGGAACTCGAAGATGACACTCCAGGGAAGCCCTTTGCCGACAAGCTCTCCAAACCGCTTGGCGATGTATTGCAACAGCAGCAGCGAAGTGAGCGCTGTGAGTGCAAAAAGGAGCGGCCCCAAGTGCTCCTTGAGGACGTATTTGTGGAGTATCTTCACCGGGTGAAATATACGGGGGACCGTACCGCCTGTGACCCTTCACTGACGGCGCAGCAGATGCGCACAAGCGTCATACACCGCTGGGGGCTTTTGTACGCCTTGGCGGCGGCAATGGCGCTCCCGTCAAGCGCCCGCGCGCAGCAACCCACTGATACGGTCCAGGTTTCCCCCGCTCCACGGGATACTGTCACGAAACCAACCGTACGAATCAGGTTGAGCTCCGACTCCCTCCAGCACCTGCCGACTGTGCTGTCGCGGGCCGATCGGGAGAGCTATCGCCGTGCTGTCGCCCAGATCGAAGCAGCCCGAGCGACGGCCTTTCAGCAGAACATGCGCTCGATCATTCAGGCGGTCTGGGGACAGGTGGCCGCGTCGACCTTCGCCACTGCCGAAAAAACGCCGTCATTCGCCGTCTCGCCGGCTGACAGATCGCAGCGAAAGGTTGCGGCGAAAGCCGGAGACATCATCGCCGAGCATTCCGATCTGTCGCTTCAGCTGAATGCGAGGATGGAGCTGAGGGCCGAGAAAAATCAGAATGAGCGCTGTGCCTTCGGCTCCGTTCAACAGGTGTTCGACTGCCAGAGCAACTTCCTTCCAATTACTGACTTTCAGTTCAACGCGCGATCAGGTGGGGTCGTTGCCGAGCGGGTTCACGTGGACGTCGATTACGACACGCAGCGGGAATTCGACGGCTCAAACAACATCTCGGTTAACTACGAAGGCAAGTCAAACGAGCTGGTGCAGCGAATCGAGCTTGGCAATGTCACGTTTCAGCCAGCTACTTCACGTTTTATCACCGCCGGGATTCCAAGCGGCAATTACGGTCTTCAGGCGATAATGAAGGTCGGGTCCGCCCGCATCAAGGGGATCGTCGCTCAACAAAAGGGCAACATCGTCAGCGACCGGGTGTTCACTGTTGGTGATCGAACACTGTCGGCAATCGATCGAAGAATAGAAGACCACCAGTTCGAGCCACGGCGATTCTTCTTCACCGTGTCTCCGCGCTTACTCGGCTCATCCTATCCAAACATCGACATTCTCGACAGCCGCCGGATGGAGCTGCTCGCGAGATCGCTTCCGGACACGCTTCGCCCTACCAAAGTCTTTCTTTATCGGCTGATAGTCGGCGCGCAGCCACCGAACCCAAGCGGGCCGCAGTTCAGGATTCTTGGTGATCCCCTCTCGCGACGCGGACCGGTGTACGAGCGACTGCGCGAGGGAATCGATTATTACGTCGATGCGTCGCAGCTTTGGATTGCGCTCGTTCGCCCGCTGTCGTTGAACAATGAACGGCTCGTCGTCGCGTATCGAGTCCGTGTCGCCGGACGGGACACAATTCATGTCTCTACGGGAGGCACTCCCGACCTCGAGTATCGGCCGCAGGCCGAGCAGTTCGCTAACCTGCTCTGGGACCCACAAGTAAAGCCGACAGACGCCGCGTTCGAGCGGGAGATACGAAGCGTATATCGTATCGGGGGTCCTGAAGTCTTACGTCCCAGCGTGTCAGTGAAGGTCGTCACCGGAACGAGCGACGACCAGGAAAAGCCGAGTGACTCGTCGCCCGACGCCGCGAACACCTATCTCCAGCTCTTCGGGCTCGCTCAAAAGACAAACACATCGACGTTCGACCTCGAAAACCGGCTCTGGCCGCGACCTTCGGACGCCAATTTCGAGTTGAGCCTGGGCTCGTCCTCGTCGCACGTGATTCGCGACCATTTTCTTGTCTTCCCATCGCTGCGGCCTTTTGCGAGAAATGGTCTTGTCGGAAACATCAATCCGAGTAACGACACGATTTACACGACCCCAGCCGAGTACGTGAAGTCTGCGCAGCGGCCGTCGTCGGTGTACCACATCCGCGTGAAGTATCAGGCCGAAGGAAGCGGGGAAGGTGGAACCCTCATGCTCGGGTCAATTCAGGTCCGGCCCAACTCGGAGCGTCTCCTCGTCGATGGCTTGCCACTCTCGCGCGGAAGCGACTACACGGTCGACTACGATCTCGGTCGAGTGACGTTCTCGCGTCCCGACACGCTGTTTCCGCGCCCGCGGCAGGTCACAGTACAGTTCGAAGAGAACCCCGTCTTCGCCGAAACTCCAACGTCGATTCTTGGGGCGACGGCAGATTTTCCCCTGGCTAACGGCAGTGTCAACTTCACGGCGATTTCGCAAACTCAGAACAGCACTTACAATCGCCCTCCGCTTGGCTTCGAGCCGGCCGCGTCTCTCGTTGCCGGCGTCACGGGACAGTTCAGCTTTGACGCGAGCCCTTTGACTTCAATGGTATCGCGTCTGCCGTTCGGAAACACAACAGTTCCTTCGCGAATCGACGTATCCGGAGAGCTGGCCGCGAGTCGACCAAAGCCAAATGCCGCAGGACAGGCATTTCTTGAGTCGTTCGAAGGCGAGGGTGGCATTCAGGTGCCCCTCTCGGATAATCAATGGTATTACAGCAGCCAACCCGCACTTGGCAAACTGATTCCCTCGCGATTCGGGCCTGCTGTGCTCGATCTCAATCGGGCGTCCACGATGGCGTGGCAAAGCGACGGACTCGACGCGACAGGAAAATCGTACCGGCCGCGCATTGAAGACATCGATCCACTCACGAATATCATTGGAACAGGAATCTCGGCCCCCGAGCCATTGTTGTGGATGACGCTGTATCCGCTGGAAATCGGCGGCTTGCGAGGCAACGGGGAATTCGAGTGGAGAGTGAACCAGACTTTGCCGGGTAGACGCTGGCGCTCGATCAGAACGCCCCTCGGTCCAAGCGGATCCGACCTCTCACGCATCGAGAGTATCGAGTTCTGGGCGCGCGTCCCGGTATCGGCCGCACGCCGCGGAAAGAACCCTGTACTCGTGCTCGATTTCGGTGACGTGTCGGAGAATACCGTCGCCTTTGCGCCCGACACCCTGACTGTTAAGCTCGCAAAGGGAACTGATGCGGGCCTCGACTCGACCTACGCGGGAAAGGCGTTCCAGGGGATCGACCGTCTCGACAGCGAGCGCGATCCATTCTCGAGAGCGTTCAACGTGGGCGTCAACGACAATGGACTTGCTGGAGACGTCGCCGGTGCAATCCACGTGGTGACCGATACACTTCCCGGAGTCGCTCCCAAGGTCGAGGTCGTCGGCAATTTCGCGACCTGCCATGGCGGCTACTCGTTCATTCAACTGCTTGGCGATGCACGCAGCAACTGCACCGTCGGGAACAATCGCCTCGACGACGAGGACATCGACGCCGATAACACCCTCAACCTGACCACCGCGGAACGAAACTCTGAACAGATTCGCCGTTACGTGGTGAACATGGCAGACGCGAGCAGCTTCACGCGAATCGGCGTCTGCGGGTTGTCGCCCAAAACCGTGGTCGGCCCAAATCCCGAGGAGCAGTGCTGGGTCCTCTTCCGAATACCGTTCAGAACTCCGTCCGATTCGCTTGGCGCGCCGCTGCTCCGCCGCATGCGTGCGATGCGCATGACTATGATTTCCGGGGCAGGCGCGTCGGATGGCGAATTCATGCAAGTGCCCATCGCGCGTTTTCGCCTCACCGGAGCACCGTGGATCAAGCGCGCCGAGTCCACATTGCGAGGTGTGGGATCGGAGATTGGGGGACTTGGCTTCGTCAACGCGAACGTCATCGGCACGCAGGACAGAAATCTTCCCGGTGGCATCACGTACGAATCGCCGCCCGGCGTCATCGACGAGCCGGATACCAAGCGCAGCAACTTTCAAACGAACCGGGTTCAGATCAACGAAAAATCACTTCGGCTGACGGCCGGCAACCTGTCGCAGTTCGATCGCGCCGAGGCGTATTTCAGGTTCCCCGAAGGCGAGAAGAGCTTCATGGCGTACAAGGAGCTGCGGCTCTGGGCGCGCGGAGTTCGCAACGGCTGGGGCCTCAATGGCGACATGCAGTTCTTCGTGAAGATCGGGCGCGACCCAAACAACTTCTACCTGTACCGCACGCCTCTGAACGGAGGATCGGATCGCACTGCGTGGCTTCCCGAGGTGAAAGTCGACTTCGAGCGACTGTTCAAGCTTCGGGCGGAAATTCAGAATGCGTATCTCCAGGGTGTGACGAAGAATTCGTGCACCGGACTCGATTCGGCTTTGATTGCCGCTACGCCTCTCCCGCCGGCCGGCAGCCGCTATGTCGCGTGCTCGGATGGTTACATCGCCTACACGTCCGATCCTGGCGTTACTCCGCCAAACCTTGCCGCTGTGCAGGAGCTCTCAGTTGGAATGATTCGTACTGGAATCGGCAATTCCGCCCGACCAGTTGCACCGGGTGATACAGTCGAATTGTGGGTCGATGACATTCGGCTTGGAAGTGTCGTCGATGCAGCCGGGTTTGCGGGTCAGGTGTCCATGTCGATTCTGGCGAGTGATTTCGCCGACATCCGGCTGAACGCGAGTCGTCGTGACCCAAACTTCCGCCAGCTCGCCGAGGCCCCGAGTTTCCTCACCGACAACGCGGTCAACGTCAGCTCTGCTTTTCACGTCGAGAAACTGCTGCCTCGTTCTCTCAACATCTCGATGCCGGTGTCAATCAACTACGCCAGCGCTTCGAGCGATCCACTGTTCGTGTCCAGGACTGATATCGAAGGCGACGTGGTGGCGGGATTAAGAACTCCAAAGTCGTCAGCCACATCGGTGACATTCGCGCTGGCGCGCGCTACTCTGATTGAAGATTCGCGTCTGGCGCCCCTTCTGAACAACCTTTCCTTGTCAGGGATGTACACATCCGGCCGGGCGCGCAGCGAATACGCCGACGGAAAGGCGAGCAACCTCTCGGTTGGACTTGACTACAATTTGTCCAACGCATTGCTGCCTGACGCGTCGCGATGGATTCCCGCCGAGCTTCATATTACCAGCGTTTACAGCCGCGGAAGCGACAACCGTTCTGCGTTCCTGAAACCGGCCGCGGCCATCGACGACATCCCTCGGCGGATTGCCGGACTCACGAGCACTTGGCGGAACGGGACCTCGTTCCAGCTTCGGCCCACCAAGACATTGTCCGGCAGACTAGACTTCAATTCAATTCGCGATCTTCGGGGATACGGAGACGACACGCCGCTGGGTGTCATCACGGGTACCGATCGCGGACGAATTTTTGGCGCAGACGCCGGGCTTGAGCGCGAGCGTGACGTGCAGGCCGGTTTCAGCTACACGCCAACCGTGTCTGTGTGGATTCGTCCGCGACTCGATTTCGGAAGCAACTACAACATGCTCCGTGACCCCAACACGCTCAGCTTCCTTAGAATCGAAGATTCAGTCAACAGTCTTCGCCTGCCACGCAGGCTTGGCAGCTCGCAGACAACAACGGCCGGTGTGACCCTCGACCTGCCCCGTGCGGCCGAGCTGTACTTCGACAGTACGGGATTGATGCACCGGATGCTCACCTCAATCCAGCCAATCGACATCAACTACAATAGAAGTCTGCTCTCGGTGTTCGATCAAAGTCCGTTTTCGCCGCCGCTGTCGTATCAGCTGGCATTCGGCGGAGTTGGCCGGTTCAAGGCAATTGGCGGTAGCCCCGCGACCAGCGCGGGATTGGTCCATCAGCTTTCGGCCAATCACACGGTGCTGCTCCCGTTCGGCGCGAGCATAGCCAACCGCTATCAGCTTATAAGCGCGCGAAACTGGACACGGCGCATCGACGATTCGCAGGGCGTGACCGACGGCACGCAGGTTGTGTTTCCGGATTTATCGTTGCGCTGGAGCATGAAGCCCGATCGTTTGCGACGAGTGATCTCGAGCGTTGGTGGAAGCGCGCGGGCAGTGCAGACGCGACAGATCAATACGAGGGAGCCTGAGTTCATATCTATTCCCCAGACTACGGCCGATGGCGCTCCGCTTCTTCCTGCTTCTGTGGTTGACCGTGGCGAGACGGTCGTGAGGAGTTATCCGGCAAGCGTATCAGTCGTATTTGCTGGTGCCCGGCCACTTTCGGCAAACGTTGGGTACGCATTCTCTCAACGGCGTGAGACGCGCCCGGGATTGAGCTCGAAGAATGCGAACAGCGACATCAACGTCGAGCTCGCGAAGCCGTGGACAGCACCCCCTTCATGGAAGCTGAAGAGTGATATCCGAACCCGCGTTAGCTACCAGAACACACACGGTGATAACTTCGTACTCAACCCGTTGGCTTTGAGTCGCGAAAGCCGACTGACCGACAATGGACGACGCGCGTTCAGCGTTAGTGCTGATACTGACGTGGCCGAGAACGTTTCGTCGAGCTTTGTCTACTCGCGAGTCGAGAGCTTTGACAAGAACCTGAATCGCAACTTCACGCAAACCGTACTGAGTGCCGTGCTTCACCTACAATTCTTTGCTGGAGACCTGAAGTGACAGGACCAAAACGGTCAGGACGCGTTATCGGGAAGGTGGCGGTCCAATGCCTGACTTTTCTCTTTCTGGCGAGTTGCAAGGGTGAGCGACAGGTCAATCCGGGAAAGTTCGATGGACAGGCCGCGCTCGGTTACGCAAAAGCCCAGGTCGACTTTGGTCCCCGCATTCCGGGATCGGTTGGGGCGCAACGGGCCGGCGACTGGATCATCGCTCAGATGAAGCAGCGGGCGGACACTGTCATCGTGCAGAGCTGGACGCATACGACGCTGGACGGAAAGCAGCTTCCCATGCGCAACATCATCGCGCGTTACAACCTCAAGGCGACCGACCGCATACTATATGTAACGCACTGGGACACTCGCCCGGTCAGCGATCAGGCCGAGAATCCTGACGAGCGGCAGTTGCCGGTGCCGGGGGCGAATGACGGGGCGTCGGGAGTTGGATTGTTCGTCGCACTCGGCGACGCGTTGAAGAAGAATCCGCCCGCTCAGGGCGTCGATCTCTTGTTTGTAGACGGCGAGGATTATGGGGCATTCGACGACAAGCTCGCTGACGTCCTTATAGGTTCGGCCTACTTCGCCAAACATCCGGTCGATTCAGCTTACAAGCCGATGTTTGGTGTACTGTGGGACATGATTGGAGACAGCGAGCTTACGATCAAAAAGGAAGCGATCTCAGTGAGCTCGGCCCCCGAAGTAGTCGACCGTGTCTGGCAGACTGCCAAGGATCTTGGACATGAGGATGTTTTTCTCCCTGTAGAGCAGGGCGGAATTACCGATGATCACGTGCCTCTTCT